>JAILQE010000009.1 GCA_024699125.1 Candidatus Saccharimonadota bacterium
TGCTTATGCTTGCAGTGGTGTGATATGATAATATTATGTCTAAAAATTTGGTAATAGTAGAGAGCCCGGCGAAAGCACATACGATCGAGAAATATCTCGGCTCGGATTTTAGAGTGCTAGCGAGCGTGGGGCACATTAGAAAAGATACAAAGGTTGATAAAGAGACTTTTGACGTGACTTACGAAATCGATCCGGAGCATAAGTCTATTATTGCTGAGCTAAAGAAGGCAGTGGCAGCGGCCGACAAAGTTTGGCTTGCGACTGATGAGGACCGCGAAGGAGAATCGATTTCTTGGCATCTTTGCGAAGTACTGAAATTGCCAAAAGACACCGCGAGAATCACTTTTCATGAAATCACAAAACCAGCTCTTGATGCGGCGATTAAAAATCCGCGCACCGTAGATATGGATATGGTTGCATCACAACAGGCGCGACAAACTTTAGATATGTTAGTGGGGTA
Organism: Candidatus Saccharimonadota bacterium; assembly: GCA_024699125.1. Taxonomy (GTDB): domain Bacteria; phylum Patescibacteriota; class Saccharimonadia; order Saccharimonadales; family Saccharimonadaceae; genus Nanosyncoccus. Next base: position 461 of record JAILQE010000009.1, read on the forward strand.
TGATCTTTCCGATATGGTACGCAAAAAGGTGCCGGGGGCGATTTCGGCTGGGCGCGTACAAAGCCCGGCGCTACGCTTAGTAGTAGAACGCGAGAGAGAAATCGAGAAATTTGACTCGAAATTTACTTTTAATATTACTGGCAAATTTGATGATTTTGCAGCTAATTATACCGGTAAGGCACCAGTTGACGAAGAATCGGTTAAAAAGTTAGTGGAACAATTTTCAAAAGATGATTATAAAGTAGAATCTGTAGAGGAAGCGGAAGGGGCGAAATCTAGCCCGGTACCATTTACAACCGCTAGCTTACAGATCGAAGCAAACGCTAAGCTCGGATTTTCGGCGCGTACCACGATGAACGCCGCACAGGGGCTATACCAGGCCGGTTTGATTACTTACCATCGCACTGATTCCTTAAATTTGTCTACTCAGGCTCTCGGCAGCATTGCTGGCTATATTAAGGATAGTTTTGGTGCGAAATATCTAAAAACTCGCAATTTCAAGACTAAAACTGTTGGGGCGCAAGAGGCACACGAGGCGATCCGCCCGACCAACATTAATAATCCTAGTGCCGGCAAGAATACTTATGAACAGAAATTATATCAGTTAATTTGGGCTCGTACCGTGGCTACCCAGATGCCAGATGCTAAGGTGGCAAAAACTACGATTAATCTTAGCAATGATTTCGCAGCTAAGGGCGAAGTGGTAATATTTGATGGTTTTCTAAAAGTCTACGGCAAGTCTAAAAATACTGAACTGCCAAAGCTCAAGAAGGGCGACAAGGTTGACTGTAAAGAGATTGTGGCGCGACAAACTTACGCCAAACCACCAGTAAGATACACCGAAGGCTCGTTAGTGAAAAAGTTGGAGGAGCTTGGCATTGGGCGTCCATCGACCTATGCGTCTATTATGACGGCAATCCAAGCACGTGGTTACGTAGTAAAAGGCGAATCTGAAGGGGAAGAGCGTGACATTGTTGAAATTGTTGCGAAGAATGGCAAAGTTTCGCAAAGTACCGTAAAAGAAAAGTTTGGCGCAAATAAAGGTAAATTGGTGCCAACGCCGATTGGTGAGCTGGTGGCTGGTTTCCTAACTGATAACTTCAAGAACATTGTTGACTATAAATTTACGGCCAATATCGAAAAAGACCTGGACCTGGTAGCCGAGGCAAAACTGGCCCGCGTAAAGATGTTAAAAGATTTTTATGGGCCATTTAGAGACACTGTACTAGTTGCACAGGGAGTAGAAAGATACAATAATGCTAGACTGCTTGGGCACGACCCAGAGACTGGCAAACCGATTTATGCCAAAGTAGGGAAAAATGGTGGCTTTATTCAGTTAGGTGATAACGAAAAGTCTGGTGATGGCAAGCCAAGGTTTGCGCCTTTGCCAAAGCGAAAATCAGTAAAGACGGTAAGCTTGGAACAAGCATTGAAGCAGCTAGCCTTGCCAGCATTGCCACGAATTTTGGGCAAAGCGACAGATGGAGCGGAGTTAATAGCGGCCAATGGACCGTTTGGTCCGTATCTCAAGGCTGGTAAATATAATATTCCGATGAAAGATTTCGACCCTTATACTGTAACGCTAGAAGAAGCTTTGCCTTTATACCAGAAAAAAGTCGATTCAATGATCGCCGATTGGGGCGAGATCCAGATTATCAATGGGGCATATGGCCCATATGTAAAGGGGCCAGGGCGCCGGAATAATGTAAAAATCCCGAAAGATATTGACCCAAAGACAATTACTTTGACACAAGCCGAGGAAATATTAAAAAATAAACCAAAAACTGCTAAAACTCGACGTGGTGCTAGAGGTGGTCGTAAGACTAAAAAGGCTACCAAAAAGTAGCATATACTCTTATTATAGCATACTTTATTATTTTTGTCAAATTATCGTTCTAATTCTTTGTGGGCGTAATTTAAGATATCTAGAAGTTCGGCATAGTCTTTTTCTGTGATACTACTGACGTTGGCAAAGATATAAATCACATTGTCGACAACTTCAATATTATAATTGAGATTTTTGTCATAAAGGTATTCCATGAATTTCGGGTTGAGAAGCTCAAAAGCTGGCAGGGCATCGCGTTTGGCAGCATAGACATTGTAACGATTATTGAAATCTGGCCATTCTAGTTCGAATTTTTCGTAAGATTTATCTGGACGTTTAGTGGTTTTATACTTTTTAGACTCCACTATTACACCGAGATATTCTTTAGGTACGTTAATTTGGCCAACAAGATAATATGAGGATGGATTACCTGGAGTTTCGGCATAAGTATAGAGTTGAATTAGATTGTTACCCCATTCGCCAATAATGTGGTTGTTAATATCCGAAATTTTCATGCTATTGCCGCCAAAGATCAGACCACGACTTGGTAAGGCATAGCGACCCCAGTCTGGGCTATAGAAAAGATGATTTTCGTCGGCAAAGGTAGCGAGAGAACGAATAAGATGCGGGGCGGATTCGGTCGGTTGCGAAATGCCATCCAGTTTGAGTGTGGCGCCATCATAAATGAATGTCCAAGTTTCATTGGCGGTAGGAACTTTGGCACTATATAACATCTTATTGTTTGAGGTATCAATAACTTGGTCTAGGCCGCCAAAATTAAAGGTAACGGTGACTCTTGCGGGGAGCTGAGTCTGGTCATTCACTGGCTGATTTAAGACGACATAATGAACTTTGAGATCGCTAACTTTATTATAACGATGGAGTTTTCTAAATAAGTCCAACATTAACTCGGCATGAGTATGATAACGTTCTGTAGTGTAGGTGGCGATTTTGTTGCCATCCAGTGCGGTCCAGTCGGCCTGATAGGCTTCAAAAATCCGTTTAGCCTCCTCGTGAATCCATTTTTCTTGAGGGGTAGAATTATTTTTATTAGCAAGAGCCTGTATGGTTTTTTTATTGTATTTAATAGCCCAAATAATAATGATAGCGGCAATTATAAGGGCAACGATTGGGTCACCGTCACCAGAGCCACCACCACTAGAGCCACCAGAAAATGAAGAGCCTCCCCCTCCGCCACCACCAGATGACGAACCGCCACCACCGGCGAAGCCAAATAAGACTAACATTATGCTAAGAATAATGCTAATGAAATTCATGATTTGATTATAACATTAAATACCATTTTTCGGACACGCTACTTCGTGCGCCTTCGGCGAGCAAGGGCGCTCGCCCAAGCTTAC
>JAILQE010000010.1 GCA_024699125.1 Candidatus Saccharimonadota bacterium
CAAACCATGAGAGTCACCAACACCCGAAGTCCGCCTCGGCGGCCTAAGGTGGGGGAGATGATTGGGGTTAAGTCGTAACAAGGCATCGGTACGAGAACGTGTCGATGGATTACCTCCTTTCTTGAGAAGGATTTGATGCGCTTATCTCCCGCAAGGGAATAAGTAGCTAGGTCGGTTACGGTTATGTCGAGTAAGCTTAGGACATAACACATCTTTTTAAGACGTAACGATAGCTTAACAACACGACTTTCGATGAAGATTGCACAACTAAGTTGTTAAACCAAACCGCTTCAAGGGCGGTTTTTTGGTGGTTTATATGGGGCGAGTGCTTATGCTTACCCTTGATTTTTTGCCAATTCTGTGGTAAAATATAGATATGGCCTTTATCCGGCCAAATACAAAAAGCCGGATAACCGGCCAAATCTATGCGAAAGGGGGCCTGTACCATGAAACAGGGCAAGAACTTTAATAAGAGAGTGGTTTTTATGACTCTCGGTATTTTGGTAGTGGTAGCGATTGCAATTTTGATCGCTTGTTGCTCCAATAATAACGGCGGTGTGGGGAATCCGACAGGAACCCCTACAACCACAGTTACGACGGTGACTTCGATACCTACGCAAGTAGTGACGAACACGCCGACAAATACGGTGACGGTAGCCCCGACGAATACGCCTACAGAGGCGCCGACGAGTACACCTGAACCGACCGAGATTCCGACTCCGGAACCGACGGAAACGTCGACACCTACGGCTACGAGTACTCCGACGGTAACTCCTACGAGCACACCTACGAGTATTCCGACCGCGACACCGACGTCAATACCCAGGCCGACGGCGATTCCGAAGCCGACGAGTACGCCAACCCAGAAGCCGGCAACCCCGACTCCGGCACCGGCGACTCCGACGCCGACTCTGGCACCGGCGACTCCGACGCCTACTACGGCACTGGAAAAACCCACGAATACTCCTACCCCGACACCTATTCCTGAACCGACAGTTGCTCCGGGTATGGATATCGATACCTACGTTAGCAAACTCCAGACTACTCACATTACTCCTTTTCTTGGTGGATACACCATTGAATCGAGGAACGTGACTTTTACTGGACGTTATGCTAGTGAGGGTATTGGTTCTTATCTTGTGGAATACAGCTGTGTAAATGGCGATCGGAAGGTTTCTTTTGGTTTCTACACAACCGTTTTATCGTATAACTGCGATAAAGTTAGTGACGAAATAAACTTTGACTATATTAAGAATTCTGAGTTTATTTCAGACGACAGTGGAAGTGGTTGGGAACCAGTATCGGTCTATCGTGGCGTGATTGGGTTGAAAGGGCATATAAACTAACTCTCACAAAGTATTAAGCCGCCTTCGGGCGGCTTTTTACTGTCTATTCTTCGTTGATTTTTATAGTTGTTACGCTTATAATATATATATGCATAAAAAAGGTGGACTCTATAAATTCTTAGGGAGTTTATTGGTGATCTTTTTTGCGTTGGTCGTAAATATTATTTCTGTTTCCGATGTAAAAGCAGAATATGGAGTTGGCACTGGTGTAAATACGTCTGGTGGTGGGTGTAAGGTAAATAGTAGCGGTTTTGTAACCAACGCTAACCAATGGTGGGACACTTGTTATGGGCTTGCTTGGCACTATTATGAGTGGCCAACGAATTCTGATGGCACGCCAGTTAATTCAGACATCGAGTTTCACTGTACTTCGGCCACTTGTGGTGGTAGTACTGTGAAAAATAAGGTTTCTAAGGAATGTGGCAAACCAGAGTATGGTGGTGGTTTTTGGTACCTTGGTTATGAGGTTTACAGCCCAGACAGTAGCCTAGATGGCCCGAATGATGCTCATAACATTGGTGTGCCAGTTGGCAAGCCGAGGGTGGATTTTTTGCCGGCATGGGTTAGTGTTCCTGGCGTTATTAAAAACACTAGCGTAACGGCGGGGCTTTATCCATTTGGTGCGAAGGATAACGCAAATAATGATGTATACAATATTAGTACACTAAAGAACAAGGATTATATAGATATTGATCATACCGGCATTAAAAAAGCTAATGGTACAGCATATGTTCCTGGCAGATGTTCAAATTATAGCTGGATTGGGAACGATAAAGCGCGATGTGTGAGGGATTTTCTTTTTTGGCCAAAGATTTCAATTAATGGTACTTATTATGCGGTTGAAAGTAAATATTATGGGACAACATATGAAGCTTGGAATGCGTTCCAACGTATCGGTGATTTAGTCTCTGGCGGTGGTGCAACTACGTTTGGTGCAGTGAACTGGTTTTGCTCTGGTGAAACCGGCGATCTTTCTGGGCGTTCTGGCGTACAGGTTAATTCCGGTGGTACGGAATATACAGGCTGGACAAATAATTCAGCAAATAACTCAACTACAAAGGTGACTAGCTCGTCTTCGCCAGTGACGGTTACTGGTAATGTAACGGTGACCTTTTATCACGAAGTAAAGGGTGCAGGGAACACCAAGGTTAAGGCTGAAATTAATCAGAGCTCACTAAAGAATAATGGTTGGGGCGATTTGTCTCGGAATTATTCTGGCACAAGTTCGAGCGATTCAAATACATGGTCACGTCAACGTGTAGTTTCTGCATCCGAAATTAGTAGTTCTGGCACTACGGTTTGCGACACAATGACTTTTGAAGGAAATATTCAGAGCACCGCTTGCGTTACGTTGAAGGCGCAGGTTGATATTCCGAAAAACAATGTAAACGGCAAGAGTACGGTGTCGGCGGGTGGTAGCTCGGCGATAAGCGAGGCTGCGAATGGTGGCAACGGCGCGAGTAAGACCATAATAGTGCATGTGCCGGTAATTAAGAATAGCGAGTCTATTAATGTCGCGTTTACTCATGGTATTACCGCGACGAAATCGGTGAGTGGGGTGACACAAACTGCAAATGGCGTACAATATAGCGTTGCGCAAAGTACGAGTGGCACTGCGGGTGGCGCAGGAGTGAGTGCATATTCACTAGGTACAACTTCAAGTAATATTACTGTGGCAGCAGCATCTCCATCGAGTGTGTTGTCGGTGGCTACACCAACGGTTACAGTGAGTGGTATTACGGCAAGCACAGATTATACGGTTTGCCAGACTTTGTCGATGACATATGGTGGCGGTGGCGCTAGAACTACGCAGGTTTGCGCCAGGATTATTGGGCATCAGATTTCGAGCAAGAGCACCATCAAAAACACAGGATCGGGAGCAACTACAAATACGAGCACCGATGGTGGTACGGCTAGTTTGACTGCAACCGATGTGGTAGTGCAAAGCGGTACAAAAACCGTTACGCTCAACTTTGCGCATGAATTATCGATGGCTCGCCATAGTGGTACTTCTGGGGCGATTAGTACTAACGTAAGTTACGAGGTTACGCAGACTACTAGCGGCAAGAATGCGACGGCTTCATCGTTCAGTACGGCCACCGGTACTAAAACCGTAACGATAGCAAATGGAGCAAATTCCGGTTCTGTTACTGCGAGTTCTGGCAATATTACTGTAAGTAATATTACTGCGAGCACGGATTTTACAGTTTGCCAGACTTTGAAAGCTACTTATAGTAGCAAAACGCGCACCACTGCGGTTTGTGCTAGGATAGTGGGTAGCTCGGTTTCGAGTTATAGCAGCGTAAAGTATGGTAGTAATTCAGCTAAATCCACTAGTGTAAATAATGCTACGGCTACAGAAACCATCAATATAACAGTGGCAAATGGTGGTACTACGTCGGTGAAGGTTAATTTTGAACACGGTATTAGCTATAGTTCGGCAGTTTCTAGCGACTTAAGCTCAACTACGTCTTATACGGTGACTCAAAAGCGCGATAGCGGATCAGCGACAACTGTTGCAAGTGGCAGCAAGACTTTAACTATGAAACCGGCTGCACCGGCACCATCTGCTACGGTAAGTAGTGGTGAAGTCACGATAAATAATATCACGAATTCTACCGATACTACCGTGTGCCAGACTTTGGTGGCAGTAAGAGATGGCAATACGCGCACCACTACGGCTTGCGCCAGGGTTGTAGGCAACCCAGTTACGGGTTACAGCGCAGCTTCGCATACGCAGGCGGGCAATATTACGTCGTCGGCTCATAGCGGTACACAGACGCTTGGTCCAGTGTATGTGACGGTGAAACCGGGTGCTAGCGATGGTTCTGCCATAGTGACGTTTACTCACACGGCCAAAATTACTCGTACCAAAAATGATTCTGGTACTATTACTACCGGTAACGTACCATATACGATTGAGCAAACTTTGGATGGGCTTGCGACTGCTAATGTGACAGCATTTAGCACAGTAAGCAGTAATGTGAATTTGACTTTGGCGGCATCTACGCCTTCGGCAACTTCGCAACTGAAGTCTACTAATATTACAGTGAGCAATATTACACCAAGTACGGATGGCAAGGTTTGCCAGAAGCTGACAATTTCAAGCTATGTAACCACGGTTTGCGCGCGCATTAAGGGGCGTAGCTTTGTGGTGAGGGGTCAAAGTCAGGTAGGAAATAGTTCCACCGACATCAAGAAATATACTGGTTGGGTAAGTGATGCTACGAAGGTCACGGCTGATCTTGGCAGTGTGTATACGCCATATGGCGGTACGAGTACAAAAAATGTGTACTTTGATCACGCGCTTTGGGCGCAGTTGAGCGGTAATACCTATGCCAATGTTGATACCGGAAACATTACTTATACAATTTCACGTACTCCGGGCGGTAATGTATCTGCTAACCAGACCAAGTCCTTTACGGTCTCGAACGATAGCGCAACTTCGGCTAGTGTTTGGAATGGTACGTTGGCAGCCTCGGTAGGGAATGGTGGTAATACGATTTGTCAAAAGATCAGCTTTAGCTATGGTACTACAAGCGGCGGGCCGGAGGCTTGTGCGACGATTACTGGTGTGCCGCCATCTTTTACTGGTAAAAGTACAGTAACGGCAAATGGTACGAGTGTTGAAACTACCACTAATAATCAAACGGTGAATTTGCCAGAGATTAAGCTTAATGTTGCCTATACTAAGACCGTAACGCAGAGAATTACTTTTGGTCATAACATGACGGCGACTTCTGACCGTGATGATGCTAAGGGCAAGGCTACGGGCACGATGCCGTATACGATTTCGAGAGATTATGGGAATAATACTACGGGCAACTTTAGCGGCACTTTCCCAAGCAACGCAACTACTTATACTGGTGCGGTGGGTACGAGCAATGATTATGTTGATGTTACGGTGGGTCCGGGTGAATCTAAGACAGTCTGCCAAACCATCACCTTTAGCGGCTGGAGCACTAAAGCCTGCGCCAAGGTGACCGGTGTATTGGTGCTGCCTGATTTAAGCAGCCAAAGCTCGATTATGTATGAGACTTCCAGCAATACCCGTACGGCTACTACCGAATGGGCTAATAAAAATAGCAGCACGAAGTCTGCCGAGATCGGCACTAAGATTTATTTGCCGGTACGTGAGGTAGAAGATGCCAATGGTGGTAGGGAAATGAGCTTAAAATTTGTGCACAATTTGATGGCTGCATTAGTTGAAAACATGACGTGGCTGAATACTGGTGATGTGAACTATTCAATTGTGACTACACATAACGGAACAACGGTTGATACGTTAAATGATTCCTTTAATCATACAGTAACTTCAGCCAACGTTTTGTCCGTAAAAAATATTAGTACTAATACGCACGCATTTAAGGTAAAGATTAACGAAGAAATAAGGGTTTGCCAAGCCTTTACCTTTAGTTATAAGGGCGCTAACTTTAGTACTACGGTTTGCGCAAACGTTTATGGCATTCCATCGGATCCGGGTGGGCGCAGCACGGCTAAAATTACTGGTTACGAAGGGGTAGCCGATACTGAATGGGTGAACGGTAGAGTTTCTAGGGTGACGCTAGAAGTTGATAAAAGTACGATCAAGGGTAGCGACGTAGTATTTAACCACTTTGTACGTATTGCTGGCAAACGCACTCTGCGTGTTGAAGGTTATACGATTACCAATGATTATAGCAGTGAATACAATACTAATTTTACTGGCACTCTCGAGATTGAGGGGCATAGCGACAACTCTTACACGATATATTCTCTTTATACAAATGGGCGCGGAAAAGATATTACGACGGCTGATGCGCAGGGCATGTACGACAAAGGTTCAGCCTGTGAGACTTTGAGCTTTGACTTTGAAGGCATTAATTATACTTCTACGTCCTGTATCGATTTCAAGAAAAAACCACCAATTGAAAACGAAGATGATTGTCCGGACCTTACTAGCTACCATGCTTTGAACGGCGGTGAAACGGTTAGCTATAGCTATGTAAAGAGTAATGTGAAGTCGGGAGATTATCAGACATTGATTTATGCTAAACCAACTGACGTTATTAAGTTTACGCACTGTTATTATCCAGGTGCGCAAGAGACACGTTACACTAATGCTGACGAAAACCCTTACAAGGTATCGACTAACAATGGTAAGACGGTGATTATTCCGGTGCGCAATGCGTATATCGAATCGGCTAATGATATCGAAATCAAAGATAAGGAAGGCACGGATTCGTTCGTTGGTAACCGTAACGAATATAACTTTGATCTCTACGGCCAAATCTTAAGCCAAAACGGTAGGGTCTTTAGTGGCGTAGTAGGAAACTACAACTACACGATGTTCCTCTCTAGCGAAACGGCAGTTAATAGCAATGCTGTGGGTGGTGTTATCGAACAGTCTTTGTGGTCTTACCATGGCAACAACGCAACTTTAGGTCACGATAGGGCAAACTGTGGCTCTAACTGCTTGGTATATTACAAGAATGGTGACGACAATAACTGGTATAACATTTCTGCTAAGAATACGACTTCGGAGCGTGGCAAGAGCTCGGCAGCGCAGGTTATTGTGCCTTACAACTATGTAACAGTAGGCAAGATTAATAATAGTAGCGATGTGGTTTATCCGGGTGAGAGCATGTCTGGTGGTGATGTAAAGATCGACGTAAACAAACGCTATAATAGCGCGGTGGGCGAAGAATATGCCACCAAGACGGCTCCTTCTGTGATCAGGCTTTACACTTTCTATACTGAAAACAGTGGCGCTTCTGAAGGCGCTGATCACCAAACTGCTGGTAGTGACGTGAATGCTTGTAGTTATTACAATGGGCTCGGCTTCGGTAATACCTGTGCGAAGATTGGCGAAGTAAATGACCGGGTATTCAACTCGCAGAGTAAGATTCAAGGTGAAATCAACGAAGCGGTGTCTGGCTTTGAAGCTAGTTACAACGTGCCGGATTTGCCGGCTGGCTCGAAGGTATGTTTGGGTGTGTCCGTTTATCCGGCCGCTTCTACCGATACCGAACCTTCAAATGGCAACACCTTTGTATCGAAGGCGTATTGCCGCACGATCGCCAAGAAACCTTCCTTCCAGATTTGGGGTGGTAGCTTGTTTGCAGCCGGTGATGTGCTTGGTACGGTGGCAACCAAATATACGATCAAAGGCGTGAACGATGCAGATTACTCTCCATTTAAGGAACAAGGCAAAAACAGTGTGAACTTTGGTTCATGGGTTGAACATGCAATTATGGCTAACGGTAGAATCAACAACGTATCTTCTGGTGCTGGCACTGGTTATGGCCAAACCGGAATGGTTGTGGATGTAGAACATCCTGGTGGCGCCGTGGTGTCTGGTAGTTTAACTCATACGGATTTCTGCAATCGTAGTAGACTCAGCTTCGCTAATACGAACTGTGTGTCTGGCTATGCGGGTCGCTTTGGTGCTGGTGGTGTAACCTATACCAAGACCACTTTGCGCCAAGAATTTGCCGAGAAAGCCGAGGCTAAAGAAAAGGCTGCGGGAGTTTCTCGCAAGACCAGCGCCAACTGGACCGTTCTTGACCTGAGTTCGCCAGCGAATTATACCCAAATTGATAACGTGCGTTATACCTTTGTTGAATATGGCAATGTGGCGATTACGGCTTCGGCTGAGCTTGAGCCGGGAATCACGCACATTGTTTATGCCAAAGAGAATGAAAATGATCATGTTGGCGGTAGCGTCGTGATTTACGGCAATGGTACGGGGCTTGGTTATGGCGATGGCGCCTATCAAACGATTGGCGAGATTCCACAATATGTGATTATCGCCGACAAGAATCTTTATATTGATCGCCTCGTGACGCGCGTAGATGCGATTCTAGTGGCTGGTGGCACAATCAACTCCTGCGCAAAGTATGTTGGTGACGATGTGACTGCGGCTACGAAAGATGCAAAGAACGAAATCCAAGATGTTTACTGTAACCAACAACTACGCATTAACGGTGTGGTGATTGCGGACGCGATGAAACTTTACCGTATTTACGGCGCTTCGTCTGGGCTCGATTCGATTACTCCGGCCGAGGTGATTAACTACTCGCCAAGCGTTTATATGTGGGGTGACGACAGCGCTTCTACGGGCTCGCCACAAGTGTATACTACATATCTTCGTGAACTGGCGCCAAGGCAATAGATTGACAAATTTATAATTTGTGCTATAATAAGAAACGTTAATCCAATAGTGGGTTAGCGTTTTTTAGTTCGCTCAAGCGCAAGGCGAACTCGCACATGAGGAGGTGGCATATGAAATACATTTTTGGTAAAGAAAGCATTGAGGCTTTGACGCATGATAATCCCACGACTGTTTCAGCAGTCGAAACCGAGATCCTTTGGGATGACGTCTGCGGCGATATGCTGTATAAACATCGTCGTCCGGTGGTGATTTACGTCAAAACGCCCATTGTCATGACGGTTGACGGGTTGATCAGCTTTGATGGCTGTATTGACGATGACAATCCGGAGGCCATTGTCAGATTCACGATCGATACAAGAGCTTATTGTATTGGCAATGCTGACAAACTGCCGACGTGAATTTCTCCCCCACACGAAGCCCTGGGCAAACGCCCAGGGTCTTCTTTTTTTAATTTTTTTCTAGTTCGTCTTGGTTGGTGGACTTGCGAATGTATTTCTTGGCGAAGAGGAACATTTGCCTCATAGCATCGGCGATTTCTGGCGATTCAATGATGGTAGACATGCCATCTTTTGAGAAGTTAATGAAGGCAACGTTGTCTCCAAAAATATCGATTTCGATAGGGGAATCGTATTCGTTTGGCGGCAAAAGCGTGCGGGTGAGTAGGTATTTTTCGAGCATTTCTTTACTTTTGTTATCGGTAAATTCTGATGCGGTGATGTCTTCTGATTTGATGCCGGCCTCGACGCGGGCATGCTTAAACTCTTGCAGCATTTCTTTATTTGCAATTACGTCGTAGCGACTGCGCACAAAGTAGAATGGTTTTTTGGTGGCGATCACCTTGTCCCAAATCATTTTGACACCTTCCTGACCATAAAAGGTGGTGGCGCCAGGAGTGTTTTGGCGTTCGTTGAAATAGTTGATCAGGGAAGGAAGGTTGCTCTCGAGGTTTTTGGCTTGTCTTGCTACCTTGCGCAAACGCTTTTCGGCGAGGCCTTCAAGAACGGCCGGGTGATTTGGCACATAGGCGGCGATTTTGCCGCGGTCTTTTTGCGAAATGATTTCTAGAGCCTCGAGCTTTTCGGCGGCCGGATAGATGGTGGTACGGTTTTCGCCGATGCCTTTTGCGATCTCGGTAGGAGTGCTTTGGCCGTGCTCAATTAGATATAAATAGATTTTTGCCTGGACTTCAGTAAGACCAGCTTGAATTAATAATTCGGTTTCCATACATTAATTATAACACGTTTGTCAATGTTAAATTGACAAAAATTTCATAAAATTACCCCTGTAAAATTGGGTGGCTGGCGTTGTTTGATTGACAATTAAGGCGTTTTTTTGTATAATAGTGGCAACAATTGAGCAAATATTGTGAAGCGTTTGTGAGATTGTTGAAAATAAGAATTAGAGAAAACAAACATTGCGCTCAGCTTGCTACGCATGGGCTGAGCCAAGGGAATAAGACTTACTCTTTCGGCTCTGCTCATGATATATGATTTTTTTGAGTTATCCCCCAGTTGGCAATTGCTGACTGGGGGATTTTTCATGCTTGGTGTTATAATGGAGCTATGGAAGATAATCGCAATTTGGTTGATGAATATAAGGGCCTGCCTAATGAACAAATTTTTGATTCACTAGCCAAAAAGCGAAACAGCTTGGAAGTTGCGATTGAAAATGTTGAACACGATTTTAATATTGGCACGATTGTCCGTAACGCAAATTCATTTAATGTGAACAAAGTTCATATTATTGGGCGTAAAAAATATAATCGTCGTGGGGCGATGTGTACCGATAAATATATAGAGGTGGTGCACCATGCTACCATCGAGGATTTTTTGGCGACACAGCAGGGGAGGGAACTTGTTGCAATTGAAAACAACACACCACGTGCATTACCATTAAATGATAAAAAATTTGTACAAGAAACGACGCTGATTTTTGGCTCGGAGGGGGATGGAATTTCTTCGGAACTTTTGGAGAAGGCGCACGACGTCCGCTTTATTGAAAGCTTTGGTTCGACGCGCTCGGTAAACGTGGGAGTAGCCGCAGGAATTGCGATGTATGAGTGGACGCGTCAAAGGGTGCTTTGATTCGGTTAACGCACGCTGGCCGTGGCTAAAAATCGCCCTGCCCGTCGTGATTATTTTAGTTTTTATTATTAGAACTCTAGCGCCGGTAGGTGATTATGATGCCGTGCGTTTGGCGCCAATGCAAACGCATGCAGAGGTACCGGCGCGTCCGGTGCGTAGTTTTGAAGGTAAGAAACTGGTGGCTCTTACCTTTGATGATGGTCCAAGCCCAGCCACTACGCCGAGGCTACTTGATATTTTGAAAGAGCAGCAGGTGCCGGCGACCTTTTTTGAACTGGGTTCGCTGGTGAAACGCAACGCTTGGATTACGCAGCGCGCTTTAAAGGAAGGACACGAAATTGCTAGCCATACGATGTGGCACCAAAACCTGGCGCGGCTGTCGGCTAGCGCGGTGCAGAGTGATGTGAGTGAGGCCAACGCGGCATTTGTTGCGGCGATTGGCTATGTGCCAGAGTTGGTGCGGCCGCCATACGGTTCAATTAATGGGGAAACTTGGAAGTATTTTGGTGGTGCAACAATGATTTCATGGTCTGTAGATACGCTGGATTGGAAGTATCGCAACACGGAATCGATAATGAATTATTTGGTTAGTCAGGTTAGTGATGGTGCAATCGTATTGATGCATGATATTCATGCTACTTCTGTAGATGCGGTGCCATCGGTAATCGTGAAACTTCGCGAAATGGGCTACGAATTTGTGACGGTTTCTGAGCTCATCAAAATGCGCGGCGTTACCGTAGAACAGAGTAAAATGTATACAAATTTTGCACCTTAGTGGAAGAATAAACTGAGGATTGCGCCAAGTACAAGAGTGTGCAAATTGGCGGTTACTAAAAAGCCGACGATGATAGTAATAATACCAACGAGTTTAACGCGGTCGTAAGAGCGGACACCGCTTGCGAGGTTGTCGGAAATTTGGCGATAAAAAATTACGATGAGGCCACCCGCAATCAGAATTACTAGCCCACCGATAAACCAACCAAGGTCAAAAGTCCAGTTCATAAGAATATTATAGCAGGTTTTTGCTATAATAATAAGGTGGACAGCAACGAGATAAACATAACAAAACCTAAGAAAAAGCGTGCAGTTAAGGTGATAATTTTGGTCACCATTTTTGCTGCGGTGGCTGCTGTAGCTTCGTTTGTGTTGATGTGGGTGTTTAGGCCAGTTCGTTACACGGTAAATACCGGTTTATCTTTTGAAGTGAAATCAAATCAGACAGCGAGCGCATTAATTTCTGAGATTTCGGATGGGGAAATGACTGATCCGGATGCGCAACTTGATACTGCTACGATTGGTGAGCATACTTCTAGTATTGAGCTTACGAGTGCGGCCGGCATCAAAGAAACCGTGGATGTATCTTATAGCGTGGTAGATACTACGCCGCCGGTGATTGAAGGTGAAGATGGAATCACGGTGTATAGGGGTAGTGAAAGTAATATCAAGACAGAATTCTTTATGGTTACTGATAACTACGACGAGGAAGTGCAAGTTGATTTGGTAGGTGATTACAACTATCAGGCGGTGGGGGAATATGAGCTAGGGATTAAGGCTACAGATAAGAGTGGCAACGAAGCGATTAAGAATTTTAAGCTGAACGTGGTGGTTGATCCGAATGAGGAAAAGGCCATCGTCGTGGGTTACTATATCAAGGTAAACCGCCGCCGTAATGTGGTGATGGTATATGGGATGAATAAGGATGGTGAGCTGATCAGCCTGGTGCGCACGATGGTTTCTTCGGTGGGGAGGGCCGATTCTGAAACGCCGCTTGGTAAATTCACGGTTTCGGACCGCTACGAGACTCTCTATCTGGTGGGCAACGTATGGGGGCGCTATGCTACGCGTATTAACGGGCCATATTTCTTCCATTCAGTGCCGTATTTTACCAAGGGTAACCCGCATTGGGACAATCTGGAGTATCTTGAATACAACAAGTTGGGCGAGCCGGCTTCGGCTGGCTGCGTAAGGTTACCGCTCGCGGATGCAGTTTGGATTTATCAAAATGTGAAGGCCGGCACCGTGGTAGAGATTTATGATGATGATAATTTGCCGGCGGGCGTAGAGCAGCCAGCAATACCGGCCAGAATTGACGTGAATGACACCGTGAAACGGGGATGGGAACCAGCGGATTGGGACTCTGCTAGCCCGTGGAATTAGGGTGTTTTAAGAGGTCATATTGTTGACAAAAATAAACATATGTGCTATAATTAGAAGGTGTTAGGTTTTTATTGAGCCTAATAGAAGTTTAATTTTGAGATCAGTTTTCTCCTATGACTTCTGGCTCATTTTGGTCGGCTCTAAGAGGTGGCTAAAATGAGCTAGAAGCTCAAAAATACACATAAAGGAGAAAATGTATGAGCGAAGAACGAAACATGAAGGTTGGGGTGGCTGTAGATTTGTTGTCAAAATTTGATTTTGGCAACGAGAACTACGACTACATGGTGGAATTTTTCTACCAGTATTACGCCGGTGGTGCTTATGTCTCTCGGGTGTCGAGCTTCGAGGAGAAGTTGCATCTTTGGGATGCTGACCAGTGGCGCCGTTTTGCTTCTACGTCTGGGTTTAACCTTTTCTCAATGCGGATCGTAATCTATCCGAAGAGTAAAGGACTTCTCCCCGCAGGGCTTGAGGCAACCAAGCTTGTCCTCGGTGAGCCGCACTTTGATCGCCTGATTTATAAAGACAAGGAAAAACATTCGTATCAGACTTGGCTTTTCCCGTGTCAGACGAGTAAGTTGTGTTCTGCTGAGGCTGTATTTAGCTATATCGGTACGATTGAGGACGGACAGTCTGAAAGAGTGCGGACCGATTTGGCCCTGGCTTTGGCGTGACCCTGCGTTTCTCTGATCTCTACCCCCGGCTTTGCATACTTAGTATGCGGGCCGGGGTGCTTTTTTTATCACGAAACTCCGTGATATAATGGGGCTATGAAAAAGCGTAAGACACGCAGGGCGGAGCCAAATTATCCGCGCATTTCGCTGAAGTCTATCTTTTATGTGACGCGTATTTATCACAAGGCTGTGGGGCCTAAGTCGATCTTTTTCGTGCTTTACCGGGTCTATAATTCGGTTTTGCCATCGGTAACGGCGGTGTTGGCTGGTCTTGTGGTGACGGCGATTGCCGAGGCGATTGGTACGCATGATTTAACTAACGTTTTGATTTTTGTGGGGATCTTGCTGGGTGTACAACTTCTTAATACAGTGCTTGGGATGATTAATGATTTTCTTTCGGTGCGCACGTTTGAGGACGTTTATATTTACGTCAATAAACAGGTAGCAACTAAGTATATTCAGATTCCTTTGAGGGTGCGCGAGAGCAGGGAATTTGCTGATAAATTTAACCGCGTGAGTGATTTTGCGGGGTCACTGCCTGGGATTTCGAATGAGATTATTAGTGCGATTTCGGCGGTAATTAGTTTGATTTCGGTGATGGTGGCTACGCTAACCATTTCGCCAGTCGTGACTCTAGTCGTGATGCTTTCGGCGATTCCATCTTCGGTGCTAGCGCTGAGATTGTCGTCGCGACGTCGTCGTAACTGGCGCGAATTCACCAAGGATCGCCGCGTAGCATTCACTATTAAAGAGAAGATTTTGAATTCTAACAACGCGCTTGAACTCGAGATGAACGGGCTTAGTAGTTATCTGGTAAATCGCATGATCAAGGCTAATCGTCATAGCCAGGAGCAGGATATTTTGGACCAAAAACGCTTTTTGTGGCCGCGCTTTGGATCGAATGCACTAGAGGTGGTGACGAATTTTGGCGTGATGCTGTTTGTGGCGGTTGAAATTATTTATGAAAAGCTGGCAATTGGTCAATTCTTCACGATTCGCACATTGCTTTCGCAGCTGAGCTCAAATATTTCGATGCTGTTTAGCGACATCGCCTATGTAAGTGAGAATTTGGTGAACGCCACGGACTACATGGAGTTTATGGAAGCGCCGGTGAAGCCAAGCGGGGATATTAAAGTTGTGACGACGCCTAAAATTGAGTTTAAAAATGTATCGTTCAGCTATCCAAATACTGATGTAAAGGCGCTTGATGATGTGAGTTTTACTCTGGAGCCGGGCGATTCGATGGCGATTGTGGGTGAGAACGGCGCCGGCAAGACTACGCTAATTAAGCTTTTGATTGGGGCGTACGAGCCAACCGAGGGTGTGATTTTGGTCAATGGCGAGCCGTTTTCTAAGATTAATTATGAGAGCTATTTGGCGCAGCTTGGTACCCTGTTTCAGGAGTATCCGCGTTATGAGTTTGCGACTCTGGGTGAGAATGTTTGGTTTGGTGATATTAATAAGAACTATGATGAAAAGGCGGTGCAACATGCTTTGTCTCTAGCCGATCTAGAGAATTTGCCCGCGACTTACGATAAAGGCTTGAACCAGATTTTGTCGAAAGACTTTGATGAATCTTCGACCACGGATCTTTCTGGTGGGCAGTGGCAACGCCTGGCGATTGCGCGGGTGCTGTTTAGAGCGCCTAACGTGCTACTTCTAGATGAGCCGACCTCGGCAATTGATGCAAAGTCTGAACAAAAGATTTTAGGTAACGTGTTTGAAATCCAAAAAGGGAAGTCCACGGTGATTATTTCGCATCGCTTCTCGACCGTTCGTAAGGCTAAGCACATCATTGTGCTAGATCACGGAAAGATGATTGAATCTGGCACGCACGACGAGCTGGTTAAAAAACGCGGTGGGGTTTATAAGGCTTTGTTTGAGGCACAGGCTGAAGGGTATAACTAATTTTGCAATAAAAAGCCCTGCAGCAAACGCTGCAGGGTTTTTGTTAGGATCTCTTGGTGAATGCGGTACTGCTCCTGTGTGTTTTAAATATAAGCGTGTTATAATGAAAGTAGTAATAGGAAAGGATAACAATGGAACAAGAGAAAAAGCCAGCCACGTGTGAGTGCGAGAAAGGCAAATGCAAGTGCTGCAAATGTGGCAAAGGTTTGAAAATTGCCGTGGTGGTTACCACCATTTTGGCCCTTGCGGGTGCCGGATTTGGCGTTTATGGGATGTTTTTCAAGAAAAGCGCTCAGCCTGCGCCTGTCGCTAAGCCAGAGGCAGAAGTAGAAGAAGGTAAAGAGTGGGCAGAGCGGGTCCCAACTAGAATGACTGTTTCGTATGCGCAATACTTTTTGAACCAGAAGCTCAAGTTGCCAAAGTATTCTGGGGCTGGGGTGTTGTCTTATGGCGATACGTTGACCGAGAGCGACAAAGCAAAGATTATTCGTGAACTTGGTGATGCTAAGGAGACGAAAGACAAAGAATGCCAGACCGGAGCATATATCACTAGGGAAGAATACGAAACTCTATATAAATCGTTGTTTGGGACGGATTTTGTATTTGATCCGAACGAAGCTTACGCTACGCGCACAGGCTACGGCTATTTCTCTGATAAACCATGCACCTGTGAAGAGAGTTGTGATGCAACCGCTGTTGAAAATGGCTATTTCCAATGGAATAACACCTTTATGGGTATTAGAGTCAACTACATCGTTGAAAGCGTAGACGAACACTCGATTTACGGCAAGACCTATACCCTTTATGATGGCCAGTTTGATGAGTCAAGCGAGCCGCAATTGTCAGGTAGATTTGAAATCAAATACGCCAAAAATGATGACGGATACTACATTACTGCCATTAAAAAATTGGGTGAATAATGAGCGCGGCTTTTGAGAATGATAATCCACTTAAAAAACAGATGGTGGAGCGCGAAAGACGAGTACTTGAGATCATCAGGGAGGAAAAACATGGGCACGACTAAAAAAAATAAATCTTCGGTAGCAGGAAAGAAGAAAAAAGAAGCAAAAAGCTGGAAGAAAAGGATCATAGGCGGGTTTATTCAGCTTGGGATTCTTATTCTTATTGCTGCTATACTGTCGTTCGTGTCGGTTTATAGAAGGGATATGCCGGTGAGCAAGTACGTCCGTAACTACTTGTGGATGTTTGGCGTATGGTTTTTTGTGACGATAGTGGCTGCTTGGTTAATACAACTGGTGGTTAGATGGATCAGGAAAAGAGATGCCTCGCTTGACGCGAAACCGAAGGTGGTAACAGAGAAAAAGAGTAAGGGCCAAAAGGCTCTGTCGGCGGCGGGCAAGGGAACTAAATGGATTATTTATATAGTAGGTATTTATTTTCTAGTGATGTTTTCGATAATGGCTGTAGCCTTTTCGTTGATAACCTTTAGCCATTAGGGTGTTTTTGTCTGGTAAGCCCGCGCACTATTTTCGTGGTAGGTCGGCGCTCTAATAGCTCGCTTTAAGCGAGCTATTTCGCTTGCCGCCCTTCCACACGAATCGGAGGTAGGCTTCGCCTACCTCTTTTGTTTGCAACAAAAAACAGGCTACGCCTGTCCGATTCGTATGGTGGGGATATCAGGACTTGAACCTGAGACCTCGTCATTATCAGTGACGCGCTCTAACCAGCTGAGCTATATCCCCGGATTGTTAAATTTTGGTACGTCTTCCTTCCGACATTCGTCGGAAGTTTGCCGTTCCATGAATTGCCACAGGCAATTCATGGTGGAGTAACAGGGATTCAAACCCTGGACCTCTGCCTTGCAAAGGCAGCGCTCTAATCAGCTGAGCTATTACCCCAACTCCCCATATTTTACCAAAGATGGGTATTTTTTGCAAGGGAAAAAGGAAAAATCGCTCCGTTAGGGGCGATTTTTCACAGGTCATACAACTTTAAGTAGCCTCGCAGTTTAATCTACTTAAATTATGCTTATTTTATATCATGGCGCGCATATTGTCAACATTTTTTATCCACAACCTGTGAAAAAAGTGTTCGGGTTCCTAAAAAATATTACAACATAATTTTAAACAAAAACGTATTGACAAAACTAAAGCGGTATGGTATAATTTAAAGCATAAGCCTGTGAAGGTGAGTTTTATTAATGTATATGGGTGGGCAGAAGGAGTTTCAGATGTCTGGAACTAAAGCTGGTGGTATGAAAGCTGCCGCTACCAACAAGGCTAAATACGGTAAAGAATTTTACGCTCGTATCGGCCAAAAGGGTGGCCAAAACGGTCACACCGGTGGTTTTGCCGCTAACCCAGCACTTGCTCGTATCGCTGGTGCCAAGGGTGGACGTATTTCACGTCGCGGTCCTGCCAAAAAAGAGGCTTAATTTATCTGCCTAGAAGGATATAGCGTAACCCGCAAGGGAAGCGCTATATTTTTTGTTCGCAAAAGGGGCAGTGATATTTGCCATCAGGGGTGGCAAAACGGGTGAGGCCGCATTTTTTGCACTTGGATTTGGCGTGAAGCCAGTCACGGTAGGTGTCTAGTTGATCCTCTATAAAGTCTTCGTCAATAGGGATGGAATACTTGGCGGCTAGCTCTTTAGCTTTGGCCCAGGCATCAGATTCCATGCGGAGGCGCTCAATATCGGTCTTAAATGTGCGGTGGCCAAGTAGGGCATGTGAAAGTTCATGCAAAAGCAGGAGCTCGGCTTGCGGTTCGTCACAGCCTAGAACAATTGTCTTCGGTGGTCTGAACAAAAATTTATCGCCGCCGGGTTTGAAATTAAAGTCTTTAAAATCAATTTTTAGCTGATTTAAGAGGGAATTAAGCATAAGTTAGTTGAACAAATTTTTTATACAATTTGATTATAGCACGGGCAAAACCGACGAGCTCAAAAATTGGGGTGGATTTTTAAGAGAAGGTATGCTAAAATATAAGGAGTTTTTGGGTCCATTCAGAAGCTAGCCAACTAGTTGGTTTCTGAATGGGCCTGAAAGAAAGGAAATATTAAATGGCAACAACTGCCAAAAAAGTTACAATGGATGACCTCCTCGCAAGTGATGAGGGTTCATTCAAAAAAGTTATTGCAGGGGACACCGTAAAAGGTACTGTTATCTCTGTAAAAAAGCACGAGATTTTGATTGATCTTGGTGCTCAAGGTGTTGGTCTTGTACCACGCCGCGAAGCTTCGTTTGCTCGCAACTTGAACGTTGGCGACGAGGTTTCTGCCTCTGTTATCGAGGCCGAGATGGATGATGGCTACGTGCTATTGTCTCTCAGAAAAGCCGTAAAGGACAAAGGCTGGGATGAAATCCAAGCCAAACTCGACAACGCCGAGACGGTTGAAGTCACTCCGTTTGACGCTAACCGCGGTGGTTTGCTCGTAGAATACGAAGGCATCCGTGGCTTCTTGCCAGTGTCTCAACTTTCTGCCGAACACTACCCACGCGTTGGTTCTGCCGATAAGGACGAAATTTTGCAACGCCTTAACTCTTTGGTTGGCAAATCTATCAAAGTTCGTATCCTTGACGCTATCAAGAAAGAAAACAAGCTTATCTTCTCTGAGAAGGAAGCCGTCAAAGATGGCCTCGCTGAGCGCTTTGCAGAGCTCAAAGTTGGCGACACCGTTAAAGGTATCGTTACTGGCGTGGTTGACTTTGGTGTATTCGTAAACGTTGATGGCATCGAAGGTTTGATCCACATTTCCGAGATCTCTTGGGAACGTGTCAACAATCCTTCCGACTATGTCAAAGTTGGCGAAACTGTTGAAGCTAAGATTATCGCTATTGATAAAGAACGCCTCAGTCTCTCGATGAAGCAACTCGTTGAAGATCCATGGATCTCCGAAGTTGAAGGCCTCAAAAAAGGCTCCAAAGTCGAGGGTACCGTCACCCGCATCACCCCATTTGGTGCATTTGTTCAGATTTCACCAGCTGTTGAAGCTTTGGTACACGTATCTGAGCTCGGTGAGGGTTCTGATGTAGACCCAGAGAAAGTCTTTACCTTAAACGAGCGTAAAGATTTTAAGGTGCTCGACATCGACAAAGAAGGTCGCAAGATCTCTCTTTCAATCGCTAAGAAATAAGCATACAATTAAGCGCTTGGGGTTAAACTTAAGCGCTTTTTTGTGCTATAATGGTGGTAAGGAGATTTTTTAATGAAAAAAAATGAATACGCCGAACGTCCATGGTTGAAGTATTATGAAGCCGAAAAAATTCCAGCTAATCTTGAATATCCAGATTGCTCGATGGTGGACATGGTTTTGCAAAGTGCCGAAAAGTGGCCAGACAACGTCGCCTACTCTTATTATGGGCACAAAGTAACCTTTAAGAATTTTGTTAAAAAGATCGAAAAAACTGCTCGCGCACTCAAAAACTACGGTGTTAAAGAGGGCGATCGTGTGACAATTTGTATGCCAAATACGCCAGAAGCTCTCACGATGGTTTATGCCATCAATATGGTGGGCGCTGTGGCTAATATGGTGCACCCATTGTCATCCGAAAAGGAAATTGAGTATTACATTCGCGCCGCTGAGTCTCGCTATGTGTTGGTGTTTGACGCGATGTTTGATAAGGTTTATCGCTTGCGCGATTCTGCCAATCTCGAGCGCATTATTGTGGTGCGCCCATCCGATGGCCTCGGTTTCTTGAAAAAGAAAATGTACAGCCTCCTTCACGTTAAAAAGGTGAAACTCCCGATTAACGATGGTCGCGTGGTACTGTGGGAAGATTTTATTGCTAACTCTTATTTCTATCAGGGTAATTTCCACGAAGAGCGTGGCGCAAACGACCTTGCTGCGATTCTTTACTCTGGTGGTACCACTGGTGCACCAAAGGGAATCATGCTCTCAAACCTCAACTTTAACGCTCTTGGCATGATGGCAACTACTGTGATTCGCCAGGCTCAGCCAGGTGCTTCGATTCTCGCGATTTTGCCAAATTTCCACGCCTTTGGCCTTGGCGTTTGTATGCATACGCCACTTTCTAAAGGTATGACTTGTATCTTGATTCCGGTGTTTTCGCACAAACAGTTCGCGGATATCATTCGCAAAAACGAGCCAACCTTTATCGCTGGCGTGCCAACCTTGTTTGAATCCTTGATTAACACCAAGCTTAAGGCGGACGATTTGAAATCCGTAGATGCCGTAATCTGTGGCGGCGATGCCTTGACTGCAACTTTGCGTGACAAGGTGAATGAATACCTCGAGGCGCATGGTTCGAAAGCTAAAATCCGTGTTGGTTTTGGTCTTACTGAGGCTTGTGGTGCTACCTGTCTTTCACCGGAAAATTCCTTTAAGGACGGCATTATCGGTGCTCCTTTCCCGGATATGTATTTCAAGATCGTGAAAATCGGTACCTTTAAGAAGGCCGACGTGGGCGAAGACGGCGAGATTTGTATCTCTGGTCCGCTCGTGATGATGGGTTATCTCAACGACGACGCCGAGACGGCACAAGCTTTGCGCCTACACGATGACGGTCGTGTATGGCTCCATACTGGTGATATTGGCTATCTTGGTGAAGATAACTTCATCTACTTCACTCAACGTCTCAAACGCATTATTATCTCTTCCGGTTACAACATTTATCCAACTTATCTCGAATCGATTATTAATTCGCACGAGGGCGTTTTGACCTCTACTGTGATTGGTATTGATCACCCACACAAGGGCCAGGTGCCAAAGGCGTTTATTGTGTTGAAGCCAGGCTACAAAGCTGGCAAAAAGATCGAACGTGAAATCCGTGAGCTTTTGCAACGTCACGTGGCAATTTACGCCTTGCCGGTGGCTTATGAATTCCGCGACAAACTGCCACAAACCTTAGTTGGTAAAGTAGCATTCAAAAAGCTTGAAGAAGAAGAGAAGAAGAAATAATAAAAAAGCGCCCCTCGGGGCGTTTTTTTAGGCTTTAATTTTTCTAACTTTGAGATTTATGAAGCGAATAAAGCGGTAGAGGCGATATTTTGCGCCGCGGATTGGTAGGTCTAGCGTGCCGGAGTAGGCGCGAGCAAATCCGCCAAATGATTTTTTGAACTGGGTGAAACCGGCCCATGGATGACTGCTTTTGGCACCTTCCGGGGCGATACCCCAGAAGTCGAAGGTTTCAAGGCCAGCGGCTTTAGCGTCAAAGATGGCGGTAGAAAGTAGGCCTACAGTTGCTGGGAGTTTTTTGTATTCTGGATCAGTAGCGGACTGCATATAAAAGCGGGTTTTCGCGTCTTGGTCGTCGAAGAACAGGGAAGCAGAAACGATCTTTTCTTTACCTTCGTCGTTGTAATGAACGAGATAAAGCGAAGCAAATGGCTGCTCGAGCTCGGTTTTAAGATAGGAATCAGCAAAGGTATTGATATGTTTGGCCTGTGCGAGCTTATGCTGCAAGGTTATGAGATATTTGATGTCGTCTGGGTTTTTAGAAACAGATACTGTAAGACCTTTTTTCTCGAATTGGTTGTGACGCGTGCGGGTGCCTTGCGACATGTTGGTTAGGATTTCGGCTTGGTCTTGTTTCAGATCGAGTAGCCACGTATCGGCCGGGTTTAAGTCTTTGGATTTCTTCAAACCGAACTTGGCGAGATCCTTTTGATTAAAAGCAACAGTTGGCTCGATGCGAACAAAGATGCAGCCTTGTTTTTTGGCGAGAGCCTTAAGCGAGTCCAGAGCTTTTTTGAGAGACTTTTTAGGGTTTTTTTCGTCTAGAGTTGGGCCATATGGAAGATACAGGTAGTTGCCCATTTTGGTTTTTTCGAGTACGGCAAGGTAGGAAAAATCTGGCTCAGACTCCTCAAAAACGGTCTTACCAAGGGCTAACTGGAAGTTTTTCCAGTCTTCGGACTGAAGAAAATGACGCATAGAAACATTATAGCATATGTGGGCGTGGGTGGGGACCCCCGGCCAGGCGGCAGGTGCGGTATTATCTTGCCGAGAAAAAACCGCCCCAATTGAGGCGGCCCCCGTTAGGGGTTTAAGGCGGTGTTTATTCGGCCCAGCGGTTTGGGACGAAAATTTCCCAAGGTTGAACTTCGCCATTAACGAAGTTACCCTGCACGCAGTATTTGGCGAGACCTAATTGTTTTAATTCGTCTTTCTTTGAATAGAGTTCAAAGACGATTCTATCCATTAGGTCATCAATCAAATATCCGCTAAGCGACTGATAAGCCGCCGGAACACGTTTGTTGACTATGCAAGAGTCATAGGCGCAGTCATTAATTAGATAATCAATGCGCTCCTCTCTTTGCTTGGCGTATTCTTCTGGTGCGACAATGTATTTTCTGTACGAGGCAATGTTTTTGCTTGTAACAAAAAGCGTTTCGCTCCAGGGAATAACATAGCGTTCGTGCGTTGCCAGCCCATACGTCAATTCGTGTCCATCAAAGGCCTTGCCAACAAGCTCAATGATTACTACTTTATTCGGATCAAACAATACATTGAATCCGCCGTCGTAATCATAGCGGTACACGCTATCCTTCTTGGTTTTCATGAGAAGGACAACACTTTCTGGGCAATCTTGCTTGGCCCTCTTAATTAGGTGGGGAATATTATCCGGTTTGCCGTTTGTTCCATAGACTACCTTTGGCTTTGGTGTGCCAATCGGCCAGTCTACGCGTTGAAAAGCGAAGCCACTGTATTTTTCTTTCAGAGCTTCCCAATCCTCGAGCGAACTGATTATATCCATATTTGCTATCGGCGTTACGTCTGGTAAAAACTTATTTAACAGCATAATGCCGCGGGCTTTTCCATACTTCATGGGATCTGTCATGGGAGATCACCTCCTTTTAATCTGCGAATCCCCACCAAATTTATAATATTATAGCATAATTACAGAGAAAAGCAATCGGTGGATAAGGGGTGATTGTGTTAATCCCCGGCCAGGCGTCGGGCGCAGGGCGCCCTCTCTCGCGGCGTCGCCTCTAAAAAAAGAAAGCCCTTTGGCTTTCTTTTTTTGTTCGGCTCCTGGCGAGACGAACTGGCTAAAGCCAGTTCGCGACTTGGCCTCGAGGAAGGGAAGAATAAAAAATAATGCCTTTTAGGCATTCTTTTTTATTCTTGGCTCCCCCGGCCAGACTCGAACTGGCAACCTCGAAGTTAACAGCTTCTTGCTCCACCATTGAGCTACAGGGGATTGTGGGTTTATTATAGCACATTTTTAGTATTTGTGGTAAAATTAAGAGAGATATTTTTGCGTTTTTTGAACGCGTTAAAACCAAAAGAAGGAGCGCCATGGAAGAGAAGACAATTCAGATTGCTGGTTCAATTACGGTTGATGAGCTTGCGAAAGCCCTTGGCCTTTCTGTGACGACTTTGATTGGTGAGCTTTTCAAGAACGGCATCGTGGCTACCATTAACCAACGTCTCGACTTTGAGACCGCCTCTATTATTATTGACGAGCTTGGCCTTACCAACGTTAAGCTCGAGAAAAAGAATACTGCAACCAAGACTTCTAATTATAGCCATGAATTATCTGATAAAGCTGTGGGTCGCCCACCAGTGGTAGCGGTGATGGGTCACGTTGATCATGGTAAAACTACACTTCTTGATACTTTGCTTGGCAAAAAGACCGCCGAAGGCGAGGCTGGTGGTATTACTCAGCACATTTCGGCTTACCAATTAAAGCATGAAGATCGCTGGATTACTTTCCTTGATACTCCTGGCCACGAGGCCTTTGCTGCCATTCGCCAACACGGCGCCATGCTTACTGATATCGTTGTGATTGTGGTGGCTGCGGATGATGGCGTAAAGCCACAAACCGTAGAAGCCATTAAATTTGCCCAGAGCGCCAATGCTAAGATTATTGTTGCAATTAACAAGATCGACCGCGAGGGCGCCGATGTGCCACGCACCATGGCCGACCTTTCCCAACACGGTTTGCAGCCAGAGGAATGGGGTGGCGATATTACGATGGTGCCTATTTCTGCTAAGCTCGGCACCAACCTCGATCAATTGCTTGATATGATTCTGCTTACCGCTGATATCGAAGAGCTTAAAGCCGATATTGATATCCCGGCCGAAGGCCTCGTAATTGAATCTCATATGGAAACTGGTCGCGGCTCTGTAGTGAACTTGCTCGTGACCGGTGGCGAACTCAAAGTTGGCGAGTTTATTGTGGCTGGCTCAACCTTTGCTAAGATTCGTACGATGCTTGATTTCCGTGGTAAACCAAAGGGCAAGGCAACGCCTTCTGTCCCGGTTACTGTGACTGGTTTTAAAGATTTACCAAACTTTGGTGATCGCTTTGTAGAGGTTGCAGATGAGAAGACTGCGCGCAAGATGGCGCTTCTTAACGCCCAAGCTCTTGCCGATGAAACCGCTTCGGCTAACGTGACTTCTTCTGATCTCCTTCGTATGATGAACGTGGCCGACAATTCTAAGGTCTTTAATGTGATTATTAAAGGCGACGTGCTTGGCTCGGTGACTTCCGTAGTTGATTCTCTTAAAATGATTGATACTAAAGGCGAGGTCACACTCAACATTGTTTCAACTGGCGTTGGTGACATCAACGAAAACGATGTTTATATGGCTGCTGGTGGCAATACCGTGGTTTATGGCTTCAACGTTTCTGTGCCAATCAATATTTCTAAGATGGCTGCACGTGATGGTGTACCGATTAAGACTTACAAGGTGATTTATGAACTTCTCGATGATGCTAAACACGAGATGGAAAACTTGCTTGATGCCGAAATCGTTGAGAAAGACCAAGGCGAAATGAAAATTAAAGGCGTATTTAGGACCGAAAAAACTTCGATTATTGCTGGTGGCGAAATGCTAACTGGCATAGTACGCCCAGGCATGCTTGCTCGTGTGATTCGCGATAAAACTTATATTGGTGAAGTTGAAGTGTCATCCGTCCAAAAGGAAAAGATGGACGTAAAAGAGCTTGCCGCTGGTGAAACTGGTGGCTTGGCACTTAAGACTGAGCACAAGATTGCTGTAGAATTAAACGATCGCCTCAAATTCTTTACCCGCGAAAAACGTCGCAAAACTTTATAAAGTTTACAAAAATATTACGCTTGTGTTAAAATCGAATTATGGAATTCGATGACAAGTTTTTAGCTGACATGGGTTTGTCGGCGATGCCAGAAGAGCAAAAACGCGACTTTTTGGCATATGTTCAAGAAGAACTAGAAATCAGAATTGGTGAGCGCATTTCGCGTGGGCTTTCGCCAGCACAACTCAATGAGTTTGATGCCATCACTGATCCAGTCGAAGCCGCCAAGTGGCTTGAAGCAAACCGCCCAGATTATCGCGAAATCGTTTCTCGCACCATTGCCGAGATGAAAGAAGAGATTCGCGAAAATCGCAGCCGTTTGATTAGATAATTATTTGGCGTAGCCGTTTAAGAACGATTTGGCATCCATCGGTTTTTTGCCTGCCGGTTGGATGCTTTTTATTTGTAAGAATTTGCCATCTTTGCATTTGATAGAAAGTGGGGATGTTTCGCTTGCGGCTTCGGCTTCTAAAATGATGCATTCTTTACCGTAGAATTCGTACTTGCTTTTTGGATAGCCAGCGTAGGCTACGACCTGGCGGAATAATTCTTCGGCGGTATATTCTTCTGGTTTCAACAAGGAAAGTGACTTATCAAATTTGGTCGTAAAGGTGGCCTTTGAATCATCTTGCAATTTTGGTTCTGGTAGATTTTCGAGGTTTTTTACTATCCATTTAGCGCCAGCAGTGGCTAAGGTTTCGTAAATCGTTTCTTTATTTAATGGTAGATTGTCAAAAGTTTCTTGGTAGTAGAGCGGGCCGGCATCCATAGCTTTGACAAGCTTCATAATTGAAACTGAAAAGCTGGTGTCACCATTTAAAATGGCGGTTTCGATCGGTGAGGCACCGCGATACTTTGGCAAGAGGGAAGGATGAATATTTAAAATGCCTTCTGGCTCAAAGAGCTCCAAAATGCTGGATTTTACGATGATGCCAAAGGATGCCAGCACGCCGTGTGCGGTTGGGTGGGTGGCTTTCATCTTTTTAACGAACCCTAAATCGTCTTTGGTTTTGGCGTGAAAAATAATCTCGAAGTGTTTTTCGAGTACTTTGAGGGCGTGTTCAGCTAGTGGTCCATTACCAAAAAAGATAATTTTTTCCATTTTAGTCGTCCGGAAAGAGTTCTTTGTTATCTTTGATGTCTTTGTCGTAATCTAGTGGAACGAGATCGCCCTTGTCGTTCATTTCGTAGAAGGCTTTTTTCTCGTTTTTGATGTGGTCAATAAAGAGAATACCATTCAAGTGGTCGATTTCGTGCAGCAAAACGCGGGCTAAATCATCTTCGGCTTTGATGCGAACCTCGTTGCCATCCTCAAGTTTGGCTTTAATTTTGGCTTTGGTAGGGCGGGGAACTAAACCGTAGATTTTTGGCACCGAAAGACAGCCTTCGTAATCGGTTTTGATTTTGCCTTCGGTTTTAATAACCTCTGGATTGATTAAAGCGGTGAAGGTGGCGTTGCTTTTATCTTCCATGTCGTCGCGTATGATAATAATACGTTTATTGACACCCATTTGTGGGGCGGCCATGGCGGCAGAAAGCTCGTATGGATGCTCAGCTTCCCAATCCAGGGAGAGCTTACGCATGTTTTCGATGATTTCTTTGATCTCATCATCAATAACACCGACTTTGGTCGATTTTTCGCGGAGTCTTGGATCTGGTGTAGTGATGATTTTCATAAGAATATTATATCATAAAATCGAAGGTGGGTCCAGGTAGAAGCGGGCGTTATCGTCTAGGTTTTCTATGGCTCCTAGCAAAGTTTTTCGTGACTTAGCGCGCACTATAAGTTGCCAGGTGAAGCCGCGGTTTTGACGTTCATGAAAGGCTGGAGTTGGGGCTGAAACTAAGAGGTCTGGCACGTTTTTTAGTGAGTTTTTAATATCGCGGATTTTTTTAATGGCAAGGCTCTCGGTTTTATAAGCAACTTCGATTTTGGCCAAATAGTAATATGGTGGCAGGCCAGATTCGCGGCGTTCCTTTAAGGACCAATCGGCAAATTCAAGATATTCATTATTAATGGCGTAGTTTAGAACTTTGGAATCTGGGCGGAAGGTTTGGATAAAGACTTCAGCTTTATCAATATGGCCGCGGCCAACGCGCCCCGTCACTTGGGTAATTAGCTCAAAAACACGCTCTTTACTGGAATAATCTGGTAGGGAAAGACCAGCGTCCGCTTGCACAATGCCGACGGTGGCAAGCTTAGGGAGGTCTAGACCTTTGGCTACGGTTTGGGTGCCGATTATGATATCAATTTTGCCGGCCTTAACCTCGTCATACATGGCATTTAAGGTCTCGGCTTTAGTGTTGTCGGCATCAAAACGGGCGATGCTGGCGGTCTTAAAGAGACGTTTTAGTTCTGATTCAAGTAATTTGGTGCCAAAGCCTTTGTGCAAGATATTTGGAGAGCCGCATTCTGGGCAACTTTTGGGGACCTTTTCTTTGAAGCCGCAAGTATGGCAGATTAATTCGTAGGAATCGGAGTGCAAAGTGAGCGGCAAGAAGCAGTTTGGACAGGTAAGCTCGGCGCCGCAATCCTCACAAATTGACAGAGGTGCAGAGCCGCGACGATTATGAAAAATCAGGGTTTGGCGGTGATTTTTAAGATTGTCTTCGATTGAATCAAGCAGGGCAGAGCTAAAGTAGCGGTTTCTATCGAAACTGGCGCGATCTTTAAAGTCTACGATGTGGACGTTTGGGGCGATGGCCTCTTTTTTGGCCTTTTCACTTAGGCTAACCAGGGATTGATGCTTTTTAGCCAGATAATAATCATTAATAGACGGCGTGGCGGAGCCTTCAATGCAGTCGATTTCTAGAGTGTTAGCAATGAAGCTAGCGACCCTTAGAGCCGAGTATTTTGGTGCGTTTTCTTGGAAATAACTTGATTCGTGGCACTCGTCGATAATGATGAGTCCAAGATTATTAACCGGTGCAAACAGGGCAGAACGTGGTCCGATAATAACTTTTGGCGTGTCACTCATCAGGATATTTTCCCAGATTTGGTGGCGTTCGGACTCGGTCTTTTGTGAGTGAATCAGCACGATATTTTGACCAAAAGCCTCTTCAAAAACCCGAACAAGTTGGCTAGTTAAAGCGATTTCTGGCACCAAAAGTATGGTTGATTTTTGCTGTTTAAAGGCATTTCTAGCCAATTCTAGGTAGATATTAGTTTTTCCGCTACCGGTCACACCATGAAGCAGTTTTGTGTGTCCTGCGGCCTTCTGAAGGCCTAGAAGGGCACTTTTTTGGGCGGCATTAAGCTCAATTAGTGGCAATTTAGGGGTTTGTTCGGTTTTTGCGATGTTTTTGCGACGGTTTTTGGTGATGCCGATTGGCAGGAATAAATTAAGCGCCTGCGGTAATGGGATCAAATAATATTGGTTCAGCCAAACGATAGTTTTTACGATGTGGCTTGGCAGTGGTTT
Organism: Candidatus Saccharimonadota bacterium; assembly: GCA_024699125.1. GTDB lineage: Bacteria > Patescibacteriota > Saccharimonadia > Saccharimonadales > Saccharimonadaceae > Nanosyncoccus. The sequence continues at coordinate 28,734 of JAILQE010000010.1, forward strand.
TGAATACAGAATTTTCAAAATCTTTTTGGTAGGAAAATCTGGTTGAGCAACTTTTTTATAAATAATTCCTACCGTTGCGGTTTTCCCGAGGGGAATTGAAACGATTTGCCCAGGAGTAAGTTCGGTATCAGAGGCGTAAGTCAAAAAACCAGCGTGCTTAGAGAAAAGCTTGCCTGGTATCACCTCGTAAAACATATCTATATTATACACGACTGGGGTGGCAAAAAACGTTGTATTTTTTACAGCTAGCCTGAAGTTTATGATATAATCGATGAAAAGCGAGGAAATATGTTAGATATATTCGTGACTTCAAGGGTGCGCCGTAAAATTATTGTGGTATTTGCTAAATACCCTGATTTTAAGACTCACGTAAGAGGCCTAGCGAAACTAATTAAAGAAGATCCAGGTAATATCCAGCGTGAGCTTACGCGCATGACCGAAGGCAACTTTTTGATTATGACCAAGAAGGGCAATACTAGGATTTATCAAACTAACAAACAATTTCCGATTTTGAAAGAGCTCCAGAGCATTGTGATTAAAACCCAAAAGGGAAGCAAACCAAACAAAACTATCGGCTAATTTCGGCTTTTGATGAACAAAATTTTTATACAGTTAATGAAGCAGCGGGGAATTACAGAGGATTTTTTGCATCCAAAGTATGAGAATTTGGCGGACCCATTTTTGCTTCCAGATATGGAAAAGGCTATCGATCGTATTGTGCGGGCTATTGAAAATGAAGACCATATATTAATATATGGTGATTATGATGTGGACGGTGTGACGGCGAGTACTGTGATGGAAGAGGCTTTGCGATTGGCTGGCGCTAAGGAAATCGACATTATGCTGCCGGATCGTTTTGCGGATGGTTATGGTATGAGTGCTCGCGTGGTAGAGCAGGCGAAAAAACTTGGCGTAAAATTGGTGGTAACCGTAGACTGTGGGTCTTCCAATAAAGAAATTGTGGCCGAATTAATATCTTCTGGAATTGACGTAGTGGTAACTGACCACCACGAAGTACCAGAGGAATTACCGGATGCGCCGGTGGTAAATCCGAAGCGCAAAAACTACCAAGGTTTTCGCGATTTAGCTGGTGTAGGTGTAGCATTTAAGGTTGCGCAGGCGCTGGTTAAAAAAGGTTTAATCCCGGACGGACAAGAAAAATGGTTACTTGATTTAGTACTAATTGGCACGATTTGCGACAATATGCCTCTGTTAGAGGAGAATAGAATCTTAAGCTATTATGGTCTAAAGGTTCTCGCAAAAACTCGAAGGCTTGGCCTGAGTGAGTTGATGCAACGAGCCGGCACAAAGTATTTAAACGCTGAGGCGATTGGTTTTCAAATTGGGCCACGACTAAATGCGGCGGGACGCCTAGAATCGGCTGAGCTCGCACTGGAGCTTCTGCGCGCGAAGAATGTAGCTAAGGCTGCGCAAATTGCCGAAAATCTAGAAAACCTAAATAAGAAACGTAAGATTGAACAGCGCACGGCCGTGGATGAAATCAGGGAACGCGGGGTTTCTGACGACCCGGTTTTAGTCGAAACTGGTAAATGGCACGAGGGTGTTCTTGGAATTGTGGCTGGTAAGTTGGTAGACGAATATAAGCGTCCGGCCTTTGTGTTGTCCAGAATTAGTGACGATGTTTATAAGGGCTCGGGGCGCAGCTTTGGCGAGTTCAATTTGGCGGCTGGTCTGGCGGCCTGCGAGGACACTATTATTAATGGTGGCGGCCATGCCTTGGCGGCTGGCGTTAAAGTTGCGGCGGATAAAATCCAAGATTTTAAATCCGAAATAAACAAATATTATAATAGTTTGGGCCTCAAGGACCAGGAAAAATATTTGCGCGAGAGGGAAGACCTAGTGGTTGATGGTCTTTCTGATGTCTCCCTAGACCTACTGGATGACCTAGAGCTTCTAGAACCATTTGGCGGTGGCAACGAAGAACCGATTTTTAAGCTAACAAATGTAGAAATTGCAGAGGCTAGGTTGCTGGGCGCCGATGGGCAGCATTTGGCGATCATAGTCGAAGACGATAAGGGACGACAGCTTAAGTTGCTAGCGTTTTTTGCTCCGGCTGAGTGGCTAAAAGTGGCGGTAAACGAGCGTCGAGATTTTCTTGTTAGATTTAGTAAAAATGAGTGGAACGGAAATATGTCGATCGAGGGTAAAATTTTGCAGATTTTTTAAGCAAAAGTTTTTTGTATGTTATAATTAGCTTATGGTAAAAGGTCGTACGCGAAAGTTTCTGATTAGCGGCGTATTTGGAGCTATTTTGATGGCCGTTTTTGCGGCTACTTTCTCTCGTGGCGCCAATGCTACGCAGTTCGATATGTCCATCAGATCTTACATGACCGTAGACTTTCCGGCCTTTATTTTCATTGACGCTTCACCAAACTACGGCGGTATTCAAACTGCCGATGCCAAATTGCGCGTTTCGACCAACGAGGGTGGTTATGTTGCTATTGTATCTGCCAATGGTAGCAGCGCTGGTGCGGACGATGTTTCTTATACTGATCTCGTGAATATTAGCGAGAATGCCAAGATTCCGACTTTGATTTCCAATAAAACAAAACTAGATTTTCCAGTAGGTTATTGGGGTTATTCGTTGGATGGTGGCGAAAACTATCGTGGTATGGCCGCATATAACGACGAAAATCGTTTGATGCTTTCTTCTGAACAGGGTGCAGCCACTACTACTGACTTTACTTTTGGCGTAAGGGTTGACGATGTGCAACCGGCTGGTATTTATAACAATACTATCTTGGTCACCGTGGTGCCAACAATGGAAGAAGTGCCAGATCCAACCGAGATTCGCGCGAAGGCATTGGTTGGTGCAAATGGTCACTTGGTATTTGTTTATGATGATAAGCACTACGAGACCGGAGATGCATATGTCACTGAGACCGTCAATACGGCAATCGAAGAGGTTTATTATGTGCCAACTATGGCGAATAGCACGGCTGACATTGGCTGGAGGGGAAACACTAATGTTCAAACCGTTGACATCGAAGAGAGCTTTAAATATTTCAGCCCGCTTAATACAAATTATTGGTTCTATGGTTTAAGCAACTTGAATAAAATTAATAATATTAACTATATCGATATGGATAGAGTAACGAGCATTGCTTACATGTTCTCACAGGCTGGTTTCGCTGATGAAATCAAGGACTTGAAGGTGGATAATGTAACAAACATGGCGTATGCATTTGAGCAATTTTGTTACAATGGTTGTGGCTCTCAATTCCTGGATCTTAGCCATTGGAATACGGGTAATGTCACGAATATGGAAGGAATGTTTAGATATCTTAATGGTAGTTTAAGCTCAGGTTCTGTGGTCAGTTTTGCTTATGGCATAGAAAACTGGGATGTTAGTAGCGTGACGAACATGTCCTATATGTTTGATCACGTTTATTATAGCACATCTGCTACTCCGAGCTGGTCATTTTATTTCGATATTTCAGCATGGGATGTTAGCCGTGTTACGACGATGTCGTATATGTTCGCCAATATTGCTGGTAGCGTGAGAGATCGTTACAGCATCAGTGTTGGCGTCAATATGGATAATTTGGATATGCGCAACGTGCGCAACCTGAGCTATATGTTCTATGGGACTGCTAGTTCTGATAGCTTTAGCTTAATTGCGAATAATTGGCAGCTAGATAGTGCAACTAATCTTGCGAACATATTCCGTGATAGCAGCCATGCGTTTGGTTCTTATATTTTACACCTACATGGGTGGAAGATTAGAAATAACGTGAACTCTTTTTCTATTGGTACTACATATGAGAACGGGGCAAATAGTGTAGATATTGACCTTAGCGACTGGGTAGTAGCCAACCCGAGCAATCTTATTAAGAGTCTAGTGTATAAATCTGGTGATGCCAGTACGTGGAAGATGAACTTTAGTGGTTGGGATACTAGTGGGATAACCGATTTTGCTGATTTATTCTCGGGTATTGGGTATAACGGAGGCTACACTCTTGTGCTGGACGTGACCGGTTGGGATACTAGTAATGTGACGACCATGGAGAACTTGTTCAATCGTTCTTTCTATAATAATGTTGAGGTTATCGGTATCGATGCGTGGAATACGAGTAAAGTTACAAATATGAAGAATGCATTTCGTGGCTTTGGCGGGAATAGTAGATATGAGTATTGGAGAAATGAGGGATGGAAGTGGTATGAAAGTGCTGGCAATTTCGATCCTTCAAACAGCTGGCTGAAATATGGTTTGGACAACTGGGATTTTAGCAAGGTCACTGATATGACTGGCATGTTTGAGATGGCCGGAATCAATAAGCGTATAATGGATAAGATGGAAAGTAGTACTTGGAATGTTGGTAGGGTAGTTTCGATGTCGAGGATGTTTTATGAGGCCGGCCTTGATACTGAAGTAGATTTTGGCAACTGGAACGTTGCTAGCGTGGCGGATATGTCCGAAATGTTTTCGAAGGCCAGACTTATTTCTCTGTCTTTGTCTGGTTGGCATACCAATAGTTTAATGAATATGGATAAAATGTTCGCAGGAGCGACTATTCGTAATAGCGCCAAATACCACTATGAATATCTTGATGGTAATTCTAATCATGAGATATTCGTACATGATGTTGATAGGGAGGTGGCTTCCGGTATCAATATGGATAATTTTGACGTAACGAGGATCACTAGTCTAAAAGAACTATTCAAAGGGCTTCAAACTTATAGCGGAGAAGTTTGTGGTAATAGTTGGAACGGTGCGTCTTATGATACGGTTTGTTATGTAAATTCAAAGGGGAATGCCACCATTAGCATGAACGATTGGGATATTAGAAATGTTCTTTATATGGATTATATGTTTAATGTAGCACAGAGCGGAGAACCGATTGCTCTTGATGGCTTTTCGGATTTGGATACTTCAAATGTGGTTAGCATGTCGCATATGTTTGAGAATTATATAGCTGATCAAGATGCATGGAACTACGACTTTTCAAATCTTGACACTGACAATGTACTGGATATGTCGTATATGTTTGCCAATATCGAATATCGTTCTTCTAATGTAAATATTGATCTGTCAACATTAGATACTTCGTCAGTGTTGGATATGAATCATATGTTTAATAATGCCGGTAGTGAGGCAGCTACATTCCTAATCAACTTTGGCGGAGATTTTGACACTTCGTCTGTGCGCAATATGAGTTACATGTTTAATAACGCTGGTTCAAGTACTAACACATTCACACTTGACCTTAGTAGCTTTGACACTAGCAACGTACAAAATATGAGCTATATGCTATTTAACGCCGGTAAGCTTGCTGCAAACTTCTCAGTGAATATTACTGGTTGGGATGTGTCTAACGTATACGAACGTGAATACTTCTGTGATAGGCTAGAGTTGATACAACCAAACTGGCAATAGCTGGCCTTAATCTTCTTAGCGTGGTATACTTAAGCCATGAAGAAAGTGATTGTAAAATGCAAGCTCGCGGATCGTGAGCAGTTTGAAAGCAAGTTGGCGGAGATTGATTGCGATTTTTCGCCTGTCTATTGGCAACATGATCGTATTTATATTCCACGTGACTTTAAACACGGAGCAAATTTTCCGCGTCTGATTATGCGCACCGAAGTACGCGCTACGGATATGCCAGCTAAATATACTCTGATTTTGCGCCGTCATATTGAAGATTCTGGTGTTGATATGGTTGAGGCTACGCCAGTTACGAATTATGTTGAGATGGTAAATATTATTTTGCAACTTGGTTTTAAGCTCCAAACCGAGGTTTCGCGCCAGCGTCAGGAAATCCAAATGGATGACCAGAATGTGATCTATCTTGATGCGGTAGAGAATCACGATGGTTATTACGCTAAGATGGAATCTGTGCTTTCTGATACGGATTCGGCTGAAGACGTTAGGGAAGAGCTTCGCAGAATGTTTGCTTCATTTGGCGAAAAGGACATCACTGAACTCGCCTATTCTGAGTATTAAAGATAAAAAAACTGCCTTAAAACGGCAGTTTTTTGTTGGTTTAGCCGCGTGGCGGTTCGCCGTCTGGCTCGCCGAGTAGTTTTTTGGATTTGATTTCGTAACGGCGGCCGTTGACCGGTGATACATAGTAATCTTCGTTCAAAAGATTTACGAAAGTGGTTAAATCTTTGTCGTCCATGATAATAATGGAACCATCGTCGTCTGTCATGAGATCTAACTGCATTTCGTCTGCATAATTAATGAGATCTTTTTGAGACATTTCTTCGGCGATATCCATGGCTTGGAGTTTCTTTAGGACTGGTTTTTTATCTTGGAGCAGGGAATTAAGAGTCAAACCTTCAGCGAAGGAGAGTTTATACTTTTCACTGAGCTCTTTAGCCTTTTCTTCGGCGATGACTTGAGATTTGTAGTCATATTGGAAGAGATTCTCGAACTTAGACTGGTTAAATACTACGATAGTTTTATCGATGATAGCGACTTGGTTATCATCAGGCATCTTGATGGCGACTTCAGCAGAGAATGGCTCGAAGCTTTCGCCATTGATTTCCCAGGAAGAGGCGCCTTTTAGCGCGCTAGAAGCAGAGATAGCCTTGGCAATGTAGAAGGTTTTGGTGCCATCTTCGCCGCCTGGATAAGTAAATTTTGCGATGATGCCTTTGATCTTTTTGAATTCGTATTCGTTTTCGGAGAAATAATTGATGTCTTTGTATTCGTTCTCGATGAGGTGAATGAGGGTTTCGGCACGGCCGACTTTATCAAGATCGGTGTGATAGATAACATTTTCTTCGCCGTCGGCTTTTTCGTATTCGCGACATTCGAGGCCTTTGTCGGCGCCTTCGATAATGAACTTAGCAGCGTTCTGCATGAATAAACTTTTTACACTGCTTGTTAACTGATCTGAGTACTTAATTTTGAAAGGTGTATAATTTTTGTTAAACAAAAATAGCTCAGCGCTAACGTTGTTCTTGATTTCGTCAATTTCATTGGCCCACAGGAAGACATCGAATTTTTCTTGCATATTTCCTCACTTATTTATAGAGTAATTGTAGCATATTAAGAGGAAATATCAAAAAGTTTCTGGAGAGCCTTACGGTAAATATTTTTGGCAATTTCTTTGCCGCCTGGGACGGTTTTAGCAAAAATTCCGGCACATACACCCTGGTTGATTTCTAATACTTTTGGCCCATCCGCGGTCTCTAACATGTCGACGGTGGCAAACCTTAATCCAAGGGCTTTGCCGGCGGCGCTAGCAAGGGCAGAAAGGGAACGGTAGAGTTCAGAATCTTGGTCTATAGGCTCTGGATGAGCACCTCCGGATAAATTATGGCGAAAAGAGCCTTCTGGGCGGGTTTTACGGTAAATATAGAGGATTTCGCCGTCCAAAAAGAAAGCACGGTATTCGTAGGTAGAATCGACAAAGGGGCTAAGACAGGCGGCGCCTTCAGATTTAATAAGCTTCATGGCTGCGTTATTGATTTCGGTTTGATTATTGCAAAGTGTGACGCTACGCCCACTATTGCCGCGGTTTGGTTTAACTACGACAGGGAAGGACGAACAGGGATTTTTAAGAAGATCAAGGTTGGTGAAGGGGCGACCATGCGAAAAACCAGTATTCATAACTAAATAATGTGGGATAGCGGGGATTTTGGCTTCATTTAGGACGGAATAAGTGGCCACTTTATCATCTGCAATAGAAGCGCTAGCGGCGTTATTGAGGTCGAAACGGGCGCTAATGATAAAACGAGTTTGATTTTTATATGTTAAAACATGTACCCAATTATCAGAAAGATTCATGCATTTAATGCCAAGTTCAGCGCAAAGCTCAGCCAAGATTATTTTAAACATAGGTTAATTATAACACGATTCTAACAGGTTGGTGTTCGGTTGCTACAACATAATTTGTGCAAAAAATAAATAGCCACATGTTCGGTTTTTAAGGGGAAAGTTTTCCACAATGTGGGGAAAAATGCTTGTGAAAAAGCCGAAAAAAGCACTTGCATTTTTGTCAAAAATAGTCTAAACTGAGGGTAGTGGAAGCACATACAAAAACCACAAAATAAAAATGCACCTTAAAAAGGTTTGAGATCGACCAACTAGGAGTTTCGGCGCGCGTTAAATTTTAGCAGGACGCGTCAAAGCAACTGTGTGTACATTCTCTAAAACACACCTCCCAATAAAAACTCTATAAATAAAACACAATAAGTCTCTCAACGGCTGCGATATATGATTAGCTTCGCGCTGGTAAAATCGTGGTGGATAAATTGTGATCAAACAAAAACCAAAGCAAAAACAAAACCGCTGAAGTTTCTAGTTGAACGATCTCAAACGATGTATAATCAATATATGGGGAAACAACATATTCCTGTATTATTGTCGGAAGTCTTAGCAAACCTTAATCCGAAGCCTGGGGAATCATACCTTGATTTAACCGCGGGTTACGGTGGGCACGCTAAGGAGATTTTGGATGCAACACAGAATTATAAAGATTCCGTTCTGGTAGATCGCGATATTAACGCGGTCAACGTATTAAAAGAACAATTTAATACGATCAAAATTATGAATACGGATTTTTACGATGCGGTGCTGCAGTTAATCGAGTGTGGAAACGCTTTCGACCTAATACTTGCGGATTTTGGAGTTTCTTCTCCGCAACTAGACATTGCTGAACGTGGCTTTTCTTTTGCTAAAGATGGGCCGCTTGATATGAGAATGGATCAACGGCAGGAGTTGACTGCGGCGACGATTATCAACAAGTGGAGCGAACGCGAGCTTGCAGAAATTTTTGAACGCTATGGTGAAGAAAAACCAGGGCGCGCAAAAATGTTAGCGCGCGAAATTGTACACGCTCGCCCGATTGAGGGAACTAAACAACTTGCTGAAATCATTGCGAGTAAGTCAAAACATAGCCGGGTACATCCAGCTACGCGGATTTTCCAGGCGATTAGAATTGTAGTAAACAAAGAGCTCGAGGAAATCGAGAAGACTTTGCCGCTGCTACCTAAAATTCTCAAGCCGGGTGGACGCGTCGCTATCATTACTTTTCATAGTCTAGAAGATCGATTGGTGAAAGATTATTTTAAAGATGCGAGTAGTTATGGTGAAGAGTCGGAGTTAAAAATCTTAACTAAAAAACCAATTATTGCGGAGAGTGAGGAGTTAGTTATCAACCCGCGCAGCCGCAGCGCAAAATTACGCGTGGCAGAGCGGAATTGATAAAAATAAAAACAAAACAAAAAAAAGGAGGCAATATGCCAAAGCAAATTATTGTTGCGAGCAAATCTCGCGTTCAAACCGTTAAGGTTAATTTCCGCTAAAGTCCTTTGACCTCCTGGGAGTGAGCGATCACTCCCAGGATTTAAGGGCGGGCGATCGACATGGGCCGATAAGGCTCACCAATTTAGAGTTTCACAGAGAGTGTGAAGTGTATGACCTTCCCGGAACCGCGATATAAAGTTACTTATAGCTCTGCTTTATATCGCCTCCGGTCTATGGAACTAAAACATCAAAATAAAAATCATCAGCGAGGAAAAAATTAATGAGAAGTCAAATTTATACAACGAGGCGCGCGGTATCCAGTGTCAGTTTTGCGCGTAATCGCAACATCGTACGTCATTCCGTACGTGGACTTGGCTCGATTTCTCAAATCGTGATCGTTGGTATGATTACTTTAGTATTTGGCTTGATTTATGTGGCTGAGGGAACTAAAGCCACGGGTTATGATTACAAGATTTCGGAAGTAGAAACTGAAATTGCTGAAATGACAGCAAAAAAAGAAGACTTGGCGGTTGAAAAAGCACGTCTTACTTCGATTGCAACAGCTAAAAATAGTGCCGTAGCGGCATCCATGGAAAATGCTGTTGTAACTGGTTATGCTACTGAATAAATGCTATAATTTATTTAGTTATGTCACGAATTAAAGCATTAAGATATTTGGTTTTGGCTGCACTAGGCATTATCGTAGTGCGGCTATTTTTTATCCAAATTATCGAGCATGGTAAATGGGTAGAGCAGGCCAATGTGCAACACACGATGCTTGAAACGATCGTGGCGGACCGCGGCGAAATATATATGATGGATGGCGACACACCGGTGCCGGTAGTATTAAACCAAACCGTATATTCAATTATTATTGACCCGGCCGTGACAAATAAAGACCGCTTGAAAGAATTACTTGAGAAATACGCGAAGGAGAATATAACGGCGGATATCGACGAGATTTATGATATTGAAGGCCTGCGTTATTTCGTGATTGCCAGAAATATCACGCGCGAAATGGCGGACCAAATAGCAAAAGAGGGTGTGGGCGGAATTTGGTTCCAGGAAAATAACCGCCGCGTGTATCCAGAAGGAGAGATGGCCTCGGCGCTGCTTGGATTTGTAAATGCGGATGGTATTGGCCAATATGGTGTTGAAGGCTCATTAAACGATACATTGAGGGGCACTGACGGGCTTTTGAAGTCGATTTCGGATGTTAATAATGTGGCGCTTTCGATTGGTAATGACAATGTCAAAATTCCGGCCGTGGATGGCGAAACCGTAGTGCTCACGATTGATCGTGGTATGCAAAAAGGTGTTGAAGAGCTTATGGCGCAAATGGTGGCAAATACGCCAGCCACTAATATGTCGGCAATTGTGATCGATCCAAATAACGGCAAGGTTCTAACGATGGCGAATTATCCGAATTATAACCCGGCACAATATGACAAAGTTGAGGATGCGTCGCTGTTTGTTAACTACGTAACTGAAGTGCCATATGAACCAGCTAGTACGTGCAAGACCTTTGCTTTTTCGGCAGCAATTAATGAAGGTAAAATGACTGCTGATACTACATATTATAATGCTGGTTACACGATAGTTGATGGCTGGACAATTAAGAATGCAGAGCAAAGAAGTTCGCTTCTTGGTACGCTTGATATGCGTACGGCTTTGTATTGGTCGCTCAATACTGGCAGTATTCAATCGTTGCGGTTGCTCGGCGATAACCCAGACCAAATTACACAGGTGGGCAGGGAAAGACTATATGATTATTACTATAATAAGTTTGGCTTGGGTCAAAAGACTGGTATCGAAATATCCGAAGCTGAAGGTCTAGTGCCGGATCCAAACGAAGGTTATGGTCGTGATTCGGTTTATGCCAATATGACTTTTGGTCAAAACGTGTATCTTACGATGATTCAGGTGGCGTCGGCCTTTTCGGCAATCGTGAACGGTGGTTATTATCATACACCAACAATAGTTGCGGGCACTCTTAAGGATGGAGTGTTGATTCCAGCTGAACAAAAAGATAATACACGCCAAATTTTGTCTGAATATACGAGTAATACAATGCGCGATTTGTTACTTAATAACCGTAACTATAAGAAAAGGCAGGGAATTGATAGATATGGTTATGGTGTAGGTGGCAAGTCTGGTACCGCACAGGTAGTGCGCAACGGTGGTTACGATAATACGATGTCTGAAACCGTGGCCTCTTATATTGGTTTCGGTGGCACAGAAGGGGAGTTGCCAAAATATGTAATTATGGTTAAAATGTGGGGGGAGGGACAGCAAATGGACGGAAGTTCGCACGGTTCAGCTGCTTTCGATTCTATTTCAAACTTCGTAATTGATTATTTAAAAATAAAACCGAGATAATAATGAAAATAAACGATGAAATGTTTTACGGATTATTGCTTGCAGTAGCAGCTTTTTTGCTTGCTATGGCAATGACGCCATTTTATACACACTTTGCTTATAAATATAAGTTTTGGAAAAAGCAAAAGAAAACTACAGTAGATGGCGAGGCTTTACCAATCATGACGAAGCTTCACGAGCACAAATTTAAACGCGCTTTTCCAACGATGGCGGGCATTGTTGGTGTTGTAGCCGTTACGGTCGTAACGTGGGCATTTAATTTGGATCGTGGTCAAACCTGGTTGCCGTTAGTTGGTTTTATTGGTGGTAGCGTAGTGGGTGCGATCGATGATCTAATTAACGTATTTGGTTCTGGTAGGGGAGCAGCAGGACTTCGCGGGCCAGTGAAATTCTTCCTAATTACAATGGTGGGCGCAGCGCTCGGTTGGTTCTTCGCTGTAAAACTTGGTTGGACGGCAATTGACATTCCGTTTATGGGCGATTTGAATATCGGTGTTGTTGGCATGATAATTGTGTTTACTTTCGCGGTTGTAGCAACTTCTAATGCCGTGAATATTACTGATGGTCTAGATGGCCTTTCTGGTGGTCTCGCTATGCTCGCTTATGGTGCATTTGGTGCAATTGCATTGTTGCAAGGTAAAATGTTATTATTTGGCTTTTGTATGACGGTTGTAGGTTGGTTACTTAGCTACATTTGGTTTAATGTACCACCAGCTCGTTTCATGATGGGTGATGTTGGCTCGTTTGCGCTTGGTGCGGGGCTTGGCGTAGTTGCTATGATGACAAACTCATTCTTGCTCCTACCTGTGATTGGCTTGATGTTTGTAGTGGAGACTGGATCAAGCTTGATTCAATTAATGTCGAAGAAGTTTTTAAAAAGAAAGATATTTATTTCGGCGCCTTTGCATCATCACCTTGAAGCAAAGGGTTGGGGGGAAGCAAAGATTGTAATGAGATTTTGGATTATTGCTGGCGTTTGCGCAATCTTGGGCGTCTTTTTGGCCGCGATTAGCGGAGTCTTGTAGGAGTAAAAAGTGGTGGTGAAAACGCGAAAACATAAAAGCGACCTACTAATTTTGTTTTCGGCACTTGGTTTGATGGGTCTTGGTTTGATCGTAATTTACGCAATTGGTCCGATGCGCGCGAACGTTTTGAATTCGGCTTACGGGGCGGATTATGATCCGAACTATTTCTTTATCCACCAATTAATCAGCGTAGGGATTGCTCTCGCGGCATTCTTTGCGGCATTTAAAACTCCATACGAAACCTTGAAAAAAGTTTCAAAATGGGTGATGATTTTGGGGCTGTTTCTTTGTGGCTTGATGTGGGTATTGTCGCTTGCCCATAGTTCCATGGTAAGTTGTGAGCTTGGCGCATGTCGCTGGTTTGCAGTGGGTGGCGTAAGCTTTCAGCCGGCTGAGTTTTTGAAATTAGGCTTGGTTTTGTATCTCGCGAACTTAATTGGACGTAAAAAAGAAGAGGGAACTATTGGCTCTTTGAAGGAGTTTTGGTTGCCGGTTGGCGTGATGAGCGGTTTGTCGCTAATCTTTGTAGTATTTTTACAAAAAGATTTGGGCACAGGATTAGCGCTACTTGCAATTATCGTGAGTATGATTTTGATTTCAGGCGTTTCGATGAAACAGTTCTTGATTATGATTGCGGCGGTGGTAGTTCTTGGTGTGGGCTCGGTTGTACTATCTGCGCACCGTATGGAACGTCTGCAAACTTTCTTTGGCGGTGGCGATTCGGACGCTAGTTATCACGTAGAAAACGCTATGCTCGCGATTGGTACGGGTGGAATGTTTGGCGTTGGCATTGGCAATAGTGTGCAGGCTACCGGTTATTTGCCGGAGTCGATTAACGACTCGGTGTTTGCCGTGATGGGTGAGACATTTGGTTTTGTGGGATTATTCGTTGTAGTTGGTGTATTTGCTATTATGCTGTTTAGGACATTAAAAATTGCCGAATACACTGGCGACCTAGAGAGGCGCTTGGTGGTGACCGGTGTTTTTGCCTGGCTTGCTACACACACAGTCGTGAACATTATGGCCATGACTGGCTTGATGCCGGTGACGGGAATTACTTTGCCGCTTTTGTCTTATGGTGGTACGAGTATTTTCTTTGTCGCTTTTGGTTTGGGCCTCGTTTGGCAGTTTTCGTGTTATACTGAAAGAGAGGTAAATAATGAAGATACTAGTAGTGGGCGGGGGGTCCGGAGGACATATCACTCCAGCCGTCGCCGTAGTTCGTGAGATTTTGAATTTAAAACCGCGTACGCGGGTAGAATTTTGGACAGATTTTAAGTATTACAAAAATGTCACTAAGCTAACTACTGAACTTGGTGTTTCTTGGGGCGAAGAGGAAAGAACAACGCTTAAAAAACGCGAGCCATATATTAGGGTGCGTCGGGTTTTGTCTGGCAAATTCCATCGTTATGCTAACTGGAAGTTTTCAGATTATTTTAGGCACATTGATATTACGCTTAAAGATTTAATCTTCGGAAATCTTATTGGCTTTTTTGGTTTTATTGGCGGTTTAATTTTGAGCTTCTTTAGGCTTTTGCCGAAGAAAAAACGCCCAGACGTGATGTTTTTGAAGGGTGGTTTCGTATGCTTGCCGGTAGGTTTAGTTGCGAGATTATTTAAGATCCCATACGTGATTCATGAGTCGGATACTGTGGCAGGATTGGCTAACCGAATTTTGATGAAAAAAGCGCATACGGTGGCGTTTGGTATGCCACTCAGCGACGAGGTGATGGCAAAGCATCCGAACTATGTTTGGACTGGTGTGCCAGTGGGGAAAGAGTTTAAGCACGTAAATGGAAAGCACCAGGAATTACTTAAAAAGGCTTTTTCTTTTACTGCGAATAGGCCACTAGTCGTGATTACTGGTGGTAGCCAGGGCGCAGAAAACTTGAATTTAGCAACGCGTGAGATTTTGCCGGAACTTTTGAAATTCACATCAGTAGCATTGGTGGCCGGTAGAAAACATTATGAAGATATGGTGGACTTAAAGCGCTATGAAAATTGGGAAAAAGCTAGTCTCGAATCCAACTTTAGGATGTTTGAGTTTAGCACTGTGATGGATGAATTAATGGGCGCAGCGGATGTTGTGGTGTCGCGTGCTGGGGCAACTACGATTGCTGAGCTTGCAGCGCTTGGTAAGGCTACTGTTCTTGTGCCGTATGAGCGTTTGCCTGGTGCACATCAGGTGAAAAACGCGGAGCGTCTAGATGCGGCAGGCGCAGCGATGATGATTAAGGATTCTGATATGACGAACGATCCTAAGAAGTTGCTTGAGATGATCCGTTCTTTGATTAGAAGTCCAAAAAAGCGAACAGAGATGGCAGAGAAGATTCATACTGAGGCCAAATCAGATGCGGCAAGGGAATTAGCTGATATTATTCTAGAGGTAAAAACAGGGAATTAAGGTGGGAATTGTGGGCAAGAAAGAAAAGCCAGAGCAGGCACCGAGGCTTGCAAAGAGATCACTTAACAAAAAGTCCAAGATAAAGATTGGGCGAGCGATTGTTGAAAAAAGAGAACGACTGGAAACGGCGTCTGAGCGGGTTGCTGCGCGCAAAAAAGGGAAGAGGCAGAAGGTTTTAAGAGTCATTTTGGTTATTATCGGGTTTTCGCTCATTGTTGGCACGATTGTAGCCATTGTTAAAAATGTTATTAGTGGCGAAGAAGGTGGCGGATTAACGGAGACAATTGTTTTGCCATATGAGCCGACGATTGAACTTGTGGATGAAGCGGCCGGAAATCACAAGATTTCCAGCCGGATGCGCGAATATGTGGGGCAAGCTGAGAGTGATTTTAGAGATCTTGGCTATACGCCGCTTCGGGCGGTGATTCCGGCGGGCGCAATTAGAGAGGTGGATTTCTATCTTTCCGGGTGGAATGGCAGGATTAAGTTGACGATTGATCGCGAAACGGCGGTGTCCGTAGAGGATGCAGACAGAATGCTAAGGTATTTACAGGGAATTGGTGTATCTGAATTTGAGTATATCGATGTACGGGTGGAAGGGAAAGGATACTGGAAATAACAGGGGTGCAACAGGGGTAGAACAGGGGTGATTCTGCTCTTCTGATGGTTCTCTACCCTATTGTTCGGTTTTTGTTCTGTATGGGTTTTCGGCAAATATGCACGCGCTGGAGTAGGGGATTAACAGGGGAAAATACATAATAGGGAAACATAAATGGGGAAAAGTCAAATCCGAAAATCCGGGGCCGTGAAAAGTGGCGTGAAAAGTAAATCCCACAATGAACCTGTGGAAAAGTCAAACAAGCACCTCGTAAAACACATATTAGTATTTTATTAAGACATCTTCTAAAATGCCCAGTGGATCCAGCTTTAGTTAGCGGTTATATAATAGGGTTCTTTTAGTCTTAATTAAATACTAATTTGTGTTTTAAAAGATCATCATTTGGCATTTACCACAGAACCCTGGAGTGATTCTCTCCTATTATAGGAGAATTATGGGTGGAGCGGGTGGATGTTTATATATCCCGGCAGCTGCTTCTTTAATGTCTTAAAATATGTATTGTACGACATTAGACTTGTAAATGAAAGTCGATTGACTTTGCGTCTTTTTGCCGTGGTTTTTATTCTGCTTATGGTTTTTTTCGAATAATTCCCCATTTTGTTTGTGGGTCTTCTACGTTTCTGGGCCTTTAATTCTATATTTGTGCGTTTTTTGGCTTTTACAGGGGCCGCCAGGGGTTTTATAGGGGCGTAACAGGGGTGGTATAGGGAGATAATAGACATATAACAGAGGCGAAACAGGGGAGCATAGGGTATAAACAGTGCTATACTGGCGTTTTGACGGTCAAAAAGCCCCTGTTATCAGAGAGGGAACAGGGGTAGATTTGTTAATTCCCTTTTAATTCTTAGGGGAATTATTAAATTTGCGTTTTTTATTGAAGTTCTTTTTAGGTTTTTCTTGATCGTTTTTCCCTGCTTCTTGTTCCTTTTCGGCTACGAGCTTGGCCAAATCTTTTAAGCCCATTCTTTCTTTACCTTCAGCGGCGTTTGGGCTGAGGTTTTGCTTTTTGAAGTCATCTTTAGCGGTCTTTGGGAACTTAGGCTTGTAGGCAAAGTTCGGTTTTTGTTCGTTTCTAACAGGGGTGAAAACAGGGGTAGAATCTTCTGGTTGGCGACCGGAGTCTGAGAGTTCTTTCTTGTATTTTTCGGATTGCTCGATGGTTTCGCGGATTTCGGCTTCTACGGAAGCGCGAGAGCGGGCGTATTTAGCGCGGGAGGCAGCAATAATGGCGTCGAAATTATCCTTTGGAGACTTCGGAATTGACAAGGTGGTAGCCGAGAAGGCTGGGACTTTTTCGCCGTTGATAATCATTGAAATAACAAAGTGACGGTTGTTAAGCTGGATGATATCAGACTCTTCGAAGGTTGGCTCAAACTGCTTAATGAGGACTGGAGCATCATCGGCGGAGACGCGGAATGAGATGGTGGTACCGACGTTGCCGAATACTGCATCGCGTACGGAATCAGTCATCTGGGCTACGTATTGGTTAGCTACGGTAAGGTTAAGACCGTATTTGCGAGCCTCAGAAAGAATTACGGCGAAGGAATCGGTAGCGAAGTTTTGGAACTCATCTACGTAAAGATAGAATGGGCGGCGATCTTCAATATTGGCGATGTCGGAACGCGACATAGCTGCAAGCTGAACTTTAGTCACGAGGAAGGCACCAAGGATACTGGCGTTATCTTCGCCAATGAGACCTTTTGATAGGTTGACGACGAGGATTTTACCTTCGTCCATAATCTTGCGGATATCAAACGAAGACTTTGGTTGGCCGATGATATTACGAATGATTGGGTTTGCGGTAAAGGCACCCACCTTGTTAAGTACTGGAGCGATAGATTCGTTGATTTGTTTATCATTCCATTGGCCGAACTCGTGTTTCCAGAATTGAAGCACGGTGACATCCGTACAATAATCGAGGGTTTCTTTACGAAAATCTTTATCGGTAAGCATACGGGAAATATCAAGAAGGGTGGTTTCTGGGCGATCAAGCAAGGCGAGAAGGGTATAGCGAAGGATGTGCTCAAGACGAGGGCCCCAAGAATCGCCGAACATACGTTTAAGGACGCCGATAACCTCAGAGCAAATGTTTGGTTTGCGGCTTGGATCGGAGACTTCAAGTGGGTTGAAGGCTACTGGATAGGCCGTATCGGCTGGGTTGAAGTAGACAACATCCTTAATACGAGACTCTGGCACGAAACGCAAGTTATCAATGGCAAAGTCGCCGTGCGGATCGATAATACAATAGCCGTGATTATAGAAAGTATCAGAGAGCGCAAGAAGTTCTAGAAGGCCGCTTTTCCCTGCCCCGGTTTGACCAATAATATATAAATGACGCGAACGATCGCGACGGAGTAAGCCGAATTGGTGGTTGATGCCGCGGAAGTTGGTAAGACCAAAAGCGGAGATGTTTTCGTCGATACTTGGCGTGCCGGTAAGAACCGGAAGCTTGGCTGGTGGCTCGGCAGTTTTGGAGTTGGCCCAGACGATATTAGGGGTTTCCACAGAGGTGTGCGGCAAGTGATATACCGAAGCGAGCTCAGAGATATTCAAGATAAAGCCGCGATCGGTGAATTGGCGCATCTTGTAAGCGTTGAGATCGTTTGGATTGAAGCTGCCGCCGGACATCTTGAAACCGTTGAGGTTGGTTGAGTTGAACTGTTTGAAGGTACCGACGAGAGCTTGCATGTTGAGCTTAGCATCCACATCGGATTTACCGAGGTAGGCAAGGCGGATTTTAACTTCGTAGCCAAGCTTGGTAGCTTTTTCTTCAGCCTTTTCGATACGGGTTTTGTCGCGTTCGGAGAGCTCAATTTTAACTTCAGAATTGGTACCGCCGGCTGGTGGGCGGAAAAGCGCACCGAGCGCCTCAACGAGCCAACTCCAGTCGATGCCAGTAGAGGTAAAGAAGCCACTTTTGCCGCCGGCTTTGACTTTCTTAACCCATTTATCGGTGGTGTCTTTGTGCCAATCGTCTGGAATTGGGCGGGTGAGAATTTGGATCCAGAGTTCTTCGGAATTATCTGGATCGAGTTTAGCAAGTGTACCAGTGATGCCGGCAAGTGGATCGACTTCGAACGTGTCGAAGGTTTTAATTGGCAATACTTCGTTGTCGGTCAATGAAAGTTCGGTTGAATATATAACAGGATATTTAGAACGGTTGTCGACATAATCTTCGTTCATGCGATAAATTTGCACGGTTGGGTATTGGGAATAAATTTGGCCCTCTACGAAGCTTTGCAAAACCTTTGGCACCCATACATAAAAACGAATTTGGCCAGCGGTAGAAACGATTTCAAATGACAAATGCTCTTGCACGCCGCCGGAATTTCTAAGTTCGGCTTTGTCGCGCAAAATACCATGAAGTGAAGCAAAAAGCTGCTCGGCCGCGAGCTCTTTTTTGTCGTTGGCGCGCGGGATTTCAAGCATCAAAAGTACAGAATCAACATTTAAGACTTTGATTTTATTGAGTTTTTTATAGTTGCGATAAGTTAGATAGGCTAATAAAAGAACAACCGGAATCCAAAATATTGGCATTAGAATAAATTGTATGACGCTGTCCATAGATTAATTTTAGCACAAATTTAGGCCAAAGTATAAGAGTTTTTGTCGATCTTTTTGAAGAGTTTTTTGTTCTGAAGATTGAGCAAAATGGTGGTCTCTTTAACTTTGCGGGTTTTGAGCACCTGTTTAACAATTTCTTCGCGGGTCAAAGGTTTTTCAGATTTTTCAAGGATAGCTTTGATGATATCAGAAACGGTTCCCTTGCTGTAGCCCCAAGTGCTAAGAGCATAGATACCGCGGCCGATCAAAACAAAGCGAGAATCTTTGATGAGTTCGTTGTGAATAGCTTGAATAGTGACATTCTTGCGTTTGAATTTAGAATCAGCAATTCCCTTTGCGATTTCGGAGAAGTGCATCGGTTCTTTCTTAGCTTCGAGAATTACGAAGATCTTGTCACGGATGTTCTTTGGGTTGACTGAAGGCCATTTAGCAAGACCCCAGATGCCATTAAGGCTGGCGAGAAGTTTAGAAATTGACGCCACGGCTTTAATGTGGTCAGGATGTTCATAATTTAGTTTATTGTCAAGCTCCTCGATCGTCATAGGCTTTTTGTTCTCTTTGACGATAGAGACGATTTCGTCTACTTTGCCACGGATGGTTTTTTCGTCGCCATATTCAGCGATGCCAACAGCGGCATTATATTTGTCGTTTTCTTCAATAACGGTAAGATTGTTCGAAAAAGTGGCAATGAAATATATGCCAGTACGTTCTTTATTAGTGGTTGCCTTGCCGTAAACTTTGTCGGCGAGGTCTGAGATTTTGGCGATGCGGCCCATCTCGGTAAGATTGCGAATAAGGATTTTTTCAGCGGCGGTCAGCTCGGGTATTTTGTTCTCCTCAGCGGAAATTTGGAGACGAATTAAAATAGCCTTCTCTAGTTGACGCACGCGCTCACGAGTAATCGACAACATTTCGCCAATTTGCTCGAGCGTTTCTTTAGTTCCGGATAAACCGAAGCGTCGAGAGATAATTTCTTTTTCGCGATCTTGCTCAATGATTTTGAGGCTGCCCGCGATTGCATTTTTTAGGATTTCCGCATTTTTGTCCATGAAAAATTTCCTTATCCCACCTCTGTTAATGATTAGAATTTATATTATAATATCATAAATGTGCACTTACGTCAACTATAAAAATCGACTTTCAATAACATTATTGTAGCATATTTTTTACAATACGCGAAAAAAATATAGTAGCTATAGCGCTACTGTATATTTTTTATTGAAACTCACAATAATTATTTCTTTTTAGTTCTAGTAGTGCGTTTGGCGTGGCGAGCGACTTTTGGCTTGTTTGCCAACATTTCGGCTGCTGCTTCTTTAGTGATGGTCTTTGGATCTTGATCTTTTGGAATCTTAACGTTGTTGCGGCGGCCTGGCCCTTTAATATATGGGCCGTAGGCGCCGTTAATAATCATAATATCGCCCCAGTCTGCAATGATGGAATTGACTTTGGCTTCGTAAAGCGGCAAGGCTTCGTCAAACGAAATTGTATATGGGTCATAATCCTTGATTGGAATATTATATTTGCCACCTTTAAGATATGGGCCGAATGGGCCGCTGGCTGCAATTAACTCAACGCCATCTTTAGTGGTGCCAAGCGTGCGTGGCAAGGATGGCAGGGCGAGTTGCTTCAAAGCAAGCTCCAAAGTCACAGTTTTTACAGATTTTCGCTTTGGTAAAGGTGCAAAGCGTGGTTTTTCGCCAGAGGATTTTTCGTTGTCACCAAGCTGGATGAAACCGCCGTTCTTGCCAACTTTGGCATAGATTGGCTTGCCAGTTTCTGGGTCGTGGCCAAGTAATTTGGCATTATTGTAGCGCTCGATTCCCTCTGACGCGAGCACAGTGTTCCTGAATGGACCGTAGAAGTCGCGTAGCATTTTGACGCGTTCGAGTTTGGCTTCGGCTACAAGGTCGAGATCTTTTTCGATATTGGCGGTAAATTTATAATCGACGATGTTCTTAAAATTATCGACTAAAAAGCCAGAAACGAGTTCGCCGATTGGGGTAGGAAGAAGTTTTCCTTTGTTTGCGCCGAATTTTTCGGTTGACTTTCTTTCTTTAATTTCGTTGTTTTTCAGTTCAATTTCAATAATCTCGCGTTCTTCGCCTTCGGAGTCGCCTTTCACTACATAATTTCTGGTTTGGATCGCGGAGAGAATTGTGGCGTAAGTCGAAGGACGGCCGATGCCGAGTTCTTCGAGTTTTTTGACGAGAGAGCCTTCCGTATAACGAGCTGGAGCTTTCCCAAAGGTTTGCTTCGCAATAATCGATATTGGTTTTAGACTTTCGCCGACTTTTAAATTAGGGAGGAGAAGGTCTTTTGAGTTGCCATAGACTTTCAAAAAGCCGTCGAAAACGACAATTTCGCCTTTTCCTTCGAAGAGATATTCTGTTGGCGTTGTAATTTTTACAACAGTTTTAGCAACTTTGGCGTTTGCCATTTGGGTAGCAAGGGTGCGATTTCTAATTAGATTATAGAGACGCTTTTCGTAGTCATTCTTCCCTGCTGAGGCGAGTTCGATGTTTGTTGGGCGAATAGCTTCGTGGGCTTCTTGGGCGGAAGCGTCTTTGGTTTTAAAATGGCGAACATGGAGATAATCTTTGCCGAAGGTGTTTTCAATATATTTGGCGATGCTTGTGATGGCTTGGGAGCTAAGGTTTAAGGAATCGGTTCGGTGGTAAGTGATAAGACCGGCCTGATAGAGGCCTTGGGCGGCAGACATTGTTGTTTTTGAAGAAAAGCCGAGTTTGGCGTTTGCTTCGATCTGGAGGGCGGCGGTAGTCAGGGGGACAGGATTGGCTTTTGTGCCATCGGATTTTTCAATATCTTTTACCTTAAAATCGGCGTTTTTTAGCTTTTCAAGAAAGGATTTTGCTTTTTCTTTTGTTTCGAAGGTGGTATTTAAAGTGGTTTGGAAGCCAAAATCACCAGAAACTTTATATGAACATTTTTGGTCGTGCCTTTCGATTTCTTTTTCGCGCTCGACGATGAGACGGAGAGCCGGGGATTGGACGCGTCCCGCGGAAATAGCTCCTGGAACTTTTTTACGGACGATGCCGGAAAGGTCAAAACCGACAAGCATGTCGAGGGTTTGGCGAGCTTGTTGGGAAGAAACCATATCCATATCGACAGTACGGGGAGATTTTATAGCGGATTCGAGGGCGGATTTTGTAATTTCATGGAAGGTAATGCGGGCGGTATTTTTTGGAAGATTTAAAACTTCTTCAAGATGCCAAGAGATCGCTTCTCCTTCGCGGTCTTCATCGGTTGCGAGCCAGACTTTGTCGGCAGATTTGGCGGCTTTTTTTAGTTCAGAGATGATTTTTTTGTGATCTTCGTCGATTTCGTAAGTAACGTCA
>JAILQE010000011.1 GCA_024699125.1 Candidatus Saccharimonadota bacterium
TAATGTATGTTTGGATAGATGCTTTGTCTAACTATATTACGGTATTAGGATATCCAGACAATTCGATTGGCGATTGGTGGCCAGCCTCAGCAGAATTTGTTGGTAAAGATATCTTGCGCTTCCATGCGATTATTTGGCCGGCAATGCTGCTAGGATTAGGTTTACCTTTGCCTAAGGTTTTAGTTTCACATGGTATGGTGCTGGCGGACGGGCAGAAAATGTCTAAATCGATTGGTAATGTGGTTGATCCGGTAGAAGTATTAGATAAACACGGGCTAGATGCGTTTAGATATTTCTTCTTGAGGCACATTGATACGTTTGCGGATTCGGATTTCACGTGGGAAAAATTTGAAAATGCCTACAATAATGAGCTTGCAAATGATTTGGGTAACTTAGTGCAGAGATTGGCGACGTTAGCGGCAAAGAATAATATTACGGTCGGTAATTCTGAAAATACGGAATTGCCAAAAGAATATACCGATTTGATGGACGAATTTGAATTTTCCAAGGCGTTTGACTATGTGTGGGAAAGAGTACAAAAGATTAATCGTCGAATTGACGAAGAAAAGCCTTGGTCATTAGCAAAAGAAGGTAATATAGAAAAACTTAATAAGTGTATGAAGGAATTAATAGACGAGCTTCTGGCTGCCAATAAAATGCTAAGTCCGTTTATGCCTACGGTAACTGAAAAAATTGCCGCCATTTTTACTGGTTTGATTATGCCACCAGAAATTCCTTTGTTCCCAAAGCAATAAAAAATAACCCCGTTAAAGGGGTTATTTTTTGCGTAGGTGAATTTATTCTTCGCCGGTAAGTTTGGCGATAAAGTCTGATAGGTAGAAGCCTAATACGCCACCGATCATTGGAAGCAAAGCATAAATTGACAAAGCCTGGCAGATACCACCTAGGATTTCGCCAAAGTTTTCGCCTGCAGTTGGGAAAATTTGTAGCATCAAGGCAATAGCTGGGTTAAAGATAAAGTTGCCAGACAAGCCATTGATGAATACATACGACACAACGAAGCCGATGAAGAATGCTAGTGCGATACCACCAGCTACTACGGCGCTGAAAGTAAAGGCACTGCGTTTGTACTTAAGTGCGCGTGCAAAGAAGAACGCGACGATGATGGCGCCAAGTAATTCAACCATGGCGAAGATCCAAAATTGACCCTCACCGACGGCAGTCATAGTTGGGACATCATAGGCAGTTTCGCCACCGGCTAGGTGGAACGAGTTGATGATGAGCCAGCCGAGCCAAGCACCAACGATTTCAGCGATAATATACATCACGCCACGAATGACTGACATGCGACGAGAAGCCATCATACCAACCGTTACGATTGGGTTGAGGCAGGCGCCTGAAAAGGCATGGACTGCTACATGGATAGCAATGACTGCAATTGCGTAGGTTGCAATATTGGCTGCGCCTTGTGAGAAAGCACCGCTAATGCCAGTGATTAAGAGCGCAAAAATCAATACGGTCATAAGCAATGTACCGATGACTTCGCCGATTAATGCACCGTAGAATTTAGGATTTTTGAAGACGGTCAAAACGCCTTCTTTTTCTTCGTATTTTTTAGCGAAGAAACCTTTGAGGCAAGATTTTTTCTTGACTGTAGTCTCTTCTTTCTCCACCGTTTTGGTTTTAGGAGCCTCGGACACTGGTTTTACAGTAGTTTTCGCGGCAGTTTTCGGTTTCGTCGTCTTTGCCTTAGTAGGCTTTGCCGACGTCTTTGGCTTTTTTGTTGCCATTCTGACCTCCTTAAATTGATATTACTATAATTATAGCATACTTTTAGGTGTGCTATAATAAAAAAGTTAAAAAGGAGTGGAATGGCGGTAATTATTAATAAAGAGAATGATAAAAATAATGAGCTTTCGCGTCGGATTGATGCAGATTTGCGCGAGAAGATGTCTGGTGGTTCTAAAACTGTAGCTAAAAATGCGGACCCAGATTTTACGGAAGATGCGGAATATATGAGAGACCTGAAGAAAACCGGGAAGTTCGGTTGGGTATGGGTTGCGCTTGTTGGGCTAGCATTAGTGGTTTTAATTGCGCTTGGCTTGTCACTTAACCATAAATAAATTTTTTTAGTTTAAACATAAGTGTTATAATATATTATATATGGCGACTAGCTTAGCTAAAAATGACCCATACAGGAAGATGCGTTCTGGCCAGCAAGACACTAGACCAGAGTTTTTGTCTAATCAAAAAGATGATAGGGCGACTAAAGACTTGCGTTCGGTAGAAAATAAAGCTGGCGACGAAGCGCCGAGGCAGGCAGAAGATAGTATAGCGGGCGCGCGAGAGAGCGAGGAGAATGCAGATGGGTTTTATACTGGTGACGGTGGTTCTAGTGGTGACAATAAGATAGAAAATAAGGGTGGTTTTTTAAAACGTAAAGGCCCGATCGGTTTAATTATGGGGTTGATTTTGGGCGTAGGTGGGATGATGGGTGGTGCACAAATGTTTCAGCCATTTAGCTTGCTTGAGCAATTTAGAGAGACGTTTAATTCGATGCAGACGTCGGCGAATACAAGGTCAAATAGGCTTTTACGGTATCAAATGGATAAAGGCTTAGTAAAATACCCGACACAGGTAAGATTTGGAAAAACTGAATTTAGTTTATCAAATAAGCAGAAAAACAAATTGAGCCAAGGCGGTATTGAGTATGACGAAAAAATGAAAGCGTTGGTGTATGTTGATGAGGATACCGGAAGAACTAAAATAGTTGCGGCTGACGATGCGGCTATGGCAAAGATCAAAGCTGATTTTGAAATTGATGCAAAGACTACTGATGTGGCTACTTTCAAGGTTGCATATGAAGACGACTTAAAATTCTATAAAACCTATAATGGTGCTTCTTTAACTTGGCGTGGGGCGATTGCGAACTGGTTTGAATCAGCGACTTTGAAATTTTTGATAGAGAACTCTTTGACTAGAAATTTGTTTGTCAATTATCGGCAAGAATTAGATGAATCTGGTGGGAACGTGAAGGCTACAACTGTAGATATGATTGCAAAGGGCACTGAGAACATAGA
>JAILQE010000013.1 GCA_024699125.1 Candidatus Saccharimonadota bacterium
TGCGTAAATTGCTTTGCCAGTTTCTGGATCGTGGCCAAGAAGACGTGCATTGTTGTATCTTTCTACACCTTGAGCTACGAGTACGGTATCACGGAAAGGACCGTAAAAATCACGGAGCATCTTTACGCGTTCGAGTTTAGCCTCAGCTACAAGATCCAAATCTTTTTCGATATTGGCGGTAAATTTATAATCAACGATATTTTTGAAGTTATCAACTAAGAATCCGGCTACGAGTTCGCCAATTGGGGTTGGTATTAATTTGCCTTTGTTGGCACCGAATTTCTCGGTGACGGCGGAGCGGCTGATCTTATCGCCAGTGAGAGTAAGCTCGGTAACTTCGCGTTCTTCCCCTTCGGATTCGCCTTTCACGACGTAGCCGCGGGCCTGAATAGCGGTCATAATAGATGCATAAGTAGATGGGCGGCCGATGCCGAGTTCCTCGAGCTTTTTGACGAGTGAACCTTCGGTGTAGCGGGCGCTAGGCTTGGCGAAGGTTTGGCGGGCCGTGATAGATGCAGCGTTCAAGATGTCGCCAACTTTCATGGCAGGAAGCTCCAAATCTTTAGATTTGCCGTAGACCTTCAAGAAGCCGTCAAAGACTACAACTTCACCCTTTCCTTCAAACATATATTCGGTATGTGTTGTAATTTTTACAACAGTCTTTGCTACTTTGGCGTTGGCCATCTGGGTCGCGAGCGTGCGTGACCAAATCAAATGATATAACTTTTTCTCGTAATCGTTTTTGCCAGCTGCAACGTTTTCGATGTGGGTTGGGCGGATTGCCTCGTGGGCTTCTTGGGCGGACGCATCTTTAGTTTTAAAATGACGAACTTTCAAATAATCTTTGCCGAAATTACTTTCGATGTAGTTTGCGATGCTGGCCACAGCCTGAGACGAGAGATTTAAAGAGTCGGTGCGGTGATAAGTAATAAGACCAGCTTGGTAAAGCCCCTGTGCGGCAGCCATCGTAGTTTTAGATGAGAAGCCGAGCTTGGCGTTGGCCTCGATTTGCAAAGCGGCAGTAGTAAACGGAGTTGGGTTGGCTTTAATGCCTTCGGTTTCTTCGACTTCAGCTACGGTATATTTAGCGCCGATAAGTTTTTCGAGAAAGGCTTTGGCTTCGTCTTCGCTATCAAATGAATGATCGAGTGCGGCCTGGAAGCCGAAATCGCCAGTAACTTTAAAACTGAATTTTGATTCAAAATTTTCAATTTCGCGTTCGCGCTCTACTACGAGGCGCAAAGCTGGGCTCTGTACGCGGCCGGCCGAAATAGCACCCGGTACTTTTTTGCGAACAATATCGGAAAGGTCGTAGCCA
The DNA here is from genome assembly GCA_024699125.1 of Candidatus Saccharimonadota bacterium. Lineage (GTDB taxonomy): Bacteria > Patescibacteriota > Saccharimonadia > Saccharimonadales > Saccharimonadaceae > Nanosyncoccus. The sequence continues at coordinate 1,319 of JAILQE010000013.1, forward strand.
ACAAGCATATCCAGGGTTTGGCGAGCCTGTTGCGAGGCGACCATATTCATATCTACTGTACGAGGGTTTTTAATGGCGGCTTCGAGCGCTGGTTTAGTAATTTCATGAAAAGTAATACGCGCAGTGTCTTTTGGAAGCTTCAAGACTTCGAGCAAGTGCCAAGAAATTGATTCCCCTTCGCGGTCTTCATCCGTTGCGAGCCAGATTTTGTCGGCTTCTTTGACGGCTTTTTTGATATCGGCAATGATTTTGGTGTGGCCCGGATCGATTTCGTAGGTCACGTCAAAAGTGGATTTATCTACCTTAGTATCTTTGCGAATGTGGCCAACCGAAGCTAAAACTTGAAAATCAGCACCGAGGTATTTCTCGATGGTTTGGGCCTTGGCAGGCGACTCTACGATAACTAGGTTTTTTGACATATATATTATAATAGCACACCTATGCAAGCATAAGCGAGACATAACTAGGCGCGCGCGTTATTTACTTTGTAATTGATTTTTTGGATTTTTACAACCCCCTTAAGACACCAAAAAGCCTCAGGTAAGGGTGGGCATCACCTGAGGCTATTTGGCCCTCTAACGCATCTCTTTTGACACCGGGGAGACCCCGGAAGCGCGACCCACCTCACACATATTGGGGCCCGCCGGTTAGAGGGATTGCTATGCCTTCGAAAGATTCCCCTCTTAAGTGGAGGTAATACTTATAAAAGTTTTAAACCTTTAAGAAATTTAAAACCCGAGGGGGTTTCAAAAGCACGCAATTTTTGCTACGCTAAAATTAGTGTAGCTAAAATTATAATTTATTTAGGTGCGGTGTGGGGATCACTCCCCAACTGCTTCTCATTATATCACGGAGCTAAAAAAATGTCAACACCTTTTACACACTTTTTGTATAAATTCAACCGGATCTCACCCCTGGAAGCAGATTTTACAGAGGTGTTAAATACTATTGCGCTTAAGCCTAAAATATTGTATTTTTATGGAAAAATGCCCGAAAATGTGGTTATGGACGATAAGATGCAGCGGCCAAAAACCGTAGCAATTGTGGGTTCTAGACACAATACTAAATACGGGGAGGAAGTGGCATATAAGCTAGCTTTTGATCTGGCGCGGCACGGGGTAGTGATTGTTTCGGGTCTTGCTTATGGGATAGATTCGATTGCGCACCGCGCGGCGCTTGATGCCGGCGGAAAGACTGTTGCGGTGCTCGGCACCTCTATAGACCAAATTTATCCGCGTTCACACGAGGGGTTGGCGCGCGAAATTATAGAGAAAGGCGGGGCGGTAATGAGCGAATATGCGCCGGGCGCTTTAATATATCCAAAAACCAGTTTTCTAGAGAGAAATCGCCTAATTTCGGGGCTTTCAGATGTGGTAATTGTGGTGGAGGCGGCGGCGCGGAGCGGAACTTTAAATACTGCGACGCATGCGCTAGATCAGGGCAAGGAGCTTCTGGTGGTACCTGGCAATATTACGAGCCCGCTCTCCGAGGGTTGTAATAGGCTACTTTTCCAGGGGGCTAACCCCTGTTTAGGGGCGGAGGATGTACTAGATTTGTTATTCCCGAAGCGTAGCAAAAAAGTGATCAAACAACCGGTGTTGTTTGGCGATACAGAGGAGGAAGTGGGGATTTTTCAGGCCTTAACAGATGGCGAGCGGGATGGCGAAAAAATTATGGGGCGGTTAGGGTTAACGCCTTCCCTATTTAATCAAACAATTACTTTGATGGAGATTAAGGGTTTAGTGCGTAGTCTTGGCGCTAATCGATGGGCAATGCGATAGAGCGGAGGATTTCTGGGAGTTTTTGACGCTCTTCCTCTGTAAATTTCGAGAGCACAAAATCCATGTCACCGAGTTTGTTGCGAAGTTCGTCATTCCCTGTGCCCAGGCGTAGCCTTGGGAAATCCTGGCTGCCGAGATTTGCAATGATTGATTTTAGACCATTATTGCCACCGGCGGAACCTTTTTCGCGGTAGCGCGTAATGCCAAAAGGCAGGTTGAAATCGTCGCAAATTACCAAAATATCAGAGAGCGGTATCTTGTAAAAATCAGCAAAAGCGCGCACTGCGGTGCCGGAATCGTTGTAGTAGGTTTGTGGCTTAATAAAGAGATAATCGCCATGTTTCAGATAGATGGCGCCGAATTTTGGGTGTGTTTCCCAGGCTAAATCGTGGACTTTGGCATAAAAATCTAGGGCCAAAAAGCCAAAATTATGACGGGTGAAATTGTATTTTGCTTCAGGATTGCCTAGACCAACGATTAGTTTCATAAAGTTAATCCTTGTCTTTATTGCTATCGCTGCGATAAGAAATCATAATTGGGGTACCCATGAATGGGTATTTCTCGCGGATTTTGCGCTCCAAAAAGCGCTTCCAGGACCAGTGCAAAAGCTCAAGATCATGGCCATGTACCACAAACCAAGGTGGGCAAGTATCGGTTTGCACGATGTATTTTGGCTTTGGACGGGTGTTTTTGAGCCCGGCTGGTGCATGTTCGATAATGGCCTCAGTAAGTATTTTGTTGAGATCAGAAGTTTTAATTTCTAGGTGACGATTGTTTTTAATCTCGGTTGCAAGCTCAAATAATTGAGTAACGTTTTGGCCGGTTTCGGAGCTTGTAATAATGACTGGTGCATATGGCAAAAAGTCAAAATCTTTTTCGAGACTGTCGAGCAAGAAGTCGGCTGCGGTACGGTTTTTGATGTTTTGTTCACCGAAATAATTGGTTGGGTTGGCGTTTTCTAAGAGATCGGATTTAGTGACAACCATGATAATTCCCTTGCCGGCTTCTACGATTTGGCCAGCGAGCGATTGGTCGAGTTTTGAATGCGGTTCGGTAGAATCGATCAAAAGCGCGCAGATATCAGCTTCTTCGATAGCGGCGAGGGTGCGAATAGCGGAGAATTTTTCAATGCCGACTTCGCGTTTGCCAGGTTTTCTAAGGCCTGCAGTGTCTAGGACCTCGATTGTCTGGCCTTTGTAGCGGATTTCGACACGGTTAATATCGCGCGTGGTGCCCTGTTTTGAGCTCACTACGGCTTGCTGTTTTTTTGCGAGCGAGTTAAAAAGTGACGATTTGCCAACATTTGGGCGACCGATCAAAGCCAGTTTGATGGCTGGGGCTTCGTCTTTTACAGTTTTGGTTGGGATGGTTTTTAAAAGCGCATCGATGCCGGTTTTGAGATTATTAATTCCCTGTCCAGTTGTAGCTGAAATGCGGAAAATATCTTTTTCTTTAATACCAAAACGTAAGAATTCATCGTTTAGTAAGCTTTCTTTTAAGTCGCATTTATTCAAAACAAGTAGCACTGGTTTTCTGGATTTTAGAGCGTTTTTCGCGATGTCTTTGTCTCTGTAATCTGGGTATTTGGCGGAATCAACGGTGACAAGGATAATATCTGCCGATTCAATAGCGTCATTGATTTGATCTTGGATTGAGGCTTCAAAATCATCCGAAGGATCCTTAAGGCCAGCGGTGTCGATCAAAATGAAACGGTCGTCGATTTTGGTGACGACGTTGTCGCGCGTAGTGCCCTCTTCGCGGGCCACAATGGCGATATTTTTATGAGCCAAACGGTTTAGTATGCTGGATTTACCGGCATTGGTTTGGCCAATCAACGCTACAATCGGGAGTTTGTTCATGATAAATACTATAACACAAAAATAGAGATTTGTACAGAGGTAGTGTTAATTACTTGCCGATGATTTGCTTAATTTTGGCGGCTTGTTCGTCGGTGACTTTGTAAATATTGAAACCAATTGGTTTGCAATTAATAAAGACGGCAGTTTGCCAAGTTTTCATGATGGCGACTTCGGTGATATCGGCATAGCTGAGATTTTTGACTTGCTTACCTTTCTTATCGTAGGCTTCGAGATGGTCGGCATAGAAGACAAATTCAAGTTTTGGTGGTAGAAGTAAGGTGACGCCAGCCGATGAAGTAGTAGTAAATCTTAATAGTTCGTTATTTTCCATGTGATTCTCCTTGTGGCAATTATAGCACAAGGGCGGGAGGATGCTCGCTTCGCTCGCTAGTCGCCTTCGGCGAGCGAACCCGCTTCGCGGGCCCGCTCCCTCGCAGTAATCAAAGAAATGAAAACAAGCCCTGCGGGCTTCTTTTCATTTCTTTGGTGATTCCGGCGGGAGGGACTGCGTCACTCCCTTGTCATCACCAAACAAAAATAAGCCTTGCGGCTTCTTCTTGTTTGGTGATTCCGGCGGGAGTCGAACCCGCGATTTTCTGGATGAGAACCAGACGTCCTAGACCACTAGACGACGGAACCAAACGAGTAATAAAAACAAAATTTATTTTGTTTTTATTACGAGTGCAGGTTACGTATAAAAATTTATGAAATAAATTTTTATACGGAACTACGTAATTAGCTAGGCCACGTATAAAATTTATGTAGTAAATTTTATACGGAACCGCTAGTTTATTTTACCATATCTTTATTTAGTATTCAACCCAGCCGTAGTTTGGGATGGCCGAAATGATGACTTGGCCAGGGTTCAAAGCGATTTCGTTGTTGCTTTCGTCATAGAATTTAATTTGGTCGGCGCGGGTGTTTTTGGACCAAGTCCCTCTTACTGCAGTGCCGTTTTGGAAGACGTAGGCCGTACCAGAACCGGTAGTAGTAATGTCTTCGTGATAATTGTCGGAAGCCTTACGTTCGCTCACCATAATTGCGATTACTACGGAAGGCGAGAGTTGCTTTAATTCGCAGACACTTTCCGGATTTTTTTCGCCAAGGTTTTCGTGTGGACAATCATATACTTCATGCGAGACGCCTGAGGCAAATGAGCGATCATAGGTGTTTGTGTTGGCATTGTAATTGTAAACAGGGTTATAATTCGGCAAATTTCCAAAGCCAAGACGGATCGTTGAAACTTGTGGAACGATATTCTTGGTGGATTTCGTGGTTGCGGTGATGATAGATAATTTTTCTTCAACGAGGTTGTCTACGCGAGTTTTTTCTGCTTCTTCTGGAGTTTTATGTGTGAATCCCTGCGGATTTGATTCGGCGAAGCCGTGATCGCTGGTGAATTTTTGAAGATACTCGCCGTTCGTAAATAGGTTATTCCAGCGTCTTGTACCAACGGTCCCGCGGTACATATAAGTATAGTTTTCGGTAAGGTCTTTATAACCACCGTTTTTTACTGCGGTAAGGGCATCGTAAGCGCCGCCGGCGTGGACAATTGTACAATCAAATGGCGTGTCCCATTCCAAATAGTAGAGGCGAAGTGAGCGGATTGGCCCAATTACGGCAGAGGTTGGGTTTTGGTAGATCGCAGCAAAGCGAGTGATACCGGCTTCGGCGATTGCCTCAAAAATTACGCCAGCATCATGTAAACCTGCTTGTGGGCGGGCGCCATCAGTGCCGTTTGGAGTTTGGACACAGTAAATTGGAGCCTTGTCATCTTTTTTGTCAGCGATTTCTTTGCCGGTTAAAGTGCTGTAGATTTTTTCGGTGGAAGTTTTTGATGGAATTTTTGGAAATTCGATAGCGGCTCTTTCTTCTACTGGTTTTAGTAATGTAATAGCAAGAAGCGCGCCGCCGGCGCCGGCGAAAATAATACCAAGAACTAAGAATGCGATCCAGGATTTGGATTTTTTGGTTTTTTCTGGTTTTGGCTGGGTCGGCTCGACTGTCTTAGTTTCTTGTTCTTTTTGTTCTAAATCCGCTTTTTCTTGCGGTTCGATTGGGGGTGTTGTTTGTTCCATAAAAAGCTCCACTTACTTTTAAATAATTTTAACATAAACTTATTATGGTTGTGCTATAATTTATGTATGACAAGCGTAAGGTCTATGTTTACGAATAAAAAACGCTGGATTTTTGTAGGGTGTTTTGCAATTTTGGCTTGCGCAGTTTTTGTTTTAGTTAATAATAATTCTTTCGCTGCCTGTGGCCCCGACGGCAAGTACTGTTACGGTACTGGTAGCGGTCCACGCGGCGGTTTATGTGGTGACCCAAATAATAATGGTGTCTGGTGGGATACTTGTTTTGGCCTTTCGTGGCAATATTATGAATGGCCAACGAACTCCCAGGGTGAACCATATGAGGGCGATATCAGTTTTCCTGGTTCTTCCAATGCTGGTTACGCTACGGTTTCGAGACAGTGTAAGGATTATGGCGGCTTCTGGTTTCTTGGCTATGAAGCTTATCGTCCGAGCACTAATCAAAGTCTGGGGTACCAGGTTGGTTCACCTAAGGCTGGAATGCTGGTTAAGTATGACTCGACGCACGGTTACACAGATCTTTATGAAGGCGAGGATGGCGAACCCGCAGTAAACCCGAATATCACATTGAACATCAATGGAGAGACTAAGAGGATTAGGGGCGAATTCTATGGAACTGAATACGACATGAAGGATCGTGACGGGAAGATCAGAAAGCTTTTTGATAAATACGCTACTGCTGATACAGAGGCCGGCCAGAAGGGGTTGATTGGTGGTTCTGGCAAAGGCGTGGATGAGATTGCGACGCTTGCGGATATTAACTGGTTTTGCGCTGAAGAGGACCCAATTCCGGATCCACCAGAGAAAAAAGTTTCTGGCTTAGTAACAGTGACATATGGTACGCGCTCTGAGACGGCTGGTTGGAATAATACTGGTAAAGCCATAATATATATATCTATTCGTGAGGGACAAAGTGCAGAGATAACGTTTGAAGATTTTATGGTAAATAATGGCGATGTTCCTGTGGTGGTTCCTTATGATATAAACGGTTCTTTTATAAGTAATCCACCGGAGAGCGGGTCGTTTGTTGCATTCCAGGGCGACCATGAAACGAAAAAAGTTGGTTCACACACTCAAACCGTGAATACTTCTGGAGAATATTGCGAAAGACTCACTTTTACGTATCAAGGCGTAACTAGGTTGATGCAGGCGTGTGCCGTAGTGACCGTTATCCCGACACCGCCAGAGATTTATGGTCGCGTGGGGGTAGAGGCGACCATCTATGACGAAGACGACAACGTAAAAAGTACTATTCCATTGGCTTGGACAAATTGGAACGATCCAAATGCTCTTATTGTTCCAATAGCATTAGCTAATAGTGATTATGTTGATATCAACTTTACGGATGATATGAAAGGCGTTGGCGATACGCCGGCCGATATGGATTACACAATTACTAACAACGCGCTTGCTGGCGTAAAAGTTGATGATACATTCCATTATGCTGGCACGATTGCCTCCGACCAAGCCACCACGCTTAAAGAAACGTTTTTCGATGACGTTAACCAACGGTCGCTGATTTGTGAAACTCTAACATTTGGCAAGGACGAAAACAGCCGTTCGATTGTGGCTTGCGCCGATGTCACTAAAGGGCAGGATCCCCCACTTCCGCCAACGGTTAATAATGTCGGTGGTGATTTTGATTTTAATGTAGATGTAAATCTAAAACTTTCCGTATCACTTAGCAACAGACTCGTGAAAGCTTCTGGTATCAACGGCGATTTCTTGCGTGACTATACCACACTCGGTGTCTCTTCGAATAATCATGAAGGTTATATAGCAACATTTACTACGGATAAAAAATCCACAAATGAAAATGCGACGAATCTGATTCACGACTACAAGGACAGTATTGTGCCAACGCTTGAAACCACTACAACTAGGGGCGATTTCCCTACCGGCCGTTGGGGTTATTCGATAGATGACACTTTGGAGGGCGATGACGAAAGTACCTATGCACCTTTGGTTGCTATGGATTCCCTTTCGCCAATCCAGATAATGGATGTTGATGCTCCTGGCGCTGAAAATCAAGACGTGTACTTTGCGGCTAAGATGGACGCTATTCAGCCAACCGGTACGTATTCAAACTCGGTCGTCTTCAAGGTTGTAACAAAAGTTACTCCGCCAACACCGACTACGATTGATGAGATTCAATACATGCAAGAGATTAACGATGATGTGATTGCTTCAATGGTCATCAATCAGCAGTACCAGAAGACTGATGTTCGTGACGGCAAGAAGTATTGGTTCGTAAAACTACCAAATGAAGCGGTTATAATGACGCAAAATCTTGATCTGGAGCTTCATTATGGCGATGTGCTAAGCGGTGTTTCTTCTGATATTGGATATGGCGATGCCCGCGGTGGCTATAAGAGTGGAAGGAGTCATTGGCTGGTAGATCACACCACGCAGACGACGCTTTCTGACCCGCTTACCAGGTATTGGTATGCGCGTTCTGCTGATGGTAATACTCTTCAGAGTAATGTGGCAACCGGAAACTACTTAACTAATGCCATTGGTGGGCATTCTTATCGCGCCGCTAGTAATCCTGCAGTGGGTACTTTTGGAGAGGAATCATACGACTATTATGTTGGGCCAGATAGCACTCCTGGGCACTATTTAAGTGACGCAGATTGCGCCGCGGCAACTGGCTATACGGAAGAGATATGTGCGCATGGCCGTCTTGGCGTGCTATATAACGATACGGCGGCAATGGCTGGACCTGAACCTCGTCTTGGTGGATATACCAGAAATAATAATGAATACTATGCATTAACCGATTCGATTTGCCCGAAGGGGTGGCGCTTACCAAATTACGCTGACTACTCTATGTTGAATAACATGATTAATACGTACCAAGATATAAGTACGCGCACGGAGCCGCTTTATCTTGCGGGGATACCGTATTATGAGGATAGTGGATACTTGAGTAGAGGTTACAGCTCGTACACTGACGATGATGGGATTGTACATCGGGAATATTATAGCTTTTGGCAGATGTCGCGTAGCGATTATTATAATAGATATCTGTACGTTTATGACAGGAGTATTAGTTATGGTACTGCGAATAGCTATTCGGCGCCTAGTGATGGTTATGCGGTACGTTGTTTTGCGCGCAATGGTATAAAGAATTAGAACAAAAATAAGCTACAAGTTGTAGCTTATTTTTTATAGTGCATTTACTGCGGCGCTTAGACGACGAAGAGAAGTTTCTTTGCCGAGGGTGTTCAGGGTTAGATTTAATGCTGGACTAAATGGTGCAAAGCTTAAGGCAAGGCGAATTAAGCTAAAGAGTTCTGCTGGTTTTTTGCCGGTTACGGCTAGCAAGTCGTTGAGCGTATTTTGGAGAGCATCTTCGTTCCATTCTGTGGCGGAGAGTTTATCAATAGCTTGCGAGAGCAGGCTACGGAGCTCGCCCACGGAAGTGTTTTTGAGAAACTTATTGCTCGTAATCATTTCGGCGTTAATGGCTGGATCTGCAAAGAAATAGCCAGTCATTTCACGGAGGTCTGAAAGGGTTTTGAGGCGGTCGTAAATAATGCTAAGTACCTGTTTTTTATAGTCGTCTGAGGCGTTTGCTGCGCTTTCTGGCCAGAAGCCGGCGGTGCGGGCGTAAAGCTCGTTAATTCCCTTTTCAGTAACGGTTTCGCCGTTTTCGGTGGCGATGCGGCGGATCCATTGGCCGTTCATCCAGAGAAGTTTGGTTTCATCGTAGCGAGCACCGGAGTTTTGGATGCGGTCTAGTGAGAATTTTTCAACGAGTTCATCCATTGTATAAATTTCTTGTTCGGTACCGTCGTTCCAGCCGAGGCAGGCGAGGTAATTGAGCATGGCTTCGGCGAGAACACCGTCGTCACGGTATTCAGTGACGGATTTGGCGCCATCACGCTTACCGAGCTTTTTGTTGCCCGTAGGGGCCAAAATATGCGGCAACGAAACAAATTTTGGATGGTCAATACCAAGTGCTTCATAAATCGCAAGGTAGTTTGGCATAGAAGAAAGATATTCGACGCCGCGCATGATGTGGGTAACGCCCATTTCGGCGTCATCTACAATATGGGCAAAGTTGTAGGTCGGAAGGCCGTCTTTTTTGATCAAAATGATGTCATCAAGAACTTCTGGGCCAGTGTGCATATCGCCCATGACTTCGTCGTGCCAGCTGTATTCTTTTGGCTCGGTTTTGAAGCGAAGTGGCATGCCTGGCTCCCATTCTGGGGTGTTTTCTGGACGGAAGTTACGATAAAGAAACGGAACTTTGTTTGCGGTACACTCGGCGCGGTACTTTTCGATTTGCTCTGGAGTGGTTGGGTCGGCATAAGCGCGGCCGGCAGCAATCAGTTTACGAGCCCACTCATGGTAAATATCGCGGCGTTCAGTTTGGAAATACGGAGCGTTTGGACCGCCCACAACTGGGCCTTCGTCCCAGTTAAGGCCAAGCCAAGTTAAAGTATCTTCTACGAGTTCGGTGGCGCCTTCAACAAAGCGTGCTTGGTCGGTATCTTCAATGCGCAAAATCATTTTACCGCCGGTTTGGCGAGCTAAAAGATATGGATAAATTGCGCTACGAACGTTGCCGATATGAATATAACCGGTAGGGCTAGGCGCAAAACGAGTAACTGCTTTCATGCAGAAATTATACCACTTTTATAGAGATACGGCAAATTAGAATGAAGTAGCGATAGAGCGAATTTGTTTTTTGGTGAGTGTGCCTGGCTCAGCGGTGATTTTATGGACGATGCGACCATTAACCCAAGCGGCGTTGCTGTTGCTAATATAGATCGTAATTCCCTGCTCACGGACAATGGAATAATCGGCGCCGTAGGTAGGTTTGACGAAGTTAGTAAGGAGGGCGTTGGAATCCCACGAGGAACGCTCTTCGACTAGAGTGAAACTAGTTTTGTTAGATGGGTTGGAATAGTTAAGAGTGATTTTGCCGTCTTCAGAGACGATATCGGTGAGCTCGTAGCCGTTTGGCACTTTCGGTGAGGCACTGATTTCGAGACCAGCCGATTTGGCAGCGTTAACGACGGAAAGATTGAATACGTTTTGATTAATAAAATAGACTAGCGCAAATACAGTGGCGGCGGTGCAAATTAGGGCTAAGAAAATGCGGCCAAAGCTAAAATGAAGTTTGTGTGGGACTGGTTCTGGAGTTTTTTCGGCAGCGCGTAAAGCCCGCTTAACGGCTAGCTCTTTAAGTTGTTCTGGGGATAGTTTTTCGGAAGTTTTGCTGGCGGCGGTTTTAGCGGCGGCAGGTTTTGCTGTGGCCATTTTGGCTAGGGTTGGCTTTGCTGTCATGGTGGTTGGGGTAGCTTTAACGGCTGGAGCGGCCTTAGCGCTGGCTGAAGAAACGGTTTTTACGGCAATCATGTCACTATTGACTTGGACGCGGCGAGCGGCGGCTTTTGGCGGAGTGACGTATCTACGATTTAAAGTAGCAGAAGGCTGAACCTGACGGCGGACGACTTTAATTGACTGTGCAGAGTCAGACTTTTGCATTTTTTACCTCGCTTTTTTCTTATACTTAAATATTACGCTTATGCGAGTGAAAGCGCAAGAGCTAAAATTGGCCTAAAATATGTTATAATTTATCTATATGGATCCAGAAACCGAAAAGAAACGCCAAGCCTGGAAGGTGATTATTACCGATGGTCTTATGACCTTAGCGGCAGTTGTTTTAGTGGGTTTTTTGGTGCTTACAGTTTCTGGCTACTGGATTAATGAGAATTTCGAAGTGGCCCGCTCTGGGATGCTGCAAGTTGCCTCTGAGCCGACCGGTGCTACGGTGGCTGTAGACGATGATGTTTTGCCGCAGCGTACTAATGCTAGTCGTGTGATTCCTGTTGGCGAACATACTATTAAAATCGAGAAAGACGGCTACGATACTTGGTCTAAAACGATAGAAATTAAAGATGGTTTACTCTATCGTTTGCGCTATCCGCGATTGTTCCCAAACGAACCGGTAATCGAAAAAACACCTATAGAATTTGATAGAGCGGCTATTATGAGCGTTTCGCCAAAACGTGACTTCATTTTGGTGGCGAATAAAACCAATAAATGGAAACTTGTTAATCTAGAAGAGGAGAAGGTTAATCCTAAGGAAATTGATCTTGCGGCAGTATTCCCTAGTGGAATTAATGGTGAGATTTCAAATATTGAATGGAGTAATGACCAGAATCATATTTTGTTGAGCGTATTATTTAATGACAAGCTGGATTGGTTTTTGCTTGATTTAAACAATACTGGTCGTAGCATTAATCTTTCAGATAATTTTGGTGTTGGCTTTTACGAGGTTGATTTCTTAAATGGTTCAGCCGATAATTTGCTGACTTTGAGAGACAAAATGTTACAAAGAATCAATGTAAATAATAAATCTATCTCTGCGATTTTGGCTGATGGTGTAGAAAAATATCATTACTATGGCGATGAAGTGGTCTTTACGGCGAATGGCTCTGATGGGGCCTATATCGGATCGGTGAAGGCTAATAAAGACGAAGTCAAGTCGATTCGTAAAATCGAGGATGCTACTGCTGACGCATTTATTAGCAAGTTTTATGACAACGAATACTTAACGCTTGTAGAGAAGAATAAGATCTTGGTGTTTAAGCGAGATGATTTAAATAATGCTGAATATGAGTTTGAACTATCATTTACGCCAACTACGGCAAAAATTGGTCGTATGGGTGAATATGTAGTTGCGATTATGGGCAACGTAATTGCGACGCTGGACATGGAAGCTGAAAAAGTTAGAGAGTGGCAAATTGAGACTTCTGCATTTGATTGGTTAGATGACAGCATGATTTATCAAAGTTCGTATGGCGATGTCGTGGTTTATGATTTCGATGGCTTGAATCGCCGCGTTATTATTACCGATGCACGAGAAGATTTCCCTGTCGTCATTACCAACGACGACAGATGGCTTTATTATATGAATAGCGAAGGCTTAGTGCGCGAAACTTTGCGCAAGTAATTAGTTACTATTAGTTAGCCAGCCCCAAAGTCCATCAAAGAATGATGGCGAGTTGGCTGGTAGCGTTTCTTCGGTTGGAGTGATTTCGGTTGGAATGTCGATAGAATTGGCATCTTCGTAACTTGGTGAAATTTGTTCACCAAATACAAGTAGGCGGTAACGCGAGGTACCAAGTGGCGTACAAGTAACTAGCGTGATCATCGGTTTGTCGGTATCGAGAACAAGCGAGGCGACGTTAGTTGGCTCTACGACATCTTTTTTAGTGATTGAATAAGTGTATCTTACTGATTCGTAGTTTACGTAAATAGTGTCGCCGATTTCAAGACGTTCAAGGCCGGAGAAAATATATTTGTATGGGTTCGAACTATAAATATCGCCGGCGGAGTGACCCGTGATAACGAGGTTGCCGATTTCGCCCGGGAAGGCGTTGGCGCCTGGAATGCGATAATGGGCTACGCCGTTATTCATATATGACATTGCTTCTGATGGTTTGATACCAAAATGCACAGGCACGTCGACGTTTAATTTCGGAATTAGTAGGCGTGGTTCTGGTGAGATGTTGCGCGTTACGGTTGGATCTACAGAATCAATGCTTGATGCTGGTGCATTGCCCGGTGACACATAGGCCATAATTGGGGCAAAGATAAGGCGATTGTATTGTAGAAACAGAATGAGTAGCACCACTAGTAGCCCGGCAGCAATTGGAATAAAGCGGCGGTGGCGGCGGGATTTCTTCTCGTTGTCGGTGGCTTTTTTGCGAATCTTTTTGCGAATATTTGACTCGCTAGTATCTGGAGCGGTAGTATTGCCAAGTACTTCTTCTTCCTCGGCTTTGGCGCGAGCATCTTTTAAGCGCTCTTTTTGAACATAATTTCTGGCAGCATTAGAATAGTATTCGCTGTAGTATTTTTGGTAATAATCTTGCCAAGCGGTGTGGTAGCGTTCCCAGGATTCCGAGTCAATACTCGAAGGAGTTTCTTTTAGGCGACCTAGGCTAGCGGAATTTTTTGGGGCGTTATTTGTATAGGAAGCAAGAACTTTGCGACGCATGATATTTGCGGCGGCTTGCATTTGCAGATTAGAAGCAGTTTGGGCTGGATTTGGAGTTGTTGGTTGCACGCCAACATAACCGGCCGGACTGGCTGGTTGGATAGGCTGGACTGGCTGACTGGAAGATTGCCCACTACTTTTTGAATCCATACAGAAATTATAGCATAAACCAAGGATATATGGTAAAATATAGATACGGGCGAGTGGCGGAACTGGTAGACGCGCTAGACTCAAAATCTGGTTCTCGCAAGAGAGTAAGGGTTCGATTCCCTTCCCGCCCACCATTGGTGAAAATTATCGGAAAAATCCGATTTTTTTCTTGCCCGTAATCCGTAAAGCGGGCTGATTTCTTGGGTGTAAACATTATTTTGCTGAGTAATCACAAAACCGCGCGGAAATATGATTTGTTTACACCTTTGCGCGTTTTTAGGGGTAAGATTTACAAAATTTGAGCCAAGGTTATCTACGAAGTTCAAGGCGAATTCCATAAAGTCGGTTTTCTTCTTTGCGTCATCATTGTCTAGTTCCTGATATTCGTGCTTCATTGCGTCCAATTGTGCTTGCCTGCTATCTAGTCGATTCCCAATGATTTCTTTTCGTTTCTCATTACACTCGTTTATGTATGTGTCGGTTATAGAATCAATGTCGTTTTCGGCGCGAACGATTTTTAACTTTAACTCTTTTTTACGCGTTGCTATATCGCCTTCTTCGCGTTTCCACGCCATTTCCAATGCCTCTAATAAAATCTTTCTTGATTTTTCAGACATATCAAACAAGCCACATAGATTCATAATTTGTTCGTTGATATATTCTTTGGACAAAGACCGATAGCAGCCTCGGCAACGATATTTTTGATATACCTTTGGCTTCTTTTTGTTATTTGACTGTGTAATGCCGACAAATCTATGATATTTCGTATGCTTGTGACTACAATCTTCGCAGAGAAACATATTGCTTAACGGAAATTTCGGATTGCCGTCCCTTGACGGTGCTTTATGATTTCGTTTTTTACTATTTATAATTTCTACCAGCTTTAAGTGCTCTTCTTTTGTAATAATCGGTTTATGCAAACCATTTTCGTTTCTGTATTTCACTTGCTTATTCATCTCGACAATACCGGCATAAAATGGATTCGCAACCACTTTTTTCCATTTGTCAATTTTAATCGGTTTATAATTGTCGTAAACTGTTGGTCCTAATCTATTGTATTCTTTCAATGATTCCGTTAATGTATAAAATTCAGCCGCAATCTTTTTTAGAATACGAGCCAATAATTCCGCTTTCTCGCCGTCTTTGTCTGGAATAGATTTTATTTCCCCATGTTTATACCCGCGAGGTGGGAAATAAGGCCAACGGCCTTCCTCCAATGCCTTCCTTTGCCCATTGACCGCCTTACGTATACGTTCCTCATTGCTACCTTCAGCTTTGTAATATTCGAGAGACCTTTGAAACGTCGCAATAGAACTATCGTCATTTAATGCGTCGTTTTTTGCATAAACAACTTTTACGCCTATTTCGTATTCAAAACGAACTTCCCAATAATTCGCCTCTTTTTGGGAACGCATAAACCTATCCGGTTCGTCAACGATAATATATTTTATACTAGGGTCTTTTTTACAAGTGTCGTATATTTCATTTAGGTCTTTTCTATTAACGTTTTTGCCGCGTTTGCTTGACATGCTTTCACTCCAAAGATAGTCATTTGGAATAATGACACCCAACCTATCAGCCATTTCCTTGACGGCTTGATTTTGCCTCGTCAGGCTGTTGTTGCTTAATTGCTCGTTGGTCGATACTCGACACAACCCAATTGCTTTGTATTGTGGCACATAACCTACTTTCCGGGCATTGTTGGGGACTCATTGGACGTGGCTCATAGAACCGTATGAGCCCCCAACATTACCCACAAATTAAATTACGTTATATCTATGAATTTTGTCCGCTCTCTATCTTAACAGCCTATTGATTCTTTGAAAAGCCGATAAAGGAAATCCGCCAATAATTCAGCGTCGTGTTTTATTCTCGCGTCGTTATCGTCGGCACGAATAGTAATAGTATTGCCTTTCTTTGTTGGGTTATTTGCTATGCCATTACTATTCATAGCCCAATCTTACAAGAACGATTGTCCCGTTAAGTCTGCATTCTTATGAACAAAAAATAGATAGATTTTGTCTACCAAAGTCTATCTTTTACAGATTACAAACCAAAATCTTTGTTGATTGAATAATTTGCCATATCAACCAAAATAAACTCGTCTTTTATTCCGGTTTCTGTTGTAATGCGGTCGTTTATTCTCTTGCGTGCCGCAAGATATTTATGCCTCTCGCGGTCGTTGGCTTCTCTAATTTGTGCGTCACTTGGATTCTCTAACTCGAAAATATCTGTCGCGTTTGCGCCGTATTCGCTTGTTTTGTTATCGAATACGGCTTTAATCATACACCAATTCAACGTTCCTTTTTTGAAACGGATTTTATGTTCGCCAATGTATAAACAATTATTTTTGAATTGAGGTTGCGATACGACGGTTTTTGGCGTTGTTAAACCTTTCTTTGGCAATAGTTCTTGTTCTTGTAGTCCGTCCAATACCGGGCGCAATCTTGCCGTAGTTTTCTTAACTGCGTCGATATAGCGATTAAGTTTTTCCAATGGGTCAATATAAACATTTTTGACAGCAGGTATTTCTGGAAATAGCACCAAATAGCTACAACCAATCGGTTTTATTTCTGCGGAAATCTTTTTTAACCAACTATCGCATAATCCGATAATTGAATCGTATTGATTTTTGTAATCGCGGCGTAGCAACCATGAATCGCCCGAGTGCTTTCTATATTCCTCGTATTCTTCGTATCGGCCAGACGCGTCAGCAATAATCTGTTCACTTTCCGCCAATATGTCGCAAGCCAAATCGAGCCGGTCTTTCTTGGTTGGTTTGTAATTCAGATAATCCTCAAATTCTGCCAAATAGCATTCCTTTCTTGCGTGTTAATATAATTATACCGCAAAATGTAGCCGATTATCTTATTGCCGTTCGCAGTTCAATAAATCATTATACGCGTTATTGTATGCCGTCGTTGCGTCCTTGTATGTCTGCCACGCGGCGTCTATTTTTGCTTTTTGTTCGGCGTAGAGTATGTCCGATTGCGTAAAACTGCCGCCCGCTTGGTCGACTAATTCCTCATACGATTTGCGACTATTGAATATGTTGTTGTATTGTTGTTCTTCGCGTTCCATTAAAGTTCGTCGGATTCCAACCTCGCGTTCTTCATTACTACAATCCGGCGCGGTATAATTGCTACCCGTATCTTGATTGGTGGTCGGTTGACTTACGCTTGTCGTCTGTTGAGATATTGAACTATATGCCGAATCAATGTCAGATTGACTTACGCCGGCGTCTTTTGCGGCAATCTCCACGTTGTTTTTACGTTGTTTTATGTCCGATATTTCTGATTCATTACCCGGTGTCGGGTATTTGGCATGACAATCAAGTTGTGCTTGATACGACGCAATGAGTTTCGGGTAAAACTGTGGGTCGCCAGCCTCTACGTCTGGATGTGCCGCGTTCAAACATATCGCTAAACCCGCATAATCGGCGTTCTGCGCCGTGTTTTCGTCGGCAGACGTATCTTTTACCGTTTCGTCATTTTTAGGCGCATTTATTAACGATATAACGCCAAATGATAAGCTACCGATAACAATAATCGCAAACAACACTTTGCCGATAATGCTAAAATCAAAATCTCGTTGTTTCTTTTTCGGCTTGGAATCCAACGCCGTTTCGAATCCACGTTCGCGCATTATGCGCCTAACTTCGTCTTCGTTTCGTTTTTGTGCGTTGGTCTTTTCCATATCAATCCTTATGCTCGATAAATCAATTCCAACTCACGGATTGCTTCGTCGATTTTATCGCGCACGTCCTCTTTTTCTTTATATTCGCGTTTCGCACGTAACTTTTTCATAATGTATTTTATCTCATATTCTTGTTGTGATTTATTTAATTTGCGGAAACCATCTTTATAAAATTCCCAGGATTCTTCAGACGCAAATATATCTTTTTGTAATTCAGTTTCTTTGCTCTTTCTTGCGGCGTCTTGAACAATCTTATCGGCATAATTGCCAGTAAGTAAATTGCTACTTTTGCCGTGATTACCTTTATTTTTTCCGCTATTCTTAAATGAACTTATAATCGCTGCCACAATAATCCAGCCGACAACGATTGCTAATATGCCTTCCATGTTGCGCATTACCTCCTTGCGATTATTTAGTATCTGGTCAGACGGTTCTAAATACAAAATGAGCACCGTCTGACGATGCTCTAAATCGTTTTCCCGTGACACAGAGGTTTATCTGTTCCACTCGCACACGGTGCTCATCTCATCAGATAAACTATTCCGTGTCTTATGACAGGTTTTCTCTATGTCCGATTTGATTGGAAAATTGATTTAGAGCAATTTAATTATATCACGAAAAGGGTTAAAAATATACCCATAAGCCGGCTATGATTAAAAAAGTTGACGCTGTTTTGACACTGTTTTTGACAACTTTTTTCGCTGTTTTTCGGCTGTTTTTTAACAATGAAACCCACCGTTTTTCGTTATTTGCCGTTGTTTTTCCGTTGTTTTTTGTCGTCGCTCGTCGTTTTCTCGTCGTTTTTTTATTTCAAATACTTATTTTCTCGCAATATTTCTTGGCAATTAAAATGCGTTATACTGGTGAACTCGTTAAACGAATCGCAAATTGGTTTAACAATTTTGCGGTATTCTTCATTTTGACCTTCAACTAGCATTTGTTTAACCTTTTCAAGACGCAGCGATTGTTCCATATCATATTCAAAATCTCGCAAATATTCCATAGACTTTTCGTCATTTAACCAATCGGAAATGTTTTTGCGCGCCGATACAACGTCACCGTGAGCAATATCGGGAGTTTTTGGCTTGCGACAACCAATCCACTCTTCACTAATCCTATTGTCTAGTGTTTGATAAAAGTTTTTTGTAATTTTGTCATAGGTAATAAGTAAACCGCATTTTAACCAAAAGCGCGCGTAATGCCGTTCGTCAAAATGACCGCTATAATAATTGAGATAATCAAACGATACGACAAGTCCTTTACTTATTTCGATTATTTGGTGGGAATATGAACAAATTTCTGCTATTCTAGTTAATTGTTTTTCGCTTAATTTTTTGTTATCGACAGTTTTGGTTTCCAATAGTGCGGTTATAAATCCGTATGTTTTTTCAAAACCTCGTAAATCCTTGTCCATACCACAAGTTTTGGTTTGTATTTTGCCCGCCGGTTTTACATCTGGTTTTATCAACTTTCGTATCTTTTCGCCACGCTCGCCGGTTGATTCTGCGCTCGCCGCTACAAGTATTGCGTCCCAACAATCATAGAATAATTGGTTGGCATAATATAGTATTGAGTCTGGAAACGGATTAAAGGCTAACTTGTCGCCTGGGTAATCCTTTTGTTTCTTGAATTCATTGTCGCGATATTCAATCAGTTTGTTTAGCCGGTCAATATCTTTCTTAAATGGCTTAACATAGCGTCCAATTTCATTATTCGCCAACCATTTCCCTAATGTATTTTTACACCTTTCGACACTTTTAATGTCAATGTCTTTTGGTGGGATTAACTGTTTTGGTGACGCATATTCAGAAGGCTTTTTATCCTCGTCGATTTCGTTAACCCTTTGGTTCAAATTGCAACACAGCAAACGATAACTAGTAGCGAGAACGCCGTATGCCCTATATGGCGCATTACCCACAACCTTGTCCAAGAACTCGCCAATCTCAATAGCTCTTTCAATACGATAGTCAACTTGCGGCAATTTCTTTTGTTCTTTCGCCGAGATTATTTCGCCGTTATATTCGCCGCTTTTCAAAGCAATAGTAATGGCTTCGTGCGCGTGGCGCATTGCCATTAAATCGTTGCTTATTGTATCTGACGGTCGCGTTTCGTTCATACTATTATTATACCATAATCGCTATCTGTTATTCTCGACCATTGCACTAACCAATTTTGCAGTATTTTGTGCCACTATAAATTGAAAATTTCTCCTATGCTAGGGTATTGCGCTTTTATAATATTTTTCCATTCTTGCGTTTCGTTATGTGCGGAGATATCATTTTTTGAATAAACTAGTAGTATTTTTACAATTCCCATATCGTCGTCTAAGAACAAAATACACCTATTTCCGGAAGCTTTAGGGGATATTTTAATTCCAAATATTGCAAAATCTAATTTTACCAAACGACAATTGTCGGCTGCCGATATTAAATCGGCGCGTTTGGTCAAAAGCATATTCTCAATGTGTTCGCATACAAATATAATGTCTTCTTGAGTTTTATTCCATTGCGATTTATACTTCTTTTCGAAATTTTTAATAAAATGTCGCTTTGTAAAATCCTCAAAAACAACCTTATATTTGTGCTGGTCCATATATTTTCTCCGGTTCTTCTTGGAAAATTAAACTATATGGAATTGCCTCGCCATCTAAACAAATTTGCCATGGCAATTGTTCGTGCGTAAAATTAACTATATCGTCTGTGGATTTTCCTTGCCATGCTTCGCCTATTCTTTTGATTAAATTGGCTTCTTCCTTTGACAATTTACCGGTAGGAGCTTCTTTTTCGACCAATGAAAACATAATTGCTTTGCCACTTGGCTCGCGTTTAATTGTCCCATCTTCTTCCATTTCGTCTAGGGCACGGAAATAGACGTCAGATACTGGACCACGCGGAAGCTTGCGATAAGTCATTCCGGACATTGGTTTTGAGTTTTCATAATACCAAATAAAGTCCGCAAGATAGACGAGTTTAGCAAGTTTGGTTTTTGTGATTTTTCCGTCGCTTTTATCAGCTCCATATCGAATAGCGTTAAGAATAATCTGTTTATATTTGTCAGTAGATGTCATCACGTCAGAGAAAACAGAAGAACCGTCTGAAATGCCGAGTATATCGTCGATTCCTACACGCAATACAGAAGATAGCGCTTCTGCTTGGCTGACGGTCAATTCTTTTTTGCCAGCTTCAATATTGATATATGTGGGGCGACTAACACCGATAGCGCGCGCAACTTGCTCTTGAGAATATCCCCGAGCTTGTCGTGCCCTAGTAATATTATTTGATATTTGCCCACTCATAACCATATTCCTTTCGCTTATGTTAACTATATTATAACGCACATTATACCAAAACGCAACTACTTATGTTAAAAATATTTACAATTTTATGATTTATTGTTGACATGTGTTTATGGGTATGCTACGATAATATTAAGCAAGCTTGACGGAGCTTGGGAGGTAAAAAAGAAGACACCTTCGAAAAGTGTCTCTTCTTTAA
>JAILQE010000003.1 GCA_024699125.1 Candidatus Saccharimonadota bacterium
AAAAGTACTGGGGGTCTTAAGCCCGGCTACCTAGAATTGCCACGAATGTACCCCCCTGACGTCCGGGGGTCCATTGGCTCGCAAACATAAAGTTCCTCCAACCCAAGCCAAAGTTATCATGCGTCAAAAGGTTTTACAACCCCCCTCACCCCCGATAAGCCTAGGCGGAATGCTCGCGGAGTACTTCCCTGGCCTCGGCCACGGAGTGGGTTTCCATCAGGCGGGCGCGGAGGTCCGAGGCGCCGGGGAAATTGTTGATATAAATCTTGTAATAATGTTTCAAAGGCTCGTACGGCAGACCGTGCAAGTTCATTTGCTCCTCGTACAAATCCAGGTGCAAAGCCAGAAGAGACATCAGCTCTTCGCGCGTGGCGGCGTGATCGGTAAAACAATACGGGTTAGCAAAAACGCCGCGGCCAATCATGAAGCCGTCGATTTCCGGATACTGCGCATGCAAAGCCAAAGCGGCGGCGCGGTCCTTGATGTCGCCGTTAATAATCAGCTTGGTCTCGGGCGAAATTTCGGCGCGCATACGGAGGATTTCCGGAATCAGCTCGTAGTGCGCGGCCACCTTGGACATTTCCTTGCGGGTACGCAGGTGCACGGTGAGTGCGGCCGGGTGCTCGGCGAGCAAAGTCGGGAGCCAGGTTTTGTATTCGTCCACATAAGTAAAACCCAGGCGAGTTTTGATCGAGACCGGCAAATTCGTCGCGGCCTTGACCTTGCGGTAACAGTCCACGGCCAGCTTCGGCGTTTTGATCATCGCGGCGCCACCGCCAGCCTTGTTGACATGCTTGTCTGGGCAGCCAAAGTTAAGGTCTACCCCGGCAAAACCCAAGGATTCCAGCGCGTGGGAAAGTTCCGAAAAATGGTCCGGATTTTTGCCCCAAATTTGGGCGATAATTGGCTTGTCCGCCTCTGTTATAGTGAGGCGCTCCAGCGCGTTGTGGCGGCCTTTTTCGGAGGCGTAGCTAGAAACGTTGGTAAATTCGGTATAAAAAAGATCCGGGCGACCGGCCTTGGCGACGACCTGGCGAAAGGCCAAGTCGGTCACGCCTTCCATCGGCGCCAAAATCAGAAACGGTTTTTCTAGCTCTTGCCAAATGTTCATTTTTATATTATAACACAAAACCAACAAAAAGTCCGCCAGGCAAAGCGAGGCGGACTAAAAGCGCCTAGAGCTTCTTCCAGCTCTTCCGTGGGCCGAAGTGCGGTTTTACAACTGAGAAGTTGATTGCGTTCTTTTGGAAGCTTCTAACCGTCCAGCGCAAAACGATAACCGAAGCGATACTGAGTTCGATAATACCCAGCACCAGCTCGTATGGTGGCAAGTTGCCAAAGGCGTTTCGCATCATCAAGGCGATTGGTGATGACAACGGGAAGTACGACAAGATATAGGTCACGATGTTTGGCTCACCGGCGATAAAGTTATTCATAAAGATTAGCGGCAACACGACACCCACCATCACAATGCCGATATATTGCGAAGCATCGCGCGCGGTTGGCATGAGAGAACCAACGAGCGTGCAGGCGCCAGCAAACATGAAGTAAGATACGAGAAGCAGGGCAAAGTTGCCAAGAATGCGCACCGGGTTCCAGTCGATCTGGGCTATGATGCCAGAAATTGCTGGGTTGTCGCGATAAATAATCAGCGCCGCAATGGCCGGGATAATAAACACCACCATCTGCAAAAAGCCGAGCGCAATTAGGCTTAAGATTTTGCCAATCACGAGGTTTTTAGCCGAGACCGATGTGAGAATCATCTCCGAAATACGATTCTCTTTTTCCTCGACGAGCGCCATAGTGAGACGGTTGCCAAACACGCAAACCAAAATATAAAAGATGGCAAGAATCGCAATCGGAACAATTGCCTGGCCAAGCACGCTGGTTTGGTTGCCATTTTCATCTAGGTCGATGGTTTCGTATGCTACGGCGTTTTCAACCAAGACAATGTCTTCGGGCGACAACTTAGAATAGACGCTAGATTTTAGAATCTGCCCAATCAAAAACGAATTGGTATTAAATAGCCCAGTATCGGCTGCGCGGTCGTAGATCGTAATCTTATGACTGGTAGCAAAATCGTCGGCGACGTGGTAGTAAATATCTAGCTCGCCATTTTTGACTTGCTCGCGGCCGGCATCTTCGTCCGCTACAGAGATCAGCCCTGCCGGGGCCTCTTTAACAAGCCCAATGCTATCCGTGATGCCGATCTTTTTTTCGCCAAGTTCTGGCGATGTTAGATAATCCTCAATACCGACACTATTTAGCGTTGAAAGCCCAATCGCGGCAAAAATACCAAGCGGAAACAAAAGAAGCGAAATCCAAAAAGTCGGTTTTTTGAGTTGGCGAATCGCCTCAAATTTAAATACTATTCCAACTTTACTCATCTACGCCTCCATAAACTTCTACGAAAATTTCGTCGAACGATTTGCCGCCGAATTTTTTCTTAATATCTTTAATAGTGCCATAGGCATAGGCCTTGCCGTCTTTCAAGAGGATTGCGCGATCGCAAAGGCGTTCAACTTCATCCATGTAGTGCGTAATCATGATGATGGTGGCGCCTTTTTGATGGGCCTCGTCGATGATGTTCATGAGGAGCTTGCGGTTGACCGGGTCAAAACCTTTGGTTGGCTCGTCGAGAATCAAAAGCTCTGGATTATTCATGATACAAATGCCCAGCTGGACTTTTTGCTGCTGGCCGGTTGAGAGCTTTTCGGTTTTTTCGTTGAGCTTGTCGCCTAGGCCTACGCGCTCAAGGTAGTTTGCAGACCACTCGCGTGGATTTTTGAGGCCTTTTAGCTCGCCAAAGTAGACCATCGTGTCGATCACGGTTTCTTTTTTATAGAGACCACGCTCTTCTGGTAGATAGCCCACGATTACGTCGGCGTTGGCGTCGAACGGCTTGCCGTTAATTAATAGCTCACCCGCAGTTGGGGTGTACAAATTAAGTAGGGCGCGGATAGTAGTGGTTTTGCCTGAGCCGTTGCTGCCCAGCAAGCCAAAAATCTCGCCTTTTTTGACCTCGAAACTGAGGTCGCGAATGACGGTTTTATTATTGAAGGTCATTCGGAAATTTTTAACTTCAATCATTGCACTCATAGTTATTATTATAGCACAGCTTCTGGGGCTGCTACCCCCTGGTACAGGGTTAAGCCTAGGTGGAATAGACACGGCGAACAAAAACCAGCCCCGAAGGGCTGGCGTCGTAGCGAAGCAATTATTATTCCGTCAATGTCGCCGTAACCAAATCTCCATATATGGTATGCTCTACGCCATCTGTATCTTTATATATCAAATATGCTTTTGCATATACAGTCTGCTCCGATGTGACGCTGCCTTTTGTCCATGTATAGTAGTAATTGTCGCTATTACCGTTAACACTGGCCGCCCTTGGATATGTGGCAGTTTGATCGTCAAATGTACCGTTGGCGATATTTGCATCGAGAGTTGCAATTACGCCGGCCTTTACAATTTCATATCCATCTGGGACATAAGAATATGAGCGTACGACTACCTTATTGTCACTATATCGTCTATAAATATCCGAAATATATGCGCCCGGTTGTTGACTCTCTAAATCACTTTCGCTTCCATAGATAGCTCTGATTGTTAAATCTTTACCTTGGAACATACGCATCGAATAATCCTTAGTATAAGATTTCTTTGCGCCATCTACTTCCCAATACAAGAATTGTTTGCCAGCAACATTTTGAGCGTTTAGATATACTATATCGTCTATTCCGTAGTTTGTGATCGTAGGTGTTTCTGATTCGCCATTATATATTGTTACAGTAAACCGGTCATTCCAAATTGCGTACAAAGTAGTATCGTCAGCATTCGCGTAAATCGAACTTGAGGTTATAGTATCCCCATTGCCATCTGCTTTTGTATTCCATTCTTTAAAACTATATTTACTGCCAAGTATAGAGCCATTAGGGTCTACTACATAGTCATATCTTACAGGCGTTGGCAATTCACCGTATGGTTGCAGATACGTTACCGTCTTCGCGCTTTGAAGCACTTCTCCGCCATTCGCGTCGAAGGTGACATTGTATGGCGCCGCGTCCCATTGCGCATAAAGTTCGAGTGGAGTCTTAGACTCGGTGAGGTCAGCCATAACTTGTTCGTCAATATATTCGTTGTTGTCGGCATCCTTCCAGCCAGTAAATACGTAACCATCACGCACGAAGGCATTCTTCTTGAGCGAGTCGCCCGCCTTGAGATAGTGGCTCTTCATAAGAGCGCGGTTCGCCTCGTCGTTTGTAGTATCGCCGTCGTTATCGTGATAGCGGATGTAGTGAGAACCTCTTAGTGTAAATACCCCAGGTTTGCCATCATCTGGATCATCTATCCTTAAGTAGCTAGGGTTGGTAGCTGGTTGAGTTCCGGCGCCACCTCTTAAGCGAGTTGCGGAGCCATACGTCGATGAGGTTGCACTGCTGAAATCTGTATTGTCATTCGCATAGATCGTGGTCAACTTACTATCATTGAAGAACAATCCAGCAGGAGATTGTGAGCCCGATAACTTTAGGTTGCTTATATCGATTGTCTCAAGATTGGTCATACCCCAGAAAGCTTCGTGAATATTCGTTATGCTGGTGGCCCCTAAGTTGCTAAGATCTAGGTTTTTAACACCAGTAGTTCTGAACATATCAGACATATCTGCGAGGTTTGGTGCATGGAAGGAAGATAAGTCAAGCGCCGTGAGGCTACTCGTGCCTTTAAATGCAGACGAAGCATCTGTGAGTTTTTCTGCATTAATGTTTTGTCCGAGAGTAATACTTGTCAAAGCCGACGCGCCATCAAACAAGCTATTAATAGTCGTAACATTTTCAAATGTCACCTTGCTTAGATCAATGGATTCGAGGCTCGAACACCCATTAAACATACTTGCCATACTCGCGACATCGGAAAGGGTAAAACTATTACCGAAAGTAACGGATTGGAGGTTAGTGTTCCCCGTAAACATCTCACCCACAGTCAATAAGCTTTCCGAGCTAAACGAAGAGAGATCTAGGCTCGTAATGCCCGTAGTCCTCCAGAACATTTGCCCCATTGTAGTAACATGGCTAGTATCAAAATTACTGCCAAAGTTAACGCTTTCGACAATGCCGCCTTGGAACATGCGACTTAGATTTGTGACTTTGCTGGAGTCTAGTCCTACTAACGATACATTCTTTACCCGAACAGCATAGAACATATTTCCGGATTCTGGATTCATGTATACTTTGTCAGCTTCCGACCACCAGTAGACTTTATCGCCTTCTCTCCAGATATATGTCGGGAAAGATGAATCATTGGTAGACACTATAACAGTATTTAAACTATCAATATCTGGCGTACCGTTGTTATACTTTTCAAAACTATCCAAAATATCATCGCCCGCAAGAGAGTTAATATCATCCGAAATTCCTCTTAAGCCGGAATGGAGCATAGATGAAGATTCTTTCCACTGTGCATAAAGTTCGAGCGGGGTCTTGGACGCTTCGAGACCAGAGGTTTCAGCTTCGTCAGCTGCAATGACAATACCATCGGCAGTAGCTGCCCAGCCTATGAACTTGAAACCGCTGCGTTCGAAGTTGTTCTTAGCTAGCTTGGTAGCAAGATTATATGGGTTTTCTGAGCCAGTTGCGATATAGTGGCTTGGCATGAGAGCGTAGTTAGTCTCATCATTCGTATCATCGCCATCATTATCATGGTAGCGGATGTAGCGAGCGTTCTTATAAGTGAATTTACCCGGAGTACCATTGTCTGGGTCGTCGATTACAGCGTAGTTTTTGCCGCCATTTGAGCCAGTGCCGGCATTACCGTTAGCGCCCGTAGAGCCGGCGCCGCCAACCACGCTATCGTACAAGAACATCGCATTATCATCAGTAACGCTATCTGGATTAATTGAACCGGAGGTATAGATGGTTTTTAGGCCACTATCACCAATGAATGCCCAATACAAATCCGTTACGCCGCTCAAATCCATATTGCTAATATCTATAGTTTCGAGCGTGCTACCCATTTGAGCGAAGGTTTGATGAAGCCCCGTTGGCTTTGAGGTAAGGTTACTAAGATCGAGAGTTTCGAGGCCGCGGATATTATTGAAGGCACCTTGCATGTTAGTTACATTTGCAGCAGTAAAGCTTCCACCGAGCGTCAGAGACGAGAGTTTAGTCATGCCGCTAAACATTTCCTTCATGTTCGTCAAAGACGTAGTATCGAAGGTACTCAAATCGAGCGTCTCGAGGTTAGAGACTCCGCCAAACATGCCGCTCATATTGGTGACATTTTTGGTATCAAAGTACTCAAGCCCCTCAATGGAGGTGAGCGCAGTATTAACCAAGAACATGTTTGCCATGCTCGTAACTTTGTCCGTCTTAAAATCTTCGCTAAAGATGACCTTTTTCGCTTTCAT
Organism: Candidatus Saccharimonadota bacterium; assembly: GCA_024699125.1. GTDB lineage: Bacteria > Patescibacteriota > Saccharimonadia > Saccharimonadales > Saccharimonadaceae > Nanosyncoccus. The sequence continues at coordinate 6,404 of JAILQE010000003.1, forward strand.
GGTGTATAGGAGACCAGAAAGGCTTGTAACATCTCTCGTTTTCCAGCCAGACAAGTCGAGAACGTCAGTTTCCATGCCGAATGATAGAGCGCTATTCATATTAGTTACTTTTCTAACATCAACAACTGCCGGGAATGTTGCCTTTTTGAGTGACGATGCATAGATGAACTCACTCATGTTCGTAGCGTTACTAAAGTCCCAGTCGCTAATATCGATTTCTTTGAGGCCGGTTGAATGGAAGGTGCGACTGAAGTTGACAATTCCTGAAGTATCAAAGCCGGTAAGATCTGCATATAGCCCCATAGACGCACCGTCAACGGTGCCAGCACGGTTAAACAGACAGTCCGTACTGTTCTTATCGCTAATTCTAGGCTTTACGTCTTCGCTCCACCAGTAGATATTCTCGCCGTCCACCCAAAGCCAGATTGGATCAATCGTACCAGAAGTATCTACGGCATTAGCTAAGACCTCATCGCTCGGCGTGCCGTTAGGGTATTTAACGAAGCGTGTTACTTGTGGGTTGTCCGCAAGCAAAGCGTTGATTTTGCTGCCGGTCGGGCTTAAGCCGATACCGCCAGATTGAAGCGCTGCATCAATTTCGCGCCACTTTGCATAGAGGTGAATTTCGCCGCCATTAGCGTCGAGATTCTTGATTGTAGCTTTGTCGGCATACTTAGTGCCGGTGCCATTTGCATTTGTAGTCCATTCTACGAGCTTGTGTTGCCACCAAGTGTACTCGATTGGATTGAGCGTAGTCTCTACATCATAGATTACGACCTGCGCAGCCATAGCGTCTGGGTTTTCAACATTTTCGTTGTTGGCATGGAAGATAACCGTATATTCGGTTGGCGTCCACTGCGCTTTAAGCGTAACAGTCGCGCCATCTTCGGCGGTGAGATTCTTGACGGTTTGGCCGTCGGTATATTCGTTGTCGCCGAGTTCCCAGCCGGCAAAAGTGTAGCCAGTGCGAGTGAAGGCGTTTGCGGTGAGGGCCTTTTCTTCGTCATAGTTAAATGCGAGTGGCTGCATAGTGCCGCTCACACTCATATCATCAGTGTTGATATCGAAGTTGACCGTGTAGGTATTGGCGCGGTAGTGGGCGGTATATTCTAGTTTTCCCTTCTGGTGTGGAGCCGGGATAGTGTATGGCTTGACTGGGGTGTCGCCACTAATCGTGGTGCCGGTCCAGCCGGTGAAGGTGTAGCCAGTCTTTTCTGGCTCATTAAGCGTTGCGCTTTGTTCCTTGTTGAGCTTAGTTGGGTTTGCCGTAGCGACATTGCCGCCATCATAATCGTAGGTAATATCAAATTCTTCGAGTGCGACAGTTTGCCAGACAGCTTCGTAAGTTTTGTCGCCTAAAGCATTTGAAATTGGCAAAGTTACATCTTCATAGACGGTCACATCACGCCAGCCAATGCAGCGTTCGCGGACGTCGCCATCGGCATCTTTACGATCTGCAGGCTTAATCAAAGTAAAGCTGGCAGTTTCGACGGTGTAGTTATCAGGGTTTCCCGCAGTGCGAAGAGCGGCAGCCTCTTCGGTGGTGAGGCCGGTATAAGTGATTGCATAAATATGTGGGGTCCACTGAGCCTGCATCGTGATGGTGCCATGGTCGATGATATTTGTGACGTCGGCTTTATCTGCGTAAATAGTGTCGTTATATTTCCAACCGACAAAATCGTAGCCGTATTTCTCGAAGGCATTTTCGCGGAGCTCACAAGCTTCATCGTATTCGCAGTTGGTGGTAGCCATTTCCCCGCTGGTGGCGCCGTTGCCGTCGTAATCAATGTGGAATGGGTTGATAGACCACTGTGCGTAGAGTGTGACGATGCCGTTGTTTTCGGTAGTGAGGTTCTTTACCTCGGCCTTGTCGGCGTAATGGACGCCAGAGCCGTTTGGCTTGGTATCCCAACCGGTGTATTCGCGGCCCATAAAGTTGAAGGCGTTTTGAGTGAGCGCCTGAGCTTCGTCATAGGTAAACTGCATGTCAGCCATCGTGCCATCGCCGCCGTTCGCGTCAAATTTCACCGTGTAAGTATTGGCTGTAAACTTTGGCTTGATGGTGATGTCTTCGGTGATTGGTTTGGTTGGATCTACTGGGTTGCCATTTTCGTCTTCCCAGCCATCGAAGGCGTAGCCCGGTTTGGTTGGCTCGGTAATCTCGTCGACATCTTCGAGCTTCTCACCGTAGTTAATTACGACGTCCGCGTCGCCATTTTTGATGACAAGTTTATCGTAGAGACCGTAGCTCGTGGTAAGCGTGAAGGAATTGGTTTCGATGTTGGCAGCTCTAGCACTAGTGACCAAACCGAAGGCAGAAACAGCGACCACGGCTACACCGATAATCTTGGCGTATTTTTTATGCTTCTTTACGGCAATGATTGCGAGGATAGTTAGGCCGATGACGGAGATAATCATAGTGGCTAGGCTGATGCTGGCACCATTAGATTCTGCCGTGTTTTTACCAGTGTTTGGCACGACTGGGGTTTCTTCTTCGTTGGTATTCGGCACCACGATGTCGATTTCTTCTGGCTCTTCTACGTCGGTAAATTTAACGAAGAATTTGACGCTTGAGACCTCGGCGCGTTTGTTGGTATCGGTGACGGCGGTAGCGTATTTGGCGGTGAGTAAGAAATCTAAATTAGCCCCTGCAGCGACAGTTTCGCCGGCGTGAGCGTCGTAAATGTAGTTGATGGATTCGCTAGCGTTATCATCGGTAATAGATTCGATGATATGATCTTTGCTATCGGAGTTTTGGAGAACAATTTTATAGGAAATGGAGTCGTTAATTTTGTGGAAAGTAACGTTTGAAACGATGGTTTGCTCATCGTAAGTATTGATACTGCCAGTAGCACCGGTAGAAATCTCGGTGATCTCGGCGGATTGAATTTTGAAAATTGTGCCTTCGGCGAGGGCCCGGATAGCCGGGACAATTGACAGCACGAAACCTGCGGCAAACACCACAGCAGCTATTTTTCCGACGATGCCTCGCGCATCGCGGCGTCTTTGTTTCTCCACAATAACTCCTTAGTTACTTATGTTTATTTTATCACGCTCGTGGCTAAATGCTAGTGGAATTTTGGAGTTTTTTGGTGTTTTTTTGCAGATTTCTTGCAATAAAAAAAGAACCACTAGTGGGTCTTAGTATTGGGGGTGGTTGGCCTCGTCCAGTTAAGGACGGGGTCCCGCCCCCCAATGCTTTGATTCTAGCACTTTTATTTAATCAAGTCAAGGAGTCCGCCATCTTTATCTATGATCATCATGCGTCTTACTTTACCGTCTTTTTTGAACAACTCAATTATTTGGTTTTTGACTTTTTCTGGCGCATTTTTGACGCCACGTAGATCAAATACTATCTTTGTCGCTTGTTCTGATGCTGTCCTGAAACGAAGTTTTATCGTACTTTCGCTAGAGCTACTCGGCGTCTTAATCTCCCAAATTGATCCCATCATAAAGATGTCTGGATTTTTGGCGCCTTTAGTGCTCATTGGCCGGATAAAGTCAATATTGAAACCAAACTGTAACAGATATTTTATTGTATTTTCTTCATCTGGTTCGGTTCTAACATCGTTTCTATTAAAAACACCTTCTTTGGTTCTATCAGATTTAATAATCTCCCTGATCTTCATACCCTCAAGGCTAGCATGGCGCTATCTGTTTTACAACCCCCACCAAAAAAATAAGCCCAGCACAAAACACCCCCGCGTGCGCGAGGGTGTTTTTATTGACGGATTTAGTAATTATTTCTTCTTAAATTTATTCATAAATGCCGTAAAGTTAGCTTCTTGATATGGGATTGCCTTTTCAACAATCTTGGCGGCCCAGTAAAGTTTTACGCCGTCGCTAAAGACCCATTTGATGCTTTGCGTCTTTTTATTAAGAAGTGCGTAGTTTTTAACCTCGATTTCGGCAATGTTTTCTTTCGGGATGAATACATATTTAGCTGGTTCTGGTTCCGTTTTTTCAATCTTGATAGTAAGTTGAATGCCGCTAGCCTTGAGTGGGATAATGCCAAGACCTTTTTCGGTGTAATTCACGAGCCATGCGCTAGCGTTGGCGGCTTCTTTGAATTTGTCGGATTCGTTCATGCCGCGCACCATGCCACCGGCAAAGGCGCCAACTGCGCCACCGAGCATAGTAGTAAAGCCGGTATCTTTATTGGTGTTTCTGAAAGCCACAAAGATGCAGTTCTCTGCGCCGAGACCACCGACACTGTTAAAGATTGCTGTAGCCCCCTCAATTGTTTTGAAATCCATAATAATCCTTTTAACTTTTATGTTTTCATTATAGCACAGTAGGAGACAGGTAGGGTATGCTATAAGCGGACACTAAGCAACCTTCTGGGGGTAGTTCGGAGCCTGGCAAGGCGAGAATTTAGCGCCGGCCGCCCATGGCGATGGGCCGGCCGGACGCGACCCCCAGAAGGCTGTTTAGTGTCTACTTATGGTATAATATATATGTCTCTTGCTATACTTCGGTCACTGGCGATGAGAAAAGTTAAAAGCTGCGGTTATCGTCATTTATGACCGTAGCCAGGAGCCAATAAATCAGGCTCGCATAGATGACTCTTTAAATTTAATTTTAGGAGTCTATATGAAAAACTTTAACAACAATAATAAAACAGAACGGGTCGAAGTGATGGCTTTGTTCGGTTACGAAATGACACCTTGCCAGCCGCTTTCTTTTAAGCGGCCGGGTGACGTCGAAACCGAGGTAACAGAGCTTCTTCGCACGCAAATTCGCTTTGCGGGCCAAGCTGCCATCCATATCTTCGACGTTTTAGTTGGACGAGAAAGAGCACGTCTCGAGTTCAACTCGAGGGACCTTTCTTGGCACCTCACACCAGTCGCTTAGGTTTTATATTTCTATAAAATCGTAACGACAAATCCGTTCAAAAAATAGCTCTGGTTCTTAGAGCTATTTTTGTTATTTAGATTAAATCTTGATGCGGATAGGTTTGGTTGTAATCGAAGTCTGATTCTGGCACTTCAAATGGCAGGGCGGAGGCTTTGTCTTGGCGGCGGTGGTAGGCAGCGCGAAGTTCTTTTACTTCGCCCACGCATTCAAACGGTTTGATTACGCCATCGATACCAAGCAAACCTTTGAAATCGTTGATCAATTCTTCGTTCTTAAATAAGTCTTGGCCGTTGAAAGTTTTTGTAAGATCTTCTGGGCTTAAGAATGGCGCAAATAACAGATACGAATTAGCGCATTTGGCGCAGTTGCCACACCAGCTCAAAGTTTGATTGTCTGCTTGCTGACGGTAGTTTGCTACGTTGCATGAGCTAAAGCTTTGGCCGTATTTTTGCCAACATTTGTTGACGAAGAGCTCAGCGATTTTAAGCTCGCTATACTGGCGAAGGATTGAGCCAACTTTCATGTTGCCGGCCACATATTTATCGACATACTCAGCCAATGCTTGCTCGGCTGGCCAGGTTTTGGACCATTGGTGATTAACTTTAAGGTCGCCAATTTCGGCATGAGCCTCGTTGCCTTCTTGGCCGATACTGGCGAGCACTACGTTTTTATTCATGAGCACAGCCTGCACCAAAGCAATACTTTCGACAATATAAGTAATTGGCACGTGACCATTGAGGCCGCCGGTAGCTTTGAGACCGGCGATATCAACATGGCGGCGAATCGTAGTAAGCGGTTCGTCAAAAGTATCGAGCACGGCCGGATGAACGTCAGCATTAGAAATGTAAAGTGGCGTGAATGGCTTGCCCTGCTCTTTCAAAAGCTCGGCCATCAGAAGCGAATCTTTGCCGCCGCTCTCTAGCGTAATAATTCCCTCGCCGGCATATTCTGGCGCTGGCGTTGCAATAATTTTGTCGGCAGTAAAGTGTGCGAGGTCGGCGCGAGTAAGATGATTTTCGAATGCGTATTGCGACAAGCCTTCCTGGTAGACTGTATTAAAGAAGTTGGCTTGGAAGGCGTCTAGTTGAATACTTTCCGGTAGCACCACTTCCTGAGTTGGGTGGGCTTTGTAGTAGGAAGTACCGAGCAAAATGAAACAAAGCTCCAAAGCGCGCTTCAAAGCTTCTTTATCGTAACTGCCGTTTTCTGGCATTTTGAACTCGATTTTTTCGGAGAAAAGCTGCGCGGTCGAATCCCGGTAATTAAACGTTGCCACCCCTGTATTTTCATCAAAACTGTAGTTTAAGAATTTAAATTTGTCGACTTTTTCTTGGGCTTTTACGAGCTCCTGGAAAATCTCGCCGCGTTCGATAAAGTTTTTGAACATATCAAAACTTGGCGCGCCCGGACTGAGCAAAACGATATCAGCACCAAGACTCTTTGCGGCTGCGTTGGCTTTATCAAGAGCATCTTTCAAATCAGTCGCAAATTCGTAACGGTCTGGATTCAAGTTTTCAGCCAAACGGTTTTTGGTTTCGCCAATTAAAATAGTTTTAACAAGATTTCTTTCGTTTGCAATCACGCTTTTATTGCCAGACAAATCTAGGCCGCGATCTTTGCCGCCGGCAATCAGCACAACTTTGTTATTTGGGAATGCGCGCACCGCTACTTCAAGTGATGGGTAAGTAGCCGAATAGCTATCGTCGTAATATTTAATGCCACCAATTTCGCGCACGAATTCAATGTGATGTGGCAAGCCGTGAAAACTTTCTATGCCCTTCACGATTTCGTCTGCATATTTTTCGATAAAATCATTCACTTCCATTTCCAGGAAGCTTGCAGCTACCAAAATGGCAGCCTCGGCATTTTCGCGGTTATGAGCGCCCGGCACCTGGATGTGGCTCAAAATTTCATTTAGTTTTGGTGAAGCTTCGTATGGATAAGTGCGCTTTTTACCATCGCCAAGGTGGCCGATGCGAGTAGAATCGGCATCGTTTTTATAATAAATGCAGTAATCCTTTGGGGTTTGCCAACGCACGATATTGGCCTTGGCGTTAACATAATCTTCGAAATTATCATGCACATCGAGATGGTCTGGCTCAATACGGAGCACCACAGAAACGTGTGGCGACTTATGAAGATCCCAAAGTTGGAAACTGCTCATTTCATAAACCACAACGTCGTCTGGCTGGATAGTGTCTAAAACGTCAAGTGATGGCACACCAACGTTGCCAAGAAAGTGCACATTTTTGCCGAGCGCCTTCAAAATGGCGGCCGTGAACGAACATGTGGTACCCTTGCCTTTGGTGCCGGTCACGCCAATAATTGGCGCCGGGCAGTTATCGAAAAAGTAGCGCGTGGCGCTGGTAAGATTATCGGCTGGAAACGGATGCAAACTAGGCGTACGAAAAACCCAGTCAAAACGGTTTAAACCAAGTTTTGGAATGTCTTCCTTCGTGATTTTATCGAAGATTTCGATTTCGTTTTCTGGATCTTTTGAAAAATAGCGTTCGACGCTTTTGCCCTCAACGCCGTAGCCTAAAATTGCAATTTTCATACTATATATTATACCACCGCGTGACTAATCTTGCTCTTTCAGCCATTTAGCGAGGTCGTGAATGGCCGTGCCGTAGAATGAGGCCTTCTTCACTGGGTCTTCGTCGCCGATTTCGGATAAAGTTTTGGTTTCGCCGTCTGGGATGAAGAAGAAATCGTGCCAGCGACCGTCTTTGCCGCGTGGTTCTTTGGCGATGGTACCAAAGCTTTCGCCTTTGAAAATCACTGGCTCGCCGCCTGGTTCGCAGTAGGCGAAGCAATGTTCGATGCGAGCTTTGCGGTTGGTTTCATTTTTAATTAGATCCAAGAATTTTTCGACGCCGATTTGTTTGTCGAAATAAGCATTGTATGGGCCCGGCAATCCGCCAAGCATTTCGAGATAAAGTCCGGTGTCCGATTTGATGCATGGCTTGCCGAGCTTATCCGCGGCATAGCGCGCTGAGAAGCCAGCCACTTCGGCACAAGTTTTGGCCTGGATTTCGTAAATTTCGAAATCTGGGTTCATGGCCTCAATGTCAAAGCCATATTGTCCGCCCAAAACGAGCGTTGCTTCACGAATTTTCCATGGGTTTGTAGTTAAGTAAACAATGCTTTTCATATAAACATTATAGCACGAAGGCACTTATCAGCCTTCCCGGGGTCGCGTCCGGCCGGCCCATCGCCATGGGCGGCCGGCGCTAAATCCTCGCGCAGCCGCGCTCCGGACTACCCCGGAAAGACTAATAAATGCCTTCATGTGATATGATATTTGTATGCAAGAATGTTTACTTGATGCATTACTGGATACTTTGAAGTTACTGCCTTATCTTTTTGTGACATTTTTGCTGCTTGAATTTATTGAGCATAAAATCAATTCCAAAAAACTACTCAGCCGTGGACAGAAAGTTGGGCCACTTGTGGGTGGTCTGCTTGGTGCTTTGCCGCAGTGTGGATTTAGCGCCATGGCGGCGAATCTTTTTGCCGGACGCGTGATTACGATTGGTACCGTGGTGGCCGTGTTTCTTTCGACCAGCGACGAGATGCTGCCGATTATGCTCGGCGAGCAAGTGGACTTTGGTACCATTTTAAAAATCATTGGCATCAAAGTTTTGATCGGCGTTACCGTTGGTTTTATTTGCGACCTGGTGTTTTGCAAACTCTTTAAGAAATCTAAGGACCACGAGATTTCGCATCTATGTAAGGAAGAACATTGCCACTGCGAAGAACATGGCGTGGTGGTTTCGTCTCTTATTCACACGCTTAAAACTGGTGCGTTTTTGCTAGCCGCAAACATTCTAATTGGTTTAATTATTTATTGGATTGGCGAAGAAAACTTGGCTAATTTCCTGCTTGGTAGCAAACCCCTTTCTTATCTTCTCGCGAGCTTGGTTGGTCTCATTCCAAACTGTGCCGGTAGTATCATTATCACAGAGCTTTATTTGGCTGGGCTCATTAGTCTTGGCAGCATGATGGCGGGGCTCCTCACTGGCTGTGGACTAGGGCTTCTTCTTCTTTTCAAGAACCACAAAAATTGGCGCGAAAATATCACGATTCTCGCCATTATATATATTGTCGGCGTGGTGGCCGGGCTGATTATTGATCTATTCTAGAAATTAAGATAGGTTTCGAGCACCGAGATGGTGGCTTTTTCAACGCTTGATACGGTGGCGAAGGCGCGGATGCCGGAGCCAGCAAATTCGCGGGCGAGCTCGATCATGCGGGATTTGTCGATCGACGAAATCAAATTTGGCATATTTTCGTAGTGCTCGATGGTTTCATTTAAGAAATAGTTTTCGGCATAGTAATCGGCGATTTGGCCTACGGTTTGGGCGCCCATTTGGAAGCGGCCAAGTGCGTAGGATTTAGCAGCTTCAAAATCTTTGTCGGAAATTTCGCCGTTCAAAGTTTTAGTTAACTCAGTCTGAATCAAAGCAAAAAGTTTTTCAGCGTTTTCAATGTTGACTTCGCCGTCAAAATCCCAGTAAGAACTGTGGGCGTTTGAAGCTACTGAGCTGCCCATGCCGTAAACTAGGCCCTGCTTTCTGGCGGCGCCAAAAATCTTGGAATTGGTGGTGCCATTTAAAATATGGTTCAAACAGTTCATCGCAAAAACTTCGTTTGGTTCGAGGTGGCGCGGAGTAACCATTGAAAATCCAAAGGTCACGTTGGATGCGTCTTTCCTACGAATCGCAACCGCTTCGGATGAATGGAGTTCGTCGCGCGGGATTTCAAATTTCTCGCCTTCTTTCAAATTCCAATCCTCAAGCATGCGAATGATTTTGTGCTTGCGGCCATGAATTTTGCCAGCAATAATAAAATGCATGTTTTTGGCAGTGTGGGTGCGGCGGTAGTGCTCGCGAATGTCTTTGAGCTCGATATTTGGAATCGTTTTAATACGTTCAGACAAATCCAGAATATCTTCGCCCACGGCTTTTTGCACGCGTGGCCAAAGCAAGCGGTAGTAATCATTCATGTAGCCGGTGAGTTCGGAGCGTACGTTGCCCTTTTCGGATTTGAGTTCGTCTTCGTTGAAGCTTTGTTCGCAAATTGAGATGCGCTGGAGATCCATGATGCGGTCCCATTCGAAATCGGCGCATTCGGTTTCGTAGCAAACGGAAATGTCAGAGGTCCAGGCGTTGTGATAGGCGCCGTTTTTGGTGAACTCGGCTTCGAAAGCCTGTTCATCCTTGTATTTGGAATTGGCGCCAAACGCCAGGTGTTCTACCACGTGAGGAATTTCGTAAAGATCGTGATTTTTGGCATAACGCATGCCGGCGCGGAACTGAATACGCGTAGACATCACGCTGGCGCCCGGGATATCAATAAGAAGCCCAGTTGCCCCGTTTTTAAGCTTGATTTCCTCGACTGTGTGTTTCATAAATAGATTAGACTATTTGCGGCCTTTTTTCTTGTTTTGACGAGCCTGTTTTTTCTTCTTTTTGGCGACGTTAGCTTTTTTCTTGCGAGCATCGGAAGCGGCGGTAGATTTTTCTTTCTTAAATTCAGAATCTAGGTTTTTGTCGCCTTTGCTGATTTCGTTGACACCTTTTTCGGTGGAAGATTCAGCCATCTTGGTGAGTTCGGTGTCGTATTCTTCGCCATCTACCACGTTTTCAGCGCGAGCTTCGGCTGGAGTGATAGAAAGGAGGATCTTTAAGACTTCTTCGCGCAAGTTGCGTTGCAAACCGTCGAAGAGTTTTTGGGATTCGGCACGATATTCTACGAGTGGATCACGTTGACCAACAGAGCGCCAATGGATACCCTCGCGGAGATGTTGCATGTTTTCAAGGTGTTGCATCCACAAAGTATCAAGAACCTTGAGGTAGACTTCGCGTTCAACTTTGCGCATGATGTCTTCGCCAAATTCCACTTCTTGTTTGTGGTAGGCTTCTTCGATGGCAGTAAGAGCGATTTTGGCGCGCTCTTTTTCTTTGCGCATCAAGCCAATTTCATGAATTAAATCATCATCAAAGTTGAAGACGGCTTTGAACTCTTCGTCGAAGTGCTTGTTAACGCGAGATGAGAACTCGGTCAAGGTTTCGGCTTCTACGGTCATCAAGCGCTTAATTTCGTTGAAGATATTTTGGCCTTCAAGAATCTTGCGGCGCATCATGTAGACGACTTTGCGGTGACGGTTAATCACGTTATCGTATTGCACGACGTTTTTGCGGGAGTCAAAGTTGAAACCTTCGATGCGTTTTTGTGCAGCTTCAAGCGTGCGGCTAATCATCTTGGTTTGGATTGGGGTGTTTTCGTCAACACCGAGGCGGGTCATCAACATCTTGATACGGTCGCCTTGATAAATACGCATCAAATCATCTTCACAAGACACAAAGAATTGAGTGGTGCCTGGATCGCCCTGACGACCGCCACGACCACGGAGCTGGTTATCAACGCGACGAGAATCGTGACGTTCGGAACCGATCACTACAAGACCGCCGAGTTCTTTGACGCCTTTGCCGAGTTTAATATCGGTACCACGACCTGCCATGTTGGTGGCGAGGGTAACGGCGCCTTTTTCACCGGCTTTGGCGATAATTGCAGCCTCACGTTCGTTGTTTTTAGCGTTCAAGATTTCGTAGCTAATGTGTTGTTCGTCGAGATAACGAGCAATTTCCTCGTTGTTCTGAATCGAACCAGAGCCCACCAAAACTGGTTGACCTTTGGCATGATATTTCTTGATTTCCTCAGCGATGGCGCGGAGTTTGCCGGCCTTGGTTTTGTAAATCAAATCGTCTTTATCGACACGGATGATTGGACGGTTAGGTGGAATTTGAATTACGTCGAGCGCATAAATCTGTTGGAATTCCTCAGCCTCGGTAAAGGCAGTACCGGTCATACCGGAGAGCTTGTGATAGAGGCGGAAGAAGTTCTGGAACGAAATGGTAGCAAGAGTCATGGACTCTTCTTTAACGGCCACACCTTCTTTGGCTTCGATAGCCTGGTGGAGACCTTCGTTGTAGCGGCGGCCTTGCATCAAGCGACCAGTGTGCTCATCAACGATAATCACTTCGCCGGAATTAGTGACCACGTAATCTTTATCGCGTTTGAAGATAACTTCGGCGCGAAGAGCTTGCTCCATGTGGTAAACCAGGCGAGTATTCTTGGTGGAATAAAGGGTCTCGACGCCCAAAATGTTTTGGACTTTTTCGATACCAGCGTCGGTCAATGTGACAGAGCGGTGCTTTTCATCCAGGATGTAATCATCTGGGGTAAGGCGGCTCGCGATTTTGGCGAATTGATAGTAAGATTCTGGGTTGTCGCCAGCTGGAGCCGAAATGATGAGTGGGGTGCGGGCTTCATCGATTAAGATGGAATCTACCTCATCGACGATGGCGAAGTTGAGTTCGCGTTGGCGGAGGTATTGCACCTCGGAAGTCATGTTATCGCGGAGGTAATCGAAACCAAATTCGTTGTTAGTACCGTAGGTAATATCGGCATTGTAAGCCTCTTTACGAGTGGCAGGTTTGAGGTGGCGGAAGCGCTCATCGTCGTGCTCTTCGTTTTCGTAGTTTTTATCGTAGACGAAGGAAGCGTTGTTGATGATGACGCCTACGGAGAGACCGAGGAAGTCGTAGACTGGACCGTTCCAACCGGCATCACGTTGAGCGAGGTAATCGTTGACGGTAACGACGTGGACGCCGCGACCGGTAAGAGCGTTGAGGTAAGCTGGAAGCATGGCCACGAGGGTTTTACCTTCACCAGTTTTCATCTCGGCTACGTTACCTTCGTGGAGGACGATACCACCGATGAGCTGTACATCGAATGGGCGCATTTTAAGAATGCGCTTTGAAGCTTCACGCACTACGGCGAACGCTTCTGGCAAAATGTCGTTTAAGGCTTTTTGATCATCCTTTGGAGCTTTTTTCTTGGATTTTTTGGCGGATTTAGTGGCTTTTTTGCCCTTTTCGCTTTCTTTTTTGGCATCAGCAGCTAGCTCGGCTTCTTTCAAAGCTTTCGCAAGACGCTTTTTAAAGATTTCAGTCTGACCGGCCAATTCTTTGTCGGACATTTTTTCATATTTTGGCTCTAACCTGCCAATTGCTTGCGCCTGTTTCCACATGCGCTTCAAGATTTTCTTTTGAGCATCACCAAAAATACCTTGCAAAAACTTGGTTAATGCGGTCTTGTCTGCCAATTTGTCTGTCGGCTTCTTTTCTTTAGCCTTTTTGGCCTCTTTAGCCTTCGCGGCATCTTTTGCCTTCGCCATAAACAACTAAACCTCCACAGGATTATTTAATTCTTATAATTTTAGCACACTATTTTCTCTTAATAAAGAGATTTTTGAAGCTTTTCTTCTTGAGATGCGGGGTGACGTCGAGTTTGTAACGACGGATTTGCCCGGTGAGCTTGGCTTCAACTAAGTCAATACCTGCAAAGAGGTTAGTACATTCGTCTTTGGCGGCGAGAACCTTGCCACCAGGAATATCCATAGCCACAGATAGGTCGAATTTTTCGCCGTGGGCGCGTTCGGCCTGGGTGACGACGATTCTAGCGACGACGTCTTTTTTGGAACCGCGTGGCAAATATTTGTCGAGTTTGCCGATGCGTTTTTCAGCGTATTTTTTAAACGACTCTTCTACTTTGTAATTGCTACCGCTGATTTCGATTTTTTCAATCATTTAGATCTCCTCTCTATTATTTAGATACGGTTTCAAAACTTCTGGAACTTTGAGCTTGCCACCCTCCTTGGCATAATTTTCGATGACGGCCACCATGGTGCGAGCCAAAGAGACTGCGGTGCCGTTTAAGGTATGCAAAACTTCTACCTTGCCATTTTCGCGGCGGACACGAATGTTGAGGTTGCGAGCTTGGAAATCGGTACAGTTGGAGCAGGAAGTGAGCTCGCGATAGGTTTGATCGACTGGGGACCAGTACTCGATGTCGTACTTTTTGGCAGCTGGAGCGCCTAAGTCGCCCGCGGCGATATTGATGACGCGATATGGAATGCCAAGTTCTTGCCAGATTTCCTCCTCGGTGGCGCGAATAAATTCGTGCATTTCTTTGGATTTTTCTGGCAAACAGAAAACATACATTTCGAGCTTGTTGAATTGGTGCACGCGGAAGAGGCCGCGGGTGTGCTTACCAGCGGAGCCGGCTTCCTTGCGGAAACAGGCGGAGTAGCCAGCGTACATCAAAGGCAAATCTTTTTCGTCGATGATTTCGTCGGTGTGATAGCCGGTGATTGGGATTTCGGCGGTGGCGATGAGAGCTAAATCTTCGCCTTCAACATAGTATTCATCTGATTGGTCGGAAGTGCGTGGGCAAAAGCCGGTGCCTTCAAGAGTTTTTGAGGATACCAAATCTGGCACGGTCATAAAGGTGAAGCCTTTTTCGAGGACTTTCTTAAGGCCAAATTGGAGCAAAGCGTTTTCAAGAAGCGCAAGTTCGCCCTTTAGATAGTAAAATTTGTTGCCGGCAACTTTGGCGCCGCGTTCAAAATCTACCCAATCGCGGGAAACGGCGTAATCGAGATGGTCGACACCTTCTGAGGCTGGCTTTTTGCCGCCCCAAGAGGCAACTTCCACGCTGCATTCTTCGCCACCTAGTGGCACGTCTTCGAAAATGATGTTTGGAACGGACTTCATCGCCGTTTTGTAGTCGGCTTCAATCTTGGTGAGGTCTTCTTCGAGCTCGGCAAGTTTGGTTTTGACGTTTTTACCTTCTTCGATAAGTGCTGGTTCTGGCTTGCCGCCCTTCATTTTGGCAGCGATCTCGTTGCGCTTCTGGCGCAAGCTTTCAACTTCTCTTAGGACTGACTTTCGTGAGTCATCAAGGGCAATCACATCTTTAATGTTTATCTTGTAACCCTTCTCTTTAATCGAATGTTCGACAAGATCTTGGTTTTCGCGAATAAAATTAATGTCTAACATATCTTTATTATACCACACTGTAAGAGATATTAAATGGTTTCAAACAAGCTCTCCCAGTCCGCCAAAGAAAGATCTGCTGGGCGGGCGTCTGGGGAGATGCCGAGTTTATTAAATGCGGCCAAGATTTCGGCTTTTGGTTTGAGATGGGAGAGGTTCGCGGCGAGTTTTTTGCGCGGGGCAATGAAGCCAAGCTTGATCAAGCTAAATACTTCATCTTTAATTTCTGGGTCTTTTGGCGTCAAAATAATGATTTGGCTGTCTACCTTTGGTGGTGGGGTGAATTCGTCTTTTTTGACCACTGGGCCAAGGGCGACCTCGGCGCGGTTTTGCACGAAGAGACTGAGCATAGTCTGGCGGCTATCCGCGATGCGCTCGGCGACTTCTTTTTGGATCAAAAGCACGATAACTTCTGGGCGATTTTCGGCAGTTAAGAGTTTTTCGATAATCGGACTAGTGATGTAATACGGAATATTGCCGGCCACCGCGTAAGGTTGTGGCATTTTAGATAGGTCGAATTTAAGAAAGTCAGCATTAATAA
Source organism: Candidatus Saccharimonadota bacterium (assembly GCA_024699125.1). Lineage (GTDB taxonomy): Bacteria > Patescibacteriota > Saccharimonadia > Saccharimonadales > Saccharimonadaceae > Nanosyncoccus. The sequence goes on from JAILQE010000003.1 coordinate 21,707, forward strand.
CTTCGAGATTTTTGCCTGGGAAAGATTTCGGTAAATTGTTCGCAAGATTCTCGTCAAATTCTACGGCCACGACTTTTTCGAATTGTTTTAAGAGTGAGCTTGTGAGGGTGCCAAGGCCCGGGCCGATTTCAAGACAAGTCTCGGATTTGCCCTTGGCAAAGGCAGCAATTTCATTTAAAATTTCACGGTTTTTTAGCCAGTGCTGGCCGAGAGATTTGTTGTTTTTGAGCATTTAAATTCCGTTTCTGTTAGTCCAGTCGGTGGCGATGTCGAATTGTTCTGGGTTTGTGAGGGCAAAGGTGCCAGTATCGTAGACTTTACCCTGGCCGAGGCTGGTTTCAACAATTGAACAGCGTGGGTAACGGTTAAGATCGGCAGCCACTAAGATATAGCCGTCTTGGTCGACTTTGACGCCATCTTCGCGCACGTGGTAAGTGCCGCCGCCGCAGAAGCCCATCACGCCGCGCATCGGCAGGTCGTAGAAGGTTTCTTGGCGCTCGATTTTGGTGCCATCAGGTTTGGTAACAGTGTAAACATTGCGGCCCATCACAGCGGTGAGTGGGTGGCGCTGGATTGCGCTAGCGCCCACGGCCACGATACGTTCAACCGGCTCTTTGATGACGTTTTCATTTAGAAGTATACGGGAGATCTCGACGCCATCCACCGAGAGAACTTTGTAGACCTTATCTACGCGGCCTACTTCGCCAAGCTGGCGCACGTCAGTGGTACCAACCGGGATATTGTAATCTTTAACTTTCTTTTCGGTGTATGGGATTTCTTCTTCAATGGTGACTACCTGGCCGCCGTTGCGGTTAATTTTGTAAGTGGTGGCAATGCCAGATTCGAGGAAGGAAGTGTTTGGTACGAGCTCGATTTCGTCGCCGTCGTAAACGGTGATGCCGGCACCCACCATGATGCTTTTGGCATCGTGGCTAGAGGTCATGGCGTAGGTTTTGGCGATGCCGTCGATCAAAATAACCGGGTAGGCCCGATAAATATTGATGTAAAAATTATTGGCATCGATCTCGGTATCAAGAGCTGGCTCAACGTGGTCGGCGTCGTTAATGAGAATTTTGGCGCGTTCAAGAGCTTCACGCACGGTGTGCGCGGTGGTTTTAACAGTTAATTTAGAATCTTCATCGTAAAAAGTCACAAAGTGAGCACTGCTAACCGTTTGCGGCTCATCTTCGGCGGCGTTAGCAAAAACCTTGCTGAGCTGAAAATGAGTAAAGGCAGCCACGGCCGCCATAACGGATATCACAGTGCATATAGCGAGAACAGTATCAAATCTTCTAGAAAGTCTCATACTATATGGAATTATAACTTAGTTTAAATAGAATTTCTAGGCGGTTTACCAAAATAAGTCTACACTCTCCACCCTCAGACTTGAGCCGCTCTCAACGTTTGGTTCGGTTCAAATCTACTTCCATTTTAGCATAGGCATAATATCTGTCAACATTGATTTTAAGATTTTTTATGTTATAACTTATGCTTATTTTACAGGGGTGGAGGGGCTGAAACTCTTTACTTTTTATGCTTTTTGTGATATAATAAAAAGATAGAATCATCACAAAACTTGTGCTAAAATAAAAACATAAACGTGGAGGTATATGAAAAAACCGAACATAGCTAAGTGGCTGGATGGTTTTCCTTTGGCTGGTAAAGGAATTCTTTTAGCGTTTCACGAAAAACGCTTTGTAATTAGCTTTATTATTGCCTTTCTCTTTTTTGGCACTTTGATGAATTTACTTAGCGGCGGTTTTTCGAAGTTCCAGCTGATGGGCGCGCTCGGCTTCCCTGCCAATATGCAGATTATCGGCGACGCGTTTCTTGGCGTGTTTGGCTACAAGCAGCCGTTTCTAGATTGGCTTTTTGTATTCTTGATCGCAATTTTGCAAGGTATTTTGATCGGCCTCGTGGTGCTTTTATGGAAGAAAAAGCAGAGTGAGAAATCCTCCAACTCGGCTAATGTCGAGAAGGCCGGCATCGTGGCTGGGTTGATCGCTCTCGGGGCTGGCTGCCCAACTTGTGGTACAACTTTGCTTACTCCACTGCTCGGTACCCTCTTCTCTACCAGCGGCTTCGCCGTTACCGGCGTGGTTTCACAGCTCGTTACCTGGATCGCTATCATCGTCGCGATTCTCTCACTTCGCCGCATCGGTGAGGAAACCTATGTTATAATTGTGAATGAAAAATATTTACAGAAGAAGGAGGCTCGTGAGAAAAGCGCTTAGAATTGTTGCTCTTGTGGCTGTCGTAATTGTGCTCGGCGCGGCGATCGCCAATAGCATGGTAAAACCATCAACTAGTAGTAAGGTCTGGGACGAGGCCATGACCGTTGGTAACCTCGAGGCTAAAAACCACTTCATCATCTATTCTGATTTGGTCTGTCCATATTGCGTGGCCTTCGAAAACGCCATCGTCGAAAACGAAGAAGAATTCAAGAAGTACATTGAAGAAAAAGACATTTTACTTGAAGTTCGGATGAGCGAATTCCTCTATGAATACGGCGAAACGCGTCCAATTAACTCGCGCTACTCGGCCGAAGCCACCTACTGCGCCAAAAACGAAGGCAAATTCTGGGACTACTACAATCTCGCGATTACCACAGTTTGGAACGATTACTTCGTTGGCAGCGGTAAAAGCGCCGCCGAAAGCATGCGGGCCCTTGGCAAAGATTACTGGATTAATATCGGCAAACAAGTTGGTCTTGGCGAGAGCTTCGAAAAATGCGTGCGCGACGACGAGACTCTCGACGAAGTCAAGAAAAACACCGAAAAGACCGCCAAAATGGTCAACGGCGGCATGCCATATTTCAAGTTTAACGAATTCGCCACCTCTGGTTTCGACCTCTCTTGGGGCTGGGACTACGTGCTATATTACTTCGAAGCTGGGCTCGAGAGCTAATAATCTAGAAGCAAAAATCGCCGTTTTATTCGGCGATTTTTTTAGCTTCAAAGAGTACGGTTGGCACCGCTGGTGGCGGGGTGAAGTCGGTTGGCTTTAGAGGCAACCGGATTTTGGTTTGGTAACTTTGGATTAGTTTTAGCCCCAGCTGCGAGGTATAATGGCGCTCGGTGTTAAGAAGTTTCAGGGCAAATTGTTTTTGCAGAATTAAATAAAACGATTCTGGCGGATTATCGGCTTCGATCAACTTGTGCACGATAGCGGAGCTAAGATGAAATGGTGGGTTACTGAAGGCCTTATACGGCTCGCTTGGTAGCTCCATTTCAAGAAAATCTTTCTCTACCACCTGGACGTTTTCGATGTTTCGCTTGGCCAGATTTTCGCGCAGTTTCATAGCGGTGGCGTGGTCTGGCTCCACGGCAATCACCTGGCGAACGCGCGCCGAAAGTGCGCTTGTTATCACACCCGAGCCGGCACCAATCTCGATCACGAGGTCGCGCTTTTTAAGGTTAGAGTGGCCGATCAAAATCAAAGCCAGTCTAGGCGAGCGCAAGAAATGTTGAGATAAGGTAGGATTTCGCATACTAAATATTAAGTGGGGCAACTTCGCCGGTGGCAAAATTCTTCACCGTGAGGTTACCGGAGGCGACTTCGTCACCGCCGATTACGACGCCGTTTTTGGCAAGTTTAGCGGCGTAAGTCATCTTGTCGCCGAGCTTTTTGTCGCTAAAGATGATATCCACGGTTTGACCTTTTTCGCGGAGTTTCGCGGCGAGGTCGGCAGCAAAGGTATATTCGTTTTCAGAGATAGGAATCAAACAGTAATCGATCAATTCCCCGTCTTGACTTTTTATCAAATTATTTTCAGTTAGAACATAATATAGCCTGGTTAGTCCAATCGAACCGCCCACACCCGGGAAGGTTTGGTCGGTAAAGTTGCTGGCCAGGTTTTCGTAGCGGCCACCGCCACCCACCGAGCCGATGCCTTTGTAATCAGGAAGACAGAATTCAAATACAGTACCAGTATAATAGTCGAGCCCGCGGACAATCTTCATGTCGCCTTCGATATTATCACCAAAGCCTTGTGCAGCCACGAGACCAAGAGTAGTATCAAGCTCGTTAACGCCAAGCGAGAAGGTTTCGTTCATAATATCAAGATCACGAAGGGCTGGAATCACGGCTTCGCGTGGGCCATGAATTTCGATAAAGCTGAGGATTACAGCGATTGCCTCATCGTTGATGCCAAGTTTCTGCAAAGCCTCGCGGCTAGCTTCTGCTGGCACCTTCTCGGCGTGGTCTACTACGTCAAAAATCTCTTTTGAAATGTGGGAGAGACCGAGAAACTCGAGCAAACCGTTCAAAATTTTGCGGTTGCTGGTGCGAGCCACCACCTTGGCGGTAAGGAAGCTCTTATAAGCGTCGAGCAAGGTAGAAATTATCTCGGCATCGTAGGCTAAAGATAGCTGGTTGCGGCCAATAATATCGATATCGCACTGATAAAACTCGCGGTAGCGGCCCTTTTGCGCACGCTCGCCACGGAAGTTGCGGCCGATTTGCGTAGCTTTAAATGGGAAGACTAGATCGCTTTCGTGCTCGACCACGTAGCGGGCTAGAGGCACGGTGTGATCAAAGCGCAGAGCTTGGTCTGCCTCATCGGCAGCCTCGGCGGTTTTTACAACTTTGTAGACTTGTTTCTCAGTGTCGCCGCCGGCTTTGGCAAACAAAATCTCGGTGCGGTCGATCACAGGAGTCTCAATTTTGAGGAAGCCGTGGCGATGGTATACTTCGGCAATTTTGTTTTTAAGGTTGGTAAAAACGGCTTGCTCGGCTGGCAAAAGCTCAAGCGCACCAGAAATTGGAGAAGTATTAATTTTTTTCATAGATTAATTATACCACACTTAAAAACTGTGTTATAATAGGACTACACTGTTAAAGTGGCTCTGTAGCTCAGTTGGTAGAGCAGAGGCCTGAAGAGCCTTGTGTCGTTGGTTCAAGTCCGACCGGAGCCACCAAGAAAATAAAAAAAACGACCCAGAGGGTCTTTTTTTATTTTCTTACGTGGCGACGGAAGCCGAGCGGAGCGAGGCTCCCGGAGCCACACTTTTGCGAAGTAAAAGTAGTGGCGACGGCTAGCGAACGCAGTGAGCGTCCCGGAGCCACAAAAAAACACCCATGTTCAGCCACGGGTGTTTTCATTGCAAATTACAAATCTACCAAGTTGCCGTCAACATCTACGATAACAACTTTGTGGCCGCTCTCGGTCGTGACATTTCTCACGAGCACCGCTTTTGAAGTTGTAGCAATGTTTTCTGAGACAGGACTCTCGGTGTCGTAAGTTACTCCCTTAACAGCTCCGACCGTGCCATCGTCTTTCACGAAGTAAAGCGAAGGAGCGCCGCCATTCCCTTCCCAGAGAAAGTCCGCAAAGATAACATTTGATGCTACCGTGTATTTTTTGTCTTTCTCCAAAATCAAGTCGCCGTCGCTATTGATATATGCGTAAACCGTGCCTTCTCCGAACCTACTCGATTTAAAGCCATAGGTCGAACCGCCCAGATTTTTGATGCTCGTTAGGACGTTAGCAGAAAAAGACTTGCCGTCGTCGCTTATGTCGGTATCAGTCTCTATGGTAACTGGCTCTTTGTTGGCTTCACAATTATCGGTTTCTGGTTTCAAGACGGCTGGTTCCATTTCAACCGTTTCGAGTTTTTTGATCTGAGTTTTTAGATTGGCAATTTGGCTATCTTTGTTGGAAACTTGCATCAAGCTATACACACCAAACCCAATGCCACAAATCGCCGCAATGCAGGCAATTGCTGCAACAATTTTGGCTCCTTTGCCGCATTTTTGTTTGGTATTTTCTGCCACGGGCGCCACTGGCGTACCGGCGTTTTCATTTTGTTTCATTTTTTCCTTTCGGTTATTCTTACGCTTATTATATCATAGCTTGCGATAAATATCCGAAGCGAAAAAATAAAGCCCAGGCATCCGCCTGGGCTCCATTTTAAAGAACGAATCTATGCTAAAATATGCTTATGGGCAGTATCAAAATCTTACAACTCAACGCCTGGAGCGGCCGCATCAAAGACGGCCTCAGTAAATTTATCGCCGACGGCAATTATGACGTCGTCTGTTTGCAGGAGGCGGTTTGGAGCGAAAACGACATTGGTTTTGTTGATCTTTTTATGGACAGCGTAGACAAAATCAAGGCCGCTGGCGGCTTCGTTTACGAAACCCGCGTTTCAATGTATGGTATTCAGGTGCTAGATGGTAGCACCAGGGTCGAGCGCGGCAACGTGGTACTCAGCAAGATTCCGTTTAAAAATATTGAAGAAATACAACTTGTCAAAGATTATCGCATCGCCGACAGTCCCGAGAACTTCCGTGATGTTATCTCGTATCACCGCTCGCCAGCTCAAAAAATTACTCTCGAAAACGGCCTCACGATTTTAAACTATCACGGTTACTGGCTAAAAGACCCGCTCGGCGACGAGACCTCGGTAGAATGTATGCGCCGCGTGGCAGACATGATTAAAAACGAGCCAGGCCCAGTGGTAATGTGTGGCGACTTGAACGTCACCGCCGAAGCTCCAGCTATGCGCGAGCTAGATTTTCTTACCGACCTTACCGCCATTAACAATGTTAAAACCACTCTTCGCAACATCCGTTTCAAAAAAGATGTCGCCTGCGACCATATTCTCGTGACTCCAGGCCTCAAATATCATGATTTTGAGGTGATTAACGCGCCGGTTTCTGACCACTGCGCCCTAACCGTAACCATTGATTTAGATTAAATTTAGTAAAATTTCAATTTTTGTGATATAATATTTGGAGCGGGCGGTTAGCTCAGTTGGCTAGAGCGCATCTTTGACGTAGATGAGGTCACAGGTTCGACTCCTGTATCGCCCACCAGATATTTTATTTTTAAAAAATTGTGATATAATATCTCAGACAAACCATATGGGTCGGTAGCTCAGCTGGTTAGAGCACGGGCCTTTTAAGCCCGGTGTCGAGGGTTCGAGCCCCTCCCGACTCACCAATTTTCGAACGAAGACAAAAAAGAGAGCTTGCTCTCGTTTTTTGTTTTCTGAGAAAATTGGTGAGATAGCGAACGCGTAGCGTGAGCGTCCTCACCCAAAAAAAATAACCCCCTTCCGGGGGTTATCGTGGTTTTATTTTTTAGTTTTCTTAGCAACGGCTTTCTTTACTATTGGTTTTTTTGCAGCCGTCTTTTTTGCAGCTGGTTTTTTGGCTACAACTTTTTTAGTCGCAACTTTCTTTGTAGCAACTTTTTTCGCAACAGTTTTCTTAGCCGGTTTTTTACTGACCTTGAGGGACACTTCCATTTCGATACCCCTTTTCACGGTTTTTTCTTTGGCTTTTTTAAGATAAACCAAATAGTAGCCACAGCCAACCAGGCCAGCGCCACCGACGATATTGCCGAGGGTAACTGGCAACAAGTTATTAACTAGCATCGTGCCAAAGTTCAAGCCTTCAATTGTGACGCCATTTTTGGCAGCTTCAAAGATGCCGGCTGGAATGTAGAACATGTTGGCGACCGAGTGTTCGAATCCGCAAAGTACGAATAGCATCACCGGGAAAAACACTGCAGCGATTTTGCCACCAATGGTTTTGGCGCCAAATGACATCCAAACCGCAATACATACTAGGAAATTGCAAAGCACGCCACGTAGGAACGCTTGGAGAAAATCAAAGTTAACTTTGTTGAATGCGGTGTCTACTACGGTACCAGCAACGTTGTCGAATGCACCAGAAAATACCACCATCAAAGCGATCAAAACTGAACCGATGAAGTTGCCGAGAAATACTAATCCCCAGTTTTTTAAGAGTTCTTTTAGACCGATCTTCTTAGAAAACAGCGCGGTAATCATTAAGTTGTTGCCGGTAAATAGTTCACTTCCGGCGATTACGACCATAGCGAGGCCGGCTGGGAAAATACAAGCTCCGGCGAGTTTACCAACATAAGTATTGCCAAACGTGGCACCTACGCCAGCAAGCGCGATAAAGGCGCCGGCGAACATGCCGAGCAGTAGCATTTTGATGGCTTTTAGTTTGCCCTTCCCTTCGCCGATCGTAACGGCGGACTCAGCGATTTCGGCTGGTGATAGCATAGTTTTCTCCTGGTTATTAGTTGGTTTAGCGCTGCTTGCTGCAGCAAGGTCGATTTCCTCGAAGCGATATTTTTGCGTGGCTTCGGGATGTTTCTTTTTGTCCACCCGCGATAAAAATTCTTTTAAAGGACGCGCCCACTTCAGGTGCTCACCGTAAAGCGCTTCGTAGATTACTAGGTCCTTTTTGTCGTCGCTGTCTTTGACAACATCTAGCACGATGTAATCCTTGTTCTTGAAGTGCCGGTAGGTTTGCCCAATTTTGATTTCCCGCACAAAGCTCCTATCTCTCACCCTATTTGAATTAATTTTTTGTGGCTTTTTGGCCCGGACTTAATGACGATGCTGGTTTTGGCTACGTCAAAATACTCGGCGAGCATTTTGATGAGTGCCGCGTTGGCCTCGCCATCATGTGGTTTTTCGCGTAAATATACGGTTAGGCCGTCGCCAGTTTTTTCTACTAGCGGGCCTTTCTTTGAACCGGGTTTGACTGTGACCTCCACGTTCATACCTTTATTATACCATCAGTTTATCTTGGCGCACAAAAAATCCCCCGGAGAACCGGGGGATTTTAAATTGGCTATTATTTCTTTTCGCCTTTGCAGAAGCGGATGATGGTAACAGCAGCTTCGTAGACAAAGCGGATGAATACCAAGTAGAAGACACCTTCGAAGAAGCCCCATGGATCACCACCGGTGGTGAGGGTTTGAAGGGCGTTCATAGCATAGCTGATAGAAACGTAGTAGAATACGAGTCTAGCTAGATCTTCTGCCCAGTTGCCTTTGAAGAGGAAGAAGTTTTTAAGATCTTCACCAATTTTGCGCTTTTCAGCACCTTTTTTGAAGTAGGTAAAGAATGCAAATAGTGCAAGTGCACCAAGTGCGCTAATAATGATTGTGCAGATTTGCCAGCTTTGGGCAGCGTTAAAAGTGCTGACGCCGCTAGCTTTGACTGCTTCGTTTAATAGACTACTGAAGTCCATTGCGTAACTCCTTTAATTATTATTACTTTAAATATACCACAAAACCATAAAAATTGTGCAAGTATTTTTAATAATTTTTATGGTTAATTTTTGAGACAACGGATTGGGTAACCGTAATACTTGTTGGCGTCCCAAGATCCCGTCGAGAGATAGGTGTTACTTAAGTATATGTGATAAGCATATCCTGAACCATCCGGGGTGGACGTCCAGAGGTATCCATATTCACCCCTATCACGTACCGATGTATCATAATAGTACCCAGACAAGGTAAAGTTGTTTGGCGATGATCTCAGGTTCACACTAGCTGCCTCGCCCGTATCACCACCATTAAGTATATTGTTTAATGTTGCAAAATCCCCTGAATCATTATAACCACCAGTCGTTATGTGCCAACCGGCCGGACACAGATCGCCAGAAATTGAACCATATGTCGTGTTAGATGTGCCATTGCCAGCAGTTGCGGTATACCAGTTGTAATATATACCATACTTAATATCCGAAATATTGTTTAGATTATCACTATTATAGGTTACCTGATCAAGACAGGATGCATCCCAGCCGGTGCACCATGAAGAAGAACTATTTGGGCGAGTATTGGCAGCACTCATAAAGGCATTGGTTGGGTTATTGGTATTTTCAGCGGAAATATCCTCTTCTAGGGCAGAGAAGTCTAGACGCATATTTTCAGTCATCCAGCATTTGCCATCCGCAAGTTTTGCTACAGTATATATCGAGTTGTCGCGCGTATCGATTAGTTCCATCGTGCTGCCAGAGGCAAGCGTCGAGCAATCAAAGCCCTGCATAGGATCTTGGTCGAGGTGCTCCCAAATAGCATATAGAGTAATCGTAGTATCATGTTCAATTACTGGCACAGAATACATACCACTGTTAGGGTATTCTGCTGTCTCTGCATTTCTATTAATTGACCAGCCAATGAATCTATAACCACCAGTTCTGCGATAGGTGTTTTTCCTTAGCGTTTTTGCCGTACCAGATTCAATGGTTTGGCTTTCCATTAACCCGCTGCCGCCGTTAGCGTCAAAGGTAATAGTCAGCTTCGGCCCCCAAATCGCATATAGAATAGTTGTACCATGCGAGAATGTTGCATTGCTACCAGGCTGATACTCACCATTCATTGCATCCGGATTGGTTGACCAACCTCTAAATTGTAGCCCGGCACGAATCGGAACGTTATTACTTATTGTAAAAGTATAGGCGCCGTCAATAGATAGACCGTATTCAATAGATGGCGCGTTCATGCCGCCATTGGCATTATAGGACAAGCTATATTTCCTCGATCCGGCAGCCACACAACGAACTTTAGCGCCATAAGTACTTTTTCTGATGTTGTTGTCGGACGGCGAATAGATAACGGATGGCTGGCCAGTTAATCTGAGCTGATACGCATAATCTTCGGTCTGCCCCCTGCTCTTAAGTCTTGATGACCAGAATGCACTTAGAGATCCACTATCCGAGATTTCGCCGAGTTCATTAACTTCTCCTGTATAGTGAAGATATAGTGGAGGATTAGATACCGGCAACTGCGAATTGTAATAATAGGCCTCGTAATAGTTTTGCTGTTTTGTCCTATCATCCATGGCAGCGAACTGCTTAATTAGGTTGTCATAACTAGCATTAGCCATATCATTTTGGCCGCCATTGGTTGGTAGTTGCCATCCTTTAGGACAGATTGATTCCTTAGCATTATCGCCTTCGTTCTCCACCCGAGCACCCGATCCAGCGGTGGCGGCATTCCAGGAATAAAAATCACCAACTCTACCATGGCCAGCATCAGATTGCTTACCGTCAAAGTATTCGAGGCTATTGCCGGAATTGCTCATATCATAGTTCCCCCAAGATGAATTTCCGTAATAATAGTACATATCTCCCTCATCTAAATAGTAAATGCCGTTTTTGTCATTGCCAAAGCTTGGCTCGGCTGTAATTGTTTTTGTCTCGGTAACATTCGACGTTTCCGGATTCAGTTGTGTTCCAGACGTTGAGAGTGCAAAATCAAGGTTCTGTGTCATCCAGATATTCCCGTCGTTTTCCTTAGTTACCCAATATTTTTTTCCGTCACGAACGTCGATAAGCTGCTTTGCGGCTTCCGTGTCTGTATTCGACACAATCTCCTGAGTCATTTCCTGCATAGTAGAGATTGAGTACAGATCTTTCTTGGCCGACACGCAGCGAACTAAAGCGCCAAAATTACGATGACTCTGCGATTCATTTGAGCCTGCACTTAAGATGCCTGTATTGTAGGAGCGAGTTTCGTTTGCAAGATACGACATTGCGTTCTGATTAGTGTATTCAGACCATCCCATGCCTTGATAACTATCGCTTATATTATATCCTTGCGGTAATGCGGTAGATGTCCAATATGAAAAGAGGTAGCTCGTATTTCTTCTGTAGGCCATAAAGTCACCGACCCAGTATGATTCAGGTAGAAATGGCATCACGTCGTAATTCACATCTTCATAGATGTTACGAGCGTCCATAAAGTAAAACGGAGCGACACCTACGCTCTTAATATAAAATCCACCTAGGTCACTGTCCGAAGTGCTTAAAGCTTCTGGCTGGGAAGTAAACAGCTTAAAGAATGAATAATTCCTGTTTTGAAGAACCCTGCCTGTACCAATAGGCAATCGCCAACCCTTAGGACAGATAGACTCATCAGCTTCGCCAATATAGACGTCACTTGTACCAGAACCGGCAGTAGCGGCTGGCCAAGAGTAAATTGAGCCTACATGGTAATGCCAGTCAAGAGAGTCTGATGTGAGCTCGGCGGTTGAAGTTGGGTTGCCGTTGTCGTCGTAGCCATCACCGTTTGGAACGTAGTAATCACCACCATCCATATAAAAGATATCGTTGCCGCCACGGGCGTCTTCTTTATAGATAGTTTTTGTGGCAAATACGTTTGAATCGGAAGGGGTCAAGGTAGTGCCTTCAGACGAGAGTTCGAAATCGAGGTTTTGCGTCATCCAGCAGTTGTTGTCGCGCATCTTGGTGACCCAATAGCGTTTGCCATCGCGGCGATCAGTGAGTTGTTTGGCCATGCCGGCGTTTTCGGTTTCACAGATTTGCTGAGTCATGTCTTGCATATATTGAATACCGTCAAAGAGCTCATCTTGCGATAGTACGTGACGAGTAACGGCAGCAACTACGATAGTGTTTGAATACATACCAGAGGCCTGAAATTCTGGAACCTTAACACCAAAGTATAAACCTGCATCAGTATTGGTTTCGGCAGGAGTATCATTGGCGGCCGGAACGCTGCTAAATGTTTTGCCGCCATCCACAGAATATCCCCAATAACCAGCCGGAAAACCATCAAAAGTCGTGCTGGCTGCAAGCGGGTCAATCTTATAATCGCTGTTATCCTTATGGATAAGGGAAGTCGCACTAGTGTCTTCGGCGTTAGCGCGGTTTTTATTAGTGGTAATTGATGAGAAATAACCATCCGGGTTGTTAGTGTAAATATTGAGCTTTACTGGCACAGTATAAGGATCTTTACTGCCCGGGTCAATTTTGATCGTAATATTATTCGGCAAGCTAATGCGGAGTACAGGTTCTACGCCGGCGACCACGTTAACTTCGCCACCAACGAGAGTACCTTGAGCCGCAAAGGTGTTAAGCGAGAAAAATGCAAACGACAACAATAGAGTCGCCAACAAAACACCTCCGGCATTTTTCTTTATCATAAGCTTATTATAGCATGAATTAGCCACGTGTATGCCTTTATTTGCCATAAGCTCATTATAACATATGGCTCCGACAAAAATATAAAAATGTTATAATGATTTTATGAATAGAGTTCCCCTGGCGGAGCGGATGCGCCCAACGAAATTGTCCGAAGTGGTGGGGCAAGAAGAAATTATCGGCGAAGGTAAAATTTTGACCGAGATTGTGCGCCGTGGCGAGCCGGTGAATTTGATTTTGTGGGGCCCTCCGGGCACCGGTAAAACTACTTTAGCTAGGATTTTGGCACACGAATTTAAGGCTGACTTTATCGAAATTTCCGCCGTGACTTCCGGCAAAAAGGATGTTGAAGCTGTGGTGGAGCGAGCCAAAGTAAACTGGAATTTAAAAACTCGCACCGTGCTGTTTGTGGATGAAATTCACCGTTTTAATAAGGCGCAACAAGACGCATTTTTGCCGCACGTAGAATCTGGTTTAATTATTCTAATTGGTGCAACGACTGAAAATCCTTCGTTTGAAGTGATTTCGCCGTTACTTTCTCGCTCACGCGTAGTAGTAGTTTCCCCGCTCAGCAAGCCTGCGATTGTAACCGTGCTCGAACGCGCGACTAAGGCCGAAGGCGTGAAGATTGTGAAAAAATTAACCAACGCTGGCGGGCCAAAAATTACCGAAGCCGCAATTGATTATATTGCCGAACTTTCTGGCGGCGATGCGCGCTCGGCACTGGGCGATTTGGAACTAGCCTTGTCGCTTGCGAGCCACGTTGATGTAAAAACCGCGATTGAGGCTGCCGGCCGTAAAGTGCCGGGCTACGACAAAAAAGGCGACAATCATTACGACACGATTTCGGCGTTTATTAAATCGATGCGTGGTTCCGATACCGACGCGGCGCTTTATTATTTGGCGCGCATGGTGCAGGCCGGCGAGGATCCAAAGTTCATCGCGCGGCGCATGGTGATTTTTGCTTCTGAGGATATTGGCCTGGCCGGAAACGGAGCTCTTAGCCTTGCCACAGCTTGTTTCCAGGCGGTGGAACGCGTGGGCATGCCGGAATCTGGTTTGATTTTGGCGCACACTTGTATTGCTTTATCTAAATCTAAGAAAAACCGCGACTCGGCTGATGCTTGGTTTGCGGCGTTAGGCCTCGCAAAAAGAACGATGGGCGAGCCGGTGCCAACGTGGCTAAGGAATGCGCCTACGAAACTTATGAAAGAACTTGGTTTTGGCGAAGGACAAAAGTGGGAATCTGGATTCCATTTGGATAAAAACTATTTGCCAGACAGCATAAAAGACGAAAAGATTTTTAAATCTACTCTTTCGTAAGATTACAATTAGTATTTTTTAAAGACATCTTCTATATTACAAATTTAGTCAGTATTACTATTTTGTTTTATACGTAGTTTCTTTTAGTCTTTAAAAAATACTATTCGTAATCTTTCTAAACACCACACCAAAAATCTTTTCGTTTTTTATGCGGCAAATAGTTTTTCCAAACGAAACGGTTTTGGGGGATGAAAAATCCCCTGCAACTTGACGTTGCAGGGGGAATTTTCTACGAAACCGCCCGCTCCAGAATCCTCTGGAACTCGGTCCGCTGAACCAACTGGAATAAATTCCAGTACAAAGCTCCCAGAACCTGACGCTCCTGTTCCGAAAGCTCGTACACAATCTTGTTGCAGTTGTTTGACTGCCCGTCTTCGTTGACATACTCTTCAAGTTCCATAAGAGCATATCTTTCGAGGACTCCATTAAGATTGTAGCTGGCTCCAGACTCTCTGATCCATCCAAGCATCGCCGCCTGAGCCGGCGGCAACAGCTTGGCGATCTCAGCACTCAAGACATCCTGATTAACCTCTACGGTTTCTTTCAGGCGCTCGTAGTTCTTATCGATAAACGAGTCCACTGGACCGCAATCGTAAGTGTGCTGTTTGGAGAGTACGGCGTAGGCCCAACGGAAGTTGGGCGCAATTGCCTTCGTGATGGAGCCTACTGCTTGCTCCCAGTCGAAGTCAGGACGGACATAACCCGCTTCCTGCATCGCCTGCCAGACTTTGTCTGGATCATCTATGTACCCCCTATCAACCAGAGCACTAAGCTTGCGGCACTTGCCCAAGAACACAGCCTGCGGATCAGGAATAAGCTCCGCGTCAATGTAGTCATAGCTGCGCATACTAGAACGCTGCAGCTTCTGCTCAGTTGACAAGCGTCTTTCGACATAACCATCGAAAAACTCCTTAGTGAGGCCAACTCTCTCGTAGTCAAAACCAGCCCGAAACGGACTTATTTTAATTGTTTTCATAAAACAATCCCCCTTTTATTTTTTTGTCGGTTTTTCTTGTTTCGTATTTATTTAAAGTTCGGATTCCAATCCGAACATTGTGGCGGTTAATCGCTCCTCCCTCGGATTAGATTATGTATTTATTATAGCACACTTTTGCAAAAAAGTCAATAGCTTTTTCTATTAGAAGAGTGGTTAGCTCTCTTCGATAAAGGCGCCGCTTTGGCGAGACCAGAGTTTGTAATAGTCGCCCTTCTTTTTGAGGAGTTCTTTGTGGGAGCCTTCCTCAATAATCTTGCCATCTTTTAGCACCACGATACGATCGAGGTTGGCGACGGTCGAGAGGCGGTGAGCAATCACGATAGCAGTGCGGTTTCTCATAAGATTATTAAGAGCCTCTTGGATCAGGGCCTCGGATTCGGAGTCGAGGGCGGAGGTGGCCTCGTCGAGAACTAGGATTGGAGCGTCTTTCAAGATGGCGCGGGCGATAGCGATGCGCTGGCGCTGGCCGCCAGAAAGCTTGATACCGCGTTCGCCAACCAGGGTTTCGTAGCCGTTTGGCAAATCTTTGATGAAGCCATCCACGTTCGCGAGTTTCGCAGCGCGGATGATTTCCTTTTCGTCGATTTCTGGCTTAGCATAGGCAATATTTTCGGCGATGCTGCGGTGAAAGAGCGCAGTTTCCTGCGGCACGTAAGCGATGTTTTCGCGCAAGGAATTCTGGGTGACAGTCTTGATGTCTTGGCCGTCAATCAAAATCTTGCCAGCATCTACATCGGCAAAACGAAGAAGTAGGCGAGTTAAAGTGGTTTTACCGGAGCCAGAAACACCCACGAGGCCGATGCGTTCGCCTGGCTTAATGGTGAGCGAGAAATCCTTGAAGATTTTTTCCTTGGCTTCGTGGTGGCGGAAGGTGATGTTATCAAACACGATTTCGCTCTTCGTGACTTCGAGTTTTTTAGCATTATTAGCATCAACAACTTCGTCGGCCATATCGAGGATGCGAGTCATTTCGCGCGCGTCGCCGAGGCTGCGGTTGATATTTTTAAAGATATGAGTGATGTCGTAGAGATCGCCGAGCAAGGTTTCGGAATAGGTGACGATGAGGACGAGGGTCGAGATTGAAAGACCGAACCAAATCGTGCCGGTCATCAGGAAGAAAAGCATGGCGGCGGTGAGGCCCATGATAGAGATACTAAAGAGGAGGTCGCGCTTGATAGTGGCGTGCATTAGTTTGTATGACACGCCAAGCCAGCCGTTTTGGAAGCGGTTGTAGCGGTGCTGCTCGTATTTTTCTTTGGCGTAGGATTTAACAGAGGTGATGTTAGATACCGAGTCGGCGAGTTGGCCGGTTTTCTTAGCGGTAGCGGCAGCCTCGTCTTCGCTGTAGTCGGCGATTTTCTTAAACGACAGGGCCGAGAACAGTGTGTAAATTGCGACCACAGCCAAGATAATCAACGTGAAGAGCGGCGTGCGTTGCCACAAAATCACCGTAACACAGATTACGTAAGTAAGAATTGGCAACAAGTCCCAGATTACCACGTCCATAAATCTTTCAAACGAGCCAGTGAATTTGTTGGTTTGGGAAACCAGCGAGCCAGAGAAGCGGTCGTTGTGGAATTGCATCGACTGCGCACAAATCGTATTGAAGGCCATATTGTCGAGGTCGCGCATAGAGAGAAGCTCCATCTTCCAGCAACAATAAAGGCGCAACTTTTCAAACAGCAAGCTATTAACCACAGCGATTGCAAGATAAATCAAAACTTCTGGCAAGACGATTGTAAAGATTTGCTCTTTGGTGAGGCCGCTCGAAACTTTGTCGATAATGTCAGCAAAAACAAACACACTCAGGACATTGCGGACGAAAATTACTAGAGGCGACAAAATGAAGAAGCCGAGTGACAACCACTTGTACTTTTTGATTTCCTGCCAATAATAATGCAGGGTCCGAGTTGTAACTTTACTGTTTTTACTCATATATATTTATATTAATACATATATTTCACGTTTTTGCAAGCATTTTAGATTTGCAATGTGTGATATAATTAGAAAATCAAATAAGGAGATATTATGGCAGACTTTAATAAAGTTTTGACCCCTGGGGATTACGAAAATGGTGAACTCAATGTTGTGATTGAGATCCCAACCGGTTCTAACCACAAAATTGAGTGGGACCGCGAGCACGCTTGCTTCATGCTAGATCGTGTTGAGCCAGTGGCTTTTGCCAAACCATGCAACTACGGTTTTATTCCACAAACCATCGATGAAGACGGCGACGAGCTCGACGTTCTCATGATCACCGACCAACCACTTACTACCGGCATCTGGATGAAAGCCAAAATCCTTGGCGTGATGAAATTTGTCGACGGCGGTGAAGTTGATGACAAAATCATTTGCGTCCCAGAAGACGACCGCAACAACGGCGACTGCTATGAGACCTTGGAAGATTTGCCAAAACAAACTTTGAAGCAAATTGAATTCCACTTCAACCACTACAAAGATTTGAAGAAACCAGGTTCTACCGAGGTTAAAGGCTTCTTTGGCCTTGACGAAGCTAAAGCTGTGATTGCAGAGTCCATCAAACGCTGGAACGAGTCAGACCGCGCAAGCAAATAAGGCTAGGCAGGCACTCTAAACCGTAAGACAAAAAATACCCCGTCAACAAATGTTGGCGGGGCTTTGTTTTTTGACGGAGTTAGTTAGATCATTTCCCAGAATTTGCATCCGAAAGTACCGTTATCGATTAGATCGGACAGCAATATCTTGAGAACATCATCTACATATTTGGCCACCTCTTTCTTCATTTTGTCGCGGTCTTTCTCGTCTGACACTTCTCTGCCGTACAAATCCCCATACAATGTGCCTATAATCACAGGATTTTTGATTTTGCTTTCCAGATACGCTCTAACTGCGTGTTTCGTATCTTCGGAAATACCGGTAAACTTGTCATAGAGCTCGTTAAAACGCGTCGCATCAAAGGCGGGCTTTTTGTAACGGAAGAATCTCACGCTATTCCGAAGCAAAAAATGCCACAGGCCCTTGAGGTCCTCACGGTACTGACAAATCTCGCTATCCTCACTAAAATTCACAAGAAACCAGTCAAGTTCCTTTGTGGCTTCACCAAAATTCTTGATGAGTCGGACATCGGTGAGCGTATTGATCAGACTCCAAACTCCTTCTTCCGTCACAACCTTATTGACATCAAACTCCGGCGCCAGTACGCCATTTTTCATCATTATTCCGATGAAATACTTCCAGCTTCCCAGGTCTTTCTTGAAAGTTCGCGCAAACATCAGAATTTCTGAGTTGCGAAGCCCATGAGATGTTAGGTCATTAACGAGTTTCCTTTCCACATCGCTGAAATGCATCTTGCCAAAAATCGCCAAAGCTCTTTCCATACATACTTCTCCTTCCAAAAACAAATTTTCAAACTACGTGGCCACAAATAACTGACCAAGATTGGTTTAATTATTATAACATAAATACTCGTTTAAATCAATGATCCTAATCTGGCTGCGGGAGCTCTTGGTTTGCATTTACCAGATTTATGAACGTAAAAAATACAGCATGTACCGAATGAGAAAAATAAGAACCATCCGAAGGATGGTTCATTTTATTTTTCGAATTTCGCGTACTGCTGTGTTTTTTACAAGTTCATAAGTCGGGCAAACCAAGGGCACCTGCAGCCAGATTAAAGCTCACTGATTTTAACACGCACTTGCTCTGCCGTATCACGGTCGCGCACGGTGACGGTGTCGTCTTCTAATGTGTCAAAGTCAATCACGACGCATTTTGGCGTACCGATTTCGTCTTGTTTGCGGTAGCGTTTGCCGATGTTGCCAGAATCATCCCAAGTCACAAAAGTATACTTGGCTTTTAGTTTGGCGTAGACTTTTTTAGCTTTTTCCATAAGTTCTGGTTTATTTTTAAGAAGTGGTGAGACGCAGAATTTGTATGGAGCTAGGTTTTCAGGAAGTTTCAAAACGACGCGAGTTTCGCCGTCCATTTCGTCTTCGTGGTAGGCTTCAGACAAAATAGCGAGGATAGCGCGCTCGAGACCCATCGATGGCTCGATCACGTGTGGCACAAAGGTTTCGCCAGTGATTTTGTCGCGATATTCCATGTTTTTACCAGAAGCTTTGGCGACGTTTGAAAGATCGTAGTCGGTGCGATAAGCAATGCCCATCAACTCTTCTTCGCCGTTTGGATAGTTGTACATAATGTCAATTGTGCGTTTGCTATAAAACGCGCGATCTTCTTCTGATACTTCAAGTTCATGAATGTTCTCGGCTTTAAGACCTAGTTTGTTCGTAAGAAAATCCAAATATTCTTTGCGAATGGTTTCAAAGTTTTCGGCCCAAGTATTTGGATGGACAAAATATTCAATTTCAAATTGCGAGCATTCGCGGTCGCGCAAAATATAGTCGCGTGGCGAAATTTCGTTTCTAAATGATTTGCCAAATTGGCAAAGGCCAAATGGTACGGATGGGTAAATAGTGTCGACGACGTTTTTGTAGTTCGTGAAAATGCCTTGCGCGGTTTCTGGGCGGAGGTAGGCGATGGAGCGGCGAGCAAGTTCTTTGTCGGACTCGCTACCGGATTCGTCTTCAGGAAGCACGGCGCCTACGTGAGTAGAGAACATCATATTAAATTTGCGGATGCTTCCCCAGTTGGTCTTGCCACAGTTTGGACAAGCAGGACTCACGGCTTTGAATTCTTCGGTCGTGATGCTTTCGGAATAGCCGTCGACGAGTTTGTCGGCGCGGAAGCGGGAATGACATTCGTTACATTCAATCAATGGATCAGCAAAGGTGGCCGTGTGGCCAGAAGCTTCCCACGTGGTTGGGTTCATAATGATGGCGGCGTCGATACCAAACATATCGTCGCGCTGGTCTACCCAGTGGCTCCACCAAGTGTTTACAAGATTATTTTTGAGCATGACGCCAAGCGGACCAAAGTCCCAGGTGCCGGCCATGCCGCCGTAAACGTCTGAGCCTGGAAAAATAAAGCCGCGGCGCTTACACAAACTTACGATGTCATCTAATTTACTCATATAAAAATTATAGCACAAAAAGCCAGCCTGTTAGGCTGGCTTTTTAAGATGTTAATCCCAGAGGATACGGACGTCTGCGTCTTCGATGACGTTTTCTTCGCCGTAATCAACTACACCGCTATCGCCTTTTGTTTGGAAATCGATAATGGTGCGGATGCTTTCAACCGTGGTGCCTTCATAAAGATATGGTTTAGCCACAAGGCTGATGTAGCGGCCTTCAAGTTTGACTTCTACGATATCGTCGTTTGGAGTGAAAATTGTAGAATATTTGTCGAGTGCGGCTTTTGCGGCGGCTTCATCAACATAACCATAGTAGGTGGTGAGTTTAGTGATAGTATCGCCAGAGTAGTTGTAAACCATGTAGACTTCGCTTGAATCGTATAGTTCACCAGAAATATCAGCGCTTACGTTGTAGACAAGTTTGGTGTCGTCAGATACAAAGAAATCTTTGTCTAAGGTTTTTGGTTTCAAAATCATAATAATAGCGACAACAGCGGCGGCGATGGCAACGATTGCGGCTATGGCGATAATGATTAGTTTTTTACTACTTTTTTTACCATTGTCAGGCATTTTATAACTCCTTTTATAATAAGCATTATATCATAATTTATTCAAAGCTTTAGCAATATAAGAAATCGAGCCAAGTACCGGCCCGATGTCACGCACACGGGAAACTAGCGCGAGTTTAGAACTCAGCATCAATCGCATTAGTTTAATTTCGCTGGCGCCGATTTCGCCGTTCTCTGCCGGTCGCAAGGCCGATTCGGCAACATCCCAAAAATATCTGCAGTCTTCTTTTAATTTTTCGCCATCTGTGTCGCGATACAAATTAATTTGTTCGCCATTCACTTTGGCATAGTTAAACCAAAACCAAGTTTCAACAAGTTCCAAACTTTGTTTTTCGTTTAAGGCGGCCAAAGCTTGGTCCACAATATCAAAAAGTTCTTTGCTGTTGACGTCTGATGCGGCGTTGGCTTTTTTCAAAATCATTGAAGCAAGATTAAGCCTAGCGTAGTCCGTGATAATGTTTTGGTAAAACTTCAAACTTTTGGCCGAGGTCACTACGGCTAAATTCCCTTTGCCTTCATGCACGTTAAGATCGATCAAACAAAACATTTCAATGTTACTTGCTAACTTAGATTTTTCCTTGCGCACACCGCGCGCCATTGCCGAGATTTTGCCTTCAGGTGTCAGCAGATTCAAAATGCGATCAGCTTCGCCGTAGTTGGTGCGACGCAGCACATAGGCAAGGGTTCTGGTGTCAGATTTGGTCGACATATTTTTTGATTTCCTGTGGCGTCATGTTATCTTTTGATAAAATTCCCACCACATTGTACTGACTAAGATCTACGTTTGAAACATCGAGCGACGTCACAATCACAATTGGAATTTTGGCCGTGTCCTGATAAGACGCTAGCTCATTTAAAAATGTAAAACCATCAGGCCCGTCTAACAAAATATCCAGGAAAATTAATTCCGGCACTTCATCATTTAAAGCCTCAATCGCCGTAATGGCGTTTGAAAAAACCTTGGTTTCTTTTTTGACGGCGCGCGCGATGCACTCCGCCATGATTTCATCGTCGTCGATTACAAAAATCATTAAAACAATCTCGCTTGGGTTGAGACCGGCAGCTCGATAAAGAAGCTGGTGCCGTCGCGGTGACGAACCGCACCCACGTTGGCGTTCATATAACGAGAAAATTTAGAAGCAATATAAAGCCCGAGGCCAGAACTGCCCGGACGCATCGCGATTGAAGTTGGTTTTTTGATCCAGCCGCGTTTCATTTCGCGCCACACATCCATCGGCAAAGCCGGACCAAAATCACGCACGGAAATTTTGACTTTGTCATGGCAATCGTTAATGCAAAGTTCGGAACGAGTTTCTTCGCCCGAATAATGCATGGCGTTAAGTAGGAAATTGTAGACTACACTGTGAAGCAAATCGCGATTGGCCGTGACGAGCTTGGCTTTGTTGGAATATTTTACAAATAGTTCGCGCTTGTTGTAGCGGAAAAGGTAATCGAGCTCGCGCGTGACATCGTCGCAAACGGCGCGCACTGAAACTGGCTCCATCGTAAACAAACCGTCTTCGAGCCGGGCGATTTTAGTAAGGTCATTAACTTGTTTGATAGCGCGTTCACTCACGCTCACCATTTCGGAACGGATATGTTCGAGCGAAGGCGCTGGTTCTTCGAAATCAAAAGACAGGGCGAGCTGGCGCAAAACAGACAGCGGAGCCTTAAGCTCGTGGGCTGCCACCAAAATACCGTTCACCTCCTGTTCCATGCCCTGATTATAGCACAGAGAATTATTTACTGAAGTCCTCTGATAGAATTTCGATTTCGTTTTTTAGACTTTCTAGGTCGCCTTCGATTTCTTTAGCGAGTTTTAGAGTCTCTTTGTATTTGTCGGTGGCGTTTTCTAAATTGAAATCGTCACCATAAAACCACTCCACACTTTCGTCGAGCTTTTGAATCTTTTGATTTAGGTTTGGTTTATTGTCGGTCTCTGACATCTTTAATCTCCGCATTAATTTCTTGTTTAAATGTTGTAATTTTTACAACACTTCCTGGGGAAACTTTGCCGGATAAAATTGCGTAGCCTTGGCGCAGAACCTTTTCTGGGTTCAACGCTTCAAGTAATTTCATTTTTTGTTTAATGTTTTCCGTGAGCGCGGCAACCTTGTTTTGCCATTCGCGCGTAATGCGCTCGACTTTGTTCTTGTTTTCAAATATCGCGTTGTTGATATTGTTGATAATTACCTGTTTGACGCGGTCTAGGGTAGTTTCGATTTTTCGAATTTCAGCAGCGCGATCTTTTGTCAACATTTGCGCGGCATTTGATGGCGTTGATGCACGCACATCAGCTGCAAGATCTGCCAAGCTTTCGTCTACTTCGTGGCCGATGCCGGTGATAACTGGAATTTTGGATGCCGCAATGGCGCGGACTAATTCTTCGTCGTTAAACGCAGCTAGGTCGTCTGCCGAACCGCCGCCGCGAAGAATTGCGATCACATCTACGCCGCCGTGCTCGTTGAAATATTTAATGGCGCGCACGATTTGGGCCGGCGCATCCAGACCTTGCACCTGCGTGTGAGCGGTAGTGATTTTGAGTCCGCCCCAACGTTCGTTAATAATCTTGATAAAATCTGCGTAACCAGCGGCCTGGGTAGAGGAGATCACGCCAATGTTCGAAATATCGGCAGGGAGTGGGCGCTTTTTGGCTTCGTCAAACAAACCTTCGGCGGCAAGTTTTTTCTTTAAAAGCTCAAAAGCTTTTTTGATGCTTCCCTCGCCCACCGGCTGAATTGCCTGCACGGTAAACGAAAACTTACCCCACTTGGTGATTTTTGGCACGCCGCGCACCATCACTTTCATGCCGTCTTCAAGCGGCATTTTAAGTTGGTACAAAGTCATAAAACAATTGACGCTGGATTCGTCGTCTTTGATATCAAAGAAAACCCATTTGCCCTGGTTGACTTTAAAACTCGCGACTTCACCGACCAAAACCACGCTCGCGTAAGCATAGTCGAGCGTTTGGTTGATAGCGGAAATAAGTTCGGTAGGGGAGAACTTAAGCGTCGGCTCCATCGTCTTTTCCTGCCTGCATGATGGTTTTGTTGTATGGCCAGTAGCCGGTAGCGATGGTGAAAAGCAAAGTAGCGACGCGAGTCATAATGGTGACAATGGTGGCAGTACCAAAATCGATGCCGAGCGCAACCATCACACCGGTCATGCCGAGTTCATAAAGGCCGTAAGGCACAATGCCGTCAAAGACCGAGCCAATGGCTTCGCCCACCATGATGTATGGCAAAAGCTCCGGACGGCCAAGCGAAATTGCCACGATCCAATAGGTCGCGATCTCACAAAAACTGTAAATAATTCCCCAGAAAACCGGGCGGCGGAGATTCTTTTTATCGCGGCGCGCAATCAAAACGCTCTCGTGAATATCCATCAAATAGTGATTGATTTTTTCGTAAGTGATGATGGTGCGTTTTTGACCAAAAGTAAAAGTCCTAACTAGCCAGTTGGCAAAGTTGGTGGCGAGTTTACTGAAGAAGTTGATGCGTTTTTTGCCGCTGGCAATAAAAATGATCAGGCCGAGGGCAATCGCGACGCCCACGTTCATAATGAGGGAAACCCAAATTACCCAGTGTGCGCTGTCTGGAATCAAATTTAGGAAGAACAAAACCAAAATTGCGATGAGTGCCTGCACGTAGTTGAAGACCGTAGTGATGGCGTAGCGGAAAACGTAAAGGAAACTAGACTGGCCGGCCGTAACATTGTATGGACGCAGGCGCCATGACAAAAAGGCGAGCCCGCCAAAACCGCCGGCTGGCACTGCGTGATTCACAAAGTTGAGCTCGAGGGAAATACGTGCACTCTCTTTAATCGACAACTTTTTGACCTTGCTGGATTTTTTGAGATATGAGAAGAAAATGCGGCCGCAGGCGTAGTACATAAAGAGTTGCTCTGGAATGAGGAGAAGCAAAACAAAACAGTTAGCTTCAGGAAGATGGGAAACTGCCTCCGTGATGTCTGGCCAGTTTTGGTAGATAATATAGGCTACCAGGAAGACCGTGACGATGGACAAAAACGTCCGAAAAGAAAACTTAAATGGTTTTTTAGCCATGAGTGAATTATACCATATATGCTATAATTTAGATATGAAATACCTAGCCGTGCTGGGGCGCCAGCCCGAAATTTCCCTTGCCGAACTTGAGGCGATTTTTTCGCGCGTGAGCCGCTTTAAAACGGGTCTTGCAACTTTTGCCGCAGACTCCACTCCAGATATTGCTAGGCTTGGCGGAAGCTTAAAACTCGCCGAAGAATTAGATGCTGAGCCTTTGGAATTTTTGCAGAATTTACCAGAGGGAAAGATCACGCTTGGGGTTTCGGATTACTCCGAGCACGCTTCCCCGCGCAAGGCTCAGGGTGAAGCTTTGAAACTTAAAAAGATTTTGACTCGCCACGGCCGCAGCGTACGCGTGGTAGAGAACAAAGCTGCGACTCTTTCTACTGCTACTTCCCTTCACAACGGGCTTTCTGGCGCCAAGCCAAACAAAGTTGAGTTGATTTTGGTTGATAAAACCTGGTGGAAGGTAATCGGCGTACAAGATATCGACGCCTACGCCAAGCGCGACCAAGCTCGCCCAGCCCGCGATGCCAAGGTTGGCATGTTACCACCAAAACTCGCCCAGATTTTGATTAACCTTTGCGGAAATTTGCCAGAAGGTTCTACTGTTCTGGACCCATTTTGCGGTACTGGAGTTGTTCTACAAGAGGCTCTCTTGATGGGCTACAAAGCCTACGGCACCGACATCGAGCAACGCATGATTGACTACTCCCAGAAGAACCTGGAATGGCTCACTGCAAAACCTGAAACGGGTTTTCCTCGAGGCGCGTCCGGTCGGCCCGTCGCCACGGGCGACCGGCGCTCGTCCTCGCCTTGCCAGGCTCCGGATCCTCTCGAAAAACCATTTCAGGTTTCGCAGGGAGACGCAACCAATTTCTCCTGGGAACAACCAATCGATGCGGTTGCTTGTGAAGGCTTCTTAGGTCAGCCAATGAGTTTGCCGCCTGCAGAAATCAAACTCAAGTCCGAAAAACAGAGGTGCGGCGCCATTGTGGTAGGCTTTTTGAAAAATCTAGCCGAGCAAATTAAACCAAATACGCCAGTTGTGATCGCGGTGCCAGCATGGCTAAGGCCGGACGGCAAATATTCTCGCCTGGAAATCCTTGACGAAATAGAGAGACTAGGGTATAATCAATTGAATAAGTCGCGCGAGGGGCTTCTTTACTATCGTGAAGACCAAGTTGTCGCGCGAGATATAATAATATTAAGGAAGAAATAAATGTCACACGTAAAAGCTGGCGGTACCGCCAAGAACGTCCATAACAATGCTGGCCAGCGCCTTGGCGTTAAGCGCTTTGGTGGCCAAAAAGTTAAAAACGGCGAAGTTATCGTTCGCCAAACTGGTGCAACCAAAATTGCTGGCCCTGGCACTTATATGTCTCGTAACTTTACGATTCATGCAGCCAAGGATGGCGTGGTTACCTTTGTAAAAACCAAGAAATCTCATTTCTCTGGCAAATCATTACCACGCGTTCGCGTTGAAGTTCGCTAAATAATAAAAAAGACGCTACCGTTAGCGTCTTTTTTGGTGTCTAATTTTTATTCGGTTACACCGAGGATGCCGCGCAGGGCATAGGCGGTGTCTTCGTGGCTGCGCACAGTGATAGTATCGATACCCATTTGAACCACTGGATAATCATTGCCGCCCGGTTGGGTCATGTCGCCAAAGTAGAGAATATCTTCTTTTGTCACATTCAACTCTTCGAGTAGGTGCGTCATGCCGAATTCCTTGTTCATACCAGGGGTGATAGCGTTAATAGAGGTAGTGCCGCCGATTTCGTAATCAAATTCTGGCGCGAGTTCTTTGGCGCGGGCGCAGATTTTTTCGCGCTTCTTGCAGTCTGGGTCCCAAGCATATTTGGCCTCAGTGCCGGCTTTTTGGCCGAGGGCAGAGAAGGTCACCTGCGAGAGGCGGTTTTCGATAATTTCATCGCCAGGAGCGAGTTTATCTTCTTCCCAGTAGCCGAGCTCCTTCGCGGCGGTTTCGATAGCATTGGTGATTTTTGCAACTTGATCATTAGTGAGAGGGAAGTTATAGACCTGTTCCCAATCCTTTTTCTCGATGTTATAGCGATAATATTGGGTGCCTTGCGCTACGAAAAGATGCAAATGCGAAAGCTGCTCTGGAGTAGCATCGGTTAAACGGTCCACAATTTGGATCAAGAATTGGTCGAACTTTTGGCCAGAAATTGGGCAAATTTCGAAGTGGTTGAGACAGCGGGTAAGAAGATTGGCGATCTCGTCTGGAATTGGGGTTTTAGCGATATTAAGGGTTTGATCGATGTCGAATGCTAAAACTTTTTTCATTTAATTTCCTTTTACTACGGCAAATTTGTTTTTGCCTTTTTTAATAATTGCGATTTGGTTTAAGTCAATTTCATCTTGGACTTTGGTGCCGTTAATCGAGATGGCGCCTTGGGCGATAAACTCGCGAGCCTTTTTCTTGGAATCAGCAAGACCAGTAGCGACTAAGGCATCAACGAGGTTGGTGCCAAGTTTTACAACTGGGAGATAATCGGAAAATTCGACGATTTCATCGGCGGTGAGTTCGGCGAAATTGGCATCGCGACTAAAGAGGACATCGTTCAAATTGATGATAGCCTCGGCAGCCGGCTTGCCGTGAACAACTTCGGTGGCGCCCCTAGCTAAGGCTTTTTGAGCGATGCGGAGCTCTGGCTGAGCCTGGTGGCGAGCCATGATGTCGTCGATTTCTGGCTTTTCGAGCAAGGTGTAGATCTTGAGCAAGTTTTCCACAGCCTCATCTGGTTGATTCATCCAGAATTGGTAGAAATCAAAGATAGAAGTGTAGTTGCCGGAACCATTGTCTTTGCTGGCGAGCCAAACGGCGTTGCCTTCAGATTTACCGAATTTGCGGCCGGTGACTGGGTCGATCACGAGTGGGGTAGACCAAACGTCGGCGTCGGCATCCTCAAGGCGCTTAATCAAGTGAATACCAGAGGTACAGTTGCCGTATTGGTCGGCACCGCAGAGCTGCAGGCTCACGCCATATTTGCGATAAAGATGCAGGAAATCGTAACCCTGAATCAAAGTGTAAGAAAATTCAGCGTAGGAAATACCAGAGCCACCTTCGCCGATGCGGTTTTGGACGAACTGGCGATCTAAAAGCTGCGTCATTGAGAAGTTTTTACCAACTTCGCGTAGGAAAGAGAGGTAATTAATATCTTTGAACCAATCATAATTATCGAGCAGAGTAACATTTTCAACGTTCATCACGCGCTCGATTTGGGCCTTGATACAGGCTTTGTTGTGCTCGATTTCTTCGATAGATTTGAGATCGCGCTCGCCGTTATCCTTTGGGTCGCCAATCTGGCCGGTAGCACCACCCACAAGCATATATGGCTCGTAGCCGTGACGAGCAAAACAGGCACACATCATGAGCGCCGCCAAATTACCAATCGTGAGGGAATCAGCGGATGGATCGGCCCCAAAATAGAACTTTTTGGAGGCGCGAGTATCAAGCTCGGCAGGATCTTTAATGGTGGTTTTGGCGTTAAAGCCGCGATAAATTAGTTCTTCAGATAGGTTCATACTGTTATTTTATCACAAAGTCGCACCTTTGCGGGCCTTGTTCGCCCATTCGTCGGCGAGCTCGTTGAGCTTGGTGCCGGCGTGGCCGCGCACCCAGATCAGGGAAACGTCGTGTGTAGTGTACAAATCGTAGAGTTCTTTGACGATGTCGAGGTTTTGGATTTCCCCTTTTGATTTGGTCCAGCCGCGGGCTTGCCAGCCTGGCGCCCATTTAGTAAGGACGTTAATCCAAAATTCGGAGTCGGAGTGGATTTCTAGGGGTTCGTCGCCGGCATATTTGATGGCGGCAATCATGGCGAGGCCTTCCATGCGGATGTTGGTGGATTGCGGTTCTCTGCCGAGCGCCACCGGCTGAAAGTCGCCGTTTATTCCTTCAAGTACGGCAAAACCGCCCGGGCCCGGGTTCGGGGAAGCGCTGCCATCGGTCCATAAGATTTTCATATCTTTATGATAACACAAAAATCCCCCGGGCCAAATGGCACCCGGGGGTTTGGAAGTGGTTAGCTTTTCTGGGGAAAGTTGTCCGCGATAATCTTAACTGCTCTCTTAAGGAGCTTTTCATATTCATCGGCGGAGATTTCCTTCTTCTTTTCTTCGATTTCCCCATTATCCTTGGAGAAATGTTCCCAACTGAGTTCATACTCCACTTCTCTGGGTCCGTCATAGACGATCTTAGTTACGCCGGCGTCTGCATCAGCAATCGCTTCCGTAAGCTTTCTGACCTTGGTATTAGCTTCGTCATCGTCATCGAAAATCTCGCGAAGCAGCTCCTGATATTCTTCGACCTTTTCCGGGCCGTCAGGGTTCCACTTCTTGATAAGATCGTGCCCATAAATAGCAGCAACGATGATCTTGCGCGTCCGGCTGTCGACCAACTGGGTCTTTTTTAACCACTGGTTAGCAACATAAGCCGAGCACTGAGCGTGCCCGTAGGAGCTTATCTCGCCATCCTTATTGGTCTGGCCGCACCACTTCTTCCCGATGTCGTGAAGAAAGCCACAAAGAATGTAGGTAATCGGAGTTTTGGTTTCCCCTTTTTCTACCCTATCGGCATTTTTCACGCTATCCAGATAATTGTCATCCATCTGGACAGTCACGAGAGATTCGTGTGCGCGCAGAGTCTGTTCAAGATGATAGCATGAAGCTATCAAGCCAACCGGTCCAGTTAAGTGCGTGACGTCGGCCTTTTTGGCCTCCGGATTACGCTCATAAAGGTATTCATCGTCACCGATTTTAAATAGATCAGTGTAAGCATCGCCTTTACTAAGTCCCTCCAGACTAAAGTCCGGATTCTCGAGAACTACAATAAAGGCATCTCTTTCGTCTTTTGGCAAATCTTTGAGCAACACCTTCGGTGAAACGAAGAGCACGTCCAAAATCGACGCCTGCCCAAAGATACTAGCTAAAGTTTTCTCGTCCTGCATAAAAAGCCACCTCCAAATTGTTTTGTACTAGCCTTTCGGCCCTAAAAATGTGACCTAAGATTTAGGTCATCATATAATTATACCGCAAAATTAATAAAAAGTCAAGAAAGCAAAACCACCATCCGGTAAGATGGCGGTTTAACTTTTACCTGTTTTATTTGATAATTTTGTCGATAATACCGTATTTTTTGGCTTCTTCGGCAGACATCCAGTGGTCGCGATCCATGTCTTTTTCGACCTGTTCCAGAGATTTACCGGTGTTTTTGGCAAAGATTTCGGCCAGGCGTTTCTTGAGGAAAATTCCCTCTTTGAGCATGATTTCTTGGTCGGTAATCTTCCCTTCGGTGCCGGAGGATGGCTGGTGAATCATGATGCGGGAGTTCTCGAGGCAGAAACGTTTACCTTTGGCGCCACAAGAGAGCAACATCGCGCCCATCGAGGCTTGCAGGCCGATACCAATGGTCTCGACCTCTGGCTCGATGTAGTTCATCGTGTCGATAATGGCAAGGCCGTCATAAACTGAGCCGCCAGGGGAGTTGATATAGAGTTTGATAGGCTTCTTTGGGTCCTCGTGCGCAAGGTAAAGCAGCTGCGCAATCACGAGGTTGGCAGTGTGGGCGTTCACGTCTTCGCCGAGGAAAATAATGCGGTCCTTTAAAAGGCGCGAGTAAATATCAAACGCGCGCTCGCCGCGGTTTGATTCCTCGATAATAGTTGGTACTAGATAATCTTTCATATCGTCTCCTTATTTTTGTAACGTTAGCTTATTTTTAACGAGTTTAAGAGTTGGAATGTCGCCTTTTTTGAGACGTTCGCCGATGATAGCTTCAGAAAGCAGGGATTCAACTTCGTCTTCGATAACGCGGCGAAGCGGGCGGGCGCCATTCTTTGGATCGTAACCTTTTTTGATGAGGTGTTCCTTAGCGGCGGCATCCACTTTAAGGCCGATGCCCTTCTTGGCCAGGCGGACTTTGAGGTCATCAATCAGATTATCGAAGATTTTTTCAACGTCTTTCTTGGTGAGAGCGTGGAAGACCACAATGTTGTCGAGACGGTTAATCAGCTCTGGGCGCATGGTCTTTTTGAGGGCCTTCATGGCGTAGGCTTTGTTTTCTTCGTATTCTTCTTTCAGGGCCTTTTTATCATTTGGCGTTTTGGCGGTAAAGCCAAGTTCGGATTCGCGGTACATGTCGGCCGAGCCAAGATTGGAAGTCAAGATCACGATGGTGTTATTGAATTTAACTTTGTTGCCCTGGCCATCGGTAAGGACGCCGTCCTCGAGAATTTGGAGAAGCATATTAAAGACGTCTGGGTGTGCCTTTTCGATTTCGTCAAAGAGCACTACGGAATATGGTTTGCGGCGCACGGCTTCGGTGAGTTTGCCACCGTCGTCGTAACCGACGTAGCCGGCCGGGGCGCCAACTAGGCGCGAAACGTTGTGTTTTTCGCCAAATTCAGACATATCAATCTTGATCAGGGCGTTTTCGCCACCAAAGACTTCGCGCGCAATCACGCGGGCAAGCTCGGTTTTACCAACGCCAGTAGGGCCCATAAAGATGAACGAGCCAATCGGGCGGCGTGGGTCGGCGATGCCGGAACGGCCGCGGCGCACAGCCTTAGCTACCGCTTCGACGGCTTCATCTTGGCCGATGATGGATTCTTTCAAATGATCTTCTAGGTTAAGTAGCATTTTAAGCTCCGAGCCGTGTACTTTGGACACCGGAATGCCGGTTTTAAGAGATACAGCCGTAGCCAAATTCTCTTCGGTAAGGGTTGGGGTTTCGGTCTTTTTGATGCCCTTTTTCTCGAGTTTTTTGATTTCCTCTTCGATTCTAATCAGCTCAGTCTTATAATTGGCGGCCGCCTCGTAGTTTTCCTTTTCGGCCTCCGCAGCAATCTTATCTTGCAGAGTGGATTGCTCGATTTTGAGCTTTTTGTACACGCCGCCACCTTTTTTATCGGCCGCAACCTTGGCGATAGCGCTAGCTTCGTCGATAATGTCGATGACTTTGTCTGGCATAAAGCGGTCGTTGATGTAGCGCGAGGCCATATTGATGGCGGTATCGAGGATTTTATCTGGGATCACCACGCCGTGGTGCTTTTCGTAGGCGCCTTTGACGCCTTTCAAAATGCGGAGAGTCACGGCGGCGCTCGGCTCCTCCACCATCACGGTTTGGAAGCGGCGCGAGAGAGCCTTATCTTTTTCGATAGTCTTGCGATATTCATCAAGCGTGGTAGCACCAATCAAATTAAGGGAGTTTCTGGCCAGGGCTGGCTTTAAGATGTTTGCGGCATCCATCGAGCCTTCGGAAGAGCCAGCGCCGCAGAGCAAATGAATCTCGTCGATAAAGAGTAAGATCGAATCGTCGCCGGTGGCTTCGTCGATAATTCCCTTGATGCGTTCTTCGAATTCGCCGCGGAACTTGGTGCCGGCCACCACCGAGCTTAGATCTACTTGGTAAATATGTTTGCCAATCAAAGCGCCCGGCACGTCGTTTTTGACGATGCGAGTAGCTAGACCCTCGACGATGGCGGTTTTACCTACGCCGGCCTCACCTATAAGAACTGGGTTCGATTTGGTGCGGCGGCAAAGCACGGTGACCACGCGCTCGATTTCGTTTTCGCGGCCAATCACGGCGTCGAGCTTGCCGGCGCGCGCTTCTTCGGTCAAATCCTTGCCATAGCGGCCGAGGAATTTGAGTGGAGCCTTGCGCAAATATTTGGCTTTTTCGTTTTTGAGTTTTTCTTCTTTGGTCTGCTTTTCGGTTAAATCTTCAATGTCATTCAAGATTTTTTCGATATCAACGTTTAGATCCGCCAAAATCAGCGCCGCGCGGGAGTTGGTTTGCGAAAGCAGTGAATAAAGCAAATGCTCGGTACCGATTACGGAGAGGCCTTGCTCTTTGGTGAAGTTACGCGCCATACGCATGGTTAAGATTACGGATTCAGAGAGCGACATCATCGCCATATCAGAACCTGGCACGTCGGCGGCTGGCTTGCCGAGCGCTTTTTCTACGTCATCTAATGTAACGTTTTGCTCGCGCAACATCCTGGCGCCAGTTGAAATATCCATTGCTAAAATACCCATCAAAAGATGCTCAGTGCCCATAAAGCCGCGGTTGTATTTTTTGCTAAAGAAGTCGGCTTTTTGGAGTGCAAAACGAGCATTCTCAGAGAGTTTGTTCATTATTTCACTAAATTCTTCTTGCATACCCCCATTATTGCACATTAGCACTCATTATGCAAGAGTGCTAATGCGAAAGACTTGTCAGATGCCAATGGTCGCCATACTCACACTTATAAACCCCAAATTTGCCACCGTGATCATACTCGGCAACTTTGGCCGCCACCTCGGCTTCTTCACGGGTGTCGTAGACAATCTTCTCAGTTTCGCCGACCCAGCATTTTTTGAGACTAAGCTCCATGATTTTTTTCATACTAATTATTATATAATAGAACAAAGGAGTAATATGAATTTACAAGGTACCAAAACTGAACAAAATTTAAAGGCTGCGTTCGCCGGTGAGTCCGAAGCGCGCAACAAATATTCTTACTTTGCTTCCAAAGCCAAAAAAGATGGCTACGAGCAAATCGCCGCTATCTTTGAAGAAACCGCTAACAACGAAAAAGAGCACGCCAAAATGTGGTTCAAGCTGCTCGAGGGCGGCGAGGTAAAATCTACCCCAGAAAACTTGGCCGCTGCTGCCGCTGGCGAAAACTACGAGTGGACCAACATGTACGCTGAGTTCGCCAAGACCGCTCGCGAAGAGGGTTTTGATGAAATTGCTGAAAAATTTGAAGGCGTTGCCGCAATCGAAAAATCCCACGAAGAACGCTACCGCAAATTACTCAAAAATATCGAGGACAAGGTAGTATTCTCTGACGAAGGTGACACAATTTGGGTCTGCCGTAACTGTGGCCACATTGTAATTGGCAAGGAGGCCCCAGAGGTTTGCCCAGTTTGTGCGCACCCACAGTCTTACTTCGAGCGCCGCGCCACCAACTATTAGAGCGCGTAAAGTTCCGCCGAAAATCGCAACAAAAAAAAGAGGCCTTAAAGGCCTCTTTTTTGAGATTATTTCTTGCCGCAAACGACGTTATTTGCGTGGACCCAACCATCCACGGTACCACCATCAAGGTATTCACCGCTGGTGCGGGCTGCGCGGAAGACGCCGCCATTCTCAATGTAGGTCGCAAATGGATCGGTAATCATATATTCTTGATCGAGCGGACCAAAATCATGCTCCTTAACATACTTCACGATCTCCTGAAGCATCGATGGAGACAAGATATATTTACTGACGCTAGCAAGTCCCGTAACTTGTTCTGGTTTTGGCTTCTCGGTGATTTTGACGATTTTTTCGTCTTCAATAGTAAGTGCGCCACCATTTAATAGGGCTTCTTCTGGGTGGTCGATAGCGATCAAAGCAGATTCTTCGTCGCTTTTTACAGCTTCAAGCAAAGATTCAGCGGCAGATGGGCCATCTGGATTCCAGATAAAATCGTCGCCCATAAACACGAAGACCGGCTCATTAATTTTAAATTCTTCTACTACCATCGCCACTGGCACAGCGGTACCATAACGGCTGGATGGATCCTGAACGGTGTAGTGAATTGTTACATCGTCTGGTAAAGTCTTGGCGAGTTTCAAGCGATCCTCTTTGCCGCGATCGATCAAATATTGGTTGAGCGCGAGGTTGTCTTGATAAAACTCACGGACCTGGCATGGTTCAACGTTCGAAATCACCATATAGATGTCTTTCACGCCAGCTTTGATTAGTTCTTGCACTGAATAATCTACCAATGGGCGATTACCAACTGGAAGCATA
This sequence comes from Candidatus Saccharimonadota bacterium, assembly GCA_024699125.1. Classification (GTDB taxonomy): domain Bacteria; phylum Patescibacteriota; class Saccharimonadia; order Saccharimonadales; family Saccharimonadaceae; genus Nanosyncoccus. The sequence goes on from JAILQE010000003.1 coordinate 56,192, forward strand.
GACTTCTCGATAATCTTGGTGATTGGTAGGCGTCGCGTCCCCCATCCCGCAACTGGAATAATTGCTTTCGTAATCATAATAGATTCATTGTAGCACAAAAAACTTAAATTAGGCACGCACAAGTGGCGGTTGCCAAGAGTCTGGATAATCGGTCTCGCCGAGCAAAACCGCAACAGTGGCGGCAAGGTTAGCCAGGCCCGGTTTTTCTACTTGGTTAATCTGAACTTTGTCGCTGCAGACGATAAATGGCACGATGTTGGTGGTGTGCGCGGTTTTTGGTTCGCCTTTTTCATCCAGGAGTTCTTCGACGTTGCCGTGGTCTGCCACCACAATTAAAACGCCGCCGAGCTTTTCGACTTCCTTGTATAGGCGATTTAGCTCAAAATCCACTGCTTCTACTGCAATCGTGGCAGCCTCAAGGTCGGCAGAGTGACCCACCATGTCGCCGTTTGGATAATTCAAGCGAATAAACTTATAGTTCCTAAGATTTTCAATAACAGTATCAGTAATTTCGGCCGCTTTCATCCATGGGCGGGTGACAGGTTCTTCGGTACCAGATGGAATTTCGATACTATCTTCCCCTTCGGCCGTTTCCCTACTGTTGCCGTTAAAGTAAAAAGTCACGTGGCCAAATTTAAGAGTTTCTGATACCGCCAGCTGGCTAATGCCGCGGCCACCCAAGAATTGGTTTAAAGTATTCGTGATCTTGAATGGTGGCACCAAGCAGTTTTCTGGCAAATGTTTGGTTTGATCGTATTCAGTGAGAGCGGCAAAGTAAATATCTTCTGGCTTAAAATTACCTCTGTTAAACGGCGCAAAATCTGGTTCAGTGAAGGCACGAGTAATTTCGATGGCGCGATCAGCACGAAAATCAAAATTAATCACTGAGTCGCCCTCTTTAACGATGCCAATCGGGCGATCCGCGTCGTCTACCACCACAAAAGCTGGTAGATTTTGATCTTGGATCTCTGGATCATCGCGGCGAAAACGTTCAATTGCGTCTGCGGCACTAAATACATAATTATCGGCTACACCTTTGACCATCATATTGAAGCCGCGCTCCACCACTTGCCAATCGTTTTCGTAGCGGTCCGCAACCGTAATCATGCGACCACCACCCGAGGCGATTCTAAAATCGGCATAATCGAACTTGGTAAAGAATTTCTCGATTTCTTCAATGTATTTTTCGGCGGACTGCGGCGGTACATCGCGGCCGTCCAAAACTGCGTGCAGGCGGATTTTACGAACGCCCTCCATATAGGCTCTCGCGATCATTTTTTCGAGATGTTTGATGTGGCTATGCACGCCACCGTCTGACAAAATCCCCACAAAATGCAGGGTAGAATCATTTGAAACTACGTTCTCGATTGCGCTCATCCAAGCTTCAGAATTCCAGATCGAGCCATCCTCAAAAGCTTCTTCAATGTGCGCCAAACCCTGTTTGTAAATCTGGCCGCAGCCCATGGTTTGGTGGCCAACTTCGGAGTTTCCCATTTGGCCCGGCATCAAGCCCACGGCCTCGCCGGAAGCATTAATGGCGATATGCGGAAAAACAGCTGATGCCCAGCCAAGAAAAGGAGTACGGGCGCGCGCCAATGCGTTGCCTTCCTGCTTATTTGAAAGCCCGATGCCATCCATGATGGCAAGAACTACAGGCCCATCAAACTGTAGCGTATCCATACAGGTATTATA
>JAILQE010000007.1 GCA_024699125.1 Candidatus Saccharimonadota bacterium
TTCGCCGGTTAAAGTGGTACGCGAGCTGGGTTCAGAACGTCGTGAGACAGTTCGGTTTATATCCGGCATGATCGTTAGGAATTTTGAGGAGATCTGCCCCTAGTACGAGAGGACCAGGGTGGACGAACCTCTAGTGTACGGGTTGTGGTCACCTACTGCATTGCCCGGTAGCTATGTTCGGAAGAGATAAGCGCTGAAAGCATATTAAGCGCGAAGCCCACTCCAAGATAAGAATTCCCTAGGAGACTCCAGAAAGAAGATCTGGTTGATAGGTGCAAGGTGGAAGTATGGTAACATACGGAGCCGAAGCATACTAATAGGTCCATCGCCTTTTTATGTCTTGAGCATAGCTAGCAACCGACGCTCGATGCGTCGTGAACGTCATTAAAATCTTTGGCAAACCTTATGGACATCAATAGTAATAATAATTGACGTTATTGTTACGATTTGGTGCCCATAGCGCTGGGGTAATACCTGTTCCCATTCCGAACACAGAAGTCAAGACCAGTCGCGCCGATTATACTGCAACAGCGGGAAACTAGGAAGGTGCCAAATTATGAAGAATCCACCCGAAAGGGTGGATTTTTCTTTGTTATAATATTTACATGAGTAAGGAAAACGAAGAGACTTTAAAAATATATGACGAGTACGCCAAAATTTATTTGGAGACCGGCATAATTCATGATCAGCACGATCCGGAAAAAGCTAAAAATAAAAAAGCAAAACTTGAAACATTCTTAAAAGAAAGTTTTAGCCCACTGCCACCAAGAAATAAAATTTTTGAAATTGGCTCTGGCGATGGCGAGAATGCCGAGTTTCTAAAAAGCATTGATTACAGAATAGTGGCTAGCGACGTGGCCGAAGATTTTATCAAAGCGGTCGAAAGCCGAGGTGTGAAATGTCGTAAGTTTAACGTTCTTAAAGACGATTTTGATGACAAATATGACGGGGCTTTGGCTTGGCGAGTTTTTGTGCACTTTGAAGAAGAAGATTTTGCGCTGGCGCTAAAGAAAGTTTTTGCTACGCTCCGCCCGGGCGGCGTTTTCGTGTTTAATATTTTAAACACGATCGACCACGGCAACAAAGCCTGTGCTTGGGTGGATTTTGAAGGCGACTATCATATGGGCGTGGAACGATTCTTTAATTACTACAAAGAGGAAGAGGCCGACAAAATCATCACAGATACTGGTTTTGAAATCCAAAGTAAAAAACACGAAGGTGGTGATACTGGCAATCGGTGGATTGTTTATGTTGTGAAGAAGCCAACGGGTGTAAAAAAAGAAATTGAAAACTACATTGAAAAGGAGATTTTGCCGCAATATGAAAAACTATCTGGGCACACCACTACGCATATTGATCAAGTAATTGCAAAAAGTCTTGCTATTGCGGAAGATATTCCAGAGATAAATCGCAACATGGTTTATGTGATTGCTGCTTACCATGACCTTGGTCGTCTGATAGATGACGACACTCATAATATTGAATCCGGCAAGCTGATGGCGAAAGATGCTAAATTGCGTGATTATTTCTCGGAAGCAGAAATCAAAACGATGATTGAAGCAGTTGAAGACCATCGCGCTTCGCTCAAATACGACCCACGCAGTGTGTATGGCAAAATCGTCGGTTCAGCTGATCGTGATATGGACGTAAATATAATGCTCGAGCGTTCTTATGATTATACGCGGTTACTTAATCCAGACATGACGGACGACGAAGTGATTGAAGACGCACGCATTCACTTGCGCGAGAAGTTTGCGCCGGGCGGTTATGGAACCAAAAAGGACTATTTTCCATCAACAGAGATGTTGGAGTGTTACGAAGAAATCGGCCGCATCACCGCAGACCCATTAGAATATCGCAAACTGATGAAAGAATTTAATAAACGTCGCGGGCTAAGGGAGACAAAAGAATGATTTACGATACACGCAAAGATTTATCTGAAACAGGAAACTTGAAAGATTATTTATCAAGTGATTTGATCAACAATTTATATTTTGCACCCAAAAAAGTAGATAAAAGCTTGATTGATAAAAAGTTGGCCGACCAAAATTATCTCAACAAAATAGCTAGAACGCTTAGTACATATAAAGAAATTAATATTGAAGAAATGATCAGTGGTAAGATTAAAGAATTCGAGCTAGATACATCGTGTCAAGCAGGGGATTACAAAATCTATGTGATAGTTGGTCTAGATACTACGACGATTTATTCAATTAAATATAATGGTGAAAATGCAGTCGTGTTATTGTTGGAATCTACAGATGGCGAGATTGATAAATTAAATATGTTGCTAGCGCATGAATTTACGCACCTAGTGAGAAAGCAAGAATTTGGCGAAAATATTTTTGAAAATTCCCTCGGTGAGAGATTTGTAACGGAGGGAATTGGATGCAATTATGCCAAAGAGATCGCGCCGGGCAAAGCGGATTTCGAATATTGCATAGTCGGAGAAGACACTGTTTTGTGGGTAAAAAATAACCTAGAAATAATTGAAGAGCACATGGCGGGGAAAATTGATTCTAACGAATTAATAAGTGACTATTTTTACATGTTTGCAGACACAGCCAAAACCGGCCTACCGGCAAGGACAGGCTATGTGTATGGTTATTTAAAAGTTAAAGAATATCTAGAAAAGAATAATTTGAAAGCCAAAGATATCATTGCGAAAGACTGGCGAGACATTCTATAAAGAAACAAAAAAAGTGCTGCAAACGCAGCACTTTTTGTTTGTCGAATTATTCTTCTTCGCTGGCTTCTTCGAGGGCGGAGAGCAAAGAATCTTCAACGTTTTGTTTTTTCTTCTTTGGAGCAGATTTAACGAGCTCGATATCGATTTCGTAGCCAGTGAGCTTAGAAGCGAGGCGAACGTTTTGACCTTGCTTGCCGATAGCGATAGATTGTTGATCTTCGGTTACAGAAACTTTAGCTTTCTTGCCGCTGATGTCAACTTTAGCAACCTCAGCTGGAGAAAGAGCTTCGCGAATATATTCGGAAATGTTGTCGCTCCAGTTGATGATATCGATTTTTTCACGTTCACCAATTTCGTTCATCACGGCTTGGACGCGAACACCACGACCACCAACGAAAGTACCGACTGGGTCGATACCAGGAACGGTAGAAGCCACAGCGATTTTGGTGCGGCGGCCAGCTTCACGAGCGATGCCTTTGATTTCTACAGAACCGTTTTCGATTTCTGGCACTTCCTGGCGGAAGAGATATTCTACGAATTCAGCGTTGCCACGAGAGAGAATTAGTTGGGCACCACGATCGTTGCGTTCGATGCCTTTGATGAATACTTTGATACGTGAACCAACTGAATAATACTCGCCTTCGATTTGTTCGGAGCGTGGCATGATGCCATTGGCTTTACCAAGATCGATACGTACGAGTTTTGGCTCAACGCGGGAAACGGTACCAGTAACTACGGTGCCAACTTTGTCCTCGAACATGTTGAGGATAGATTCGTTTTCAGCTTCGCGGAGCCTTTGCACGACAACTTGTTTTGCGGTCATAGCAGCTACGCGGCCAAAGGTTTCAACTTTGAATTTTTCTTCTTTGATGTCGCCAAGTTTAGCGCCTTTACCAGCTTCCTTCAAAGGAATTTCGGTGGCAGGGTTGTAAGCAACGTCATCTTCGATAACTTCGCGCATTACATAAACGTCAGCTTCACCGGTTTTAGTGTTCAAAGTAGCACGCACGTTCATATCGCGGTCACCATTATCTTTGCGCCAAGCCGCAGCGATAGCTTGTTCAATCACATCGAGCACGGTTTCTTTTGGCAAATTTTTTTCTTCGGCAATAATTTCAACCATTGCAGCCATTTGCTTGAGGTCAAGATTTTCCATTTTGTCCTTTCTTTAAATTAAAAACGCCGTCCCTTTTTAGGGGCCGGCCAAATTCTGTATACATTAATTATAGCACGCCGGTGGTATAATGTAAAGAATGGAAATCTTTGCAACCTATTTTTTAGTTTTCATGATATACTCGTTTGCCGGGTGGCTTCTTGAGACTGTTTTGAAATCGCTTTGGTACCGCCGCTTTATTAACCGCGGTTTTTTAATCGGCCCATGCTGCCCGATTTATGGTGTTGGCGTGCTCGCCATTACGTTCTTACTTGAGCAATATAAATCCGATGCGGTTGTAACTTTTTTCCTCGCCTTTATCATCATCGGCGTGCTCGAATACATCACGAGTATTATTATGGAAAAAGTTTTCCACGCGCGCTGGTGGGATTACAGCAAAAAACCATTTAACGTGGATGGGCGCATTTGTTTGCAAAACCTTTTGTATTTTGGCTTTATTTCACTCGGTGTGATTTATGTTTTTAACCCGCCGATTTTTGAATTCATCAACAATCTTGGTGGCGCCAAAAATTGGATTAGTATTGTGCTGGCTATTGTCTTTGTTGCCGACATTGCGATTTCTACTACGGTGCTTGCTGGCATCAGCCGCGAGGGCCGCAATTTGAATAAAGACAATACTGAAGAAATGGCGAACAAGGTTCGTCAAACCTTGAAGGAGCGCAACTGGAGCTATCGCCGTATTTTGACCGCCTTCCCAGACATGCGCCATATCATCAAAAAGCAAAAAGAAAAAATCAAAAAGCTCCGCAAAAAATCTAAGTAAGTTGTGGACACTGATCGAATAGTTTTTTGATGGTTTCGGCTTGGGCGTTCCAGTAAGCTTTCCAGTTATCTTCTTCCGTAAACTCGGAGTCGTATTTCCATTCGCCATCAATCAAAACTTTAAAGATTGGAGAGAAACAAAAACCTGGTACCTTAATTGGCGAAGGCGTATCCACGATTTTGGTTTTATCGGTGCCGGTAGTAGCAGTGCCAGACACTACTTTAGTTTCGCCATTTTCGTGCCATGCAAGAGCATAGCCCCAAATAAAACCACACTTGATTTCGCCACCATACTTGTGCGCTAGTTCGGAAAAAACCTTTACACCAAGCTCGTCCGAATATTCGCCGCCACTACGACTCGCTACAAATGCTTTGTTGTGATTCCTCGGATTGTCTTCGTCGCTCACGCCCACAAAAACATTTGTATCGTCGCGTGCTAAAACTGGCAAACCATCGTATTGCTTAGCATAGCCAAGCGCCTTTTCAACTGCGATTTCTTCGGCAGATGGTTTAGTCTCTTCTGGTTCTTCTAAATGTAAATTTAGGTTCGCAAAAGACAAACCTTCGTAGCCGAGCCTAGCTAAAATCTTTTTGAAGGTTGCGATTTTGCCAGGATTGGTTGTAGCGATTAAAACTTGTTTCATAAGCTATTCATCTTTATCATTGATGCTGACGCCGCCAAAACCACCGGCTACATCTAGATAAATCGTGTATTTGCCTTTACCAACTTCTCCTTTGCGCTCGTCTGATGCGCCACCAAAGATGAAGCCGGATTTAATTTTTACTTGCACATCTTTTGGAACTTTGATGTCGATACCACCAAACAAGCAAAAAGCTTTAATTGCGGTGTCTTTTTCGAATTTTGCGTTGCGAAGATCGAGCTCTACGCCACCAAAAACCGCAACGAGGTCGGAGCCGGTAAAGACTTCGCCATTATAAACGCGGTCGCTGCCAGAAAAGACTGCAGTTTGCGAATCCATACTTTTGCCGTCTTTTAAATCGTGGACTTTTTTCTCGATTTCTTTGTCGTTGTTCTTTTTGAAAATACTGCGGAAAATTAGCATTAAGCCTGCCATCACGAGGAACAAAGCAAGCGCGGCTTTGCCGGCAGTCTCGTAAGAAAACACATTTTGTGCGGCGAGCAAAAATAGCACGCCAACTGCGAGACAAACCAAGCTTGCAATGCGATTTTTTTCAGTAATCAAGCTGATCGCGCTCGGCACGATGATGAAGAGCGTCCACCAGCCGTCAAAGAATACGTTGATATTAAATAGCCCCAATGCATTTCCGCCAAAGATGACACCAAGCGTAATGATTGCGAGCCCCCAGATGATTGCTTTAAATTGTTTCATGTTTCTCCTTTATAAGATAATTATACGCCCAGCACTGTGTTATGATAAGAAAAATGAGTCAAAAAACCTACATCGCAATCGACCTAAAATCTTTTTATGCATCGGTGGAATGCGTGGAAAGAAATTTAGACCCACTCACCACAAACTTAGTTGTGGCGGATTTATCGCGCACTGAAAAAACGATTTGCCTTGCGGTGTCGCCGGCACTCAAAAGTTATGGGCTGTCGGGCCGCTCGAGGCTTTATGAAGTAGTTGAAAAAGTGCGCGAAATAAATGCGATGCGTTTGAAAAGAGCCGGCAAATTTTCTGGCAAATCCGCAAACGATATTGAATTAAAAAAGAACCCGCATTTAGAACTTGATTACATTGTAGCTACTCCGCGCATGGCATATTACATGCGTTACAGTGCGCGGATTTATAATATTTATCTTAGTTTTGTGGCGCCGGAAGATATTTTTGCATATTCAATCGACGAGGTTTTTATTGATGCTACGCCGTATCTCAAAATGTATAATATGACGAGCTTAGAGCTCACCCGCAAAATTATCAAAGAAGTCTACGACAAAACTGGCATCACGGCCACGGCCGGAATTGGCACCAACATGTATCTTGCTAAAGTCGCGATGGATATTGTAGCAAAACACATGGAGCCGGATGAAAACGGTGCCCGCGTGGCGGAACTTGATGAAATGAGTTATCGTGAAAAGTTGTGGTCGCACACACCAATTACGGATTTTTGGCGAGTGGGGAAAGGCATTGCAAAGCGTTTAGAATCTGCGGGCTTAAGAACCATGGGCGATGTTGCGCTTTGTTCCGAAACTAACGAAGACTATTTGTACAAAATGTTTGGCGTGAATGCGGAGTTTTTGATCGACCACGCGTGGGGCTATGAGCCGTGCGAAATCAAGGATGTTAAAAACTATTTCCCGGCATCAAATTCTTTTTCGTCTGGCCAAGTTTTGAAAGAACCATACGACTTTAAGAAAGCGCGCATCGTAGCAGACGAAATGGCAGACGAAACCGCATTAATGCTGCTGGCAAGAAAACTCACGACCGACCAAATTGTACTCACGGTTGGATATGACAAAATAAGTCTTAATAATTATCACGGTGAAACCACCAAAGATTTTTATGGTCACGAAATCCCAAAGCATGCGCACGGCACTTTTAATTTAGGCGCGCAAACTGCATCGTCAAAAATGATTCGCGATGCCGTGACTACGCTTTTTGATAAGTTGGTTGACAAAGATTTATATGTGCGCAGAATCACGATTGACGTTAATCACGTCTTACCAGAAACCGCCGCAGAAAAACCGCGTCAATTAAATTTCTTTTCTAACATTCCGGAACAAAAAGAATTAGAAAAAGAAAAGCGCGTGGGTAAAGCGATTGTCAAAATCAAAGAACGCTATGGCAAGAACGCGATTTTGAAAGGAATCAATTTTGAAGAAGGCGCCACTGGCCGCGAACGCCACGGCCAAATCGGAGGACATCGCGGATGAAATATGACGGAATAATTAACCACCCACACTACGAACCAAAGTTGCATCCGCGTGCATCAAAGGAAACTCGCGCCGCACAATTTTCGCCGTTTGCTGCGCTCACGGGTTTTGATGGAATTCTAGACTTCACTGTTAAAACTCACGAACTTAAATCGCGCCGCGTCGTGCAAATGACCGACCCGGATGGTGTGAGCGAGTGGTATAATGAAGACTAAATAAACGAGGATTATTTATGGACCAACTCATTTGCCAAAGCTGCGCAATGCCACTAACTTCAGAAGATATGTTTGCCACCGAAAAAGATGGCAGTGTCAACAAAGATTATTGTAAATGGTGCTACAAAGATGGTGAGTTTATTGATCAATGCTCGATGGAAGAATATATTGATAAATGTTCTGAGTTTGGCGAACAAGCCGGTATGACTAATGAGCAAATGCATGAATACTGCAGCAAAGTATTCCCAACTTTGAAACGCTGGAAAAACAATGGCTAGCTCAAAAGATTATCGCGACTTTGTTTCGGAACAATTATCATTGGTGCCAGACATTTCTTGTCGACCAATGATGGGTGAGTTTTTGTTGTATGCTGGCGGTGTTTTGTTTGGCGGAATTTATGACGATCGTTTGCTGGTGAAAATTGTGCCAGAAAATTCCGGTTACAATATGTCGGAAGAAATTCCGTACGACGGCGCGAAGCCGATGTATTTGGTGGAAGATGTAGATAACAAAGAGTTACTAGCCGAGATTGTGAGAGCGACGGTTGAGGGGTTGAGTAAATAACGGGAGGGGCGGGGAATCCCGGGAGGGGCAGGGAATCCCGCGCTTTGCGCGGGATGCGAACCCTATAGGCCGAACCCCATCGTCACGAATAAAAAAACAAACCCCGTTGGGGTTTCTTTTTTTATTCGTGGTGATCCGGGAGGGGCTCGAACCCTCGACACCAAGCTTAAGAGGCTCGTGCTCTAACCAACTGAGCTACCGGACCGAGTGAGGATAAAAACGAAAACTCGTTTTCGTTTTTGATCCGAACGAGGGACGGCTAGCGCGTAGCGCATCCCGGACCGGATATAAATCCGAATAGCGGCCGGCTAGCACGAAGTGCATCCCGGACCTGCTAAACTATTATACCACAAAACCGCCAAAAACAAAAGATTTAAGGGCGTGATATAATTAAGGTATGCAAAAAAAAGTTGCAATAGTTTGTGATTGGCTGACAAATGTGGGTGGCGCCGAGCAAGTTTTGCTTAGAGTCCATCAGCTCTATCCAGATGCGCCGATATATACCTCAAAATATAGCAAAAAGGGAATTGATTGGTTTAATGATGCCGATGTACGTACCGGCTGGCTGCAAATTTTCCCTGCCAAAATGCGCCGATTTCTCGGCCCGCTTCGCCAACGCTATTTTAACCATCTAGACCTATCCGATTACGACATTATTATTTCTGTGACCGGTGCCGAAGCGAAGTCCGTGAAGAAGGGCAACGCAGTTCATTTTTGTTACTGCCACGTGCCAACGCAATACTATTGGCAAATGTATGATGACTACGTCAAAAACCCAGGTTTTGGAATTTTGAATCCAATTGTGAGATTTTTCTTCAAACTTTTTGTCAGACCTCTAAGAAAAGCCGATTTTAAAGCGGCTCAGCGCCCGGATTATTTTATTACAATTTCTGAACACGCCAAAGCGCAAATCGAAAAATACTATCAACGCGATGCGATCGTGGTTCATCCACCAGTCGAAGTTGAAGATTTTAAAACCAAACTAGACCAAGAAATTGCCGATTTAAATTTGGAAAAGCCATACGTCGTTATTGCGCGCCAAGTTAACTGGAAGCGCTTGGATCTTTGCGTTAAGGCCTGTTTGAAACTTAAAAAACCATTGACGATAATTGGCGAAGGCCCAGAACACGAGCGCCTTGTAAAACTAGCTGGCGGTTCGCCGCTGATTAAATTCGTGCCACCAACTGATAGGGAAAATATCAAAAAACAACTCGTACACGCAAAAGGATTTTTGTTCCCGAGTTTGGAACCATTTGGCATTGCGCCAGTTGAAGCCTTGGCCGCCGGCTGTCCGGTAATTGCTTTTGCTGAAGGCGGTTCCCTCGACTACATTAAGGACGGCGAAAATGGAATTTTGTTTGATAAACAAAATGTTGGCGCACTCGTAGAGGCGATTGAAAAACTTGAAAAAATGTCATTTGATCCACAAAAAATTTCTGCATCAGCGAACAAGTTTTCGGTGGCGCGCTTTAATAAAGAATTATCGGAGTTTGTCGATGAAAAAACTCGCTAAAATTTACGAATACCTTATTTATGTTTTGCCTGCAGTTTTGTTCTTTTCGTATTTTCCAATCATTGCAATTGGCGCCAATGAATCAATGAATTTTGAATTATCACTGCCATTAATTTGGTTGGTCTTGTTTGACATTTTAGCCGTAGTTTTACTGTTCGCAAAAATCAAATTTGGGAAAAAATACCCTGGCATTACAGACCGTAGATTTTTTGCGTTTTCGTGGCTACCGTTCTTTGCTACGGTATCGATTTTTTGGTCATTAAATCCAACGCGCGGCATCCTCACGGCAGGCATTTTGTGGCTAGTTTTCTTTGCGGTTTTCGCACTCGTTTTTCTAACGAAATATTTTGTGGAAGATTTTAATAAAGAAAAATTGATTAAATGTTTTTTGGTTTCGTCATGCGTGGTTTGTGTTTGGTGTTTTGCCCAATGTATTCTAGATGTTTTGAATGTTGGTCGTGATGCGTCCTTGCTTTGCCTTGGCTGCACCGTGCAATCATTTGGCTTTCCGCACCCAAACGGCTTTTCGATCGAGCCGCAATTTATGGGTAATTTATTGCTCGCGCCAACGCTCTATATGCTTTATGAATTTATCAAAGAGCGTAATTTAAAAAACACATTGCTGCTCGGATTCTTCGCTGCAACTTTGTTTTTGACATTCTCGCGCGGCGCAATTTATGCCTTTGCAGTGGCAACGATTTTTATGTTGGTTTTCGAAATTATCAAACAAAAAAAAGCGGCGCCGTTAAAATCGTTAGTTGTTTTAGTTGTGGCATTTTTGTTTACATTGAATCTGCAAGGCATTTTTGCGGCCGCTTCACGCACCAACGATACTTACTTTTCTGGCGTCAACAAAGTCGTTAGCCAATTGTCACTTGGTATTATTGATTTTCATGTTACGCCAAACGAACCAGAACCAGAACCGGAACCAGAGACTCCAACTGAAGTTTCGGATTACGACGGTTACGTCACCGAATCTACGGAAGTGCGCTTGATGCTTTCGAAAGCCGCTGGCGAAATTTGGCGCGAAGACAAAGCAGTCACGATTCGTGGTGTTGGTTTAGGTGGCGCCGGCATGGCTCTGTTTAGTCATGGTACCACGACGAGCACGAAAGAAATTGTTCAAAACGAATACTTTAGCATTCTGCTCGAACTCGGCCTCATCGGCTTTGCCTTTTTCGTAATCGCCGCATTCCTGATAATCAAGGCCTTTAGTAAAAACCCAGCCAAAATCCTATTTTATGCACTCTTTATTGCCTATGCGGTGACACTGTGCTTCTTCGCTGGTCTCCCAAATGCCCTCCAGATATACTTGTCGCCGGCGCTGCTCCTATTAATGATGCCAAAAACCGAGCCAAAAATCTCTAAAAAATAATTTAAAAACATAAACCTTATGCTATAATAAGGTTATGTTTAAGCTTGCTAAATCATTAAGCTTAGCGAAGGTCATAGCAATTTTGTTCGCTATCTCGCCATTTCTTGCCCTTGGCTTTATTTCTGATTCCGACGCTGCCACCAAATTCAATATTAAGGTAGATCCGTCGCTTCAACTCACCGTGCCAAATACCTCGCCATCTATTATGCTAGAAACACCAGATGGTGAAATTCACCAAACTACTTTGAATACCACGATTACTACTAATAACCCAACCGGTTACACTCTTGTGCTTTTGATGAACGGTAGTGATTTGATAAACCGTACCAACCCAGATTACACGATCCCAACCATTGAAGAGAGTGTCAGTGTTTATGATTTCGCCAATAATAGGTGGGGCATTTTGGGGCGTGGTGACGATCTATATCATCCAGCTACTTCTGGCTACCTCATCAACACAACTGATGCACCAATCACTAATGCCGAGGAGAATATCACCTTTGGCGTAAGGGTTGATGCCGAGCTGCCATCTGGCGCCTATGATTGTGACCTTACTATAGTAGCTTTGGCTAACCGTATCCCATATACAATTGACGTAATCGACTATCTACAAGATATCGATGAAGACGTAATCGATAGCATGGTAGTGGGCACGCAATACCAACTCATGGATGAACGTGATGGGAAAAATTATTTTGTTTCAAAACTCCGAGACGGCAACGTTTGGATGACGCAGAACCTTGATTTCGAGCTTTCTGCAGAAGGTACCACTCTTAATCCAGAGACTTCAGACGTTATTGCTCCAAAAACCGTGACCGTTTCTACCAATACCGCAACCTGGGGCCAAGACACTACGTTAGCCTACTACAAGGATGGCGGAGACCTTTATCGCCCGAATGGCCTTGACGCTGCCGTCGATTCATCTGCGCTTGATTCTGATAGCGATGATCAACACTACCAGCTAGGCTCGTACTATTCATGGAGCGCCGCTACTGCTGGATCAGGTTCCGCTGCGGAGGCCGGAGCTGCTGCCCCTGAATCTATCTGTCCAAAGGGCTGGAAGCTGCCTACGGCCAGCGCTGATTTTGTTAACGAAGATAACGGGAGCACGCATAAACTATTCTTTAATATGTTTAAGGAATTCCATGAGGCTTACACTCGCTATGCACACACCAGCAACGTTTTAGATGATGGCACCCAGAATGGTAACTACGCCAACAACCTTAACACTCCGGGCGAAGTGGTTACTATTCCTGGAGCAACCAGATTGCATGTAAGAATGACTTACCAAACTGAAAACTGTTGTGATTATGTTGTCGTTTGGTCTGGCGCTCATCCTGACTATCGCGCGGCGAGTAATTCCGGGGGCATAGGCACATATCGTGGTGGTAAGAGCACTGTTGAACTTGATGTAAATAGTGATTCGGTAACGTTTAGTATTAGATCGGATGGCTCGGTTACAAGCTATGGCTATTATGCAGTAGTAACCGGTTACGACGCCAACGGCGAAATAATTCGCGACCTAGATAGCCCTGTTAACCTAGATAACGTTAACGAGGATAGTGTCGTTAATGCAAACGAAGTGATGCCTGCCGCACCATACTGGATGAACTTTGCTGGCGTAATTGACTCTACTCAAGATTGGACGGCCGCACTTCGCTCAGTCGGCTACTGGTCTGCTAACTATGCTGGTAGCAACCAATCTTATGCTTTGTTCTCTCAAGAAGTCGAAGAAGAGGTTGACCCAGGCGAAGGCGGTGAAGGTGGTGAAGGTGGCGGTGAAGGCCAAGGTGAAGGTGAAGGTGGGGAACCGGAAACTACTACTTACTTTAATGCGCACCCAAACACCAAAATTGATACCACCAAAGGCCTCAATATCCGCTGTATTGCCGCTCCAGCTGCGTACACGGTAAACTATTAATCAAGCATCAAAAAAGCGACCTTTGTGGTCGCTTTTTTTTGGTGGGTAGATTATTTGTCTACCACTTCGCCTTCAACGGCATCATCTGCATCAGATTTCTTGTCGTCGCTACCTTTATCGTCGGCCTTGGAATTATCGCTGCCAGCTTGATAAAGCTTTGCGCCGATTGGCATGATCTTGTTGGAAAGCTCGTTAGCTGCGCTCTCAAACTTTTCTTTGTCGGCATCAGCATCGTCGAGGACTTTCTTAGCCTCTTCGACAGCTTTCTTGATAGTTTCTTTGTCATCATCAGAAATCTTGTCTTTGTAATCCTCAGGCATTCTCTCAGCTTGATGAATTGTGGTTTCTAGGCGGTTTTTGGCATCAATAGCTTCACGTTTTTTCTTATCCTCGTCAGCGTGAAGCTCGGCTTCTTTTTGAGCTTTTTCGATATCCTCTTTGCTCATGTTGCCAGAGTTTTGAATGGTAATCGATTGCTCTTTGCCGGTGCCTTTATCCTTAGCGGTAACATTCAAGATACCATTTGCATCAAGGTTGAAGGTAACTTCGATTTGCGGAATACCGCGTGGAGCTGGAGCGATACCGTCGAGAATGAAGCGGCCGAGCGATTTGTTATCGGCGGCAAATTCGCGTTCGCCCTGAAGCACGTGGATTTCTACTTGTGGCTGGTTGTCAGATGCGGTAGAGAAGACCTCGGTTTTAGAAGTAGGAATCGTGGTGTTACGATCGATAAGTGGGGTACGGACACCACCCATGGTTTCGATACCAAGGGTAAGTGGGGTAACATCGAGAAGGAGAACATCCTTCACGTCACCGTGTAAAACACCACCTTGAATTGCGGCACCTACGGCCACGACTTCGTCTGGGTTCACACCCTGCATTGGGTCTTTACCAAAGATTGATTTAACTTTTTCGATGACAGCTGGCATACGAGTCATACCACCAACCATCACGACTTCGTCAATATCTTTCGTGGTGAGCTTAGCATCCTTCAAGGCCTTTTCAACTGGGCCAGAAAGGCGATCAAGAAGATCGGCCACGAGCTCTTCGAGTTTGGCACGAGTCAAAGTGTGTTCAAAGTGTTTAGGACCTTCAGCATCAGCAGAAAGGAACGGAAGATTGATGTCGGTAGAAGTGGAGCTAGAAAGCTCTTTTTTGGCTTTTTCAGCTTCGTCTTTTACACGTTGCATAGCAGCAGCATCGCCTTTAATATCGATGCCAGATTCTTTCTTGAATTCGTCAACGAGGTAATTCACAATGATGTTATCGAAGTCTTCACCACCAAGGTGAGTATCACCGTTTGTGGATTTTACTTCAAACACGCCATCGCCAAGTTCGAGGATGGAAACATCGAAAGTACCACCACCAAGGTCGAAGACGGCGATTTTTTCGTCTTTCTTAGATTCAAGACCGTAGGCCAATGCAGCAGCGGTTGGCTCGTTGATGATACGCTTAACTTCAAGGCCAGCGATTTTACCAGCGTCCTTGGTTGCTTGACGTTGAGAATCGTCAAAGTAAGCAGGTACGGTAATGATGGCTTCGGTGACTTTTTCACCAAGGAAAGCTTCGGCGTCGGCTTTGATTTTTGAAAGCACCATAGCAGAAATTTCTTCTGGGGTGTATTCTTTGCCGTCCATTTCTACGGCTACACCGGTACCTTTTTTGACGATTTTGTATGGGGAAATATCAAGGTCATGTTGGACTTCTTTGTCGGTGAATTTACGACCGATCAAACGCTTGATGCCATAGATAGTGTTTTTTGGATTGGTGACACGTTGACGTTGAGCAACTTTACCCACTAGGCGTTCACCTTTTTTGGTAACGGCAACTACAGATGGAGTAGTGCGGTCACCTTCGGCATTAGTAATGACTTCCGGCTTGCCGGCGACCATGTATGCGAACGCAGAGTTCGTAGTGCCAAGGTCGATACCAATGATTTTTGACATATTTTTTACTCCTTTTCTAGCACTCGTGTGAGGTGAGTGCCAACCTATCTCTATTGTAGTAAATTAGCACTCGTTTGTCAATAGTGCTAGCGCACCATTGTTGTTGCCAAGCAAGACCGCCAATGTGGTCTTGGAGCTTCGCAAACAATAGTTGCCAATGAATTGTGAAGGCAGAGCTTTCGGATATGTACAATAGGCTTGGTACCTACGAAGAGTATTAATCTGTGCTATAATTAAGCCATGGCAATAGAGAGGCAAAACGACCCAAAACCAGACCGAATTATCGAGCCGACCGCTAGTTTTGATGATGACAAAATCGAAATCAGCCTGCGCCCTACTTCGTTTAAAGAATACGTCGGGCAGGAACGCCTCAAAAATAATCTTAAACTCGCAATCGACGCTGTTAAAAAACGAAATGACGGCACCACGCTAGACCATATATTATTATATGGTCCGCCGGGGCTTGGCAAAACCACCATGGCAAATGTGATCGCTCACGAGCTCGGCGCGAGCATCCGCGTGACTTCCGGCCCGGCCATCGAGCGCGCCGGCGATCTGGCTAGTATTTTGACTAATTTAAAAGACGGTGACGTGTTATTTATTGATGAAATTCATCGCCTGCGTCGCGCGGTGGAAGAAGTTTTGTACTCCGCGATGGAGGATTACAAGCTAGATATTGTGATTGGCAAGGGGCCAGCCGCGCGCTCGGTGCGTTTGGACCTTCCTAAAATCACCGTGATTGGTGCTACCACACGCACCGGCTCGTTGGCTGGGCCTCTGCGCGATCGCTTCGGGATTATTCACCGCCTAGAATACTATAAAGAACCGGAAATTGAGCAAATTATTAACCGCACCTCTGGAATTTTGAATACCAAAATCGAGCCAGAAGCCACCAAATTGCTCGCCACTCGCTCGCGTCTCACGCCGCGTATCGCCAACCGCATTTTTAAGCGCGTCCGCGACTATGCCGACGTCAACGGCGACGGCATCATTGATCTAAAGATTGCCGAAGACGCTCTAAAGATGATGGAAATTGATTACCTTGGCCTCGACCCGGCCGACCGCAACATGCTGTCTCTCATGGTTTCAAACTATGGCGACCGCCCGGTGGGTCTCGCCACAATTGCCGCTCTCACCGGCGACGAGCCAACCACGATCGAGGATTATTACGAGCCTTATCTTTTGCAGCTTGGCTTGATCGAGCGCACGCCGCGCGGCCGCGTAGTTACGAAAAAAGGGCAGGAGCATTTAAAAAATAATCAAAATATGGTATAATATAGAAAAGAAAGGAATATTATGAACGAATCTTTCACTAATATTCGCCACGAGCGTAGTAAAAAAGACTTTCCTCATCTAAAACTTGAGGACGGTGAATACGTTGAGCTCGCCTTTTCTCGTGCCAAAATTTATTTGATGGCTATTCTTGGCGGCGCAATCGCTAGTTTTGTGATTTTGCTCCTAGTTTTTGTGATCGTTATGAGCACCGGCAGCTTTGCCACCGATATGGGTCGCAACTTCCTTGCCACAGTTTTTCTCGTGATTATGGTGGTCATCTTCCTGGCCGGCTTGGTTTATTTGCGCATTTATCGCGGCAACAAACTGTTTATCACGAACAAGCGCGTGATGCAGTTTTCGATGATTTCACTTATTTCTTCATCCGTTAATATTATCGATTTAAAATCAATCGAAGATGCGAGCTTTTCGCAGAATAGTCTGCTGCAGAAGATTTTTAAATATGGCACGCTTCGCCTTTCCACGGTTGGCGACGAAACCACCTATACTTTCCCATTCTCAGACATCTCTGGTGAAGAACTAAAAACCATCGCCTATCTCGTCTCGAACGCCAAAAAACAAGGTCATCCACCAAAACACGAAGAATAAAAAAGCGCCCCTTGCCGGGGCGTTTTTTGATTAATTACGATTTCGTTTGATATAGGCGTCTTCTTTTTCGAGCTCAGCTTTCAAGATATATTCTTTACATTTGCCATCCTCACAGTTGGCGGCTTCGTAAGAATAAGAGCTGTCTTCGTAGCCGAGATTAACACCGAATGGGTCGGTCCAAAGGGCAGGGTCGATGACAGTAATGTTTTCCTCGGAAATGGTTTCTGGGTAGTAGCCGTGGGTTTTATAGAAACTTTCTTCGAGCGCATAATACATAGCGTTGATGGCGGTTTTGCGATCGTTATCGCGCTCCATCGCGTCAACGTTAGCCTTCTGGATGAAGAAAATAATAAAGAGAAGGCTGGCAAAAACTGCCACAATTATAATTTCTAAAACTGTAAAACCATTTTTCTTTTTCATGCCTTTATTATAGCACAAAGATGTGGTATAATAAAACAACGTGGTACCGTAGCTCAGATGGTTAGAGCGTGGGACTCATAAGCCCAAGGTCACTGGTTCGATCCCAGTCGGTACTACCACAAATTCGTAACGACCATAGGTCGTTTTTTTTGTTGCCTCGCAACAAAAAAGAAGCGAAGCTTCTACGAATTTGTGGAAGGACGGCAAGCGATAATGTTTTGCTTTGCAAAACATTTAGAGCGCCGGCCTACCATGAACAGGAAAAAGGGCGACCCGAAGGCCACCCCAAGATTTTTAGGAAGCTGCTTCTCGATAATTTTTCCCGAGCTTTACTAAGCTTAAAAGATCCCTCAGAAGCTTAGGCTTGTCCATAGGAAGGCCATTCTGGCGCAATTTAGTTTTAAACTTTCTGTTCTCTTTCGCGTCGTCTCCCTTCATATGGTTCTCGTTTGCCTCGAGGTATTTTTCCACAGACTTCATGTTGTCCGCAACAAAGGCCAACTGCCTCATTCGCTCAATGCTCGCAGAAAAACATCCATTATCTCTCAGAAGATTTTTGATGCCTCGAAGCTCAGATTTGATTCTTCGTCTTGCTCTGCAGGTTGTTGTGCTGGCAAGATCCTCCTCCAAGCTCAGCAATTTCTTTACAGCCGTTGTATTCTTCACTGAGAATACCTCCTTTTAAAAATCTAATACGCTCGTTTTGCAAACGGCGCATCTTTTAATTATATCACACTTTTGCTTATTTTTCAAGAGGCAGAAAAAAGCCCTAGCGAGTAGCTAGGGCCGTGGTCAGTTGTTCGGGGCGTTGCCATCTTTGGGAATGTCGTTATGGCAAACTCTTTGTAAAAAGTATCGGAAAGCCTCATCATTTCCGGAATCACGTTTACCTTCGACGTAAACAACCTTCTCGACGGGAATTCCGTGTACGCCCTTTAATGTTGCTTTTTTAATCTCCTCGGGACTGGTTTCTGGCGTAATTCTCATATTGTTACCTCCGTAAAAAAATAATCATCAACTACCACGAACTGTAATGTTCGACACGACGTCCATGGTATTATAACACAATTCAAAATAACGGAAGGGACAGGATGGTGATCCAGTCTCCTAAAGCCCCCAAATCTAAAGCAGCAGAAACTTCGTTTCTACGCATTCCTCGGGCAACAAAAATAGGAGAGCAAGCTCTCTATTTTTATTGCCTCTCGGCCTGCTGAAAAGCTGCGCTTTTCTGCTGCTTTAGACTTGGCGGAAGGGACAGGATTCGAACCTGCGAAGCTATTAACTTGCTGGTTTTCAAGACCAGTGCCATCAACCACTCGGCCACCCTTCCATATATTATTATAGCATAAAAAGCGCTTCTGTAAAAGCCATTATTTTAAGGGGTGATCGTCTTGTAAAACAGAGGGAAATCCAGTATAATCAAAATGCGCTTTGAACGCAAAAATTTTCGCAGGAGGTACATTATATGGGGTAGTTAAGCTCATTCAAGAGGAGTCAACCGAGGTTACTCGCGAAGGGAAAAAGTTTCCGCTTTGGTTCCTTAATGCGACTTGCGACGTTAGCGAGTATGGAGATTTTGAAATGCTCAGAAAAAGCATTCCGCACCGCGTCGAAAACCCCAACCCTACATGGGTAAAACACCAATACGGCCTCGGCTAAAAAATTGGGCGACCAGTTAAGGTCGCCCGCTTTTTTATTCTGCGTTTGTATGAACTGCTACCACGTCGTCGAGATCATCTACGGCGTCGAGCAATTTTTCAAGTTTTTCGGCGTTTTCACCATCCACTGGAATGTAATTATTTGGTACATAAGAAAGCTCGGCAGAAGTAATGGTGAGGCCAGCCTCAATCAAAGCGGCGCGGACTTTCATCAAGTCGGAAGCGGCGGTGTAGATTTCGATGCCGTCTTCTTCTTCGGAAGCATCCTCGGCACCAGCTTCAAGTGCAGCCATCAAAGCGTCTTCGCCTTTTTCGGAGATCATAATCACGCCTTTTCTAGTGAACTGGAACATCACTGAGCCCGGGTCAGCCATGCGGCCACCGTTTTTATCGAGTGTATGGCGTACCTCTGGCATTGTGCGGTTTTTGTTGTCGGTAGCGATTTCAATAATGATACCAACGCCACCAGGGCCGTAGGCTTCGTAGACTTCTTCGATAAGAGCTGCAGCGGATTTATCAGCCACGCGAGCAATTGCGCGTTCGATGTTGGCTTTTGGCATGTTAGCCAGGCGGGCTTTTTCAAGCACCATGGCAAGGGAAGGGTTCATGTTTGGATCGGTACCGCCACGCGCTGCGATGGCAATTTGGTTGCCAATTTTTGTAAACAACGCGCCGCGCTTTGCGTCGACGACGGCTTTCTGACGTTTGGTGGTGGCCCACTTGCTGTGTCCTGACATTATTTTCTCCAGTTAATTTTTCTAATTTTATCATTTTTCGCTGTTTTTGTCTAATCCAAAGTAGCCCGGCCAGCATTGGTATATATAATATAAAAACTTGTGGCTGGTTTTTGGGCATCTCAATGAGAAAAAGTTCTTGGCTGCCGAAAAAATTTATCACGGTACCATGAAATTTTAAAGAGAGCTCAGTAATAAAACAAATTAAATTGCCGATAATTGGCACACCACCGATTATTCCAGTGACAAAAGTTAAGCCCATCACGTAGGGGAGCGTTGGTAAAATAATTAGATTTGCCGCAAAGGCAATAATGGATAACGCGCCAAAATGATAAAGCGAAATCGGCGCCGTCATCAGGGTGGCGGCGGCCGTGGCGATGAGAGTTTGCGCCAAAAAACCAGGCCTTTTAAAACCATATAAATATTTAGTGAGTAGCGGCGCAATAATCATGATGCCGCCAAACGACGCAAACGAAAGTTGCCAGCCGAGATTATTTAAAAATGCCGGTTCGATTAACAAGGTGATGGTGGCTGCAATTAAAATGATTCGCCACGGCGCAAACTTGCGCCCGGTGTACCAGGCAACAAGCGACATCGCCGACACTAATCCGGCGCGTATAATGGACGGAGAAAAACCCACGATTGCCATGAAGCTAAAAATAAAAAGTAGTGCAAATATTAAGCCGGATCGCCGCGAGATTTTACCAAAAATCTTGCGCGTGGCGCCAATTAAAATTGAAAGGTGTGTGCCGGACGCCACCACTACATGAGTAAGTCCGGCTACGCGCAAACTCTCGGTAAAACTTTTGGAAAGCCCCGATTTCACGCCCATTAAGTACGCTATGCCGAGGCTTGCTTCCTCGGCTGGCAGCAAACCGTTGATTTTTGCTGCAAAGAAATCACGCATATAAACCGCCGACTCGATTTCCGGCGCAAAGATTTGTTTTGTGGAGGCTCGTGTCAAGCCAATTATCATCCCCGCTGCAAAAACTGCAATCATGCAAGCATGGGTGGAATGAAAATAAGCGTAGACGAAAATTATTCCTCCCGCGATTAACCAATACTTAGAAGTAAAAATATCGCCACTTAGCGATCCTAAAAAGGTCGCCAAAATCACACCGGTCACTACGCCGCCACAGAGCGCCACAAAAAGATACGATTGATGTAAAAACCTCCTCATGTCCCACAAATATCACAACCCATGTTTTTTACAACCCACCCCAACAAAAATAACCGCAAGAATTTAATAAAAATCAGCACAAATAATCCGCATATGCTATAATAATATTATGCTTAAGGTCATCAAACGATCTGTTCCAGTGGTGGCAACTCTTGCTGTTTTGATTTTGGGCGCTCTCTGCGAGCGCACTTCTGCTTTGCAGCAAAAATCCGACTTCGTTGTTCGTGTCAATAACAGTTTGTCTCTTATCGTCCCAAAGCAAGATATTAAATTCATGCTCAACCCAGACAACGACGATATTTCCTACGATAGTATTAGCGTTGAAGTTCGTACTAATAATAAAAATGGTGCTACCGTGTTTGTTTCGACTAATAAGAATGATGGGAGGATCGGTAAAGATCTTAGCGACGACTATCTAAATTCGCAAAGCTTTTCTGCAGCCACTAGCCTGGTTGGACGGAGTACTAAAGGGATAATCCAGAGTATTTACGGTGAAAAAGACGCAAGCACCTTTCCTGGCGGTTATTGGGGAATTTCGTATGATGGCGAGCATTACTATGGCATAGGTCCTAAGAATAATCCAACTAACTTCTATTCCGTTCAAAGCTCTGGCCAAAGTGACGTAAGGGAAATCCGCGTTGGTGCTAAATCGAGCGATGTTTTACTTAGTGATTATTACGAGAACACGATTATCTTCACGGCCGTTGCTACTTATTCACCAAAAACAACTAAAGATATTGTCTATATGCAAGAAATCGACACCGAGGTTGCTGATTCTATGATCCCAAACATTCAGTATCAACTGCGCGATATGCGCGACAACAAAAAATATTGGGTGGCGAAACTTGATGATGGTAATGTCTGGATGACTCAAAACCTCGATCTTGAGCTTTCTCCAAGCGTCACACTGACTCCAAAAGATACAAATATTCTCGCTGATTGGACCCCGATGAGAGGCACTATCGAGGCCACTCAGACTACTGCCGATACCTGGGTGAACGACGGCACCACGCCATATTCATATGGAGCCATCAGCTCCGATAACCGTACCGAAGTAAGGGGTTATATTAGCAACACGAGCAACACCGACATTGTCGATGGTCGTTATGCCTTCCCATTTGGTACCTACAAAACCCAAGAGGAATGTGCCGCCGCTGTGTTTAACAGCGATTATTGCGAACACTATAATGTGGGAAAATACTACAACTGGGCTGCAGCTATTGCCAAAAATGACGCTAGTGCTATCGCGGATAGCGGTGAAACCGTGACTATTAACCAAAGTATCTGCCCGGCTAACTGGCGTTTGCCTATTGGTTATTCTGATATTGAAAAGAAGGGTGAGTACACCGTTCTACTAGAAGATGCTAAGGTGGCGTCTAGCGTTACCTCCGAATCCGGTATTACTGAAAGCTACTATATCGGCAGTAATTCTAATGCGCTCGTAGAATCACCGTTGTTCTTTACTAACGCGGGTACCAAGAGCAAGGGCCAGTCAATTGAACACTTTTATGGTGAATATTGGACGTCGACAATCCACAATGAACCAAACGTAGACCGTTTTTCCTTTGATCGTCGCAGCGAGTCTAGCACAAACGAACTAAAAACTAACTTTTATCCAAATATCGGCAATTCAACTGCTGATCTTGGTATTGGTCGTTCAATTCGCTGCGTGGCAAAAAGCATGTATACTCACAAACTTGGATATTATATTGAAAACCAACGTATCGCTGAGCAGGTGATCAATAATTCGGTCCCTACCCAAACGATGGTATTCGATCCGTATTCATATGTGGATGCTAGCAACTACATTAAAGATGGTAATAAATACATCTCTGGCTGGAGCAAAACCGGCGATTGTTCTGGCAGCATTGCAGCCGGTGACCACGTCGATGTGGCACAAGCCTGTAACGTATATGCACAGTTCAAAGAAGGTCAGAGAGTAGATTTTTATGGCAACGGTGGCACATTTGATGGTTCGTCCGATAACAATGTGGTACTATTGTCTGCCATACCACAAAAGAGCTTAGGAAGCAGACGGCGATATAGCTATAGTGAGCGAAAAGCCAGCAAAGACGAAAACGATGGTTATTACACCACTTATTATAACTCGAGCACCTGTTATAGCGACGACATTACAATCGGGGAGTTTGGGAACTCTACGTATGTAGACCTGGATTTGACATATGGAATTAGCGGCGCCGCTGATTACCTGCGTATTTATGAGGGCGATAGCGGTGGAGAAATATGGTACACCAGCGGTAGCGGATATGTCAGTGACCCTCAAAACAAAGTTATTAGAGTTTATAGTAAATCTGTTACCGTAAGCCTATGTACTAATAACTACTATAGTAGCAACAATAGTGGATTAGGCTACGGCTACTGGATTGATTTTCTACCGGAAAACGGTTTTAATCATGTCATTAAAGCAGGCACTGTAAAAATCCCAAGCCGCTCTGGTTATAAATTCCTGGGCTGGTCCACCAGCGAAGACGCAACTACACCAGACTTTGTCTTTGATCCAGAACACAATGAATATCCAGACAACCTCAAGCTCTATGCCGTATGGGCCGAAATGGGCGTAGAATATCATAACCTTATCGTTTCGGCCGACAAAAACATTGCTGATATGACCATTAAACAAGGCAGTATGGCCGGCACTAGCATCACTGGCACCAGACACGGTAACATGTTCGTATTCTCTAACCTAACCGAAGGCGCCAACTACTATCTAGTTCCAGAGTTTGTTTCTGGTTATGAATTTGACAGCTGGAGAAAAGTTGATGCTACTACCGGTGCAAGCCTAAGCTCAACCGACAACCAAAACGCCTATTACACAATTGGCGCAGGCGACAGCGCTGTCATTCTTAATAGTAGAAGAGGCCTTCTTGCCATTCAAAACTTCAATTGTGCCTCTCTTGCTAATGTTGGTGATACCACCGAGCTAGTTGACATCCGCGATAACTCTGTCTATACAGTCGCAAAACTTGCGGATGACAAATGCTGGATGACTGAAAATATGCGTCTAGACTTCTCTAATCTTAAGATTGACATTTCGGCTCTAAATACAAACAATCCAACTGCGGACTTCATGAAAGTTGCAAACAGTAGATTTAACGGCACCAGAATGTGGTGTGAATCTAGAGATAGTTCAATTGATTATCCTGAGTGTTATAATACGGCACACTACAATACAACGAATATCAATGACTACACGAATGATGCCTATGGTCATACCTACGATGAAGGTGGTGTCTATTATAACTGGTATACAGCGACTGCAGGGCATGGTTCGTATGAGACGACCAATACCAGTGTCACGGGCGATATATGCCCGGCCGGCTGGCATATCCCAAGTGGGGCGTTTAACGGAGAGTTTAGCAGACTAGACAAAGCCATGGGTGGCAACGGCAACTCCGACACTAGCTCCTCGGCTGGGGGGTACAACCGCTGGAAGGGCTCAGTATTTGATCCTGTTTTTGCCGGCTTATACAGCAATTCCTATATCAGTCAGCGAAGCAATCGTTATGGGTCCACATCCTACTCGTGGAATGATTCTGCATTAAACTGGACATCCACCGCGAGCAGTAGCCAATCATCGGCTCAGGTATTTAGTATTCAGTATCCTTATTACTCCTACCCAGGCACAACTACCGTGGACAAATATTATGGTCTTCCAGTACGCTGTGTTTCCAATAATAATATTGATGTGGCATACAACATGAACGGTGGGGATGGTAGCATCGATACGCAACGCCGTATGGCTATAGGCTCGACACAGGAATTAAGCATAACTGTGCCACAGCGTGATGGTTATGTGTTCACTAGTTGGAATTCTAAACAAAACGGTTCTGGCGCAACTTACTATCCTGGGCAATCAATCATTATTCCAAGCGAAAACCTTACGCTTTATGCGCAATGGGTTGCCCCAAGCGGTACAATGCAAAACTTTAATTGTAATTCGCTCCAAAGAGGCAAAGTTATAGCTTTGACGGATGTTCGCGACGGATCGGTCTATTCTGTGTCGAAGCTTGCAGACGATAAATGTTGGATGACGAATAATCTTCGGCTAAGCTTTACTAACTTGAGAGAAGATATTTCTTCCAGCAATACTAATAACCCAACAGCGAATTTCGTGAGTGCTGCAAACGCAAATCCATCCAGTTCGGATTCATGGTGTGATAATTGGAATGCCTCTTGCAATGATAAGATTACCTACAACACCTCGAATATCGGAAATAAAGAGAATGTCGATTCCTTTGGCAACACATATGATTATCACGGTGCTTATTATAACTGGTATACAGCTACAGCTGGTCACGGCCTGTACTCGGCCACTAGCGGCGGCTCTACTGCTGGCGATATTTGTCCAGCCGGCTGGCATCTTCCAACAGGTGGTGATAATACTGGCGATTATTATGAACTAAACTATAAACTTAATAATAATACAAACGTGACCAATGACAACACTAAGTTACGAGCCTTTCCTGCCAGCTTTACATATTCTGGGTACTATTATGGCTCAAGAGTTGAGGGCCGTAGTAGCTACGGAATGTACTGGACGTCTACGGGCCATTCCTCAGGCTTTGCGAGAGTACTCCGTATAGAAGGCACGAGTGTGAATACTGGAACTAATGGTAATGTCCCGACTTATGGATACTCAGTTCGTTGCGTCAAGAACTAGCACTGATTAACCCCATCTCTGTGATATAATACACCCAGGCACCCATAGCTCAACTGGATAGAGCGTCAGCTTCCGGAGCTGAAGGTTAGAGGTTCGAGCCCTCCTGGGTGTACCAAGGTGTTATGCCTCCGTAGCTCAGTGGATTAGAGCATCTGTCTTCGGAACAGAGGGTCGTAGGTTCGAGTCCTATCGGAGGTACCATTTTTTTTGTAGAAGAGCCTTCGGCACGGACTCGAGCAATCGAACAAAAAAATAA
This sequence comes from Candidatus Saccharimonadota bacterium, assembly GCA_024699125.1. Lineage (GTDB taxonomy): Bacteria > Patescibacteriota > Saccharimonadia > Saccharimonadales > Saccharimonadaceae > Nanosyncoccus. Next base: position 25,824 of record JAILQE010000007.1, read on the forward strand.
TCCCTCGCGGGATTATTTTTAGCGACCGTTTTTCAAAATTGGGTGTTTGCGCTTGTCGCTGTGCTTGTGATTATTGTTGCGATTTTGCTTTGCAACTGGTTTTAAAGTGATTTTTCTTGCCATGCGAAAATTATACCATATCGCAGCCAAATGGCAAGACTATCACCACCTACTCTACCCAAATCTAAATGCTTATGTTATAATCCAAATTATGAACGAGGAAGAGCTCCAAAGAAAGCGCCGCGACAATGAGGAAGCGGCTACCGCTAGCCGGGCTAGAATTTTGGACCTCCACTACCTCGACACTAGAGAATTTGAGAATGACCTCCCGCTCGTTAAGGGCGTACTTACTGTTAGCCAGATGCGTAACGGCTTCATAATTCCGTTGCAAAAAGGCGAGGGTGAAAACGAGTTTCAATTCATTGTCACCAGTCAAACTCCTCGCACCCTCATCCAGAAAATGACTCAAGAATACACCGATAACGGTGAGCGCATTCGATTCTTCTTGGTTTCTAATTCTGCCTTTAAAGTGTTCATGCTGCGTCACGACCCACCAATCGTGCGCCACTATGACGACATCAAGATTGCCGCTGAAGGTGATTCTGAAACCTTTGACTCAGTTTCTAATACGTTAAACAGTGTTTCTACTGAAGAAGTTTTTGACTTTTTGCTAGATCAGGCCGACAAACTCGGTGCCTCCGATATCCACATCGAAAACATGCGCGGCAATATCCGTATTCGCATGCGCGTAGACGGCATTATGCACGCTGTGGCTAATATCGACAAAGATCGCTATCGTATTTTGATGGGCGAGCTTAGCTCTCGCGCTAACGTGTCAACGGCTTCTAATAAACCGCAGTCCGGCCACATGCAAAAGGAAATTACGCGCGATGGTGCCACTCATATTTTAAATATCCGCGTCGAAACCGTGCCAACTATGTATGGTCAAGACGCCGTGATGCGTTTGTTCAACTTTGATGAATCATTGCTCAACCTTGATTTGCTCGGCTTATCAAGCGAAGAGCTTGATGAAATCAATAAGATTGTTTCGCGCCCACACGGCCTTGTTTTAATCGTTGGCCCTACTGGTTCCGGTAAATCCACTACGCTTTATTCAATGCTCAATGCCTTGAATGACACAAGTAGAAAAATTATCACCCTTGAGGATCCAATTGAATACAGTATCACCGGTATCGAACAAATTCCAATCGATACCAATAATGGTGGCTCTTTTGCTGCGGGATTGCGCTCGGTGCTTCGTCTTGATCCAGACGTCGTAATGGTAGGCGAGATTCGTGATACCGACACCGCCAGGACGGCCATTCAAACTTCAATTACTGGTCACCTAGTGCTTAGTTCGTTCCACGCGGCATCCGCTTCGGCTGCCTTTTCGCGCATGATTGATCTTATTGGCATTAATCCAATTTTCGCTACATCAATTCGTCTAGTGATGGCACAGCGCCTGGTGCGTAAACTATCAAGCAGTAAAGCTGCACGCCCAGCTACTCCAGAAGAAGCTGATTATATTAGAAAAGCTCTAGACGGCGTCCCGATGGAAGTCCTCGAAGGAATTAATCTCAACGAAATTACCTTGTATGACCCAGTTAAAACCGAAGAAGAGCCATTTGGCTTCTCGGGCCGCACCATCATCATGGAACAACTTGTGGTCACTGACGAAATCCAAGCCTTCATTCGCGGCAGCGTCAAAGACACCAACGCTAAGATCATTGAAGAAACCGCCAAGAAAAACGGCATGCTTACGCTCGAGCAAAAAGGCATCATCGCCGCGCTTAAAGGTATCACTACGCTCGAAGAGGTCATGCGTGTCATATAATATGCTATAATCGTCGTATGAGTGATAAAGTTATTTCAGACTATAACGGCTACGACTACAAAAAAATCTTCTGGGAAGATGCCGACCGTGAATACGAAGACCTTGCAGATCGCATGGCCATTCGCAAACTAATTCCAAAACGCATGGAAAAATTCGCCGACATTGGCGGTGGTTATGGCCGTCTTGCTAACGAATATTTGAAGCATGCCAAAAAGCCAATTATTTTTGACTATTCAAAGAGCGAACTAAAACAAGCCAAAGAGACCTTTGGTGACAAAGTTGAAACTCGTTCCGGTGATATTTACGAACTTCCATTTAAAGACGCCGAACTAGATGGCTTGATGATGATTCGCGTTACTCACCACCTCAAAGATATGCCAAAAGCTATCAACGAGCTTTATCGCGTGTTAAAACCAGGCGGCATGGCTATCATCGAAGTTGCCAACAAACGCACCTTGCCAAAAATGGCTCGCTTCGTATTCCGCCGCTCTAAGGTCAATCCATTTAGTAAAAAACCTGCTAATTATACAGAAATCTCTAAAGACGGTTTTTATAATTACCATCCAAAATACGTGGAAGACATCTTCAAGAAAACCGGTTTTAAGACCGAAAAAGTACTTTCAGTGTCTAACTTTAGAAGCCGGGCCTTGAAAAAACTTTTCAAAACCAAGAACTTGGTTAAAATGGAAAACGTTGCTCAATCTACTTTGGCGCCAATTCGTTTTGCACCATCCATCTACTACAAGTTGAGAAAACCTGAAGAATAAGATATAATTATGATGGCTGGGGCCATCGTTCAACGGATAGGACATACCCCCTCTAAGGGTACAATGCTGGTTCGATTCCAACTGGCCCTGCCACAGGTTATTTTGTTAGGTGGAAATGAAAAAGCAGCAGGGAAAAGCTAAGGGTGGATCAAAAAAGTCAGAGATTTTTCTGACGATTTTTTTGACTATCACCATTTTTGCAAGCATAACTTGCTCAGCAATATTTGCGCTGAAGCCAGAGTTTGATACGCTCGGTTTTTTGCTATCGCGTTTTGTTGATTATGGCTCTGAATATCAAGCCGACTATGGTAGAGTTTGCTACGGCACAATTTTTGGTTGTGAAAAAATAACACCAGAATATGACGACGTTGCGGTTGATACAAAAACGCTCGGCCAGCAGGATATTATTTTTAGTTTTAAACACAACGACGAATCGATTGAACTAAAGCAAACAGTTTTTGTGGTTGATAAAACTGCGCCGATGATTACGGTAGAAAAAGAAGAGGCCACGATTTGCCCGGGTGGCAAAATTGCGAATTTTGGTCTTAAAGTTGAAGACGATTATGATGGCGAGCTAACCGAAAAAGCGACAATTAATTATCACGAAGAAGATCAGAAAGTGATTATTAGTGTACTGGATAGCAACGAAAATTCGGCTACCTATATTCTACCGGCCAAATCTGGCGACACGGAACCGCCAGTAATTACTCTAAATGGTGAAGAACACGTTTCGATTTATCAAAACAATTGGTATGGCGATGCTGGTGCTACGGTTGTCGATAACTGTGACGAAGTTGAACTCGTGACCACCGGTTCCGTTAATACGAACGCCGTGGGCACCTATGAAATTACCTACTCGGCTACAGACAATTCCGGTAACGCTGCGAGCGTGAAACGCACAGTAGAAGTTAAACAGCCACAGCGCGCTAGTGGTACCATCTATCTTACCTTCGACGATGGTCCAGGCCAATACACGGCAAGGCTACTAGATATTCTGAAAAAATACAATGTAAAAGCTACATTCTTTGTAACGGGAAAAGGTGACGATAGTTTAATTTTGCGTGAGTACAATGAAGGCCATACGGTTGCTTTGCATACCTTTTCGCACGACTACGGCTATGTTTACCAAAGCGAAAAGAACTATTTTGATGATCTATATCGCATCCAGGACCGCGTCAAAAGAATTACCGGTGTAGCCCCAACATTAATTCGTTTCCCAGGCGGCAGCTCAAATACTATCAGCGCCAACTATGATGGCGGACAGAGAATCATGTCTAAACTCGTAAAATCCGTGCAGGAAAAAGGATTTACGTATTTTGACTGGAATATTTCTTCTGGTGATGCGGGCGGCGCCACAACATCCGATGCGGTGTTTAATAATGTGGTACGATCGCTGAAAAATGGTGGTTCATCGGTGGTTTTGCAGCATGATATCAAAGGTTTTTCGGTGGATGCTGTAGAGCGCATCATCCAGTATGCCTTGAACCGTGGCTACACCTTTGCACCACTTACCGCGAGCTCGTTTGCTGCTCACCACGGCGTAAATAATTAGATTGAAATTATGCTTGCATATTCTTGCGGGCTTTGTTAAACTAGAAAAGTCGCTCGTTTATTTTTCCCAACTAGATCGGTGGTTGATCTTATTCCGGAGGTGGGTCGGTCGTTAGAGCGATATAATTAAGGAGAAAAATTGATACATGCGTATCAAACGACAAAAACGTTCAGACGAACGCCAAAAGTCAAAAATTCCCCCTGCCGCTTGGCAAGAATTTATTGAAATCTAAAACGTCAAGCGAAAAAAATATCCCCGCGAAGGGGAATATTTTTTTGCAAAATGAATTATTGATTGACGTGAGCCAACTTGGTGTCGATGATGCGATACATCATATCCATGAAATCGGTATCTTCATCCCAAGACACAACTTCGCCATCGATTACTACGTAACCGGCTTCAGTGCGATTAATGACCTGGCCGTCGATAAAGAAGGTCGGTGTACCGGTAATCTCAGTAAGGCGACGACCGATACCAGCATCAAAGCTGAGTCTCTTTGAAACTTCTTTACTAGCAACGTCATTCCTGAATTTTTCAAGATCGCCTTTGCCTTCGGTAACTTCAGTGAAGTATCTTTCGAAGAGTTTGGTGCGTTCAGATGAAGAAGCGTATTCCCATTCGGCTTGGTTGTCGAAAAGGGCATCAGCGTATTCGTTCCAATAACCCTGCAAGCTGGCAGCTTCAGCAGAAGATGCTGCGGCGGTACCGTTTTGGTGGTAAGAAAGCAAGAAGTTGCGATAAACTACGGCAAGCTTGCCGTCATATTTTTTAATTAATTCGTTAACGCGAGAGCTAAATACGGAACAAACTGAACATTGGTAGTCGGCATATTCAAAAATGACTACTGGCGCGTCGGCAGAACCCTTGATGTGGTCGCCAATGTTGCCGTTGTCTTTGGTTGGGCCAATGATAGAATGCAAATCATAATCGGCATAATTAGTAATATTGGAATTTCCATCCATGATGAACTTGGCAATGAGAGCTACGATAGCGACAGCAAGAACACCTAGAGTAATCTTAATAACTTTGTTCATAACACTCCTTTAATGATATAATTATTATAACATGTTCAACCGTTTTATGAGAAAGTTGGTAGCCTGGCTCGATCCGAAGTTCGACAAGTATCGCAAGAAGGCGCCTAAGTTTACTCCGAAAACTCTCGAAGAATTTGTTGGTGTTTTGCGTCGCACACCAAAAGAAGTCTTAAGCGACAAAGACCGCAATAAGATTGCGGCCGTGATGAGCTTTGATAGCAAAAAGGTCAAAGACCTGATGGTCAAAAAAGACGATATGGTTTTTGTACATGACAAAGATTTTCTTGGCCCCCTCATGCTCGATAGGCTTTATAAATCTGGTTTCACACATTTTCCAGTAGTAGACAGCAAAGAGCACGTAGTTGGCATTATCCATACCGAGGCCTTGAATGCGCTCGAAATCAAAAAAACCGATCGGGCCAGCAAATATATGGTTAAAGAAACCTCTTATTTGCACGAAGACGACACTCTAGAATTTGTGGTAGAAGAAATTGACCGCACTAGTAGTTTTTATTTCTTGATTTTGAACGATAAAGACGAGCTGGCTGGCTTTTTGACTGTAGAGACTCTACTGCGTTACCTTCTCGGGTAAAATGTGGTATAATATCTCGTATGAGAATTCTAACCAACGAACTAAAAAACTATCTAGGCCAAACTGTTACTGTGTCTGGTTGGGTAAATTCACGCCGCGACCACGGTGGATTGATTTTTATTGACCTCCGCGACCACGAGGGAATTATTCAGCTAGTCGTTACTCCAGAAAATACTGCAGCCTTTAATTTAGCCGAAACCGTACGCGATGAATATGTTCTAACCGCTACTGGTACCATGCGTGAGCGCGATCCAGAGCTCAAGAACCCAAATATTGCTACCGGCGATATTGAGCTCGTTGTTTCAGAACTTACACTTTTAAACAAATGCGAACCATTGCCAGTTAACACTCATGATGATGGTGAAAAATCTGGTGAGGAAATGCGTCTCAAATATCGCTATCTCGATTTGCGTCGCCCATCAATGCAAAAGATTTTGAGCGAACGTTCCCGTTTTTACGCTTTCCTTCGTAGCTTCATGTATAAGAATGATTTCATCGAAGTCACTACGCCAATTCTTGCCAACTCATCTCCAGAAGGCGCCCGCGACTTTCTCATTCCGTCCCGTTTGCATCCAGGTAAGTTTTACGCTTTGCCACAAGCTCCACAACAATTTAAACAACTTTTGATGGTTGGCGGTGTGCCACGCTACTTCCAAATTGCCCCATGTTTCCGCGACGAGGACCCACGTGCCGACCGTTTGTATGGCGACTTCTACCAGCTCGACCTTGAAATGGCCTTTGTAGATAATGGCGAAACCATTCGTACCACGATGGAGCCTTTGATTAAATCTCTCGCTACCGAATTTGCCGGCAAAAAATTACTCAGCGAAGAAGTTCCACGCATTCCATACAAAGAAGCCATGGAAAAATACGGCGTTGATAAACCAGACCTTCGCTATGGCATGGAGATGATCGAGCTTACCGATGTATTTGCCAATACTGATTTCAAGGTTTTCAAAGCCCCATGCGTGAAAGCTCTTTGCGTCAAAGGTGGCGCCAGTCTCACCCGTTCCCAAATCGATGAATTCACCGAGCAAGCCAAGAAACTTGGCGCCGGTGGTTTGGCCTATATATTATATAGTGATGGCGAAGCTAAATCTCCAATCCTCAAATTCATGACCGAGCAGGAAATCGCTGCCGTTAAAGAACGCACTGGTGCCGAAGATGGCGATGCTGTATTCTTTGGCGCAGATGAGCGCAACCTCGTGAACAAGGTCCTCGGCCAACTTCGTATTGCCTTTGCAGATTTCTTCAAACTCAAAGATCCAAACGTAGTGGCTCTCTGTTGGATTGTCGACTTTCCATTCTATGAATGGGACGACAAACGCAACAAGCTAGACTTTGGTCACAACCCATTCAGTATGCCAAAAGGTGGTATCAAAGCACTTGAGGGTGCCGAGACCAACGAAGAAAAACTCGCTATTGTAGCAGACCAATTCGATATGGTAATGAACGGTAACGAAATCTGTTCTGGCGCCGTCCGCAACTACAACCCGGAAATCATGTACAAAGTATTCAATATTCTAGGTTACAGCAACGAATACGTTGAAGCTCGCTTTTCTGGTATGCTTAACGCCTTCAAGTTTGGTGCGCCTCCGCACGCTGGTTGTGCCTATGGCCTTGAGCGTATCTTTATGGTGCTTGAAAACGCCGAAAACATCCGCGACATCGTGGCCTTCCCAAAGAACGGCAACGGCGTAGACCTTATGATGGATTCTCCTTCCGTGGTAGATCAATCGCAACTAGACGAATCGCATATTGCAGTTATTCCAGAAGAGGATTAACAAAATAAAAAAGGGTGGCAATGAAAAAATACGAAATCAAAAAATGGCTCAAAAAACTACGCCCGCTCAAGAACTGGCAGCTGTTTTTGATTCTTGTGCCACTTCTATTTGTGAGCGTCGAACTCCTTCGTCGTGACCACATTAAGATGGTAGAACTACGTGACGCTGTGCTTGCGGCGGACGAAGAGGAAAACACTGCTGAGATCACCGAAAGGCTCGAAGCTCTGAGAGACTATACTTTTTCGAACGTCGTGATTAACATCGTGGACGACAATGGCAACCAGCGTATTACTTTTGGTACAGGGCCATTTTATCTCGAGCACATGTATATCCGGGCTGCTTTGACGGCACTTTCCGAGGCTGAAAGCAGCTTTGACTCGGACAGCAATCCGAACGGTAATATATATAGTGCCGCCTCAGCGGTTTGCCAGCCACAGGCCGTGCGCAATGGCTGGGCCTGGAACAATCCGAACTTTATCAACTGTATGATAGGCGAGATTTCAAAATACCCAAGCATGGATGAAGAGATCAAAGATAACTTGATCGCCAAAATCCCGTCTACCGAGCTTTACCGATACAACTTCGCCTCGCCAATCTGGGCACCAACCCTCACAGGGTTCATTCTCTTACTCGATCTGATAATTATTGTTGTAATTTTTATACGGATTTTCGTTTGGATTTTTCTTAAAATCGCAATCCGTTTTGTGTAAGCATTACCTCTATAAATAGGGAAATTTTGTGCACAAAATCTCTATTTTGTCCCAAAATACCCCTTGACAGAAGACTCTCGGGGTCATAAGATAAGAGTATATTAACTTAAGGAGGAAAGCTTAAATGGCTTACGAACATACTAATGGCAAGGGAGTTAAGTACTTCTTGCACAAATCAGAAGTTACTCTTCGCGGTGGCAAACCTCAAACTATCTATTTCTTCACTAAAGATGAAAAAGGTGGCAAGGGTACCCCATGCGACCTTCCTGCTGACCGTATGGTTTGCGAGAATCCTCGCAATGGTTTCTTGACCCTCAAGAAAAAATAATCATTGCGCGCAAAAGTTAATTAGGTGCAAAATGGTGTCCGCAGAAATGCGGCACCATTTTTATGGTTTCAAATCCTGGTAAGCCGACAGCTCTAACAGCTCGCCAAAGCGAGCTGTATCGCTTGTCGTCTTTCCCCAAAATCCAAATTTCACTTCGTGAAATTTATTTTTTTGCAAAGCAAAAAAATAAAGCAACGAAGTTGCTTTCGGATTTTGTGGTAGGGGCGATAGGACTCGAACCTATGACGCTGCGTGTATAAGACGCATGCTCTAACCAGCTGAGCTACGCCCCCGTACTATCTTATTCTAGCACAAAATGGTATAATGATAAGCGTGAGCGATATCAAAACTAAAATCCGTCAAATTACTTATCGCCTCAAGCGAGATTTTTTGGCGGTTGAAAATATTGTGCTGATTATCGCCATTATCTTGTGTCTACTTTGGACTTATCAATCAATTACGGCAATGTCGCGTAACTGGACGCTTTCGGAGCGACTCAGCACCGAGAAGAAATCACTTGAACTACTCGAAGTCGAGATCGACACCCTAGAACTTGAGAATGCCTACTACCAAACCGAAGAATACCAAGAACTAGCGGCCAGGCGCCTAGCGGGGAAGCAGTTGCCGGGCGAAAAAATGGTCTATCTACCAGCAAACTCTGAAGTTGCCAAAACTAAACATCAACCAATCGCCACCAAGACCAACGAAAAAACCTATTCCAACGTTGATAAGTGGATTCACTTTCTGTTTCCAGATAAATTTTAATGGTATAATATAAGCATGAGCAAAAACCGTCGCGGGTTTACTATTATTGAGGTAGTTATCTTCCTCGCTATCACCAGCGTCATTTTTATAGCTATCGTGCTCGGTACGAGCAACGTGATGTCGCGCCAGCGCTATAACGAATCAACCCAAAACTTCGCGGAATTTTTGCGCGGGATTTATTCTAAGCTCACCAGTATCGAAAACCACGGCGATGGCCGTTCTGAAAAAGCCATCTACGGCAAACTCGTAACCTTTGGCGAAAAATACAACTTGGATGGTGAAGAAAATACCAACAACGAAGTTTTTGCCTATGATATTATTGGCGACGTTAGCGGCGTAATTAGTGGCGACAACATCTTGAGCACATTAACGAAGCTTAATATTGACGTGGTAAAAAATGAAGGTGGCAAGGTAACGTACGCCGGCATCGCCGAGAGCTATTCACCACGCTGGATGGCGCGCATTGAGCGCACCAATGATCATGAGCTTTATAGAGGCGCTGTGATTGTAGTGCGTTCGGCATCCACCGGTATTATTAATACTTATGTACTTAAAAACGAGCCAGATGATCACACCAAGACCATCGAAGTCAACCAGACCGTTAAAGCCAATTCTACCGAAGCAGTGTTTAGAAACGCTTTGAATAAGTTTTCTAACACCACGGCGGCCGACTTTTGTCTTTACAGTGAAGACGGCAATATTTACAACGGCTATCGCCGCGACGTTCGCATCAATGCCAACGCCAGAAACTCTTCCGGCGTAGAGGTGATGCCGCTCGATGATTTGACCGCCAACGCATGCAAAAAACTATAAGAGTATGCTATAATAAACTTATGCTTAAGCGTTTTAAGGCTGGTTTTACACTTGTCGAGCTATCTATTTCGATTGCTTTTATTGCGATTTTGTCGATTACTATCACCGTGCTCACCACCAACATTATTGCGGCCTATCAACGTGGCTTGACGATTAAACAAGTTAATACCACCGGTATGAACTTAATTAGTGACATCAAAAGCTCTATCGCCAACTCTTCAGCCAAAAATCTTACCGATCTTTGCAGTTCTACCTATGGCGACGAAACCATTCGTAGCGCTTGCGAAAACGACAAAGCGCAAAACTTTGTGTCGCTTAGCCGCAGCGCTGAAGTTACTTTAAACAGCGAAACTATTGGCACGATGCCAGTACAAGGCGCTTTTTGTACTGGTACTTATTCATATCTCTGGAACAGTGGATATTATTATAGTGGCGAGCATGGCGTTGGGATTCCAGCGATTAAATTGATTTATAAAGATGGTGACGGTGCACAAAAGACTCTAGAAAACTTCCGCTTCCTTAAGCTTAGCGACCCTTCACGTTCAGTTTGTGTAGCGATGACTTTAAGCGGCAGTTCGGCCGGCGTTGGTGACACCAACTACACCACTGGTTTGACGCAGTTTTCAAATGAAATTAATATCTCTGGACTTGGTATCGTATCAGATACTCCAATCGAGTTGCTTAACCCAGACAACGAATTCGATCTTGCCATCTACGGCTTAGCGGTGGCGCGTCCAGCGCAAGACATGCTCACGCGCAACGTGCTTTATTCTGGTTACTTTATCCTCGCTACGGTGCGTGGCGGCATTAATATTAATGCAGACGGCGACTATTGTGCACCACCAAGCGAATACTCATCCACGACCACGGATTATTGTGCTATAAATAAATTTAATTTTGCCATTCAGGCAAACGGAGAATAATATGCAAAAGATTCACACCAAGACCGGCGCCGCATCGTTCTATATTGTGGCTTTCACGACCCTCTTACTTAGTGTCATCGTAGTGGGTTTTGTGACGATTATCCTTTCCGAAATGGCTCGCACGGCTAATAATGATCTTTCGCAATCCGCCTACGACTCCGCGTTGGCTGGTGTTGAAGATGCTAAGGCTGCCATTTTGAACTACCAAAGTTGTATTGAACAAGATTACACCGCGGAAGTTCCAAGCTCTACTGGACCAGTAACCTGCCCAGAAATTATTTACTACATGGAGCACCCAGAATATAGTGGCTGCGATACAGTTGCCCACATCTTGTCGCGTATCGGCAAAGACGAATCTGGCGAAGTGTTGGTAGAGGAAACCACTAAAAGTAATGGTGGTGGCGCTAAAAACAACATGCAACAGGCCTACACTTGCGTTAAAATTAATTCCATTCTCGACGATTATCGCTCTAATTTAACTTCGGCCACTTCGTCTCGCGTAATTCAAATTCATCTCGAAAACGCTAGTGTCAAGAACGTCAAATCCATTAGGCTTAGCTGGTACTCAAACAAAGATGGCAACACCGCCACCAAGACGCTTTTCTCGGATAGTGGCGCAAACCTTTTGTTCCCAGAGTTAAAAAGTAATGTGATTCCAGTTCCTCCAGTCATTTCAATTCAAATGCTGCAAACAGCAGATAACTTTACCTTGGAACAATTTGAACAATCTTCGGGTAACACGACGAACCGCGGTACTTTGTTCTTGGTTCCTACCACTATCCAAAAAACTGAGGGCGGCCACGACAACAGCAACTCGAGCCACATCGATGTCACCTCGGATAATGCAATCACCGCAAGTGAGGGCTTCGTAAAATCTAACGACAAAACTGTCAAAAACGTACCATACGCCGTCTATTGTCCAGAAAATGCCAACACCGAGTTTGCTTGCTCCGTATCGATCGAAATTCCAAAACCAGTTGGTGGCGAACGCAACGAAGATACCTTTCTATTCATCGTCTCCTTGCCGTACCAAAAACCAGATACCGACTTTGCACTTGAGGTCTGTAGCGACGAAGTCTGTAGCACCGAATCATTCTCCGCGCAAGACGAAGCCACTAACGATAAAATCCAACTTAGAAATGTTCAAACCAGCATCGACTCTACTGGCCGTGCCAACGATTTGTATCGTCGCGTCGAGGCTCGCGTAGAACAAACCGATATCTACTTCCCGTATCCAGAATTTGCTATTCAACTCTTGAAGAGCAGTGGTGTTTCGCTCGACAAAAACATCATCACGACTCGCGAATACGGCGAATAATCGTTGCGCTTTTGACCAAGTTTTGGTATAATTGGGTTACTATTTTCTACTTGTAATAAAAAAGGAACTTAATGAACTTAAAAGAAGAAGAACGCCGTGCGCGTCTTTTGAAGATGCGTGCTGAGAGGTTGCCGGACATCAAAAAACAATTTGAAGAGGCACAAAAACGCAATTTTAATTCAAACTTCGCGCCGGGTGGCAAGGATGCTAAACTCGTGGCAAAACCAGCTAAAAAGACTGCCGCAAAAGCTACCAAGGCCGTAAAAGAAACTGCGAAATCCAAAGCCAAAAGCGAAGCCGAAGCCCGCAAGGTTAATCTTTCTGTGAGCACTAAAAAAGGCGAGATGGTTCACCACCAGCGCATGCTCAGCCAAGACGTTAACGCGCAAGCTACGCAACACATCATCGGTGTGCCAGTAAATAAATCTCGTTACAACGGTTACAATGGCGAACAAGTCACAAACGCCAAGCTCAAATCCGCCCGTCCTGATCCAGATGCTGTCCGCATTATTCCAATCGGCGGTCTCGGCGAGTTTGGTATCGGTAAAAATATGACCATCATCGAATACAAATCCGAAATGATTGTAATCGATATGGGTGTGCTCTTTGCCGGTGAGGATTATCCTGGTGTTAACTACATGATCCCAGATATTAAATATCTTGAAGACAACATGAAAAACGTGAAGGCGATTTTGTTCACCCACGCCCACCTAGACCACATCGGCGCCTGCCGCCACTTGTTGCCACAATTTAACCCATTGATTCCAATTTATGGCACCGATTTTACGATTGGCATGATTAAAAAACAAATGTCTGAGCTTGAAGATGTGCCAGATTTAAACTATCAAGTTGTTGATCCGTTTAAACACGAAAAATTCCAGGTCTCCGAACATCTTTCCGTTGAGTTTATTCATACTTTGCACTCTATCCCGGGCAACACTGCTATCGTGGTGCGCACACTAAACGGCTTGATTTATCTTTCCGGCGACTGGCGCCATGAGGAAAATCCAATGGGCCGCCAAACCGACTACGAGCGCATTGACGAAATCGTCAAAAACGAGGGAATCGACCTCATGCTCAACGAGTCTACCAACATCGACTCACCGGGCCGCCACCCACACTCCGAATTCGACGTCGGCGACAGCCTCGGCAAAGTGATGGACCACTACGCCAACGGCCGTGTGATTATCTCTTGTTTCTCGTCGCAGATTTCACGCATTGAATTGATTTTGAAAGAAGCCGCCGCTCGCGGCCGCAAAGTTGCATTCTCTGGTTTCTCGATGATTAACAACGTAGAAGTCGCACTCCGCGCTAAGTCCATCAAGGTACCAAAAGACACCATTATGAAGATGGAAGACATCATCAAGTTGCCAGACGAAAAAGTTTGTATCGTTTGTACCGGTTCTCAGGGCGAGCTTAACGCTGTATTAAACCGCATGGTGACCGGCGCGCACAAGTTCATCAAAATCAAATCTACCGATACTATTGTATTCTCATCTAACCCAATTCCGGGTAACGAGCCGCATGTGGTTTCGACTGTGGATGGTCTTCTACGCGAAGGCGCCCAGGTGATTCAAAACGGCAAAACCCACCTTACCAACATTGGCCCGCTTCACCTTTCTGGTCACGCCTACTACGAAGACCACGTAGATTTTGTCACTCGTCTTCACCCAACCACCTATATGCCATACCACGGCGAGTTTTACATGCTTCAACACAACGCCGAGATGGCTGAAAACGTGATTGGTATTCCAAAAGACAACATTTTGATTGCCGATGACGGCGACGTAGTGGAATTCACCAAAGAGAAAAAGCTCCGCAAAGCCGGCCGTATTCACGTTGGCAACAAGCTTTACGATGATGCCGACCAACCGGTTCACGAAGCCGTGATTAAAGACCGTATTCATATTTCGCGCGAAGGTATTTTCGTAATCGTCCTCACCTTGAATAAGAAAACTGGCCACCTTCTAAAGACGCCAGACATCGTATCGCGCGCGTTTATTTATCTCGATAACTCCGAGGAGTTGATTGGCAAGATTCGCCACTACCTCCGCCAAAAGACCGACAAGTCGATTTCTACCGACCCAGAAATGAAGGTCTTAAAAGAGGAAATCAAAGAAGATATCACTCATATTCTCTTTGACGCAACTGGCCACACGCCGATCGTGATTCCGGTCATCAACAAAGTCTAAAAAGCGCCCCCTAGAGGGGCTCTTTTTGTGGTATAATATATTCCGAGCCCCGGTGGCGGAATTGGTATACGCGTTCGACTTAAAATCGAATGGAGAAATCCATATGAGTTCAAGTCTCATCCGGGGCACCAACGAAATGGCCTTAAGGGTCATTTTTTGTGTTCCAGAGTGCTTAGTATTGATATATTTTAAGATTATGTTATAATATGAATACCGGCTTAGGCCGAGTTCTTTTTATAGGAGGCACATGAATGAGTGTTTTCAAGGCAGGCCTTGAGATGTTAGAAGCCGAGAGTATGTTTATCGATGCGCTTAAATCAGTGAAACTAGTAAACAAAAACGGCGCGATGAGTAGTCTTAGTCTTGTCGAAAATCGTTTAAACGATCATGGAGGATTTTGTTATTATCTCACGGCTCTTGTACTCATGGCCCTTAGTGAGGGCCATAGAATATGTGGAACTATAGATACTATGCCGCGCCAAGGTTTTCGCCAGACAAAAGACTATAAACACGCATGGGTTGAGTTTGAGTACGGAGAAAACTGGTATGTTTACGATTCGTTGTACGAACATATCATACCTCGTGAAGAATGGTACGAAATGTGTAACCCCCGTCAAATCATCTCGGATCTAACACTAGAGCAGGTTATGAAAAAGTATTTAAGGAAACAATATGCCTGCAAAATAGCTGAGAATATCTGGGTGTTCAAGTCAGAGAAAGACATTCCTGAGCGGTGTCGCGAAGCGGATAAAGGAGATGGCTTCTTTTTCAATTCTATTCAGAAGGGCTATCTAATGTTTAATTATTATGATTTTGATAATTCGTATTTTACAAAAACCTTTATCGCCTACGACGGCAGATACTACTAACAGACAACGCCCCTCGCTGATAGCGAGGGGTTTTGCATTGGGGCGAGTGGCAAAGCTCGCTCTTTTTTGTTATACTTAAAAATATGAGTATTATAGCCATTATCGCCCAAGTCATTAACGGCTTTGGCACACTGGTTAATTCGTTTGGTATTGTTTCAAAAGACAAAAGAAAAACCCTATTATTTTTTATCGCTGGTAATATTCTTTGTGCTATCGCCACGGGCTTACTCGGTGCCGTTGCAGGAACAATCATTCTTGTCGTTTTTGTAATCGAAACCATCATCAATTACTTCTGGGAGAAGAAGCCCGATAAGTATCCAATCTGGCTGATTGCACTATACATTATTATCCCATGTACCATTCTAGTCATTACTGCCACGTCCGCTTGGGATATTTTACCGATTGCAGCAGGTATACTATTCCCGCTTGCACTAGTGTCTAAAGGGTTTTGGTTACGTCTGCTTAATCTCGCAGCTGTGATGGTTTGGATTCCATACAATTTTTACTTTGGACAATATGTGGGAGCGATTAGCTGCATAATCTTCTCACTAATTAACGCAACTGCGATTATTAAATATGACATCGTAAAAAAGAAGGTCAAATGAATATATTTTTTTGTGGCGATGAGGGGATTAAGGATGGTCTGGCGATGGCGATTCTGTCGCTAGTAAAACACGTCAAGGAGCCGCTGCATATTTATGTGCTCACAATTAATTATCAAAACTCCAAGCCGCTAACTAGCAAAACCATAAATACTCTCGACAAAATCGTAAAAGAAGGCGCAAAAACAAGTTTTGTACACATGATTGATGCCACGGAGATTTTTAAACGCCGTCTTCCAAAGGCCAACATGAAATCATATTTTACGCCGTGCTCGATGCTCAGGCTTTATCTTGATGAAATTCCAGAGCTGCCAAGGGACCGCTTGTTATATCTAGACTACGACGTTCTTTGTCGCAAAGACCCATCAGAATTCTACAACATGAATCTAGACGGTATCGAAGCGGCCGGTGTGCTCGACATTTATGGCAAACATTTTTATCGTTATAACTTCCCGAAAAAAGACTACATGAACTCCGGAGTACTGCTATTCAATATGGCCGAGTGCGAAAAATCGCGCATCTTTCCACGCGCGGTGGAGCTCTGCGCTAGGCGCCGCATGATGCTAGCCGATCAAGCCGCGTTAAATAAAGTTATCAAAAAACGCAAGTTGATGCCGCGCAAATACAATGAGCAGCAAGACAAGCCAAAGAAAGACACTGTATTCCATCATTTTTCCAACAATTTCAAATTCCTGCCGGTTTTTCATGTTCAAAAAGTTAAGCCGCACCAGGTTGAGAAGGTTCACAAAGTTCTTAAGCTCACCGAATACGATGATATAATTAAAGAGTACGAAAAAATAAAGGAGAATCTTTAATGGCCAAAGCCATGTTGTTTCAAGGGGATATTCCAGAGTCTGAACGCGTTTTTTATTATGAGTCCGAAAAAGACGACCCAATCAAAACCAAAGAGCAGGAAGAATCTGGTCGTGTCGAGTTGCCAGAAGGCTATGTTTATGTGCGTAAAAATCCATTCGTAAGACTTTATTCTGCAATTATTTATCGCGGGTTCAAACTTTTCGCTCGCTATTACGCGCGCTTTTATCTGCATATGAAAGTTGAAAACCGCAAAGTATTAAAGAAGGTAAAGAAAACTGGCTATGTGATTTACGCCAACCATACCAATCCATTTCATGATGCGTTTTCGCCGGCTATCATTGCGGATCGCCACATTTACACGATTTCAATCCCGGCTAATCTTTTTATCCCGGGCGTTGGTAAGTTTTTGCCATATCTTGGCATCATGCCACTTGGCTCCACGCCAGAACAAAAAGAGCAATTCCACGCCGCCATTGATTATCGCATCGGCAAACAAAAGAAGTGTCTGGTGATTTATCCAGAGGCCCACGTTTGGCCATATGCTACCAAGATTCGCCAGTTCCCACAGGGCGATCGCTCATTCATCTACCCAGTCCGCAATAATGTGCCGGTCTTCACGATGACCACCACTTATCATAAGTCCAAGAAAAAAGGTCAAGCCCGCCCAGACATGACGGTTTATATTGACGGCCCATTCTATCCAGATCCAAAACTAAATGACGACGAAAACCGCGCCAAGTTAGCCAAAAAAGCTTACGATTCTATGGTAAAATATTCTAAGAAGAACAGTTATGAGTATTTTCAATACCGGAAAAAGTCTACTAAATAGAAACGCCAAAGTCGTTCCGATTTTTATTACCATCAACAACGATTTTGTGCCGTATGCGGCTTGTGCGATCGCTTCGCTCACGCGTCATACTAATCCAAAGCGTCGCTATCGCATTATCATTTTGCATGACGGCATTAGTTTTCGCAATTATTACAAACTTCGCAACCTTGTTACTAGAAACTGTGAAATCCAGTTCCGCCGCATTACTCACAGCGTATATCTACGCGCGATTATTCGTTATTGTTCAACTCGCACCGGTAGTGGTGATTTCTTCTCATCCGCGGTTTATTACTATCGCTCATTTATTGCGCGCCTTTTCCCACAATACAACAAAGCAATCTACATCGATAGCGACGTGATTCTGCTCGACGACATCGCCGAACTTTTCGACAAGGATTTGAAAGGGAATCTCGTGGGCGCTTTGGTTGATCCAAAAGTTGAAATGGTACCAGAGTTCCGCGAATATGTTAACAAGGCCGTGGGTGTGCCGTACAAAGAATACGTTAACTCTGGCGTGCTACTTCTAGACCTTAAAGGCCTTCGCAAAGAGCACTACCTTTCGCGCATGGTTAACATGATCAATAAGTACGATGCGGATCTCGTAGCTCCTGACCAAGATTATTTGAACGTGATTTGCCGCGGCAAAATTTTGCATCTCGAACCAAAATGGAATATGCAGCCAGTACGCGGCGATTTGCCAGAAGACACCAAGCTTATTCATTTCAACTTGTTTAAAAAGCCGTGGAATTATGACGACGTAGATTGTGAAGACATTTTTTGGGAAGCAGCTAGGCGCTCCGGTTTCCATAATGAACTTTTGCGCCGCAAAGAAAACTATTCGGTTGAAGACAAGCGTTTGAATGAAGCGCAACTTGAGGCTTTGATTAAAAAGGCGGCAACTCTCGCAAAAACCAAAGAACCTCTCATCAAAAACGACGATCTATGATAAAATAAAACAAGGTACGGCACTGTGGCGGAGTGGTTACGCAGCGGTCTGCAAAACCGCGTACACCGGTTCAATTCCGGTCGGTGCCTCCATTTTTTTATGAAATAAAAAAATGGAGACACCGGGCTTCGCCAACGGTGCCTCCGTCTCCAAAGAGCACCGGGCTACGCCAACGGGCCTCCAAATTCTTGAAAGTGTGCTATAATTAAGTCATAAGAAAAGCGCCTCTAGGAAGCACTTTTCTGGTTTGGTATCTAGTTAGTTAAACGACTAACTAGATTTTTTCTTCGGTGCGGATTTACACCTTGGAAGAAGGACGCATAGCAGATTAAACTGTATAGTCATCTGTCTCCTTTCCGGCGACCTGGTCACCCTAGAAAGATCGTTTAATGGTCACCTCACACAGCAAAAGCCGCGAGGCTTTCGCGTCGGCCCACTAAAGCTCCGAAGACCAACCGCCATTATCTAAACACACGAAAAATCATTTTACAACCCCCTCCACCCCAGTTAAACGCAAGCCTTATAGCCGGTTAGCGTAAGCGGCAACTAAATCGTTGTCATAAAGTGGCTCTGGTAGATTGTTTAAACTGAAAAATTTTAGTTCGGAGCTTTCGGAATTGGTTTTCAAATCTAAATCCTTTGTATCGACTAATACTAAATACAAATTCGAGTTGTTATAGCAAACGTCGCCGTTTGGATAAACGCGGCGGCGGCCTTGGCCGGACACCACATCAATTAAAGTTAGGGAATTAGGCAAAACTTTAATGCCAGTTTCTTCAAACAGTTCGCGCGCCGCAGTGTCGCGCAGATCTTCGCCCAGCTCTTGGCAGCCACCCGGCAAGCACCACTCGCCGTTGTCGGAACGTTTTTCTAGCAAGATTTCACCGTTTTCATTTCGCACAATTACAGAAGAGCCAGTCTGGATAAACGGAATGTGTGAAATCCTTTCGTCTAGCGCCATCCGAAAAAGTACCGGATAGCCGCCGTAGTTCGCACTTAAGTTTAAAATCTCGTCTTCGCTCGAATTTTTTATAATTTCCACAAATTCTTCGTGGGAGTAGTCACGCATTTTCTTGTACATGCCTTAATTATACTATCTTTTAAAGTGTTATAATGTAATC
Source organism: Candidatus Saccharimonadota bacterium (assembly GCA_024699125.1). Lineage (GTDB taxonomy): Bacteria > Patescibacteriota > Saccharimonadia > Saccharimonadales > Saccharimonadaceae > Nanosyncoccus. Next base: position 45,619 of record JAILQE010000007.1, read on the forward strand.
ATGCTAACGCTTATTGCGCAGGTCGTAAGGGCTATTTCGGCGATTTTTCTAATCATCGCAGACCGCTCCAGCAACCGCAAAACGATGCTAGTTTTTAATGCGATCTACAACCTTCTAAACGGTGTGCAGTATTTGTTGCTCGGCGCAATTTCCGGCGCCATTAGCTCGTTTATCACGGTGCTTCGTAACGTGATTTTTTATCGCTACAAAAAGCGCGCGCCGCTCGCAGTGCTGCTCGTATTTTTCATCATCGTGATAGCGATCAACCTTGGCTCGGTAGACTCTTGGATCGCTATGCTGCCGATTCTGTTTGTCGTAATTTATAGCACCGCGCTCTACATTGGCAACGTTTTTTGGATCAAAATCGCCGTCATTGTAGTGTGCGTTCTCGAAATCATCTACGACTACGTGGTGGGCGCCTATGTTGGTATGGCGGTTTGCGCTCTCGACATCGTTTTCGTGTCAATCAGTTTCAAAAATCTTAAGAACCCAGCAAGAAAATCTATTTCAAAACCTGCATCAAAACCACGCCCACGGCGGCGAGGGTAGTGGCAATCAAACGAATCGACACGGCGCGGCGGTTGATTTTTTCGCGTCCAAAATTCGGCCACAAAATCGAGAAAATCACGCCAAAGATAAACACGATAATTGGTTTTGCTGTTTTAATAATTGCCGGTGCTAGGGCAATGGATGGCGCCAGGATGAGAGCCGTGAAATAGCAGGCGTCGTGGCCAACATAAAGCAAGTGGTCAATTACCATGGTTAGCCAAAACTTTGGGCTGGTATGATTTTTGCGCCACACATGTAACCAGCGCTGGCGCCATTTTTTCACCGCCACCACCGCCACGATGTCGCCGATACCTTTGCCAATAAACAGATAGAAAAGCATGGTTTCTGGCGAAACGCCGGCACCAAATTTGGTCGAGAGCGTGTGTGCAAAAGCGCCCACAGTCACTTGCATAAGCACAAATCCGGCGGTTTTAATGAGATTGCCTTTGCTGCGCCTTTTGGATGACAAAATGATGAGTAGCGGAGCAGACAGTACGACCAAAAACGCCGCAAGTTGCGCACCGCCAATGTGTTCGCCCAGGATGAAACGGCCAAAAATCAAATAGAAAAGCGGCGAGAATTGCTCGAGCAAAGTTACGTTGGTCGTATCGTCTTTACTAAGCGCCAAATAATACGGAATAGTGGCAAGCGAAGCGATGAGGCCAGACACTACAAGTAAAACTGCAACCAAAACTGGCGTAGCCTGCACTTCAAACAGTAAGAAAATTAGAAGCGCCGTCAAAAGATAGGCACCACCAAAGAAAACTTTTTGCGCCTGCGCATGGCGGCCCTTAAAAATCGTATCCGTAATAAAGTTGTCGATAAAGCCATAAAGCGCCGAAAGCACCGTAGCAACACAGGTGAGAATTAGCCAAATCATACGCCAACCACCCCCTCATAAATAATAAACCCGTAATAAATTGCAAAGGTTAGAAGCATCATAAACCCTTCCATGCGCGAAATTTTGCGGTCAAATCTCGTAACGATAAATAGCAGCGCCGCCGAACCAATCAGCATCGCAAGATCAATCACCTGGAAACTGCCCGGCGTAACCGCGCCAAAAAGAAGCACCGGAAAACTCAGTACGACACAAATATTAAAAATGTTGCTGCCGATGATATTGCCAACAATGAGGTCAGTTTCTTTGCGTTTTGCTGCTGTGATGGTTGTGATGAGCTCCGGTAAAGAGGTTCCGAGCGCCACCACGGTGAGCGAAATCAAGCGTTCTGATATGCCAATTTTAGTTGCAAAGCCGGTCGCGCCGTTTACCACCAACTGGCTACCGCCGATAATCGCCACAAGTCCAAGAATGGTCAAAACGAAAGATTTGCCAAGTTTATATTGCGGTTTTTCAGGCTTTTTAGATCTTGCGTCACGGTTTTGCCGGACCATCGCGATTAAATAATAGAGGAACACAGCGAAAAACAAGAAACAAACCAGTGCATCTGCACGCGTGATTTGGTTTAAGATCGCATTGCTAAGCGTGGTATCGAGAAAAAGCACGATGAGAGCCGTCGAAATCAAAAGTAGAATTGGGATTTCCTTTACCACCGTGTTCTTTTTAACCACAATCGGGCAAATCACGGCACCAATCCCAAGCAGCAGCAGAATGTTCATAATGTTGCTACCTACCACGTTGCCAATCAACATGTCGGTACTACCAGACGCAAGGGAACTAATCGAAATCGCAAGCTCCGGCGCACTGGTGCCAAACGCGATAATAGTGAGGCCAATCAACATTTTAGACACTTTAAAATTGGCCGCAATCGAAGATGCGCCCGAAATCAAAATATCGGCCCCCTTAATAAGGAGGATAAACCCCACGACAAGCATCAGAATTTGTAGAACAATGTCCATTTTCGTGTTTGTTTTTAGCTTTTACTCTTTAACTGTATCACACTTATGCCAATCTGTAAAGAGTATGCTTTTTATGTATTGACTTTTTAACGATTTTGTGCTATAATAATAAGAGTTCGTTTTTTTCCCAAAAAATTAGAAAAGAGGTGATAAAGATGAAGGGGATTGACGAAGGAACAAGAAAAATGATGGATGCTTACTGCAAGCTCCACTTCGAGGAAGGCAAGACACCTAAAGAGATAGCTAGGAAGTTTCGTCTTAGCTACACCTGCGTTCTTGCCCACCTTGATGAGATAGCGATGGAAAATGGTTGCACGAGAGCAGAACTGCTCGAAGCGCCAAATAGATCTGGTGAAAGACTCAGGTATTGCGGACGGTTGAAAACGGCTGAACCGCTTGACCTGAGCCAGTTGAAAGAGGATACCGCCAAAACAATAGACGATATTGGAAAAATGGTGAAATCCGTTGACGAGATTCTCAAAAAAGAAAGGGGAGAGAAAAATGAATAAAACCAGAAAAAGCCCTCGCTCGATCGCTAATGCGATTAAAAGAGGAGAAGGCAGTCGCCAAATCATCGACAAGCATGGGTTTGATGATTTAATGGAGTTGCAAAACTTCATTAAGGCGTCGTACCGCGAAAGCGAAGCCCTGCTCTCATCATTGGCAAAGAATGACGAACGGAATACAATTCGACGTCGCAGGGCAGTATTCGACCCTGAACCGGTCGAGTTGGACATCGTTGAGCCTACCGAGCCCGCAGAAGCCGAAACGCTTGAGGCGAAAAGAGACCGGTTGTCGGATGAAGCCGTTGCTCTCGAAGTCGAACACAAGGCCATAGTGTCCCAACGAAAGGCTATTGTCGACAGCTTTGTCGAACTCCGTCGAGAGCTTAAGGACATGGAGCTGAAGGTTAAAGAACTCGGCAAGAAAATTCTTAAGAAAGAGGAGAAGGCAGGAGAGCTTGGAGCGAAGATGAACGAGCTATCTTCAAAACATTCTGCAGTCATGGCTGAACTTTCAGCTGTAAGGGGACAGATTGCCGAGAAGAATAAGCTCATCGTCTTAGTATCGAGCGACGGGACCATTGACGTATGTCGTGGCAACGAGCCGTTGGCGATAGAATTCGAAGGATGGGAGGAAAAACGTGACTCCATGTATAACGACGAGTCTGGCAAATACGAAGAGCTGTCTAAAAAGCAGCTTGGAGTCTTAGCTAAGCTCTGTATACTGAAGAGCAATTTCCAGAATTCCTTAATAGAGTTTACGATCGACGCTCCGTATAAGGCCCTGCAGGGTCTTATAGCCTAACGTCCATCATTGGAAAGGGGGTGATAAATGCCGCTGACGTTTTGGCGGTATTTTTCTTGCCTAAAAACCAAAAACTATGATATAATAAGACCACATGCGAATGTAGCTCAGTTGTTTAGAGCGCTTCCTTGCCAAGGAAGAGGTCGAGAGTTAGAGTCTCTTCATTCGCACCATTTTTGTATAGAATCAAGAATGCTCCATCGGAGCCTTTTTTGTGCCTCACACGTTGAACTTACGCTAAGTCCGGTGTATAATATAACCATAAATAGGAGAATTAAAAAATGCCAACTTGGCTAATTGTCCTGTTGATAGTACTCGGCGTAATCCTACTCATCGCCATCATTATCGCAGGTATGTACAACGCATTAGTAAGATTAAACACTCGTGTAGACGAAGCATGGTCTGATATCACCGTGCAACTCAAACGTCGTGCGGATATGATTCCACAACTCGTCAGCACCATCAAAGGCTATGCCAAACACGAAACCGAAGCTATCAAACAAGTTTCCGAAGCTCGTGCCAAAATGATGGGCGCCAGAAGCGTCGCCAGCACCGCCGAAGCAGATCGCTCTATGCTTGGTGCACTTTCCCGCATCATGGCAATTTCTGAATCTTACCCAGATCTCAAAGCCGATAAAAACTTCCAACAGCTTCAAAATGCTATCGAAGACACCGAAAACAAAGTTCAAGCTTCTCGCCGCTTCTACAACGCTGGCGTCAAAGATCTTAACACTAGAATCGATGTTTTCCCATACAACGTTTTGTTCCACAAATTCAAAAAACGTGAATTCTACGAAGTAGACGCTAAAGAATACGATCGCATCGAAAAAGCTCCAAACATTGAGTTTTAAGGAGCAAAATGTACAAGCAAATCGCCGCAAACAAACGAAAGACCGTCTATCTTATGATTGGTTTTGTCGTCTTCATTGCGGCGATTTCTTGTATTTTTGCCTGGTATTTTAGGGATTGGACCATCGCCCTTTGGACACTTCTTGTTTCAATCGGCTACGCGGTTTTGCAGTATTTTCTTTCAAGTTCTCTAGCCACTGCCATGGCGGGCGCTAAAGAAATTGAAAAAAAGGATTGCCCGCGACTTTATAACGCCGTAGAAAACTTGAGTATTACTACCGGTTTACCAATGCCAAAAGTTTATATTGTGAATGACTCTGCGCCAAACGCTTTTGCGACTGGTCGCAATCCAAAAAATGCTATCGTGGCTGCCACCACCGGCCTGCTCGACATCATGGATGACAACGAGCTCACTGCCGTGATGGCGCACGAAATGTCGCACGTCAAAAACTACGACATCCGTGTTTCTACGATCGTGTTTGGTTTGGTTTGCGTAGTGGGCATGTTGGCTGATATTTCATCGCGCTTCCTGTTTTATGGTAGCCGCCGTCGCAATGAAGAGCGCAGTCCAGTAGGCGCAATTCTTATGATTGTCACCGCGATTCTCGCACCGATTTTTGCTGCGATGGCCCAAATGGCCGTTTCGCGCCAGCGCGAATATTTGGCCGATGCTTCAGCCGTTAATATTACGCGCTATCCAGAAGGTATGATTAACGCACTTAAAAAATTACAATCTCACTCACAGCCAATGAAGAGTCAAAACTCTGCCATGGCGCAAATGTATATCAACAACCCTTTGCGCAAAGGCTTCCTAAGCAATTTGTTCAGCACACACCCGCCAATTGAAAAACGTATTGAAAGGCTCGAACATGGCAAAACGACCTTCTAGAAAACCAGTTAAAAAAGCTCTGGCAAAAAAACCGGAAGTAAAAAAGCCTGAAGTCAAAAAGGAAGCAAAAAAGCAGGAAACTAAAAAATCATTCAAAGCCCGCTTTGCTGATTTTTGTGCCGCCAGAAAAGAAGTCAAAAAGAACCGAGTTAAACTACACAAATCTTTTCGTCGTTCCTATCGCGAAGATTATCAACGCGAGCTCGAAGTTCCAGGTATGCTTGCACACGCTTTCGCCACGCTAAAAGCAATTTTCAAAAACTGGAAACTATTTCTTGGTCTTCTTATCGTTACGATTATTTTGAATATTGTTCTAGTTGGTTTAATGAACGAAGCAACTTACCGCCAGTTCCAGGAAATTCTCGACCAAACTAACGCTGAGTTTGCCGGCGGCAAAATTAGCAACGTTCTTAAAGCGACTTTGCTTTTGATTTCTACCATTACTACCGGCGGCCTTTCGGGCGATTCGAGCGAATCTGCCACAATGTTTGCAGTCCTGATTTTCTTGATGGTTTGGCTCTGTACGATTTACATTTTGCGCCATCGTTTTGCTGGCCACGTCATTAAATTGCGCGACGCGCTTTATAATTCAATGACGCCGCTCATTTCTACGTTCGCCGTTTTCTTGATTATTTTGTTCCAATGTATTCCACTTTTCATTTTGCTCATCGTGTATTCGACGGCCGTCGCTACGGACTTTCTTGCTACGCCATTTTATGCGCTGGTATTCTTCATTTTTGCCATGGCGATGATATTACTTTCGGGCTACCTGCTTTCGAGCTCCGTCATTGCATTTGTGGCAGTTAGCGCGCCAGGACTTTATCCGCTACGCGCCATTAATACGGCTTCAAACTTGATGGCCGGCCGCCGCGTGCGCTTTATTCTGCGTCTTGTATTTCTTTTCTTCGCGCTATTATTTATGTGGGTAATCGTTGTCATCCCATTGATCTTGCTAGACCTTTGGCTCAAATCTAGCTTCGAAGCAATCGCAGGTTTCCCATTCATTCCAATCGTGCTCCTCACGATGACCTGCTTTACAATGTTTTATATCACCACCTACCTCTACCTTTATTATCGTTGGATGTTAAACTATGACGAAAAGTGAAGCTGAAGAACGCATAATTAAGTTACGCGAAATCATCAACGATTATCGCTATCATTATCATGTTTTAGACGAATCGATTATGTCCGAAGCGGCCGCGGATTCTTTGAAGCATGAGCTGTCAAAACTCGAAGAAGAATTTCCAGAACTCATCACGCCGGATTCGCCAACCCAGCGCGTGGCCGGCAAACCGCTCGATAAGTTCAAAAAAGTCACGCACGAAAAACGTATGATTAGTCTTGCCGATGTGTTTTCGGAAGAAGAGGTGCGCGACTGGATTTCGCGCAACGAAAAATTAATTCCGGGCGGCAAAATCAAAGAATTCTTTACCGACATCAAAATGGATGGCTTGGCCTGCTCGCTCCATTACAAAGATGGTTTGTTTGTGCAGGCCGTAACGCGCGGTGATGGCCTAGTTGGCGAAGACGTCACCATGAATGTTCGCACGATCGAAAATATTCCAATGCGCATCGACGAACCAGGCGAAGTAGAAGTGCGCGGCGAAATTATTATTTTCAAGAAAGATTTTGATGCATTGCAGGCGCACCAACGCGAAATCGGTGGAAAGGAATTTGCTAACCCACGCAACCTCGCGGCCGGCTCCATCCGCCAGCTCGATCCAAAAGTTGCCGCGTCTCGCCCGCTTAAATTCATGGCCTATGATTTAGTTAAACCAAACTTGCCAACTCATCACGAAGCCTACGAAAAACTGCGCGCCATGAAATTCCGCACTTCAAATGAAGATTTAGTGTGGGCAGGAAATCAAACCAAAGAACTTTTTGAATACATCAAAAAACTCGACGACTATCGCAAAACCTTGCCATTCAACACGGATGGCATGGTGATCAAAATCAACGACCGCGCTACTTACGATGCGCTCGGCATTGTCGGCAAAACTCCACGCGCTGCCGTGGCCTTCAAGTTCCCAGCCGAAGAATCCACCACCAAGGTGCGCGATATCGTAATTACAATCGGCCGCACCGGCGCCGCTACGCCAGTCGCGATATTAGACCCTGTTGAAGTGGCCGGCTCCACCGTGCACCACGCCACACTTCACAATGCCGACGAAATCGCCCGTCTCGATCTTCGCATTGGCGACACCGTGATAATTTACAAAGCCGGCGACATTATTCCGCAAGTCAAAGAAGTTTTAACCACGCTTCGCCCAGCCGATTCTAAACCGTTTGATTATGAAGAAGCCTTAAAGACCCAGTACCCAGAGCTCGAATTTGAGCGCCCGCGCGGCGAAGTTGTTTACCGCGTGAAGGGCGAAAATTCCGACCTCATTTTAAAGCGCGCGATTGAATATTATGCATCAAAACCTGCTCTAAATATTGAAGGCCTCGGCGAGAAAAACGTCATCGCTTTAGTTGACTCCGGCCTTGTAAAATCCATCGCCGACCTTTACCGTCTAACTCCAAACAAAGTTTCTCAGCTCGAACGCTTTGCCGATTTGTCCGCCAGCAACCTAGTTTCTGCCATTGAAAAATCCAAGTCACCAATGCTAAACAAGTTCATCACCGCGCTTGGCATCCGCCACGTGGGTGCGCAAACCGCGACTTCGCTTGCTCGCCATTTTGGCAGCATCGAAAAACTCTGCGACGCCACCGAAGACGAACTTATTAGTATTCCAGACATCGGCCAAATCGTCGCGCAATCCATTTTGGCTTGGTTTGCAGACGAAGACAATCTCAAGTTACTCACCGAACTCAAAGAACTCGGCATGAATCCAGTTTACGAAGACCAATCCAAACTTCCGCTCGCCGGCAAAAGCTACATCGTCACTGGTACGCTTGTTAGCATGGGCCGCGAAGAAGCCGAAGACAAACTTCGCGCACTTGGCGCCACCGTCACAAGCTCCGTTACAAAAACCACCACCGCTCTCATCGTCGGCGAAAAGCCAGGCGGTAGCAAAACCAAAAAAGCTGCCGAGCTCGGCATCCCAACTATGTCGGAAGACGAATTTCTAAAACTTATTGCTTAATTTTTGGCAAGCTCCAGTGAAAACGAGCTGCTAAAATTCTTAAAATAAACACCGCGCTGGCGCCAATCGCCATGGCTGGAATTTCGCCAAGCGGCCAGCAGACCGCAGCCAGCAAAGCTCCCACGATCGAGGCGCAAGCATAGAAGTGTTTTACAAAAATGTAGGGTTTTTCGTTTACGAAAAGATCACGCAATACGCCGCCACCCACACCGGTTAGCATGCCTACAAACATTGCGAGGAAAATATTTTCATACATCATACCGGCGCGCACGCCAATCACAGTAAACACCGCAAGGCCAATCGTGTCCATGATAAGAAGATATTTTTCGGCACGGGCCGCGTATTTGCGAATCAAAGGGAAGAACATTAAGATGGAAGTCGCCACCGCGAGCAGAGCATAAAAAGGATTGCGAAATGCCATCGGCGGGATTACGCCAAGCAAAACATCGCGAATAATACCGCCGCCGAGCGCTGTAGTAAAACCGAGCATCACGATGCCAAAAATATCTAGCTTTTTACGCACTGCCGTGAGTGCGCCGGACACCGCAAAAGCCACCGTACCAATTACCTCCAAAACGGAAACGAAGTCCATAACTTTAGAATACCACATCTTATCACTCTCTTAAATTCTTGACTTTTAAGCATAAGTATGATATAATATGAGTACTGGCTCTACATTCCAAAAAAGAGGAGGGACTGCGTATGAAGGATGCGGTAGTGATAGGAGGCCCGAGCCGGAATAGCCTCATTGAGTCATTGGACTACCATATTAATGGTGGAACTAAGAAGGAGGTGTTCTTTACATTATTGTCCGATGAAGGTGAAGAAAAACAATACACCGGAGTCGTTACCGGACTTAACGCAAGTTGGCGATTGAGCAAAGGTAACGGGTCTATACTTGATGTCACGGGAGTTTTTCGTCTTGAAGGCGAGAAGAAACCTAAGCGGTGGTTAATCCGCATCAAGCATTACGACACTATGGGCGCAAGAAGTGGGTACGTGCAAAAAATGGTGCATCTTAAGCCCGAAATGCCGGCCAATCCTGAACCGAAGGGTAATGAACCCAAGAAAAAGAGAAGGCCCAAAAAGCCGTATAAGAAAAGATAGGAGGTGGACTATGAATGTTTTTCTGAACTGCCAGGATAAGCCGATCGGCACTATCAAAAGAATTGCCGAAAGGTTCGAGCTCGAAATTCGAGGAAACATCATCAAGCGCGACGTCGTGGATGACAATACGTTTACTTCGCATAGGATGAATCTCGTATCATGCGGAGAAGACCAGGGACTCACGTTTGGTGAGTACTCGAGAGACGTTGAAAAAGGTGGAAAAAGAATAGGCACATATAAGAATATGTTTCTCGAAGGCCTCCCGATCAAGGTCATAACGCTCATTAATTACTTTATCTAAACTTAACCCTCGCCCGGAATCGGGCGGGGGTTAAATTTTGGGTGATCGACGGGAGGACGCTCGCTGAAGCTCGCTATCCGCCTTTGGCGGGCGAACCCTGCGGGAAGGTGATCTCGGCGGTAGTGGCTTCGCCCCTCCCTCCTCGTCACCAAATAAAAAAACAAGCCTTACGGCTTCTTTTTTCTTTGGTGATCGACGCGTGCTTCGCACGCTACAGATCACCGGCGTTTCTCAAAAACAAAAATAAGACTTACGGCTTATTTTTGTTTTTTCTAAACTTGGTGATCTCGGCGGGAGTCGAACCCGTATTGTCGGGATGAAAACCCGATGTACTAACCGCTATACTACGAGACCATAGTTAGTTAACATAATATATTATATTAGATTTACCTAAAATTTGCAAGAGTATTTGTATTCTATGTGGTAATTTGTCTTGCCGTATGGTGCGTCTGGAATGATGCGTGCCGAGGTGCTGTTGATGTCGCAGTAACGGCCGAGTTCGTCGACTTCGTCGGCATGTTTGCCGTTGTCGTATAGTAGTAATTGTCTTAATGCTACTTCCGAAAAACCGTACTCACTGTATTTTTTCATCAAATTTTCACGATTGCTCTCAGGGATAGAGCCGGTAAATTTATCGTAGTAATACTCTTCATAATATTCGTGCGCAAGAGATTCGATGCGGCCTTTAATCCGCCGTTCCGGAGTTAAAAACAGTACCACAAGCGTAGCTACCGCCACCAAAACCACGCAAACCATAATAATAATCATTGTGGTTTTGCGTGAAAATTTCACTAATTTGTTCAAGCGTTTGATACACGGCCTAGTCATAACTCCATCTTATCATAACATCTAGCTTATGGTAATATATAACTATGAGCAAACTTTTTAAACGTACTAAAATTCTAGCAACTATCGGGCCAGCTGTTGACTCCCCAGAAAAAATCGAAGAAATTATTATGGCCGGCGTTAATGCCTGCCGCCTTAACTGTTCCCACGGTTCCGACGAAGAACGCGCCCGCCACATTGGCTGGATCCGCGCCGCCGCTGCCAAAAAAGGCCGTTCTGTTGCGATTTTGCAAGATTTGCAAGGTCCAAAAATTCGCCTTGGCATGCTTAAAGACAATCACCTAGATTTGAAAAAAGGCGATGAATTGATCCTGGATTCTGCGCTCGAGAATCACGATGGTGGGCTCACGGTCCCAGTGCAATATAATCTCGCCAGCAAGGTTAAACCAGGCGAACCAATCTTCATGTTTGACGGCAAAATCAAAAGCCACGTTGTAGAAATTGTTTCCGACACCGCCATCAAAGTTGAAATCGAAAACGAAGGCTTCATTATGTCTAAAAAAGGCCTCAATCTTCCTGATACCGATTTTGGCGGCGATATTTTAACTCAGAAAGATCTCGACGATATTAAATTTGGTGCCGAACACGACTTTGATTATGTGGCGCTTTCATTTGTGCAGAGCGCCAGTGACATCGAAAAACTCAAACAAATTTTGTTGTCGCACGGTTCAACTGCTAAAGTAATCGCCAAAATTGAAACCAAAAAAGCCATCGAAACCGACGAAGCTTTGGAAGCTATCGTCAAGGCTGCCGACGGCATCATGGTGGCACGCGGCGACATGGCTGTCGAAGCCGGTGCCGAAGTTGTGCCAATCGTCCAACGCAAACTTATTGCCCTTTGCCGCGCCAATTCCAAGCTTTGTATCGTGGCAACCCAAATGCTTAGCTCCATGGTAGATAATCCAGAACCAACTCGTGCTGAAGTTTCCGACGTCGCTACCGCTGTTATTCAGGGCGCCGACGTAGTGATGCTTTCCGACGAAACCGCGAACGGCAAATATCCACTCGAGACCGTGCAAGAAATGAAAAAAGTGATTTTGTATGCGCAAAATCATTCTAGAGTTGCTACGATTTCGCAAGCTCCAACCGGCGACTTCGAAGTTTATAACGCAATTTCACACGCTGCCGCTCGCCTCGCCGAGACCATCGATGCCGACGTGATTGTGTGCCAAACCAAATCTGGCACCACTTCACGCTCGATCGCTGCGCAACGTCCAAACGTACCAATCATTTCCGTTACTGACAACGCACGCGTGGCTAACCAGCTCGCTATGATTTATGCTAACACGGCATTCGTGCGTGAGTATTCCGATAATTACGGCTACGATTTAGCCAAAGAACTCAAAGAAAGTGGTTACATTCACACTAAAGACGGCAAAAAAGATTTGCTCGCAGTGATTGTTTCGGGTGGCAAAGATAAAATCGGCGGCACCGACACCATTCAGGTCCGCTATGTTTAAGGAGGATTATGAATTTAAAAACCATTCGCGACATTGATGTCAAAGATAAAACCGTGCTTGTGCGCGTGGATTACAACGTGCCAATTAAAGACGGTGAAGTTGAAAGTGATTTAAGGATTTCTGCCAGCCTGCCAACTATTCAATTTTTGCTCGATGGTGGCGCCAAAAAAGTGGTGCTGATTTCGCACCTTGGCCGTCCGGAAGGGAAAGAGAATCCAGAATTTAGTTTAAAGCCAGCCGTCGAATGTTTGCGCGCGCTTTTGCCTGGCCCCGAAATCGGCTTCTTTGAAATTAAAAAAGGCCAGCACCTGGTTGATCTTTCAAACTGCCGTGTAGCTTTGCTCGAAAACTTGCGTTTTGATCCACGTGAAGAAGCAAACGATGCTGAGTTTGCTAAAGAAATCGTAGAATTTACTGGCGCTGAGATTTTCGTACAAGATGGTTTTGCCGTGGTGCACCGTGCCCACGCTTCAACCGACGCGATTAGTATACTTTTACCTTCCTACGCCGGCCTACTTTTAGAAAAGGAAATCAACGGGCTTTCTAAAGTGATTAATAATCCAGAACGTCCGCTTCTTATGATTATCGGTGGCGCTAAAGTCGAAGACAAAGCTCCATTAATTGAAAAATTCATCGGCCTTGCCGACCAAATCGCCGTGGGTGGCAAAATCGCCGCCGATGGTTACACGAATTCGTCCGACAAAATTTATGTTGCCGATGATTTTGACGAAGATACGGCTGGTGCCAAACTCGATGTTGGCCCATCCAGTACCATTAAAATTGCCGAAATGATTCAAAGTGCCAAAACCGTAGTTTGGAACGGCTTGCTAGGAAAAGCCGAAGACGCTGCCTATGCCACCTCATCTACCATCGTGGCAGAACTAATGGGCGAAAGTGCAGACAAAACCACCGTAATTTGTGGTGGCGATACTACCGGATTTGTCGAACAAATGATGTTAGAACACCCGCAACTTAAATATTCGCTCGTTTCTACGGGTGGTGGCGCGGCGCTCGAATTCTTGCTTGGAAATGACTTGCCTGGCCTTGCCGGCCTAAAGTAAAATATTCACACCGTGATATATTTGTGGTATAATATTTTGTATGAAAAAACCAAAGACCTACCAACAAGTAATTGGTGAAACCATCGAACAAATGCGCCTCGAAAAAGGCTGGACGCAGGGCGAACTTGCCGCTGCCGTTGGTTCATCACAGTCTGCAATTCACCGCATCGAAAAAGGCGGCCAAAATATTTCGCTTGAAATGATCAAGAAGCTTTCCGAAGCTCTTGGTAACCAAATTCTCTCTATTAATGACTCCGTTTCGCAGAGTTTTCGTATTCGCGGTGGCAAAGAGCTTGCTGGCGAGATTACCGTTAATACTTCCAAAAACGCAGCCGTTGCTTTGCTTTGTGCGGCACTTTTGAATTCCGGCAAAACTGTTTTGCATCGTGTTGCGCGCATCGAAGAAGTCTTTCGTATTATTGAAGTTTTGGAATCGATTGGCGTAAAATGCCATTGGCAAAATCGTCATCGTGACCTTGAAATTATATCACCCCGCGAATTGAAACTTGATGAAATGAATATTGAGGCCGCGCGCAAAACCCGTTCTATCATTATGTTCCTTGGCCCATTGCTTCATTTTTATAAAAAGTTCGAAATTCCATATGCTGGCGGTTGTTCGCTTGGTACTCGCACGGTTGAGCCACACCTCAAAGCTTTGGAAAGCTTTGGCCTTCAGGTTGATGCTACCAAAAATAGTGGTTTTTACAGTGTAGAAGTTGATCAAAAAACCTTGAAGAAAACTACCGACCGCCGCATTATTCTTACTGAACGTGGCGACACTGTCACTGAAAACATTTTGATGGCCGCCGCACTTTGTCCAGGCAAAACCACCATCGTGGGCGCCTCACCAAACTACATGGTGCAAGACGTTTGTTTCTTCCTCGAAAAACTTGGCGTCAAAATCAGCGGTATTGGCACCACGACTTTGGTTGTGCGTGGCCGCCAAAGATTCAATTCCGACGTTGAATACTACATTTCTGAAGACCCAATCGAAGCCATGTCGTTTATCGCCGCTGCGTTTGCTACGCATTCCGAAATTACTTTGCTTCGTGCACCAATCGAATTTTTGGAAGTAGAGCTTGAGGTTTTGAAAAACATGAACGCTAAATTTGAAATTAGCGAAGAGTATCTTTCCAACAATGGTCGTACGCGTCTTGTTGATTTGACTGTTAAAAAATCCGACCTCGTGGCGCCAATCGATAAAATTCATCCGATGCCATTCCCGGGTCTCAATATTGACAACTTGCCATTCTTCTCGGTGATTGCCGCCGTGGCCGAAGGCCGCACTTTGATTCACGACTGGGTATTCGAAAACCGCGCCATTTACACGGCTGAACTTGCGAACTTAAATGCCAAGGTCGAGTTGCTTGACGCTCACCGCATTTACGTAGAAGGTCCAACCAACTGGCATGCCGCTGAGCTCGTGGCTCCACAAGCTTTGCGCCCAGCCGTCGTGATTTTGATCGCGATGCTCGCCGCTCCTGGCACTTCGATTCTCCGCAATGTTTATCCAATCAACCGCGGCTATCAAGATTTCGCTGCCCGCTTAAGACATTTAGGTGCAGACATTTCACCACTCACTGGTATTTAATAAAAGCAATTTAGCAATTTTTTGGAGAGCGCTCCTGGCCGCTAGGCCAAGTCTTACTCTCCAAAAAATTCTAAATTGCTTTTTAAATACCATGGGGGTTTAAATATCGTGCCAAATGTTTTAAGATGGTTAGGTGAATATCTTAGAAAAGCTTAATTCAGCTCAAGCAGATGCGGTACAAACTTTGGAAGGGCCGCTTCTAATTTTGGCGGGCGCTGGCTCTGGCAAAACCAAAACTTTGACGCATCGCATCGCGAATTTAATTGCAAATGGCGTTAATCCAAACAATATTTTGGCTGTGACTTTTACCAACAAAGCCGCGCGCGAAATGCGCGAGCGCCTTTGGAAACTTTTAAACGACACCAATGGCGACGTGGTGCCGCGTAGTTTTATGCCGTACATGGGTACCTTCCACGGCATTTGTGTAAAGATTTTGCGCATCGAGTCCGAAGCCGCCGGACTTGATAAAAATTTTGTGATTTATGATACAGATGATCAAATTTCGCTCATCAAACACATCATCAAAGATTTAGATATGGCGAGCGACAAATCGCTGAAGCCAAAATCCATTCAGTCGATTATTAGCAAAGCCAAGAACGAAGGTCAATCGCCAGACGATTATGCGGCTGCCGCGTGTTATCCAAACCAAAAGCAAACTGCCAAAATTTTTGCACGTTATGAAACCGAAAAAACTCGTGCGAACGCACTCGATTTTGACGATTTACTTTTAAAGGCTTTGGAACTTTTCCAGAATAATCCAGACATTCGCAAAAAATGGCAAACCAAATTTGAGCACATTTTGATTGACGAGTATCAGGATACCAACATTATTCAATATCAACTTATTAAACTTCTCGTCAACAAAAATCGCAACATTTGCGTGGTGGGCGATGACTGGCAGTCGATTTATTCGTGGCGCGGTGCCGACTTCACTAACATTCTGCATTTTGAACGCGATTTTCCGGGCGCCAAAGTTATCAAGCTCGAACAAAACTATCGTTCCACTGCAAACATTTTGGACGCGTCGCAAAAAATCATCACCAAAAACAAAACTCGCACCGACAAAACTTTGTTTACCGAAGCCGAAAAAGGCGAGCCGGTGGATGTAGAATCTTTGCGTGATGAAAACGAAGAAGCAAACTACGTGGCGCGCAAGATTTTTGAATACCACCGCCAGTATCCAAACTTTTCTGACTTCGCTGTTTTATATCGCACCAACGCGCAGTCCTACACTTTTGAAAAAGCCTTCATGAACATGCGCATCCCGTACAAAATTATTGGCGGCGTACGTTTCTATGATCGCAAAGAAGTCAAAGACGTGCTTGCAATTTTGAAGGTGCTCGTAAACCAGCGCGACAAAATCAGTTTAGAACGCGTGGTGAAAAATGTTTTGTCCGGCATCGGTGATGCGTCGCTCGCAAAAATTCTCGCTGCTGTTGACGCAATCGAGGAAGCTGAACCGTTGAAAGATCCAGACCTTGTGGATGTGTTAACTGCTGCCAAGGCTAAAAACGCATTTAATAAGTTTTTGAATTTCATCAAAACTACACCGCTCGATTTATCGCCGGCCGAAATCACGAAAAAAGCCATCGAATATTTTGATTTTGAAACTTTACTCACGGACGGCACACCAACCGGCGAAGAACGTATCGCAAACCTCGGCGTGCTTATAGGTAACGCCAACGGCTACGAAACCATAGATGAATTTTTGGCCGACGCCACCTTGATGTCTTCCGCCGACGAAGCTTCGAGCGATAACGCGGTTACTTTGATGACGATGCATGCAGCTAAAGGTCTAGAATTCCCGGTAGTATTTTTGGTTGGTATGGAAGACGGCTTATTCCCGAGCTCCCGCGTAGACGACGAAGCCGCGCTCGAAGAAGAGCGCCGCCTAGCTTACGTTGGCATGACGCGCGCTATGAAAAAACTTTTCCTTACCTACGCCGCTTCGCGTTACAGTTTTGGCGAACGCAGCTACAATATGCCGTCGCGTTTCTTAATTGAGCTCGGTTACAATCCATATGGCTCGAACCAATTTTATGGCAACAACGATTCATATGACGACGACAACGACGGCTTCAAGGACTACGACGAATTCGACGATTCCGACTTCCCAGCAGATGACCCATTCCCGGACGACGGCCCAATTTATTACTAGAGCTTGACTTCTTATACCTCTTGTGCTTATATATAATATATATAGGCTACACTATGAAACAAACACTGAAAAAAATCATCTCAAGTTTAATCCTTAGCCTGGCGTTTTTTGGCGCGGGCGCTTATGCTGCCGAGCCAGTTTCGGATGCGGACGCGCTGGTTAACACTTGGTTTAAAAATGGTGGCGACATTATTCTTGATGTAGACATTGCGCTTTCCGCCAATACATTTGTCTATAAAGATGTTACTTTGGATTTAAATGGTCACACTCTTAGTATAGGCAACAAAACGCTAGTCCCGTATAAAGCAACGCTCACAGTCAAAGATACTTCCGAAAATGCAGACGGCAAAATCACGAGTAGCGCCAATCCAGTTATCCAAATTGGCACAAAGTCTCAACCAGGCAGCCTGGTTCTAGAATCTGGCATCATCGAAAGCACTGCAACTAGCGGCTTTGCGATTCATAACCTTAATTACGGTAGCTTCGTAATGAACGGCGGCCTTATTATTGGCCCGCTATATGCAGTTCGCAATTACAACACTTTCGTATTAAACGACGGCGAAGTTAGAGGCGATTCTTTTGTGGTCTACAATCAAAAAGATTTTGAAATGAATGGCGGCACCATCAATGTAACCGGTGGCGGCCCGGGCGTTTATGTCGGTTCCGACGATAACGCAACGAACTTCGTGATGAACGACGGGCTTATTATAGTTGCCGGCGATGCGGGATCAAAGTCCAACGTTGGTGTGAATTGTGGCAAACCATTTAGCTATTTTGAAATGAACGGCGGCCGCATTGAATCGTTATTTGAAGATGCAAAATATGGCGGCACTGCCGTTACGGGTTTCGAAGACAGCACGGTCGTAATTAACGACGGCGAAATTATCGGCTACTCCGGCGCCTTGATGGGCAATGGTAGTTTTCACGATTGGGGCAACTCGGGTGAAAGAGCGGACTTTACAATTAACGGCGGCACATTGACGGCCACCAACGGTATCGGTATTTATTCTCCGCAACCATATGGCGCCACCACAATTACCGGCGGCACAATTACTGGTTACCAAACCGGTGTTGAAGTGCGCGCTGGCGACCTAACGATTTCGGGCGGCATGATTAAAAGTGAGTATGGTTCATATGAAGTCATTAATAATACCAACGGTTCCACCACGTATGGCGCCGCAATTTCAGTTGCGCAACACACCACCGCGCAGCCAATCAACGTCCTGATCTCTGGTGGCAGCTTTGAGGCTCCTGCACCAATCAGCTTTGCAAATCCTCTGAATTATTCACAGGAAATACTAGACACAGTCCATATTACAATTACGGGCGGCGATTTTGATTCGACCGTGACCGAGGCGATCTTTAACGGTATCGTGGATAACGTTGAACCAATCACGGGCGGTACTTATTCAAACAGCGTAGCGGGCTTCGTTGCTACGGGCTACGGCGAATACAAAAAAGACAGCAAATTCCACGTTGGCCCAACTCATACCATTGTGGTTTCCGAAGGTAGCGCCGATTACATCGTGACGCTCCCAAACGCGGCAGTCTTTGGCGAAACGGTTGAATTTGATATTCCGGATCGCGAAGATTATATTAAAACTGTTAGTGTAAAAGATTCGGCCGACGCGGCAGTGGCAATTGAAGATAATCATTTCACTATGCCAGACGACGACGTAACCGTGAGTGTGTCGTGGCAATTTGTTTACCGAATTCTTAGTGGCGCAGACCAAACCGTCGAAAATAAAGACACGGAAGATATCGTAGTAACCTCAAATGGCGACGTAAACAAACTCGTAAGTATCAAAGTTGATGGCGAAATATTGCCAGCCGAATTTTACAAAGTAGAAAGTGGCAGCACGATTCTGACGCTTGCCGCGGACTACTTAAGTACACTTGCCGTAGGCGAACATTTGCTAACTTTTGTCTATGAAGATGGCAACGTGAGCACAAACTTCACCGTTGAAAACGTCCCAGAACCAGAGCCAGAACCAGAGCCAGAACCGGAACCAGAGCCTGAGCCAGAACCAGAGCCAGAACCTGAACCGGAACCAGAGCCACAGCCAGAGCCAGAAGAGCCTGAGGATGACATTGTGGTGCCAAACACTGGCCGCTCAACGTCCGCAAATTCAGAACTCGGCACGGACAACCTCGTAAGTTGCATTCTTGCCATCGCGTGTGGTGTCGCCACGATTATTGTGGTCGGCGCGAGATTATTGAAATACAGAAAATAAATTGAACAGACGTTGGCGAAGCCCGGCAGTTCCCAACAAAAATAGACTTGCTGAAGCCTATGCATGGTCTGGGTGATCAGATTCGAACTGACGACCTCAGCGTCCCGAACGCTGCGCGCTACCAACTGCGCCACACCCAGATTGGATTTATTATAGCACGAAAAAACTTAACCCTAAGTTTTAAAAACATAAGTCGCCGTTTAACAGGGAAAGAAAAAATCTTATTGATAAGATTTAAAAACTTAATATTGAGTTTCGGAAAGACCAGGTTTAAAAAAACTAACCAAAGTTAGTTTTCTTAAACCTGGTCTGGGTGACAGGACTTGCCCGCCGAAGTCGGCCACAGTCCTGCTTTTTTGAAGTTTTTGTGACAACAAAAATGGGGCTTATTTTTGCTGCGCGAAAATAAAAGCCCACTGCGGATACTCAAAAAAGCCAAAGCAAGCTTTGGTTTTTATCCGTATCCTTGTGGTCTGGGTGACAGGACTTGAACCTGCGACCTCGACTTCCCAAAAGTCGCGCGCTACCAACTGTGCTACACCCAGACGGTACGATTATTATATCACATTTTCCAAGAAATGGGCAAAAAACAGATGCTTTATTATGATTGTGTTATTTGCTATAATACCATTAATTAAACGGAAATTATTTTTATGGATTCAAACCCTAACACTGAACAGAATACAAACGTTAATTCTCAAGCAGCCCCTGCTCCAACGGCTCCGGTCGCACCAGCTCCAGCTCCAGCCCCAGCTCCTACTCCGGTTACGCCAGCTCCAGCCGTCCAGGCTACTGCGCCAGAAGCAAAAAAGAAGAATACGGGTCTAATTATTGCTATAGTGATAGGTTCTCTTTTAGTAATTGGGGTTATAGCTTATATAGTTGAAAAAATTCTTTTTCCTAGTGTTGTCGTAGGCGACTGGGCCTGCACGAAGTATAGCAATGCGAGCGGCACGCCAAGCGTTGAGGTTATCCTCAATAAAGACGGCTCCTACATGTATGGCAAATATGGCGATATTAAAAATAATCACTTCTCGGGCAAAACCTACGAAGCGACAAAGCTAGAAAAAGGTACAGACCTAGGCGGGGCAGTTGATTACATGATTAAGTTTGGTCCAGTTACGGAATTTGTTTCAGACGGTGTTAAAGGCGATCCATCCGAGCACGAAGTAGACGACTTGGAGATGATTATTACTGAACAGTCTGGCAAGAGACAAGCCACCGCTATGCATGCTCATACCTACAATACCTACAGTTGCGAAGCTAAATAATCTTATGTTCGGCATATTCATGCTAAAATAAATATGTTAAGGAGATAGAAATGTCAGAGAATACCAGACCAAAAATGCCGCAAAAGAATACACCGAATAGCTCAAACACTACGCGTGGGATTATTTTCGCAATCATCGTAATTTGTCTAGGTCTTTTAATTGTAAACAACCTCAACTCGTCTAGCGTCGAAAAAATCGAAGTGCCGATTTCAGAAGTCATCGCACGCGCTAACGACCCAGAAGGCAACATTAAGAAAATCACCGTCACTGGCGACAATCTTGAAATTACTTTGAAAGACAAGGAAGAGCCAACCGAAACTTCCAGAAAAGATACCTCGGGCACGCTTTACGACCAAGGCTTAGTTAACCGCTGCGCCGATCTCGATGGCGACGAACTCACCGAATGCAAAAAACTTTACCCAACCATCGAATATAAAGAAGATGTCGACGTGATGGGGATCGTATTAAACGTTGGGCTCACAGTTTTGCCAATTCTGGCTATTTTCTTCTTCCTTTCCTACATGATGCGCCAGGCGCAATCCGCCAACAACCAGAGCATGAGCTTTGGTAAGTCGCGCGCCCGCCTTTACGGCCCAGACAAAAAACGCATCACTTTTAACGACGTAGCGGGTAACGAAGCCGCCAAGCAAGACCTCACCGAGATTGTTGATTTCTTAAAGAATCCAAAGAAATATGAAAAACTCGGTGCCAAGATTCCGCGCGGCGTTTTGCTCGCTGGTGACCCAGGTACTGGTAAAACTTTGATGGCTCGCGCCGTGGCCGGCGAAGCTAACGTGCCATTCTTCTCAATCTCCGGTTCTGAATTTGCCGAAATGTTCGTAGGCGTTGGCGCTTCTCGCGTGCGCGATCTCTTCGCCAAAGCCAAGAAAAACGCTCCATCAATTATCTTTATCGATGAAATTGACGCCGTGGCTCACAAACGTGACGCCAAGGGCGGCGCTGGTCGTGAAGATGAGCAAACCTTGAACCAAATCCTCGTAGAGATGGATGGTTTCGACAACGAATCTGGCGTCATCGTGATGGCCGCCACCAACCGCGTCGACATGCTTGATAAAGCTTTACTTCGCCCGGGCCGTTTTGACCGCCACATTAATGTGACCTTGCCAGAAAGAAAAGACCGTCTCGAAATTTTGAAAGTTCATTTCAAAAATAAACCAGTTGAAAGCGATGTCGACCTTGAAGCGATGGCTGCTAAAACCGCCGGCTCCTCTGGTGCCGACCTTGCCAATATCGCCAACGAAGCTGCTATTACCGCTGCTCGTGAGGGCCACAAAGCCATTTCAAATGCCGACCTTACCGAAGCCTTTGAGCGTGTCGCGATTGGTCCAGAACGCAAGTCCAAAGTCATGAACGACCAAGAAAAGAAAATCACGGCTTACCACGAAGCTGGCCACGCCATTGTTGGCCACGTGTTGCCAAATTCTGACCCGGTTCACAAAGTTACGATTATCCCACGTGGCAACACCGGCGGTGTGACTTGGTTCTTGCCTCCAGAAGACCGTAGCTACAAGAGCATTTATGACCTCAAAGACATTTTGGCTCGCGCTATGGGCGGCCGTGTCGCCGAAAAAATCATCTTTGGTACTGACGCCATCACAACTGGCGCATCGTCCGATTTGCAAAATGTGGCTGAGCTTTCGAAGTCTATGATTATCGGCGAAGGTATGGGCGGCGATGGTCTTCGCAACCTCGTTTTCCCAAATGAAGCCACCGGCTACTATACCATCACCACCGAAAAACCATATTCCGAAAAAACCGCCGAAGCGATCGATGCCGAAATCAAGAAACTTACTGACGAAGCTGCCAAGCGCGCCGAGCTCGTACTCAAGACCAACAAAGTTGTACTCGATAAGCTTGCAGAAGCATTGCTTAAGCAAGAAACTTTGGAAGAAAAAGATTTGGAGCCATTGCTAAAAGACGCGAAGCTTCCACCGGCTGCGAAACTGTATTAAAATAGATACATGGAACAATTGCTCGAATTTTTTAAACCAAAAAGATACCAACTTGAATTATTTATTGATAAAGAAAACGACCTCGTTGATGGTGACGTTGTTATTACTGGTGCTGCAAAAGCCGACAAAATCTTTTTGCACGCCGTGGATATGAAAATCAAAAGCGTCAAAATCAATGACGCAAAAACCGAATTCACTCACGACGGGGAAGTGATTACTTTGAATGCGCCAGTTAGCGACAATATCAAAATCGAAGTCAAGTTCCAAAACAAGCTCAACAAAAACATGGAAGGCATTTACCTTTCCACCTATAAACATGGTAAAAAAATCGAGAAAATTGTTTCTACTCAATTTGAATCGCACTATGCGCGCGAGGCTTTTCCGTGTGTAGATGAGCCAGCCGCCAAAGCAGTTTTTGAACTCACGATTAAACTACCGGAAGGCTCGGACGATATTGTGCTTTCTAATAATACCGCTGCGAAAAAAGATGGCACGACCACAATTTTCGAACCAACTCCACGCATGTCTACATATTTACTCGCGTTTGTGATTGGTAAGTTCCATGCTAAATCACTCAAAAACGCGCACGGGACATTGATTACGACTTACGCGCCGCTTAACCAATCACCAGACTCGGTGGATTTTGCCAACGAAGTTGCCGCGCGCTCGCTCGAATTTTATGACAACGAATTTGGCGTGCCATATCCGCTTGAAAAACTCGACCAAGTTGCAATTCCAGATTTTGACGCCGGCGCCATGGAAAACTGGGGCCTGGTGACTTATCGCGAGTCGATGCTCCTAGCCGATAAAACCGCCACTTTTGGTACTAAAAAATCCATCGCCCTCACCGTGGCTCACGAGCTTTCACACCAATGGTTTGGCGACCTCGTGACGATGCGTTGGTGGGATGACCTTTGGCTCAACGAATCATTTGCTTCGATTATGGAATACATGGCCGTGGACGCGATTTATCCAGAATTCAAAATTTGGCAAGGCTTCTTTACGGGCGACTGTTTGTCAGCGCTCTATCGCGATGCATATTTTGACGTGCAATCCGTACATCAGGACGTTTCGAGCCCAGCCGAAATTGCCACGCTCTTTGATGGCGCCATTGTATATTCAAAAGGCGCGCGCCTGATGCTGATGTTGATTCGCGCCATGGGCTGGGACAATTTCAAAAAGGGAATTTACGATTATTTCAAACGCTACGCTTACCAAAATACAATTGGTGACAACCTTTGGGAAGCGCTCGCGCCGTATGCCGATTTCAATCCAAAAGAATTTATGCACGCCTGGATCGACCAACCGGGTTATCCAGTTTTGGCGGACGGTAAGCAACAACATTTCCTCCTAGACGGCGAAATGAAACCATCTAACTGGCCAATCCCACAAGTCCTAGACGATATGTCTGGCCACTATGTTCTAAATCTCAGCGAAAAAGAATTCGTCGAAAAGCTTGCCGACTTTGACAATCTAAGTCTCGAACAAAAATTGCGACTTTTAATCGACCGCAGCCTGCTGGCCCGCACGCCACTTTGCGCTTCCGCACCATTACTCGATTTGATTGCTAAATTCAAAAACGAAGATTCCGCCGCGATTTGGAAAATCATTATTAGCATTATTTCAAATCTCAAAATTTTCTTCGACCCGGATTCTGACGAAGAAAAAATGTTCAAAAAATATGTGCTCGATTTAATTTCCGACAAGCTAAAAGAAGTGGGCCTCAAAACTCGCAAAGACGATGACGAAAACATGGTGCGCCTGCGTAGCGACCTGCTCGCGCTCGACTTTTACGCCGAAGACCGCGCAAATCTAACTAAGCTTGCAAAGTTTTATAACGACGATTTAACCGCGCTCGATATTGAAACTCGTAGCGACATTTTGGACGCCAAGCTTTATATCGAGCCAGCGATGCTCGGCGATTATCTCAAAAAATATCAAGCCACAGCCGATCCGGAAATTAAATATGATTTGCTGTATGCGAATACGTTAACTAAGGACGAAAAGAATATTGATAAGTTGGTGTCGCTACTTGGCGAGCCAGAAATCGTGAAGCCGCAAGACCACTTACATTTGTACTTATATCTTTTCCGCAATTCCAAAGCCCGCGCCAAGGCTTTTGAATGGCTCAAGGCCAACTGGAAATATGTCGAAGAAATGTCTGGCGACAAAACTATCGACAGCTACCCGCGCTACATGGCCGGCGTAATTCGTACTGCCGCGGAAGCCGAAGCCTTCTTTGAATTCTTCGATCAGTTTAAAGATCAACCAGTGATGGCGCGCACGCTCAAAATCGCCCACAAGGAAATTGATGCTCGCCTGGCATTGATCACTTCCGACCAGAAGGATGTGGTTGAAAAGCTGAAATGTTGCGCCTAAGCACGAGTGCCATAGTATTAAATCGTGGCCGATAAATCACATATTTTTATTATAAAAATATTGTGTTTTTATAGTGCTTATGGTATTATAGTTGCAAGAGTGTAAAGGTTGTTTGGCCCAAAACAAAAAAGTATTACTAAAAACTAATACAAAAAGGGTCAAAAAGTGCAAAAACAAACCTTTCAAATAGGGAAGAGTTTTATCCCAGGAATTTTGTTTTCTGCTTGTAGCGCGGTGCTACTACTTTTTGCTGCCTTAATCATTGCCTCCCCAGTTGCTACCACGACTAATGCTACAGATGAGCCAGACTATGCGGATGGTTTAAGTCTCGTTACTAGTCAAGTCATTGAAGCTACTATTCGTCCAGAAGACACCGGCACGCTTAGTATCATCAAGGACACTATTGTTGGTGCAACTAATTCGCAATACGGTTACGAAGTTTATATTTCTACTAATTCAGACACCGTAAATGATATTTATCTTAATGGTAATTCAGAAAATAATGAAACAACTCAAAAGATTTTAGCCACTTCCGGTACTTATGCCGCTCCGGCAGCGCTTGATCTTACTAATGGCGCTACCTGGGGCTATGCTATTGCTGGTCTAGATAGTTTTGATGCTAGTTACAATACCTTCACTCCATCCACTACTTCAAAGTTTGCAGCTGTCCCAACCTCAGACAATAAGCAACTAATCCACAGAAACATTTCTGCCGCAGCTGATGACGACGTTGATATTTATTATGGCATCAATACAGACTCTTCCTTGGAGCCAGGCATGTATAAAACCGAAATTCTATACACTGCGGTGCCGATTACCCCTCCACCATTGACGGCAAAAGCAATCATGGGCACAAATGGTAATCTCAATTTTGTATACGACCAGGGGGTTTATAATGTCGGTGATACTTATACGGACAACCTTGGAAATACTGATATCGTGAGCATATTTAATGTGCCAATGAATTCAACTGAACAAAATATGCCGGCTTGGGTTTCAAACAACACAATTCTTTCAGCCAACTTTAGTTCATCCTTTTATAACTTTGAGCCAACAAGTACAGCTTATTGGTTCTATGAAAACAAGTATTTAGAGTCTATCACCGGCGCAGAAAACCTTAATACGAGCAACGTAACAACGATGCTTTCCATGTTCATGGAAACTGGTTATGAAGCTACTGCTTGGAGTATTAGTAATATTAGTAACTGGAACTTGAGTAGTGTAACGGATATGGCCCACATGTTCGACTCCGCCGGCTATAAGGCCACCACTTGGGACATCGGCGACATTAGCAATTGGAGCACTAACAATGTAACGGATACGTCCTATATGTTTTACGATGCAGGCAACCGCGCTACTAGTTGGAATATTGGCAACCTTGGCTATGTAGACGCCAATCATCTAGGGTGGGATATGAGTAGCAATATTAATATGAAAAACATGTTTAGTGGCACCGGCAATTGGAATGCTACTAGTTGGAATATTGGAGATATTGGCAGCTGGGATGTAACTAATGTAACGGATATGTCTTGGATGTTTAATAGATCGGGTATGAAAGTAACCACTTGGAACCCCGGCGACCTTAGTAGTTGGAACGTGGGCAATGTAATCGATATGTCTGGCATGTTTGCTAACGCTGGACAAAGTGCTACTACGTGGAACATCGGGGATATTAGTGGATGGGATGTGGGTAATGTAACCGGTATGCAGGCTATGTTTTATTGTGCCGGCGAAAATGCTACTACTTGGGATATTGGTAACCTCGGCTATATAGACGCCAGCCACCCAGGATGGAACGTAAGCAGCGTGACCAATATGAGAGAGTTGTTCTATTCCACCGGATATTACTCCACCACATGGGATATTGGTGATATTGGTGGCTGGAACGTGAGTAATGTAACAAACATGTACAGCATGTTCGGCTCCGCCGGCTACAATGCTGCCATATGGGATATTGGTGATATTGGCAGATGGAATGTTAGTAATGTATCAAATATGGAAAAGATGTTTTTCGCGGCCGGTTCAAGCGCCGCGACATGGAATATTGGCAACCTAGGTTATATAGATGCTAATCATCCGGGTTGGAATGTAGGTAGCGTAACAACCATGGAAAACATGTTCGCATATGCTGGTTACGATGCGACTTCGTGGAGTATAGGTGACATCAGTAGCTGGAATGTGAGCAGTGTAAAAAACATGTACCGCATGTTCGCATATGCCGGCTACAATGCCACCTACTGGAGTATCGGTGATATTAGTGGCTGGGATGTTTCATCGGTTACTAATCACGGCAGCTTTATTGATGTAAACGTAAACTACACCAACCTCAGCGTGTTTAATAACCAGCCGAACTGGCAATAATAATAAATCTCTGGTGCGACGCCAACTTGCTGCGCAAGTTGGCTAGGGCCCCACGTTTCCGATTAAAACAAAAAAGCGAGCTTTTTATCACTCGGTTCCTTTGGTGCGACGCTAGTTTGCTTTGCAAACTAGCTAGGGCACCTGCGTTCAATAGCAAAACAAACCTCTGGTGCGACGCCAATTCGCATAGCGAATTGGCTAGGGCACCAAACACGCGAGTCAAACAAAAAAGCAGAGCTTTTTTGTTTGCTCGCTTAGTTTGGTGCCCGGAACAGGGGTTGAACCTGCACAGCCTTGCGG
>JAILQE010000004.1 GCA_024699125.1 Candidatus Saccharimonadota bacterium
TTTGGCTTGGGTTGGAGGAACTTTATGTTTGCGAGCCAATGGACCCCCGGACGTCAGGGGGGTACATTCGTGGCAATTCTAGGTAGCCGGGCTTAAGACCCCCAGTACTTTTGTCAAAAACAAAAAGAAAGGAGTCGGAGGATGGAAATAGAGTTTTACTTTATCTTCAGAATCAAACCTAAACATAAAAAGATAAACGTTAGCCTAGAAGACTAACGTCTACCAAATTCCAACTTGCAGGTCCCTAGAGCCTGCGTTAATGTAAATATATCACACCTATGCTTATAAAACAATCCATGTGCTACAATAGTACTAATGAGTAAAATCACCAAATATTTGAACCAGCTCATCACTGGCAACGTCTACGATTCGCCAAAGATTCTGGATTTTTATTCTACCGATCGTTCGATTTTAAAAGTCATGCCAAAATTCGTGGCCGTGCCAGAATCCACCGACGATCTGCAAAAACTGCTCAAATTCTTCGACAAATTAACTGAAAGAAACCTCAATATTCCAGTCGCAATTCGCGGCTCTGGCCTTGGCGAAATGGGCGGCGCACTGTCGTCTGGCGTAGTTATTTCTACCGAAAAACTCAACCACCTGATGGAAATCGACACCCGCGAAAAACTCGTGCGCGTGCAAGCCGGCATTACTTTGAAAGAACTCAACACCGCTTTGATGGTGAGTGGCCTAACTTTGCCAATCAAGGCCAACGAAAACCGCACCATTGGCGGGTTGATCGCCGGTTTTCCAACTGATGACTTCGCCGGCAAATACGGCGGCATCATGAATTACGTTGAACGCGCCGAACTCGTACTCGCAAACGGCGAACGCATCCAAACCAACCGTGTTAGCAAAGCAACGATTAGCAAAAAGCTCGCCGACAAAAGCCTAGAAGGCAACATTTATTACGGACTCAACAAAATCCTCGACGAAAATTCCGCTCTCGTTAGCAAATTACAGCAAAGCAACACTAGTGCCGCCGGCTATCCAACCATTGCACTCACCAGACGCCGCGACGCCATGAATTTGCTCCCAGCCTTCTTTGGTTCTGAAGGAACTCTAGGTGTAATTTCAGAGGTAATTTTGAAGGCCGTGCCAATCAAAAAGCAAACCGCCCGTGCCATTATTACTTTTCCAAAGCTAAGCCTTGCCACCAAGTTCCTCGAGCCAGTAGCTGCTCTTAAACCGCGCGAGCTCAATCTTTGCGACATCCGCATTTTGAAGGCTGCCGAAGAAAATGGCAAGACTATTTCGAGCATCACCAAGACTTTGGAGGAAGGCTTTGCGGTCTATGTAAGTTTCGACGAAAAAGTCAGCGCCAACTTCAAAAAGCTAACCGCACTCAGCAAAAACCTCGCCCGTTCTACTAAATTAATCACTGAAAACAACGAAAATTCCGCCCTCTTTGACGAGTACGAAAACTCAATTCTAAACTACTTGAATCTGCCAAAAAACGGCGAGTGCGTGCCGTTACTCACCGATTTCTATTTACCAAATCACAACCTTCTATCCTTCCTCGAAGACCTAAAAACCCTCGAGAAAAAGCTCAAAATCGACCTGCCGCTCTTCGGTTCGTACGCCAACTCCAACTACAATATCCGCCCAGTTTTGAATCCTATGAGCCTCGAGTTTAGCGACCAGGCTTTAGCTCTGCTCAAAGCCGGCACCTTCATCATCAACCGTGGCGGCGGCTCCATCGTGGGCGGCACGCCAGAGGGAAGAGTCAAAGCCCTCGTCACCAACCCATCAATGCCAGAAGACGAAAAACTCTTTTATGCCCGCGTTAAGGATCTTTTCGACCCGCACCACATTTTGAACCCAGAAATCAAGCTTGGCACCAACCAAACTGCCACTGTGCGCTGTTTTCGCACTACCACTCAAGGTCAAATCGTGGTATAATATCAAAAATTTATAGGAGAGTTATTTTTTATGAAAACTACAGTCAAGAAACTGTCTGATACTCGCGTTGAAATCAAAGTCGTGCTAGATAGTAAAGATTTGGAACCAGCCAAAAAACAAGCCCTCGAACGCTTGGCTAAGGAAGTCAAGGTTGAAGGCTTTAGACAAGGCAAAGTCCCAACCGACATCGCTGCTAAATTTATTCCTGATAATGACCTCAACCGCGAAGCTGCCGACATCGCTGTTCGCTCCACCGTTATCGAAGCCTTTACCAAAAACGAAAAATCCCCACTCGTGATTCCACGCGTTGAGATTACTAAATATGTACCAAACGAAACTCTCGAATACACCGCAACAGCCGACATTTTACCAGAGGTCAAACTCGGCGACTACAAAAACCTCGGTGTCAAGCGCGAAAAAGTCGAAGTCAAAGAATCCGACGTCAAAGACGTTTTGAATAACATCGCAAAATCATTTGCCGAAAAGAAAGCCATCAAGCGCGCCGCTAAAGATACCGACGAAGTTATCATCGACTTTGTAGGCAAAAAAGACGGCAAAGCCTTCCCAGGCGGCTCCGCCAAAGATTACCACTTGGTGCTTGGTTCCAAAACCTTTATCCCTGGCTTTGAAGATGGCATCATCGGCCACGAACCTGGCGACAGTTTCAATCTTGACCTCACCTTCCCTAAAGACTACGGCGCCAAAGAACTCGCCGGCGTTAAAACCACTTTTGAAGTACTCCTGAAGCAAGTTAACGAAGTCGTAATGCCTGAAATCAACGATGACCTCGCCAAAAAATGCGGCCCATTCAAGACCATCGCCGATCTTAAAGCTGACATCAAGAAAAACATCTCCGCCCAAAACGACCATCGTTTGGAAGAAAAATACAAAGACGCTCTTATCGAAGCCTTGGTAAAGAAATCCAAGATTTCTGCCCCAGAAATCCTCATCGACGACCAAATGCGCATGATTAAAGACGATATTACAAGAAACGCCGCTGCTCAAGGCATGAGCCTCGAAGATTACTTAAAGCAAGCCGGCGAAACAGAAGAATCTTGGGAGAAACAAGCTCGCACCATCGCCGAAGCCCGCGTTAAAGCCTCTCTTGCCCTCCAAGTTTTGGCCCGTGATCAAAAAATCACCGTCAAAGACGAAGTAGTTGAAGCCAAAATCGCCGAACTCCGCGAAATCTACAAAAAATCCCCAGAGGCCCTCAAAAACCTCAAGGATCCAAACGTCAAAATGGACATCAGAAACCGCTTGGTTATCGAAAAAACTATCGACTTTATCGTCAAAGCCCAAAAGTAAAAAATTTGACACAAAAAATCCCCACATCCGAAGATGCGGGGATTTTCGTTTTTTAAGCGCCTCCGCCCAAGAACATGGCGGCGACAAGTATAATTGCGAGAGGAAGCCAAAAGAAAATTACAGCGTCCACGCTGGGACCAATTTTCAAGGACTCCTCAAGCTCGTGCATAGCGTGCTCATGCGCATAGTTACGCACAGGCGGCCACGCCTCCTCCTTTCTTCTTTCTTCCTCCTCCCTAACCTCAAGGATTTGGATATCCTTATACTCATCCGACACAAAAACCACCTCCTAACTTCCATACAAAAAGTAGGCGCAAAAAAACGAAATTTCAGTTAATGTGCGCCCCCATACCTTTATTATAACATAAACGCTTTGAAAAGTCAATATGCGAAAGAGTTAAAGCGCAGAAAAGCCCTCAACCAGTGAGGGCTTTCATGTTGCTAATAAAGCACTGACGGATTTGGCGTCGGGATAAAATATTTTAATCCCTTCTCATCCTCGACTTCGCAGACAATAACTTGAACCCGATGAAGATGTTCCTCACCATTCTCGTCGATAACGACAATATTGATGTACCAATCTCCGTCTGCCTGGTATGCAACCGCCGGCTCAAGTTCCGGCGTGGGCGTAGTTTCTAAAGCCGCCACAACATCGTTTTCTGGCAAATATCCATCAAGAGTTCCGCCATTCACGAGTGCGCAGATCCCGCAGACAATGAGTGCGATCGCGAGAAATGCAGTCAAAAGGAATAACAACGCGGCTCCACAGCCAATACGATCTTCTTCCATAGTAGAAACCTCCTCCACAAACTGACACGGGTGCAAAGCAACAAAGAAAAAAAGAACGCACCCCCATACTTATATTATAGCATAAACGCCTTAATTAGTCAAGATAAACCAGCCAGATTGCACCCCAAAATGCTTTTCTTTTCTATCAAAGTATGCTATAATCCATGAAAGAGTTTCATCTCGTTTATTATTGCTGTATCGATAAACGGGGAAAATATCAATTTAAATAAGGAATTTTAATTGTGCCAACAATTAATCAATTGATTCGCAAGCCTAGAAAAAGTGCTGCGAAGAAATCCAAAGCTCCAGCTCTTGGTTCCATCATCAATACTTTGAAAACCAAGCGCTACGAGAAAGACGCTCCACTCAAACGTGGTGTCTGTATCAAAGTTACTACCAAGACTCCAAAGAAACCAAACTCCGCTATGCGTAAAGTCGCTCGTGTGCGTCTTACCAATGGCCAAGAAGTTTGGGCCTACATCGGTGGTGAAGGTCACAACCTCCAGGAGCACGCAGTCGTGCTCGTTCGCGGTGGTCGTGTGCCAGATCTTCCAGGTGTGCGTTATCACATCGTTCGTGGTACGCTCGATCTCCAAGGTGTTCAAGGTCGCAAACAAGGCCGTTCTAAATACGGTGCAAAAAAGGAGGATAAGTAATTATGCCACGCAAAACTACTAAATCCCTAGAGCGCAAAGTTTCACCAGATCGCAAATATCAATCCATCTTGGTGCAACGCTTGATCAATAAATCTATGCTCGATGGCAAAAAACAAGCCGCAGAACGCGCTGTTTACGCCGCCATCGAAGGCGCTGCCAAGAAACTTAAAAGCGAAAACCCAGTTGAGGTGCTTGAAAAAGCTATCGCCAACGTCAGCCCAGATTTCGAAGTTAAATCTCGCCGCGTAGGTGGTGCTAACTACCAGATTCCATTTCCAATCGCTGGTCACCGCCAACTTCACTTCGCCTTCTCTTGGCTCGTACAATCCGCCCGCGCTCGCGGCGGCATGCCATACGAAAAACGCCTCGAAGCCGAAATCGTTGACGCTTACAACGAAACCGGTGCCGCCTTCAAGAAAAAAGAAGACTGCCACCGCATGGCCGAAGCCAACCGTGCATTCGCACACTTCGCTCGCGGCTAATCGCATTGATTACAAAAAGAGCCTCTCGGGGCTCTTTTTGGTTTCGTACTCGAATCCGTAACCGTTGTATTTTTTATGTGGGTAATTCTAAATGTTTAAAAAAATTCTCTTAAAAATGAAGAAAGCTCCCAGATGGGAGCTTTCTAAGGTACGCGCAGGGAGTGATTAATTGTCGGGAGTAGTATAAACAATATCCTCTCCGTCAAAGTCTTCGTCATCGTATTCATCGAAATCGGTAAAGTAATCACCGAAGAAGAAGTAAATGACTGCAGCAATAGCTGCAATAATTGTGATGCTCCCTAAAACAAGTGCCAATTTTTTCATACAACATACCTCCTGGGGTTTTTTCGGGCACCCCATAACTATAGCACAAAACGGCACAAAAGTCAATGTAACATAAGCGTAAAGCTTGTGCTATAATAACCACAAGTACTTAAAGGAATCATTAATGATAAAAGTTGCAATCAATGGTTTTGGACGCATCGGTCGCTGCTCCCTCAAGATTTTGCTTGAGCGGCGCGACGCGCAAGTGGTCGCGATTAACGCCACCATGCCGCCAGAAACTGTCGCTTACCTCTTAAAACACGACTCGGCCTACGGCACTTACGACAAAAAAGTGTCCTTTACCGACAAAGCCTTGATTGTAAACTCCCGCGAAATCTTTCTTATCAACGAGCGCGATCCGCTCAATTTGCCATGGAAAAAACTCGGCGTAGATGTAGTCTTAGAATGCACCGGCGCCTTCACAAAACCAGAAGAAGCCCGCGCCCACATTAAAGCCGGCGCCAAAAAAGTCGTGATTTCGGCCCCAGCCAAAGGCGAAGGTGCTAAAACCGTAGTTCTCGGCGTCAACGAAGAAGTCGTAGACAACACTGATGAAATTATCTCTAATGCATCCTGCACCACCAACTGTATCGCCCCAATTATGAAGGTGCTAGAAGATGAATACGGCATCGAAAAAGCCATGATGAGCACCGTGCATTCTTACACCAATTCGCAACGCATCCTTGATTCGCCAGCCAAAGACCTCCGCGAAGGCCGCACTGCCGCCGAAAATATCATCCCAACCACCACCGGCGCCTCAAAGGCCGCCGCGCTTACCATTCCTTCGCTCAAAGACAAATTCACCGGCCTCTCAATCCGCGTCCCTACCCCTGTAGTTTCACTAGCTGATATCACTGCGATTTTAAAATGCGACGTCACCAAAGAAGATTTACAAAAGCTCTTCCGCCGCATCGCCAAAGAGCCTTACTACGAGGGAATCATTGGTGTTTCCGAAGAAGAACTCGTGTCCTCCGATTTTATCGGCGATTCACGCTCCTGCATCGTGGATTTGCCGCTGATTGATGTTGTGGGTGGAAATATGATAAAAATTGTCGCCTGGTACGACAACGAATGGGGTTATTCAAACCGCCTCGTTGAGCTGGCCGTCGACTTTGGAAAGGAAGTATAATGCAAATTTTTATCGGTTCCGATTACCGTGGCTTTGCCAAAAAACAAGTTATCATTGATTATTTAAGAGAGCTCGGCATCACCGTGACCGATCTTGGTGCTCACGAATACAAAGAAGGTGACGATTTCAATGATCCAGCCATCGCCGTAGCTAAAGCCATTCTCAAAAACCCAGATTCCTATGGTATTTTGCTTTGCGGCTCCGCCCATGGTGTCACCATGCAAGCCAACCGCTTTACCGGCATCCGCGCCGCGCACTGCGACACTCCAGAGTCCGCCGTGCTAGCCCGCACTCACGAAAATTCCAACGTACTTTGCCTTTCTGCCCAATTCAAATCTGATGAAGAAGTCAAAAATATCACCCGCACCTTCCTCGACACCGAGTTTGAAAACTTGGAACGCCGCATTCGCCGCATTAATCGCTTAGATGATAAAAGGGAGCTTCTATGATCAAGACCGTCACATTAGTACCAACTTTGACGACCGACGACAAGCAGGTTTATCGCAATTTAGTCGAGACCTTTAATACTTTTACGCGTCGTGTTCAAATTGATGTTACTGACGACGAGTTCGCGCCAAATCGCACAATCGATATCACCAACGTTTGGTGGCCAAACGAATGGCAAGCCGATCTGCATTTCATGGCGCTTTATCCATCTAAATATATCGATACTATCATTCGCTTGCATCCATCGCTTTGTATTTTGCACGCCGAAGCCAACGAAGACCTTACCCCAACCTTTGCCAAACTCAAAGAAGCTGGCATCAAAACCGGTCTCGCGCTTTTACCACAAACCTATCCAGGCAACGTCAAACAATACCTTGAAACTATCGATCATGTTTTGATTTTTGCCGGCGACTTAGGCAAACAAGGCGCCACTGCCGACCTCATGCAAATGGAAAAAATCCCTCTCATTCGCGAACTCCGCCCGACCGTTGAAATCGGCTGGGATGGCGGAGCCAATATGAGCAATATCCGCGCGCTTTCACACGCCGGCATCGACGTTATCAACGTAGGCGCCGCCATTTCTAAGTCTAACGATCCAGCCAACGCCTTCCGCACACTCAAAACCGAAATCGATAAAAACGGAGTGGTACTATAATGGCACGCATCGTTACCGTTGGTCACGCTTTGCAAAGCATCTATTTAATCGATCGCAATAATTTTTCGGCTACCGAAATTGGTGGAGAAGCTCTCTTTACTAAGCTCCTCGCCGGCAGCACACTTGATGTAGAAAAAATCTCCTACGAGCTCGGTGGCAGCGGCATCAACACCGCCATCGAATTTGCTCGTCATGGCCATGAAACCATTTTCCTTGGCAACGTCGCTCGTGATTCAGCCGGCGCTGCCATCATTAATCTTTTCAACCGCGAAAATATTGATGCTAGCTATACAAACGTCGTTAGCAAGAAAACCACCGGCACGTCCGTAATTTTGCTCGACCCAAAGAACGCTAAAAAAGTCACTTTAAAAAATGCCGGCGCCTCCGATAATTTCAGCGAGCTCGATCTAAGCGACTTAGAGCTCATCCAGCCAGACTGGCTTTATGTTTCTACATTAAATGGCGATATGCGCACTCTTCTAAAGCTCTTTGAAAAAGCAAAATCCCTTGGCGCCAAAATCATGTTTAACCCGGGGCCAAAAGAGCTGGCCGAAACCAAAAAACTCGTTGGGTTGCTCCAAGATGTAGATATTCTTTACGTCAACAAAACCGAAGCCGCCAACATTGTACCAGGCGCAATTCTATCCGAACTTCTCGCACATCTACAAAACTACGTCCAAACCGTCATCATTACAGACGGCCAAATGGGCGGCATTGCTACCAACCACGAAGAAACCTACCGCTTTGGCATTTATGAAGACGTGCCAGTTAAAGACACCACCGGCTCGGGCGACGCCTTTGGCGCTGGCTTCCTCGCCCACTTTGCTGCCGGCAAATCATTCCGCACTTCGCTAGTTTATGCTTCCGCCAATGCTACTTCAAACGTTACTAAAATCGGTACCACACGCGGCGCCCTCACCGGAGTTGAGCCTTTGCACCCGATGCTAATTCAAAAACTATAAGGAGAGATATGTTACCAAACGAAGCTGAAGTTCTACAAAGATTGTCTATTGCCGATATTGAACGTGCACAATCCTATGTCAAAGATTTGACCCGCGGTCTAGAAATTATCCGCACCTTCCCACAAGGCGTTACGGTTTTTGGTTCCGCCCGTTTACCACAAGACAACAAATACTGCATTATGGCCCGCAAGCTCGGCAACCTACTCGCTCAAAACGGCCACGCCGTGATTACTGGTGGCGGCCCAAGCATCATGGAAGCAGCCAGCCTCGGCGCCTACGAAATCGGTGGCCGCGCCATTGGTTTTAATATCACGCTTTTGCACGAACAAGTTCCAAACCCATACCTTACCGAATGTCTCACCTTTGAGCATTTCTTCGCCCGCAAAGTCATGCTTTCAATGGCGTCCAAAGTCTTCGTCTTCTTCCCAGGCGGCTTTGGCACCTTCGATGAGCTTTCTGATATTCTCGAAATCATGGTTGAAAAGAAAATGCCAATTATGCCAGTCTTCCTCATCGGTAAATCATATTGGCGCAACTACATCAAAATGCTAGAAAAAGCCGTAGAATCCAAGCTCGCCGACAGAAAGAGCCTCAAAATCATCACCGTTACCGATGATGTTCGCGAAGTTGTAAAAGCCGCCAATAAAATCGGCCATCCAAAAGTATCAGAAAACTATTACGACGGTTTTAACGAAGCGCAAGCCCTTAAAAAGGCCGGCCAAACGGGAGCGAAGGGTTAGACTCAGCAATTCGCATCAATTCATTATATTTGGCGATACGATCGGTTCTCGAAAGGGAACCGGTTTTGATTTGGCCAGCACCAAGACCAACGGCAAGGTGCGCAATTGAAGTATCCTCGGTTTCACCAGAACGGTGCGAAATAATCGTGTTATAGCCAGCATTTTTGGCCATCATCACGGCGTCAATAGTTTCAGAAAGGGAACCAATTTGATTAAACTTCACCAAAATCGCATTCGCCACACCTTCGTTGATGCCGCGAGATAATATCTCGGTATTAGTTACAAACAAATCATCGCCCACAATCTGTACTTTGGAGCCCAAACGCTCGGTTAAGATCTTCCAATTCGCCCAGTCATTTTCCGCTAAACCGTCTTCAATTGAGGCAATCGGGTATTCGTTTACTAGTTGCTCATACCAGGCAATCATTTCTTCGGCGGTTTTAACTTCACCACTGGTTTTAAGAACATATTTGCCATCCTGATAAAATTCGCTCGAAGCAATGTCGAAGCCAATCTTAATATCGTCACCAAATCTATAACCAGCAAGCTCGACGGCTTTTTTGATATGTTCGAGTGGCTCGGCGTTACCGCCCTTAACTTTTGGCGCATAACCGCCCTCATCGCCCACGGTTACAGTATAACCCTGCTCTTTCAAAACTTTCTTCAGTGCATGAAAGACCTCGGTACCCATACGAATCGCATCATAAATCGTGTTCGCACCGCACGGAATAATCATGTATTCCTGGAAGTCGGTAGCCCAGTCAGCATGTTCACCGCCATTCATTACATTCATCATCGGAAGTGGCAAAGACATTTGCCCAGTCGTACCAGCGAGCTCGGCCACATAATAATAAAATGGCACGCCCTTGGCTCGCGCCACGGCTTTTGCTACGGCAAGTGACACAGCAAGAATCGCATTGGCGCCAAGATTAGATTTATTTTTGGTACCATCCAGTGCGATCATCGCATTATCAATCTCGCGTTGATCGGCATTTTTGCCAATCAAAAGATCACGAATCTTAGTATTCACATTTTCAACTGCCTTAAGCACGCCTTTGCCACCATACTCGGCAGCACCATCGCGAAGCTCCAAAGCCTCGAGCGAACCGGTGGATGCGCCAGACGGCACAATCGCGCGGCCAAAAGAACCATTATCAAGAAAAACATCTACTTCAACTGTAGGATTGCCACGCGAGTCTAAAACCTGGCGGGCTTTAAGATCTTTTATTTTAAAACTAACCATAAGCATATTATAACAAAATTTTTCACCAGGATGTGCTATTATAAAAGTAATAATAACTAAAAGGAGTTACTTTAATGGAAAAACAACCTGCGGAGAAACCTGTGGAGAAGGCTGCCGAAAAAGCGCCTGAAGCTCCAAAGGAGGCCCCAAAAGCTGAAAAACCAAAAAAGAAAAAAACCGGCCTGATCATTGGCATCATTATTGCCTTGCTCGCCATCGCTGGCGGTGTAGTAGCAGCAATCTTGCTTTTGAATAAGGGCGACACTACTGCAAGCGACGAAACTATCAGCAATATCATTGCCGACATCGTCGAGAAAAAAGATATTCCAAACACCGAGTTTAAAGGCAAACTCACCGTTAACACCGAAGGCGTCAACGTAAACGCCGACATCAACGGTAAATACGGCGACAAAAAAGCCCAAGCCGACCTCGACGCCAAAATCAACTTCGGCCAAGAAATCAACATTAAAGCATCCCTTGTGTCTGACGGCTCAAACCTATTTGTTAAATTGAATGGTATGCCAGACCTCAGCGCCATGGGTGGCGACAATGCTCAGATGGGTGCCATGCTTTCAATGTTCCTCAAAGAGGGCACTTGGTATAGCATGCCTGCCGAAATGACCGCCGGTATGACCAATCTCAAAATCTCAGGCGGCGCAAATTGTGGCACTATTGACCTTCTCGAGCTTGCTAAAAGCGATAAAAGCTGGGTCACAGACGCTCTTCGCGATGCCAAAATCATTTCTCTTGAAAAAGCCGATGGCGATCTCTACAAAGTTTATGCCAACCGCGAAGAAACTATTAAACTCATCAAAACCGTTAACAGCAAAATTTCTTCCGAAACCAAATGCAACGTTTCTGACCAAGTTGAAATCAAAGGTATGGATGAAAAACAAGAAATCCCAGGCCTTCTCCTTGGTTTCAAAAACGGCCAAATCAGCAAGGTTAAATATGAAAATGCTGAAGCTGGTATGAATCTTGACCTTGACCTTTCATATCCTGGCAACGTCAACATCGAAATCCCAACTAGCGCCGAATCTCTATCAGACCTCTTCACTGGCATGTTTGGTGGTATGTTTGGTGGCGGCAACTTTGGCGGTGGTTCCAACTTCGGCGGCTACGATTTTGACGACGACGATGACGACGACGATGACGACGACGATAACGACGTTGACTGGAGCAAATACTTCGACGATGATGATGATGATGACGACGACGATGATGACGACGATAGCGACATCGACTGGAGCAAAATTTTAGACGGTGACGATTTTGATACCGACAGCTACATTAAAAGCCTTCTTGATGGCGAAGACCTCGAAAACTTGCAGAATTCCCTACAAGAAGCTGAAAAAGCTCTAGAGTCTCTCGATAATATCGATCTCGATTCACTTGAAGACTTGCTCAAATCTCTTCAATAATCTTTGACCGCTTCACGAAAATAGCCTCTCTTTACAGAGGCTATTTTTTGTTGTATAATATAAATATGGATGCTTTGCTAAAAGAAAAACTCAAAAAATTGCCGGCAAGCCCTGGCGTTTATTTTCATAAAGATAAAACCGGCGAAATTATCTATGTAGGCAAAGCCGCCGTGCTTAAAAACCGCGTGCGCCAATACTTCCAAAACACCAAGAAAGACCCAAAAACCGAGGCTTTAGTTACTGAAATCAACGACACAGATTGGATCGTAGTGGATACCGAAATGGACGCACTCTTTCTCGAGTCCGAAATGATTAAGCGCTACATGCCAAAATGGAATATTTTGCTTCGTGACGACAAAACCGTGTCTTATGTGCGCATTAATATGCAAGACGAAGTGCCGCACATCAGCTATACTCGCAACCCGATGGA
The DNA here is from genome assembly GCA_024699125.1 of Candidatus Saccharimonadota bacterium. Classification (GTDB taxonomy): domain Bacteria; phylum Patescibacteriota; class Saccharimonadia; order Saccharimonadales; family Saccharimonadaceae; genus Nanosyncoccus. The sequence goes on from JAILQE010000004.1 coordinate 12,489, forward strand.
CGACAAGGCCACTTATATCGGTCCTTTTTATGGCAAATCTGCCGTGGAAAAATCTGTAAGATTGCTCCGCCGCATTTTCCCGTATTATGACAAGCCATACAATGGCAAAAAGTCGCTAAATACTGATCTTGGCCTCACTCCTGGCATTGAAGTAGGCAAATGCACGCCAGAAGATTACAAGCGCAACCTGCGTAAAATGATTCGTTATCTCAAGGGCGAGCGTCAGAATCTTATCAAAGACCTCGAAAAAACCATGTACGACGAAGCCGGCAAAGGGAATTACGAACTGGCCGCCGAAGCTCGCGACCAACTCGCTGGGCTCAAAGAACTCCGCAGAAAAATCGTCTTCTCGGACAAAGAATTTTTGGATATTTCAAGCGACCAGGCCCTAAATCAGCTGCAATCGCTCCTAAAACTAGACCACCCGCCACGCCGCATCGAAGGCTACGACATTTCACACCAATCTGGCACCAACACGGTAGCCAGCATGGTGGTATTCATTAACGGTGCCTCTGCCCGCGACCAATACCGCAAGTTCAAAATCCGCACCAGCACCAGCGACGACCTCAAAAGCATGCACGAAGTCATCGAACGCCGCTTAAAACACACCGAGTGGGAATACCCAGATTTAATTATCCTAGATGGTGGCGTGACGCAAATCAACGCAGTTTTACCATTGCTTACACCACACAATATTCCAGTAGTCGGGCGCAACAAGTCCGGAGATCATTCTCGCAATGCGACAGTTAGATTGATAATTCCAGATATTTTGGTTCGAGGGACTTCCGGAGCGCGGCAGCGCGAGGATGAGTGCGCGAGCCCCGTGGCGACGGGCGCGAGCGACACGGCCCGAGAACCAAAGAGTCTGGAATTATCACCTAGTTCTCATATTTCGAAACTTATCGCCAGGATAGACGAAGAGTCTCACAGATTCGCAATCAACTATCACACCCTTTTGAAACGCAAAAACCTCCTCAAGTAACTTGCATTTTATGAGTTTTCAAACTATAATGAATGTACATTAGGAGTTATTATGCAAATTGGAAATTTCCTCGAAACAGTCACATTCATATCCGCTATCCTCACTATCTTATTGATTTTGCTTCAACAACGCGGCGCTTCACTCGGCTCAGGCTCGGGTGGCTCTGGTGAGCTTTTCACCAAGCGTCGTGGTCTTGAAAAATCCATGTTTGTCACCACCATCTTTTTCGCTTGCGTATTCGTAATTTCAATTTTGGGACTATTATTAATTCCGGCATAATATGAAAAATCCTCTTAAAAAGCGTGGGCAAAAAATCATCCGTCGTTTTTCGCGCACTGCCGACAAAGTTCAGGAAGAAGGCAAGGAACACATCAAACAAAATTTCGTGAAGCGCTTGTCGCGCATCGCGAATATTAAAATTTTGATCGTAGAATGGGTGCTTCTTGTTGCAGCCTTGATTCTTCTTGCTATTACACAGTCCGTTTGGTCTGGAAATTCCTACACTAAAAACACCTATGTGAGCGGTGGCACTTACACCGAGGGGACGATTGGTAAAGTCGCGTCTCTGAACCCACTCTTTGCTACAACGAGCAGCGAAAAAACCTTGAGTCGCCTGCTATTTTCTACGCTTAGTACGATTGATTTTGCCGGCCAAACCGGTTTTGGACTTGCCAAAAACATCGTAGCAAAAGACGATGGCAAAGTTTGGACTGTAACCATTAAAGACAATCTCAAATGGTCAGACGGCGAACCAATCACTAAAGAAGATGTTTATTTTACCGCTAGATTAATCCAGAACGCAGCCGTGAGCACAATTTATGATACTAACCTTGCCGGCGTGAAGGTTGAACTCGGCGAAAACGAAGTGGTATTTACTTTGCCAGCTGCCTATGCAGATTTCGTTTCAGCACTTAACTTCCCAATTTTGCCAGAGCATATTTTAAAGGATGCTGATCCTAAAACCATCGTCGAGCACGAGTTTTCTACCTCGCCAGTTACCTCTGGTGCTTTCACCGTGAACGCAATTCAAAATGCCAACACTGAAAAAGCTTTTTACCTTTCAGCTAACCCACATTATTATAAGGGCAAACCAATGTTAAACACCTTCGTGGTGCACACATACGCAGACAAAGCCAGTCTTATCAGTGCTATGAGCGCCGGTTCTATCACCGCTACCGCCGAGCTCTCCGCCATCGATGCCGAATCTGTTGATAGCAACAAGTTTTACAAAAAAGATTCCAGCATTAACTACGGTGTGTTTGCAATTTTGAACACCACCAGCAATAGCTTAAAAAATAAAGATTTGCGCACAGCTATCCGCCGGGGAATCGACGTCAATGAGCTACGCGCACTAGTGCCAAATACAACGCCGCTAGATTTTCCATTGCTTACCTCACAAATTCAACTCAATAAATATCCAGAAATTCCAGCACAAAATATCGAAGCCGCCAAAGCCAAAGTTGCCGAGCTTAAAGGCGAAGGGAAAATCATGCTTAACCTCGTAACTACGGATACCGGCTACCTACCAATCTTGGCTGGCACCCTTACTCGCCAACTTCAAAACCTTGGGTTTGAGGTAAATCTCTCGATCGAGCCAGAAGGGCAAGACTTTATCACAAACACCATTCCAAAACGTAATTACGACATCTTGCTTTACGAAATTGAGCTCGGTGCCGATCCGGACCTTCTCACCTACTATCACTCTTCACAAGCCACCAGCTCTGGCCTTAACCTTTCAAACTACACCAACTCACTCGTAGATGACGCATTACTCGCCGCCCGCGAAACCACCAACAAGGAACTCCGCACCAAGAAATATGAGACCTTCCTAGAATACTGGACCACAGATGTACCAGCAATTGGTATTTATCAGTCTAACCTAACATATTTCTACAATAAAAACGTCCGCACCTTCGAAAACGACGTTCGCTTGGTATCTCCAACCGATCGTTTCGTAGACGTCAGCTCATGGGCCGTAAACAAAGCCGATAAAAACCAAACTCCGTAGCGGCTAATTCTTTACTATTTTCGCCAATCTATGGTATAATAATGCCATGCGCCTGTGGTGGAATTGGTAGACACGCTACCTTGAGGTGGTAGTGGCCAGATTCACGGCTGTGCTAGTTCGAGTCTAGTCAGGCGCACCAAAAGAACAAAAAACAAGCCTGAATGGCTTATTTTTTTGTTCTTTTGACACATCTTGACTAGGCGCGAACGTTAGTTCGCCCGCCGTAGGAGCCGAGCAAAAAATGCAAGCTTGCTTGCAATTTTTGGAGTCGACGCCCGGCGGCTTATTTTTGTGAAACAAAAATAAGCGACTAGTCCAGGCGCACCAAAAAAGCATTTTCGTGATACAATTGAAATAAGTAATAAGAGAGTATTTATGGGCAAAAATCTTTCAAAAAAACCTGTTCATAAAAAATGGTGGTTCTGGGCCATCATCGGAATAATATTAGCCTCTGCTATAGCATTATTGATCGTTCTTGTAGCTGTTCCGAAAAGCTCAAAACATTTCCAAGATGTCGGCCACCAAGAATGGTATCTTGATGGGGAAGAACCATACGTTCTAATACTTGCAATCAGGAATCATTCTAGCATAGATAAACATACTTGCATTTATTTTGGAAATCTTGCCTACGATTTCGATAGCAATGCAGGGTGGTTTGATGATTCATTCTGCGACTATCCGAACTTTTTCTTCGGAAGTTATGAAACGAAAGGTGGAAAAAAGATACTGTCTATAAAGAAAGACGGAAAAACGGCAAGCTATTATTACAATGCAGATGATTCTGATTATAACCTTGTCGATTATACTTTTACTAATGATCCAGCGGGCGTACTAGACACATTCATAACCATAGACGAAGAATAGGCAAACCAATATGACAAAAGCTCCCGCCGCAAAAGAAACCGAGTTAGATCAACAACAAAAACTCACCATCTTTATGCTAATTATTGTGCTGGCTGGCTTTTTTGGTTGGGCATGGGAGTTTCTCTTCGCCGAATCCAAAACCGGCTTCGACCGCCTCTATGTTACTGGCGGCAACCTTTTGCCGTGGATTAATATCTATGCCTACGGCGCAGTTCTCATCTTAATTACCTGCACCAAACTTAGGAAGCACCCACTCCTAGTTTTTGCTGTGGGCGCCGTAGCGGCCGGCCTTCTAGAACTGCTCGCCGGCTGGCTAGTGTTTACGTTTGGTAATGGCACCCGTTATTGGGATTACACCGAGTCCTGGATTGGCGCTGGCAGCATCAACGGCTTCGTTTGCCCAGCTAGCGTTACAGCGTTCGGCCTAGGAGCCTTGGCACTCGTGTATTGCCTATTACCACAGTGCACGAACCTAGTGAAGCGTGTGCCAAAAAAGACAATCCTTACCGTCGCGATTATTCTGTTCTCGGTCATCATCTTAGATGACGTAATCAATCTTACTCTCAAAAATCTCGGCCAGCCTGGCGCACCAGATTTTTATAGTTCACACGGCTGGACAAGGCTCGTGCCTGGACACAAAGACTAGCCGCCCCATCATTGACTAAAACTCATTTCGTTATATAATTATAGAAGTTCTTTAAAATTTTTCTATGCCAAAAACTAAGGAGGTGGGAAAATGGAGCAAACTATCCATTCGTTGAGGCAGCTTAACATTGATCGCGAAGCAAAGTCTTTCATTGAAAACAATCGTAATTGGTGGAGTTTTGCTGATGCGGTGGAAATGGCACGAAATCCACTCATTCGCGTGCAAAAGAGTGATAAGCTCTGGCGCCCTCAGCTGACAAAAGCTTTAAAAGAAGCTGGAATCATCAAGAAAGATGTGGACAAAAAAGATTTGTCTGTCTTTTATCTTTATGTCGCAGCATATATGGCACGCCGAACCTGGATGACAAATCACGACGAACTTTGGTCTAAGCTCGAAGATGAGTGTTACCAGATTACGTGTGAAGGCTTGCCGGAAGGGACTTTCGAAAAAGTTGTCAAAGCTGTGCGCAGTGGCCTAAAAAATAAGCAAGCCATTGTCATTTTGACACGATACGGATTCATAACTGAACGAATCTACAAGAGTTACAACGGGCTCAAGAGACAGCTTCCGGCAGGATACCAGTACAGCAGCGAATATCTTAAGGTTCTTGAGCAAGAAGCCCTGAAGGAACTGCAAGATATTCTTCCGCCCGTGTTTGAAAGAGTAGCCAAAGCCCACGAGCTAAGAAACAGGCATCATTGGTTTTATAACCGGGATGCAAAAGATATGGAGAATATCAGGCATGAGCTGCTCGAACAATACGGCATAACATTATTTTAAACAAACTCCCCGCTTTTTTAAGCGGGGTTTTTGCTATAAAGAATACCCCGCACCATCTGGTGCGGGGCGAGGTGTTAGGTTTTCTTAGGCGAGAAGAGCCAGCCTTCCTTCCTGCAATAATCGTACTGCATTTCAAAAATCCCATAATCATCACTATCTGCAGTGCGAAACCTACCCTTAATACGGACCTCATTTTCTTTTAAGTTCTTTGAGCTTACAACAATTGCAAGAATGAAGCCAAAAATCTTTGTGTCGTTCTTGTGATGCCCACGAACAGTAAATTCAACTTCGTTATTGCTGATGAGTTCGCCCTTAGCTGGACCGTCTATAATACGACGGTTCTTACTCAAGAAACTAACTATAGTAGCAAGAGCCATATTACCACCTCCGAGCTGTAATGTACTTGCTAAACCGCAAGTTGGGATACGGTATAATATACAACTAATTTGGCCGGTTGTCAACTCGGGCCATATAAGATAATAAGAAGGGTCAAAAAAACCTAAAAAAATGCTTAAAAACCCTTGACTTTGTTTTACGCTTATGTATAATTAGGGGTATAAAAGGTCATAAAAATAAAAAAGAAAGGTAAATTATGTCCAAAAAATTAATCGCAGGACTTGGCACCGTAGCCGCTCTCGGCATCGCTGCTTTGCCACTCGCTGGTGTTTTTGCCGTTGATGATAGCGCTGAAACTATCGTCCGCGTCAACGTTCCAGAATCAGTGCAATGTCAATCTGCTGGCACCGATACTGATTTTGTTTGGTTCGGCAACGTTGCTATCGGTGTTGACGCAGACGAAGCTTTGTCTGTAACTGGCTCAACTAACTCATCTAACGGTTTTACCATTACTGGTACAGCCACTAACATGGTAAGCGGTACTCTCGCTGACAAGACCCAACCAGACGTACGCGATAACGTCTTCACCGCTGACACCTCCGATGCTAGCACGATTGGTTACAACAAGAAAACTGCAGGCGATGGTAAATGGTGGCTCACCACTACTGATAACAATGTCAGTATCTCAGAGTCAGACAACACCATCACCTTGACCGGTGTTGCTAACAACGAACGTACTTTCAACATGACCGCAAACGTTCGCCCAGCCTACACAAACAAACCAGGCATTTATCAAGGCGAGATCAACTGGGTCTGCGCAGTCAATCCTGCTCAACAACCATAAGCATGGTTAATTAAAAAAATACCACCGCAAGGTGGTATTTTTTTGTCGTCCTTGGTATAATAGTAAAAAATAAGGAGGTAAATGAAAAAACTATTCCGGGCACTGGCTGTCGTATTTACATTTGTGGGTATTGCTACCATTTTTAGCGCAAACGCGAGCGCTATCTCCGACACCGCCCCATACATCGGCATCACACCAGCTAAAGCTGCCATGGAGCTTCTCCCTGGCCAAACCTACACTGGTAGCTTTCAGGTTACGAACCCTGGCGAGGTGGATTTTAATTACACCATTTCTGTAATGCCATACAAAGTCTATGGCGAAGAATACGACAAACAAGATTTTGCCACCTATGATACTCACTCCCTAATCACTGACTGGGTTACTTTCTCTTCGACCAGCGGCCACCTAGAGCCACATACGGCTAGTGATTATATTTTCTACACTATTACCGTACCAAACGAGATTAAAATTTGTGGCCAATATGCTGCTATTGCCGCTACGGCCGCTCCTAAAGGCAACAGCGACTCCGGTATCGTTAACGTCACCAGTGCCGCTATGATTGTCTACGCCGCCATCGACAACTGTGACGCAGGACTCGCCGGTAACGTCCGCATCATCGAAAATAAAATCCCAACCTTCCTCCTGGCCCCACCGCTCACCACTACCTCACTCGTCGAAAACAATAGTAATATCCATATCGACGCCACTTATACTTTGCAAGTCTACTCATTCTTCACCGGAGAAGAAGTCTACTCCAACGAAGAGCAACCAATGACCTCTATTGTCATGCCAGAAACCAACCGTTTCAAGGCTCAAACTTGGGAAAACACCCCAATCCTCGGCATTTATAGGGTACGCCAAACCATCAAGGTCTACGACCAGGAATCCGTGGAAGAAAAAATCGTTATCATCTGCCCACTTTGGCTAATTGTGCTCGTATTGTTCGCTATTATAATGACCATTTTGTGGCTCAGATCCCGCGCCAAAAATCGCGCTAAAAAAACGAGTTAATGCTATAATAGAGTTAATAAAGGAGGCTAATGAAAAAGATTCTAACAAAAGTATTAGGCTTGGCGGCTTTAGTAGCGCTTGGTCTAACCTTCGGCCAAGCTGGAGTTTACGCCGAAGAGGAAACTACCGGTGTTGATACCTCTGGTACCAGCATCAGCATCACCCCAGTATCAAACGTAATTTCACTCAGTGCTAACAGCACTTATGACTACACCTTCAAGGTTACCAACGGTGGCGACACCGATATGCGCTTTGAGGTTTATGCTGCGCCATATTCCTATACCTTCGTAGAAGAAGAAGACGAATATAAACTTGGCTTTTCAAAGGAAAACAGCTACACTCAAATCACCCGCTGGATTTCCTTCAAGAATGTTGATGGCAACTTCGTAGAACGCCCAGTCTTTAGCGCCGGCCCAGGCGAAACCGTAGAAGTAGCTTACCGCATTGTTACCCCAGCTGATATGCCAGGTGGTGGCCAATATGCCGTGCTCTTTGCCCACACTCTTTCTAATACTACCGGTGGTAGCGGTATCAAAACCGAAGCCAGCCCAGGCCTCGTAGTCTATGGCCGCGCTTCTGGCGAAACCCGCAAAAAAGCCACCATTTCTGATCTTAAAATCGAAAAAGAATACACCCGCACTAAAGGTGGCAAAGAAGAAAGCGTCAAACACATTAATGCCTCAGCCAAAATCAAAAACGATGGTAACGTAGATTTCACCGCCCTTGGCATCCTCAAAGTAGAAAGCATCTTTGGCTTTGGCGGTTCATATGAAACTGAAACCGGCGATGCCGCCATTTCAATTATCCCAGAAACCGAGCTCACCCTTAAAGATGAGTGGGAAGGCACCCCATGGTTTGGCTTCTTTAAAGTCACCTGGACCGTGCAAGCAGCCGGCCAAATCGAGACGATCGAAAGCGTCGTAGTCTTAATCCCAGCCACTGTAATAATTATCGCAATTGTGGTCTTGACAGCATTAGCATTTTGGATTATAATCCTAGTCAGGAAGCGTAAGGCTCGCCGTTCTAAATACATCGTTTAGAACGAATAGACCATTGCGAGTGGTCGCCTTACAAAGCCAAAACAAAAACATCAAAATAAACAAGAGTGTAGAGTATGAAAAAAATACATCGAAGGGTATTTGGCCTACTTGGTCTAGCGATTGTTGTGGCTCTCACAGTATTCGCGGCTATTATGCCAACCCCAAACGCCTCCGCTGCTGACGGCACCATTCTTAGGGTGCGCGTTATCGGCGATGTACCAAACGTAACCATCACAGATGGACCGACTTCTGTTGTCCCAAGTGCGCCAACCCCAATTGTCACCACGCCAGACCAGTCGTTTACCTATATCAATGAAAAAGTTGATCACGTGGTTGTCACTCTTCACTACGAAGACCCAGATGGGCATACTTCAGATTACACCTTGGATGATTATTATATTAACTATGTAGCCGACGGCAAAACCATCGATCTTAATCTTGATAACTATGGCTATGGCACCTACACCGTTACGGTATCTGGTGATGGCCAATATGGCTACGATGAAGACACGATCTCATTTATCTATGTTCCGGTAAGAATCGACGCTGAGCAGCCAGCTATCGATGAAGACCCGGTGGCTGATTATTTCTATGACGCCAGCAAAACCGACCACGCCGTTCTAAACGTCTACACTGATGACGGCACTCTTATTTCTACACTCGCAAACATTCCTGTTACTATCGGCAACTTCACCAGCACCCTGCCATTCGAGGCCAACGGCATGGAAGAAGGCTGGTATAAAGTTGAAATTGTTACCTACGATGACCACAATGACGTAATCGCAACCGCCATTGACCGCTTCTACTATGATTTGTCCGGCGGCGTGCCAACCCCAACCGAGGTAGACATTGAAGCCGAGCAACCAGCTATCGATGAAGATCCAATCGCCACTTATGACTACGACGCTTCGATCACGGATCACGCAATTTTGAATGTGTATGACGATGACGGCAATTTGATCACTGTACTTTCGAACATCCCAGTTACAATTGGCGAATACACTACCACCTTGCCATTTGGCGAGAACAACATGGAAGAAGGCTGGTACAGAGTTGAGATTATCACTTATGACGATCAGGGCAACGTACTTGGCACCGATATCGACCGCTTCTTCTACGACCTTTCTGGCGGCGAACCAGCCCCAACCAAGGTTGAAATCGACGCTGAACAACCGGCAATCGACGAAGACCCAGTCGCTACCTATGAATATAACGCTTCTATCACGGACCACGCAATTTTGAATGTCTACGACGATGACGGTAATTTAATCACGGTCCTTTCAAATATCCCAGTTACAATCGGTGAATTCACTACCACCTTACCATTTGGCGAAAACGGCATGGAAAAGGGTTACTACAGAGTAGAAATCATCACCTACGACGAAAACGGTAACGAACTCGGCAGAGACATCGATCGCTTCTACTACAATCTATCAAAAGTTACCCCAGAACCAAAACCAGATGACGAAGATGTTCCAGATGTACCAAATACCGGTCTCTTTACCAATCTCAACATCTCCCGTGCAGACTATGTAACTACTGGCCTTATCGTCTTCTTCGCCTCGGCCGTGTTTGCCTTAGTCTACATTGCAAGAAAAGGCAGCAAACGCCGCTAAACTTTGACTTAAAACGGGCGCACCAAACTGCGAGGGCGCCCGTTTTTTGTTTTTTCTAGAAGGGAACCACCAAAAAACCGGCTCCCCCGGCCGGTTTGGTGATACAGATTATTCGTTAGCCTTGGCTTTCTTCTCGGCTTCTTTGGCGGCTTTTTTAGCCTTATTCTCGAGGGCATCCTTGAGAGCTTTGGCTTTTTCGGCACGAGCTTTGAAGCGATCCACACGACCTTCAGTATCGATGATTTTTTCTTCACCGGTAAAGAATGGGTGGGAAGCTGAGGAAATTTGAACTTTTACCAATGGATATTCTTTGCCATCGGTCCACTTAATGGTATCTTCGCTTTTGGCCGTAGATTTGGTCAAGAACGAAAAGTTCGCAGTTTCGTCTGAAAAGACGACGTAGCGATAATCTTTAGGTTGTAATTCTTTTTTGCTCATAGCTGCAAAACATTATACCAGAGATTGCAGAAAAAGTAAACAATTAAAAAGAGGGAGTAACGCTTGGCGTCACTCCCTCGAAACGGGGGGAGAAAAAATGAATATCTGATCGGCTGTGGGGCAGCCGGGGATTGTCGCCCGGGGTTGCCCCCGGGGTTAGAAGGATAAACCTTATGAATAACCAGCCGAAGCTGGGGGCCGACAAGGTCCCGGGAGCGTTGCCGCTCCCGGATATATTGAAACCGTAACAACGGATAATTCTCGCGGACGGCCAATGAGTGGCCGTCCTAGAGGCATTACCAAATGAAGCGTTACGGAAAGTCACCGAAAGGAGGGGGAGGACACGCACAGCGTGCGCCTCCCCCGCTATGAAAAAACCTACATGGGCTCATTCTACCTGCGCACCGTTATGATACATATCAAATGCGGTGCCCATCGCAGGGTCAGTGATGTCTACTTTAGAAACATTCTTATGAGTAGGCATCTCCGTCTTCTCTTCTTCCTTCTTTTCATTTTTTACAGGCACGGTCACCGGACCGTAAGCGTAGCTAAGGGGCTGAATCCCCATTTCTACGTCTAATTCATGAATGAATTGAACCTGCTCCTCGTGAAAATTGCGAACCTTTGCCATATTGTGTCCTCCTTTGAGAATTTGATCTGGCAACAATAGTTACTCTCCTTATTATACACCAAATAAGCATAATTGTCAAGAGTTGGCAGGGAAAATCCTTGCATTTATAGATAAAGTGTGCTACACTATTAGAGTTATTAAATTAATGAAACAGCTATGGGAGGTTTCCTGCTCGCATCGCGAGGCAAATGCCCATAGTATAAGGAAAGGAAATCATATATGACCGTAAGTGTCGATATGAAGGCTTTGCTCGAAGCTGGTGCCCATTTTGGCCACAAAACGAGCCGCTGGCATCCAAAAATGGCCCCTTACATCCACAGTAAGCGCCAAGATGCCCATATTATTAACCTCGAGAAAACCGTAGAAGGTCTCGAAAACGCTTTGCCAAAAATCACCGAAATCGTGAAAAATGGCAAAAAGGTCCTCTTTGTAGGTACCAAAAAACAGATGAAAGACACCGTTAAGGCTGCCGCTGAATCTGTTGATATGCCTTACGTTACCGTACGCTGGGTTGGTGGTACTCTCACTAACGTCGAAACCGTTAACCGCCAAATCAAAAAAGTAAAAGACCTCGAGCGCCGTATGGCCTCTGGCGAACTCGAAAATCGCTATTCTAAGCTCGAAGTTCAACGCTACCAAGAGGAAATCGACCTCTTGAACGAACGCTACGGCGGCATCAAAGAGATGAACGAGCAACCAGCCGCTATCATCGTAGTTGACGCCATCGAAGACAAGAACGCTATCAAAGAAGCTAACGGTCTTCACATCCCTGTATTTGCAATCACCGACACCAACGTCGATCCAACCAACATCGACTACGTGATTCCAGCAAACGACGATGCTCTTAAGGCTGTTAAACTCATCCTTGACTACTTCGTCGAAGCTATCAAAGAAGGTAAAAAATAATTAGGAGGCAAAATGGCTGAAATTTCCATTGAACAAATCAAAAAACTTAAAGAGCTCTCTGGTGTTGGCTTGACCGACGCTAAAAACGCTCTCGTTGAAGCCGATGGCGACTTTGACAAAGCCCTCGACGCCATGCGCAAAAAAGGCTTGACCAAAGCCGAGAAGCGCGGCGATCGCGAAACCCGCGAAGGTCTCGTCGAATCTTACATTCACGACGGCCGCCTCGGCGCCATCGTCGAAGTTAACTGCGAAACTTCTTTCGTAGCTAAAACCGATGAATTCAAAACTTTGGCTCACCAAATCGCTATGCAAATTGCCTCTATGAACCCACTTTACGTGAGCGAAGCAGACATCCCAGAAGATGTTAAAGAAGCCAAAATGAAAGAGCTCGAAGCCAACTTCAAAGGTCCAGAAAACATGAAAGCTCAAATCCTCGAAGGCCAAGCTAAAAAAGCTTTTGCCGACAAGGTTTTGATGAACCAACCATATATCTTGGACGATACCAAAACTGTTGAGCAATTCATCAAGGAAGCTATTGCTAAGACTGGTGAAAACATCACCGTTCGCCAATTCAAGCGCATTGAGCTTGGTGTTACTGAATAATCTAGCAAGCACCAGTAATTAGTTGAACTAGACTTATAAACTTGTTAAAAACACAGCAATAAGCCGAAATTCAAAAAGCAAAATTGAACCCTCCTCTGGAGGGTTCTTGCTTTTTTCATTCGGTATTGCTGTATTTTTAACGTTTATAAATCTGGTAAAAGTTCAACTAATTACCGGTGCTTGCCATATCTGTCATTTACCCCAAACTCATTGACTTAATTTGATTGCACATTGAAAAAGGCACGTCAAAAGCGTGTCCTTTTTCTTGTCTCAAAATAGGTCCTTGTGAGGGGATTATAACTGAGCTCTGGCGGGGAGGGGGTTAACTGGTGAACATTCTGAGCGAACCGGTTTTTTACAGCATTTCCGGACAAAAAACTACGCGGCGTCAGCCGCATTTGTAGTTTTTTGTTCCGCGAAATGTTGTGAAAAATAAAACCGCGCGAGCGAAGCGTTCGCAAGCTAACCCCCTCCCCACCAGAGTTTATGATATAATTAGGTTATAAGGAGTTATTATGTTCGATACTAATGAAGACAAGAAAAAAATGACCGCCGTGGTCGACCGCTTCAAAGAAGAAATGAAGAAGGTTCGCACTGGCCGCGCTCATCCTGATATGTTAAGCAGCATCAAGGCCGAGGTTTATGGCCAATTTATGCCACTAAACCAAGTCGCCAACGTCACCGCTGCCGATGGCACACTTCTCGTGATTACCCCATTTGACCCATCCACTATCCAAGCCATCGCTGCTGCCATCCGTAACGACCAATCACTTGGCCTTAACCCTGCCGATGATGGCCGCGTAATTCGCGTGCCAATTCCGCCACTCACCGAGGAACGCCGCAAGGAAATCGTTAAAACCGCTTCCTCTAAGGTTGAAGAGGCCAAAGTTGCTATCCGTAACATCCGTGAAGATGCTCGCAAAGCTATCAAAATCGCTACCGAGCTCTCTGAAGATATCAAGAAGCGCGCCGAAAAAGAAATCGACGACATTACCAAGGAATTCTCTGATAAAATCGACGCTGAGTTCAAGCTCAAGTCCGATGAAATCATGAAAATTTAGTTTATGGAAGAAACGATTAAACACATCGGCATTATCGCCGATGGCAACCGCCGTTGGGCTCGCGAACGCGGGCTGCCAACCCTCGAGGGGCACAAAAAAGGCCTCGATGCCGTCGAGAACCTGATTGAGGCTGCTAACGAAAAACAGATTCCTTATCTTTCGTTTTATCTTTTTAGTACCGAAAACTGGAACCGCTCCAAAGAAGAAGTTTCATATCTCATGAAGCTTTTGTCTGATCGCATTGGCTCACTCGCCAAAAAAATGAAGAAAAACAACATCCGTCTCTTGGTGCTTGGCGCCCGTGAGCCGGTAAAACCAGCTCTACTTAAAAAACTCGATAACGCCGTGGCTCTTACCAGAGATTGTACCGGCACCACCGTGGGATTTTGTTTCAACTACGGCGGCAAGCAGGAAATTGCCGACGCCGTGAACGCCGCTATTGCAAGCGGCGAAGAAATCACGCCAGAAACCATCGAAAACCACTTGTACGCCCCAGAAATTCCAGCCTGCGACCTCATCGTCCGTACCAGCGGCGAACAGCGTTTGTCCGGCTACATGCTTTGGCGTTCATCTTATGCCGAGCTTCTATTTGAACCAAAATATTTCCCAGCCCTAGACGGCTCCGACCTCGACAGATTCATTAATGAATTCAAAAATCGCCAAAGACGCTTTGGTAAATAATGCTATAATAAACTTATGGATATTTTTGTTGGAGTTATTGTTGGTCTTTTAGTCCTAATGCTCCTCGTGACCGCACACGAGTTTGGTCATTTTATTGCTGCCCGCCGAAACGGCGTCAACGTACTCGAATTTGGTATCTGTTTTCCACCACGTCTTGCCGCCTGGGTAAGAGACCCAAAAACCAAAAAATGGCACCGCTTGCCAAAATCTGAGTGGAAAAAGCCACAAAAAGGCCTGATTTTTAGCCTTAATCTTTTGCCGGTGGGTGGTTTTTGCCAGATGGATGGCGAATCCGCCAGCGACACGCGCGACCATACTTTTGGCAAAGCCAGTTTTTGGAAGAAAACCAAAATCCTCTTTGCTGGCGTCGCCATGAACTGGCTAGCTTCCATCGTAATTCTCACGATTTTGGCCTGGACCGGCATGCCAACCTTTATCGAAAACCAATTCACAATCGAGCCAGACACGCGCCACAACAACGAACCAGTAGTGATTGAAAGCGTGCTAGACGATTCGCCGGCCGCCAAGGCTGAGCTAAAAAATGGCGACAAAATTTTACAAATTAACGACACTGTCATCGTCACCCCAACCGACGTCAACACATTTAACCAAGCGCACGCCGGGGAAGAAGTCACCTACAAAATTGATCGTGACGGCGAAAAAATTGAGTTCAAAATCACTTTAAATCCTAGCGGACAAACTCCGCTACTTGGCGTAGCAATGTCTGCCAAACAATCGCTTAGCTACTCTAGCTGGTCCGCGCCAATCGTGGGTGTAGGGCTCACCGCCCAACTCACCGGCGAAACTTTCAAGGGCGTAGGACAGCTCATCGGTAATCTGTTTTCGGGCGTTTTTAACCAATTCAGCTTCAGCGACGCAGACCGCGAAGCCGGCCGCGCCGCTTTGTCTGACGCTTCAGACCAAGTCTCCGGCCCAGTTGGCATCATCGGCCAAATCTTCCCAACCTTCACCTCGGCCGGCGCCACCAACGTCGCCTTCCTGGCTGCCCTCATCTCGATTTCGCTTGCCTGCATGAATGTCATTCCTATCCCTGCTCTCGATGGCGGCCGCTGGCTCCTCATCGCCATCTTTAAACTCCGCAAAAAGGAACTTAGCAAGGAAACTGAAGAAAAAATCGTGGCTCGCGCCTTCCTCTTCCTATTAATTTTGCTCGTCCTTATCACCGTTTTAGATATTAAGAGGTTCTTCTAATGAAAAAATTGCTAGAAAAATTTGAGAACTTCCGGAAAAAGCACCCAGTGCCGAAAAAACTCCGCACGCCACTCGCAATTTTGTCGCTGCTTTTGTGGGTAGCCATCGCCTCAATCGGCGCGCAATATCTTGTGGGTTACCTCTTGCTTTGGACGATCGGCGTCGACAGGTTAGGTATCAATACGTTCAACGTGCTTTACCAAGTCATATCCTACGCCGTGACGCTTTTCCTAGTAATTTACGTGCCATACAAAATCTCCAAAAAAGGCAAAACCACGCGCGAGGAAATCGGTCTCAAAGGCTGGCCAACCTGGACAGACATCTGGCTTTCACCACTCGGCTTTATTGCCGCAACACTAATTGCCATGGCTCTCGCCGCATTATTCAGCCTCTTCCCATGGTTTAATGCTGATGAAGCCCAAAACATCGGCTATACCACCTTGCTTTACGGCAGCGACCGCATCTTCTCGTTTATCGCCACCGCCATCATCGCGCCAATCGTTGAGGAAATCGTGTTCCGCGGCTGGCTCTACGGCAAAATCCGCTCCCGCCTCAACATGTTCGCCTCGATCTTTATCGTATCGCTACTATTTGGCCTCGTGCACATGCAATGGAACGTAGGCGTCAACGTGTTTGCTACTTCCATCGTGTTGTGCGCCCTGCGCGAAATGACCGGCACCATCTATTCCGGCATCCTAGTCCATATCATCAAGAACGGTATAGCGTTTTGTCTAGTTTACATAATGGGCATTGGCTTATAAGGGCCGCTAAACCACTATTTTTGAGGACCATAAAGACTTGGCCAGAGCGGCCCGCTCGCCGAAGGCGTAGCGAAGCGCCTGCGTGTCCTCAAGAATAGTGGTTTAGCGGCCCTTTATGATATAATGTACATTATGAGACTATCTAAATCGTTTATCAAAACCTTGCGCGATGCGCCAAAAGACGAAACCGCGAGATCTGCCGGTTATTTGATTCGCGCGGGTTATATTTATAAAGAAATGGCTGGCGTTTATGACTATTTGCCACTCGGGCTTAAAGTTATCGAAAACATCAAAGCCATCATTCGCGACGAAATCAACAAAATTGGCGGCCAAGAAGTTTTGATGTCCGCTTTGCAAAATCCAGAACTCTGGCAAAAAACCGATCGTTGGGACGACCAAAAAGTTGATATTTGGTTTAAAACCGAGCTCTCCGCCGGCGGCGAACTAGGCCTCGCCCCAACTCACGAAGAGCCAATCACGAACCTCGTTAAAACCTACGTCAAAAGCTACAAAGATTTACCTTTGGCTGTTTACCAGTTCCAAACCAAGTTTAGAAACGAGCTTCGCGCCAAGTCTGGCATCATGCGCACCCGCGAATTTATCATGAAGGACCTCTATAGCTTCCATACTTCAGAAGAAGATTTGGACCGTTATTACCACGAAGTTGAAGGCGCCTACGCCCGCATTTATGACCGCCTCGGCCTCGGCGACGACACCTACGAAACCTTTGCCTCTGGTGGCGTTTTCTCCAAATATTCTCACGAATATCAAACCTTTATCCCAGTAGGTGAAGACACAGTCTACTACAATGCAGATCGCTCCAAAGTTTTGAATGAAGAAGTTTTGCAAGATGACGTCCTTGCTGATCTTGGCGTCAAAAGAGAAGAGCTCGAGAGCACCCGCGCCGCCGAAGTGGGCAACATCTTTAAGTTGAAATTCAAATATTCTGAGCCTTTGGGCCTAAAAATCTCTAGCAAAAACAACGAGATGCAAAACGTCTATATGGGCTGCTACGGTATTGGCGTATCCCGCGTGATGGGCGTGATTGCCGAAAAATTCTGCGATGACAAAGGCCTCGTCTGGCCAGCCAGCATCGCTCCATTTAAGTGCTACCTCATCGCCATTGGCGACGAAGGCACCAAACTTGCCGAGCAAATCTATGCCGCACACGAAAACGACATCATCTTTGACGACCGCGCCGCCCGCCCAGGCGAAAAATTCGCCGACGCCGACCTCATGGGTATCCCATACCGCGTCGTTATCTCTGATAAAACCCTGAGCGAAAACGCTATCGAAGTCACCAACCGCAAAACTGGCGAATCTAAATTGGTCCCAGCTTCTGAGCTTGAAAAGTTATTGACAGATTAGTCGTTTTCCTTTAAACTTTATACTGTTAACTGTGGAGTAACCATGATTAAGAAGAGTATTAATCTTACTGCTGAAGGTAAAAAAGAACTCGAAAAAGAGCTTGATGATTTAATTAAAGGCCGCCCAGCCATCGCCGAGCGCATTGCTACGGCGCGTGCTTTTGGCGATCTTTCTGAAAATGAAGAGTATAGCTCAGCCCGTAACGAGCAAAAAATTGCCGAAGGCCGCATTCTTGAGATTCAAGAAATTTTGAAAAATGCCAACATTATCAAGGGCAGCAAAGGCGACAAAGTGATGCTTGGTACCACCGTCGTGCTTGATATGGGTGGTCGCAAAACCGAATACACCCTCGTTGGCCCAACCGAAGCTAACCCCCTAGAAGGGAAGATCAGTAACGAATCACCAATCGGCAAGGCCGTCTTTGGTCGCAAAGCCAAAGAATCCTTTGATTTCAACGGCAAAACCGTCAAAATCCTCGAAATCAAATAATTTTAGAAAAAATTAAAGGCCGCGTAAAATGCACGCGGCCTTTTTGGGCTAAGTTTCTGTTAAAACAAATAAGATTAACCCAAGCAGGAGCAGAACTCCTGTTAACATAGCGAAGAGGGCTACCGTCCTGACAAATGTCAGGGCGACAACGACGGGTGAAACGCAGAATACTGGAGCCGCCAGCATTCCCAGGAAAACAACCACAAATAAGGTTGCAGCCGTCTTCCAAAGCTTGTCGTCAGTAGATCCGAAGTACATAATCGCCGAAACCAAAGCTTCAACAGCGCTGATTACGTAAATCGTGATCATTACTGTGCGATTATTATCCTCCAGGCGCCACCCAAGTTTCGAAGAGCTTGCCACCAGGCAAGCAACAACTGCCACAAATGAAAGTAGAGACAACCCCTGTCTCTTCACTTTTCCTTTCATAGGATACCTCCTCCTCTCCAAGTGCAAAGCACATCGACCCCTGTAGGGCAACAACATACTACTCTATAAATATAGCATAAATTCAATAAAAAATCAAGGCCGCGAAACTACGCGGCCTTTATTTGAGAAGGAGGTTACACAGAGACAAAAATTACATAAGGAACCCATAGAACTATCGTCCAAACAATGCAAGCTTTTAAAGTGAAGCTCGCCACCCGATTAAACAGGGCTTTCTCATTTTTCTTATTTTTAGCAAACTTGAGACTAATGAGAAAATAGACGACGCATAAAACGGTAGGCACAAGTAAAACCCAAAGCAAATCTTTAAAGTTAGCCATCGCAAACGGCAACAATGTCCCAGTCGCGATAAATAACGCCGCAACAACATAGGCCGGCTTGACTTTGTTGTAGATTTTCTCCGGAGACGGA
This sequence comes from Candidatus Saccharimonadota bacterium, assembly GCA_024699125.1. Lineage (GTDB taxonomy): Bacteria > Patescibacteriota > Saccharimonadia > Saccharimonadales > Saccharimonadaceae > Nanosyncoccus. The sequence continues at coordinate 31,624 of JAILQE010000004.1, forward strand.
TACTTTCCGTACTTATGCTTTGTGTTGAGCTTCTTGTAGGACCAATGATGCAAATACCACAAATACAAAATTACGCAAACCAACCAAACAACAAAAACCACTCTTTCAACAGTATTCATGCTACACCTCCTAAAACAATGTGTTAAACTACAGCCCTTCTCCCTGTAATTATGGCACAAAACAGGGATAAATACAACCATCAAAAAGCCACGTCCGAAGACGTGGCTCGAGGCCTATGCGGTCTCTTTGGCGGCTTTCACTCCCATCTCTACAAGGATACCAACTGCCGATACCACCATAATCAGTATCAGCCCTTTACCAAGAGAGATGAAGTAAGCATTGGGCATTAAAAGCCCAATCGCTAATCCCTCCGTAAAAGCCATGATAGCGCCCGCATGGTTCTTTGCATCGTAATGGACATCGCTCAGGATAACGTCGCAAAAGAGCCCGAAAAACTGGCAAAACGGAATCATGACTAGCACTACCATCGACACGTGGTGCGCCGGGCTAAAGTCCACAACATACTCCGGAAAATAGCCTATACCCATCGCCGTTACAAGAGGCAGAATGGAAACGGCAATGTCGCAAAGCTTTAGCGCAATGCTTTCACCGATATCGCCGTTCATTCCAGACATTTCAAGCATATCGCCGATCCTACGCGTACCGATAAGATAAATGCCGAAAAACAGCATACAAACAACAATGACCATAGCAACAGTAATAGCAATATACATACGTCCCTCCTTGCGGGTCCCCCGCCGTAATATGCTTGCGAACTTGCCCCCCTGTGGGGCAGTCCTACATCTATCTATAATTATAGCACAGATTGCTATTTTTGTCAAGGTTAAGCGTCTTGATGAGATTGCCAATCTGCGCCTTTTATGTTAAAATCGCCTTATGTTATTAGAAGACTATCGCAACGAAAGACTCAAAAAACTTGAAGAGATCAAAGCTCGCGGCATCGATCCGTATCCAGCTAAATCTTTTCGCAACACCAAAATTTCCGACATCATCGACCATTTTGATGAAAAAGCCGGCCAAGAAGTTATCGTGGCTGGGCGCATTGTCGCTATCCGTTCTTTCGGCAAACTAGTCTTTCTAAAAATCCGCGATTACTTTGGTGAAGTCCAAATCTTCATGAAGGCTGTCGACGAGCAGCCAGAAGGCCTCTTTGGCGCAAAAGATGTGCGCCTGCTTGATACTGGCGACTTTATTGAAGCGAAGGGAATCGTAGATAAATCCCAAACTGGCGAAATCTCCGTTTTTGCAAACTTCGTACGCCTACTGACTAAATCACTTCGTCCACTTCCTGAGCAATTCACCAACAAGGAAGAGCGCTACCGCCGCCGCTACGTCGACATGAACGTCAACCGCGAGGTACGTGACCGCTTGGTGCGCCGCTCCAAATTCTGGCAAGCCACGCGCGATTTCATGAACGCCCACGGCTTTATTGAGGTCAACGTACCAGTGCTCGAGCATACCACCGGTGGTGCCGACGCTACGCCATTCGTCACCCATATCAACGCCTACGACGAAGATTTGTATCTTCGCATTTCCCACGAGTTGCCATTGAAACGCCTACTTGGTGGTGGCTTTGAAAAAGTCTACGACATTGGCCCACGCTTCCGCAACGAAGGCGTCGACGACGAGCATTTGCCAGAGCACATCGCCTTTGAATCTTACGCCGCCTACGATAACTACGAAGACGGTATCAAACTTTACGAAGAAATGATCAAATACGTCGCCAAAGAAACTTGGGGCACGCTCAAATTCCACGTTAGTGGTTTTGATATCGATCTCGAAGGCGAATGGCCACGCGTCAAATATTCCGACCTTTTGAAAGAAAAATATAATGTTGACGTCTTTAATCCAGACCGCGCACAACTGCTCCAAATCCTGAAAGACAACGGCGTAGAAGTAAAAGAAGGTGTTTCAACCAGTCGCCTTATCGACGACGTTTGGAAACTCATCCGCAAAACTTCCGCTGGCCCATACTGGCTCGTGGAAGAGCCGTTAGCTTTAAGCCCACTTGCTAAAGTTTCACCAGAAAACCCACTCGTTACTGAGCGCTTCCATCCAATCATTGCCGGTACCGAAATGGGCAACGGCTATTCAGAGCTTAATGATCCTTTGGATCAACTTAACCGCTTCAAAGAACAACAAGCCGCGCGCGACGCCGGCGACGACGAAGCTCAAATGCTCGACCAAGACTTTGTCGAGATGCTTGAATATGGTATGCCACCAGCCTGTGGTTGGGGCAATAGCGAACGTAACTTCTGGTTGCTAGAGGGTGTGCCTGGCCGTGAAGCCGTACCATTCCCGACCATGAAAGAAAAAGAATAATCGGTGGCAAAATTTGAACTAGTTTCTAAGTATAAACCTACCGGCGACCAGCCGGAGGCTATTAAGGCTCTCACAAAGGGCCTAGAAGCTGGTGTCAAAGAACAAACCTTGCTTGGTGTTACGGGCTCAGGCAAAACCTTCACCATGGCCAATATTATTAAGAATATCGGCAAACCAACTTTAGTTCTGGCGCACAACAAAACCTTGGCCGCCCAGCTTTATTCCGAGTTTCGTGAATTCTTTCCAAAAAACGAAGTTCACTACTTTGTGAGCTATTTTGATTACTACCAGCCAGAAGCCTACATTGCTTCAACCGATACCTACATCGAAAAGGATTCCGCCATCAATGACGAAATCGACCGCTTGCGCCACGCTGCTACCGAGGCTTTGTTAACTAGGGACGACGTGATTATCGTGGCGTCCGTATCCTGTATTTATGGCATTGGTTCACCGGCTCACTACACCGAAATGTCGCTGCCACTTTGGCAAACCGAATCCGGCTGGACTGACGCCGACAAAAAACCGATCACCCAGGATGCCTTCGTACGCCGCTTAATCAACATGCAATATCACCGCAACGATCTCGCCTTTGAACGCGGTAATTTTCGCGTAATGGGCGACACTATCGACCTTTTCCCGGCCAACGGTGAATTCGCCTACCGCTTTGAATTTGGTTTTGATACGCTCGAAACCGTAAAGATTGTCGATCCGTTAACATTTGATGTGCGCGAAACGCCAAATCATATTCACATCTTCCCAAACACCCACTACGCCACGCCAAAAGAACAGCTAGACAATGCTTTAGTTGCCATTCAAAAAGAATATGAAGAGCGCGTAAAGTTCTTTGAGAAACATCACAAATACCTCGAAGAACAACGCCTCACTCAGCGCACCAAATACGACCTCGAAATGCTAGAAAGCACCGGTTTTGTAAAGGGAATTGAAAACTATTCGCGCCACCTAGAAGGCCGCAAAGCTGGCGAGCCACCATATACTTTGCTCGACTTCTTCCCGAAAGACTTCTTACTTATCGTAGACGAATCGCACATGACCTTGCCACAAGTACGCGGCATGTATAATGGCGACCACGCTAGAAAAGAAGTACTCGTAGAATACGGTTTCCGCTTGCCAAGCGCGCTCGACAACCGCCCACTCACCTACGGCGAATTCCAAAGTAAAATCAACCAAGCAATTTATGTTTCCGCAACTCCTGGCGATTACGAACTTGAGCATACGCCGAAGCCAGTTGAGCAAGTGATTCGCCCAACCGGCCTGCTTGATCCAGAAATTGAAGTTCGCGCCACCGATGGCCAAATTGATAATTTGATAGAAGAAATCGACCAACGCATCGCCAAAAAGCAACGCGTACTTGTAACCACGCTAACAAAGCGCATGGCCGAAGATTTAACCGACCACTTTAAGGAACGTGGTCTGAAAGTGGCCTACATTCATTCCGATATCGACACTTTGGAACGTAGCGACATCCTGCGCGACCTCCGCGCTGGCGTCTACGACGTGCTTGTGGGTATCAACCTACTTCGTGAAGGTCTAGATCTTCCAGAAGTTTCGCTCGTCGCAATTTTGGATGCCGACAAAGAAGGTTTCCTGCGTTCTGAGTCCGCTCTCATCCAAACCATTGGCCGTGCCGCCCGCCATGTTGAAGGCAAAGTTATCATGTATGCCGACCACATTACCGAAAGTATGGAGCACGCCATTGAAGAAACCAACCGCCGCCGCGCCATCCAAAAGGAATATAACTTCGTTCATCACATCACCCCAACTTCCGTCGAGAAGGAAATTAGCATGGGGCTTCGCGCCATCATTCCAGAAAAGATGAAGGAAGATAAACTAGACCTCAAGAAAGTTCCACAAGAAGAATTGCCAAAACTTATTAAAGAGCTCACCAGCCAAATGCAACTGGCCGCCGCCAACCTCGAATTCGAGAAGGCCGCCACCATCCGTGACGAAATCGAAAAGATTAAAGAATTCCTAAAATAATGCTATAATTATAAGCATGAACGGGATGGGCATCACTGATATCGAAACCTTATCCAAGATTCAGAGGCGCGTGCGTGCATGCGACTATCTTTCTGTTGCCCAACTTTATCTAAAAGACAACTTTATATTGGAGCGCCCGCTCACGACGGACGATATCAAACCACGCCTACTTGGCCACTGGGGCACCTGTCACGGCATTAACGTAGCCTACGCCAACCTCAAAGAAAATTTTAAAAACGATCCGAATTTTTCCTTTATCTTAGGGCCTGGCCATGGCTTTCCAGCACTCCAAGCTAACCTGTTTTATGATGGCGACCTCTTAAAAGTCGACGAAAAAGCCACCATAAACTACGACGGCCTAGCCTACATTTGCAAAAACTTTTCTTGGCCAGACGGCTTTCCGTCCCACGCTAGCCCATTCACGCCGGGCGTCATCACTGAGGGCGGGGAGCTAGGCTACGCCCTAGCCAACGCCTACGGCGCTGCACTTGGCCACCCAGAAAAAACCATCGCCGTGCTGATTGGCGACGGCGAACTTGAGACCGCCACCGCACTTGATTCATTGAACCTCAAAAACATCCTAGGAGGCAGAAACAACGGCAAAATCCTGCCAATTTTACACCTCAACGGCTACAAAATTTCTGCTCCGACCATTTACGCGCGCAAATCCGAGCGGGAGCTAAACGAACTAATTCGTGGCTTTGGTTTTGATCCAATCTTGATCTACAAAGACACGCCAGAAGCCTTCCAAAACGCTCTCGCCGTAAATTCCAAAGCTCCATTCTTCATCTTGAAGACCGAAAAAGGCGCCACCGGCCCAAATCGTTATCACATGGCACATCAAATCCCATTAAAGAAAGTCAAAACCGACGAAACAGAACTAAAATCCCTCGAGGACTGGCTAAAATCTTACAATTTTGCCGAGCTTTTCGATAAAGAAAAGGGGTTCTATGAGTAACGTCGTAATGGATTTTTTGAAGTCTCATAACAGGGAAAAATCGGAGAAAACCCAGGCGCCTGAATTATTCTCGCCGGCCATCGAACTTGGCAAATTACTCGCCAAAAGAATGCAAGAAGACCCACATTTTTACTTGTTCTCACCAGATGAAACCACATCCAACAAGCTCGACGCGGTTTTTGACGTAGAAAAACGCGCTTGGAGCCTGCCAATCGCTAAATGGGACCTTCCGGAATCCGACAATGGCCGCATTATCGAAATGCTTTCCGAAAACGTCCTGTTCTCGGTGATGACCGGCCACATTCTAAATGGCGAGCAAGCCATGATGACGAGCTACGAGGCTTTCTTCCCGGTGATTACATCACAACTCTTGCAACAAATGAAATTCTTTAAGCAATGCAACGCCACTAGCTGGCGCAAGAAATATCCAGCTATCAATCTGCTTTCAACTTCCACCTGCTGGCGCCAGGATCACAACGGCTTTACGCACCAATCTCCAGCATTAATCTCTACCTTGCTCGCCGTGCCGTCTAATCTCGCCAACTGTCTATTTCCAGTAGACGACATTGCCGCGCGCGAAGCCTTTTACTTTATGCTCAATACCAGAAATGTTGTAAATCTTACAACATTTAATAAGATAGACGAGCCACGTTTTCTCGATAAAGAAACTGGCGGACTAAACTTCCATACAGGCGGAGCCAGCATCTTCGAATCCGTTTCTGATGACGATCCAGATTTTGTGTTTGTGGGTGTCGGCGACTTGGTGTCCAAAGAAGCTATCGAAGCTATCAATATTTTGCGTCGCGATTTACCAGAATATAAATATCGCTTCGTGAACGTAAACGCACTTTCGTATCGCTCCATTGGCACCACTAACGCGAAGCTCACAAAAGAGCAATTCGAAAAACTCTTTACCAAAGACCGGCCAATTATTGCCAACTTCCACGGCTATCCAGAAACCTTTGAAACCATTCTCGAAAACTACACCTATCGCGGCCGCGTACGCGTGCATGGCTTCGTAGAAGAAGGTTCCACCACCACGCCATTCGAAATGTTGCGCCGAAACGTTGCGTCGCGCTACGACCTTGCTATCGACGTAGCCACCGTCCTAAAACGCACTGACCTCGTCGAAAAATACCAAGAGACTTTGAAGCAAAATCACGAGCACGCTATCCAATTTGGCGAAGATTTGATAAAATAGCCCCATTATGGAATTATTTATTTTAATTATCGTTTTGGCGATTTTTGCTGAAACCACATTTTTAATTATTACCAACAAAAAACCACTCATCGCCGAAGCGCGCCGCAAAATCTATGTCGACACCTCGGCCTTGATCGACGGTCGCATTCTAAATATTGCCAAGACTGGCTTTATTAGTGACGATCTCATCATTTTAAAAAGCGTTCTAAAAGAATTGCAGCTTCTTGCCGACGGCAAAGACAGCGCTAAGCGTGCCCGCGCTCGTGCCGGGTTAGACCTCGTGAATGAGCTAGAGCGCATCGTGCATTTTAACGTTGAAATCGTCGATGATGGCGATGCCAACGTCAAAGTAGACGAGCAACTCTTAAAGTATGCCAAGGCTAATCACGGTGCCATTTTGACGCTTGATTTTAACCTTATCAAAGTTGCTACCGCCGAAAAAATTACCACATTAAACGTCAATGATTTAGCACTTTCGCTCCGCAATGAGTTTTTGCCGGGCGAAAAAATCACTCTCAAAATCACCGACAAAGGTGCCAACAAAGGCCAGGGAATTGGTCACTTACCAGACGGCACCATGGTAGTCGTAGATAACGCCGCCACAAAAATCGGCGAAAGTCTTTTGGTGGAATTTGTTAAGTTCCACGAGACTTCCGCCGGTAAAATGATCTTTGCGAAGATTCTAACTACTCAGTCTTCTTCTCGTCCTTCTGCTCGTCTTTATCCTCAGACTCAGAAGACTTCTCAGGTTCAGTCGGCTTCTCCGGCTCCTCGACAGGCGTCAAGGTCATCGAGGAATCCGCTACGTAACCGTACTCGTCAGAAATCGTAATCTTCACATTCTTTTCTTTGCCGGTTACCGTATAACCCGTAATCTCACCGTTAGCTGCGATAGAAATTGCAGAATAATCGGTGCCATCAACTGTTAAAGTATAACCCTTAATTGCCTGGCTACCTTTTACAATCGTGGCATAGAATTTGCCACCAGAACTTGAAATAGATACAGCCGGAGCTACGTAATCACAAGTATCCGATACTTCATGATTATAAGGCGCATCAACCTTGAAAGTCTCTTTCTTAGATACAGGGTCAACCACCTTTGTCACTTCGATTTCAATCTTAAAAGCGGCCGGAGTACATTCAGCGGCAAGCAATTTATTGTACTTGTTAAACGTCTTGGTTTCCTTAGAAACGCCAGAGTTTTTATCAGCATTGTACCAGCTTGGCCAAATATCAGTGATACCATTTACTGTCAAAGTCTTGATACCGGCTGGAACTGCTGGTTGGTCGCCATAGTGCCACTTACCATCTGGTTCGTAGACTTCCTTATGAACACGTTCCATGTAAGTACCAGCTGTCTTAGCTGCAACTTCGTGCGTACTACTCGCGATGCCAGAACCATCGTGGTTACCGTTCCAAACGAAGGTAGAGATGGCAGTAGAGAAGCTCTCCATCATAGAGTCCTTGGTCACATTGGAGCTAGCAGTAGTGGTAGTACCAGTTTTAGTACCGGTCCATACGCCAGGTACCACGAAACCCGAACCGTTCCATGGGCGAGCGCCGCGATCGCCTAAGACATTCATGAGAAGGTAGGCAATTTGTGGGTCGATTACTTGGGTGGCTGGAGCATCTTGCCATGATTCGATAATGTCACCAGAAGAGTTTTTAACTTCAAGAACATAGGCAATGTCTTTATAGGCGCCGCCACGTACAAGGGAAGCATAGGCGTTGGCGTGCTCAACCATCTTTACGCCACAACCTGAACCAATTGCGATCGAAAGGCCATAGGTGGCTTCAGTGTCTGCACAATAAGCCTTGTCACCAAGAGCATGAGCAATCTCGAGTGAGTTCCCGATGCCATTAATATATAGAGCTTTTACAGCTGCAATATTGAGGGAATTACCGAGTGAACGACGAATCGTAATATCACCAGCAAAAGTCCTAGAATAGTTAGCAAGTGAACAAGCGCCTCTATAACCAGCACAATAAATCGAGTCAATGTTTTCATCACGAAGAATTGTACCAGGGCCATAGTTAATACCTTCACGTTGCATAAAGAGTGGAGCGTAATCAAGAATTGGCTTGATCGTAGAGCCTGGCTCAATTGATGAGTCTACCGTTACGTTTTGCTCACCATAGGTTGGGTTATTGAAATCAATCGAACCGACCATCGCAATCACTTGGGCGGTTTCAACATCCAACGAAACGAGAGCGAGGTTATCGCTGCGGTTCATGTAAGTAATACCGGCGCCAACAGCAATTGCGTCTTCAGCGATCTTTTGAGCACGCGTATCGAGCGTGGTAGTAATTGTCCAACCACCAGCGCGCATCGTTGAGATACCGTATTTTTCCTCGAGCTGTTTGCGCACTTCAAGCACAAAATGAGGAGCAATCATATCAGAATATTGGCTAGCTTCTGGTTTAATCGTGTCAAGAATTGGCACTTCCTTAGCCTCATCAGCTTTCTCTTGGCTGATGTAGCCCATTTGAGCCATCACGTCGAGAGTTTTGTGTTGACGCTCAAGCAAGGCTTCGTTACCGTAAGTATTGTATGGGTTAAGCACACCTGGGTTGTTTGGAATTGAAGCAAGAAGCGCAGATTCAGCCAAAGTCAAATCTTTAGCAGACTTGCCAAAGTAGGTTTGTGCAGCAGACTCTACACCGTTACGGCGACCACCATAAGGCGACTGGTTGAGATACATAGTAATAATCTGCTCTTTATCATACATACGCTCAAGCTCAATTGAAAGAATCAACTCTTTGATTTTACGAGCAAGACCACCACGGCTTTCACTTGCGGCTTCATCCGAGAAGTAAACCTGCTTGATAAGCTGCTGAGTCAGTGTAGAACCGCCTTGCACGCCGCTACCAGAAAGAGTAGAAAAGGTTGCACGGATTAAGGCGAGAAAATCAACGCCAGCGTGATTATAGAAGTTTCTATCCTCGATAGCCACAGTTGCCCAGCGCATATAATCGCTAATCTCGGAACCGTCAACCACGAGACGATAATCTTCGCTACCAGTATCTTTCCAGAGCACAACACCGTTGCGGTCGAGATAAGTGTTAACTGTTTCAGAAATAGTCATCTCATCGAGGCGGATTTCATCAAGATCTTTCTTGTAATACAAGAATAGACCACCGATAAAGATAACGAGAAGTAGAAAACAAGCCGCAAAAAACTTTAGAATGGCTTTTTGGCCACGCCAAGAAAACCACCATTTAAATACACGTTTTGGATGGAGTCTAGCAAAGAAGCGTTTGACCGGTTCTTTAGGGAGAGATGCCAAATCCTCGGCCTTGCGACGTGCCTCGGCGTCTTTCTTTGCTTTGTGTCTATAAACTAGACTAGAATAAAGACCTTTTTTGCTCCCGGTTTTCTTCTCTTTAGGAGCGCTTGTCTTTTTCTCAGCTTTAACCTTGCTCAGGCTAAGCTTGTCCTGCTTTTTATCAGTTTTTTTAGCGTCTTTTTTAGACGGCAAAATAACTTCCGACTTTTTTCTACTCATGCACTAATTATACCATTATTATTATAATAATTAAAACTCTTGACAATCAAAACCATAAGGGTTATAATGCAAAATATACAAGGTCATATACAAAAATAAACAAGGAAATTTTTATGAAAAAGAGTCTTGGCCTCAAAATTTGTGCCGGCCTTTTGGCGGTACCAATTTTAGGCACATTCTGCCGCGGCGCGTTCGCGACAACTAATAGCATTCTTAAGGTGGGTAACGAGGATATTTACACCGCAAATGGTAAAGAATCTAACAACGACGAAACCGCAACTTACGATGCTACTACCAAAACCCTCACCCTTAAGAAATATCAGGGTAAAGCAATTGATACCGATATTGCTTCTCTCACTATCAAAGTTGCTGAAGCAAGCACCATCACCGATACGGTAAAATCAATCCATTCTACTGGTAACCTTATCGTTACTGGCGAAAAACTCACCGTTTCAAATGGTATCGACACAGAAGGTGGTTTCACCCTCGATTCTGGTAATGTTGATCTTGGCGCAACTGATTTGACCGCCAAAGGCACCATCAAAATCAATGGTACCATCAAGGCCGGTTCCATCAGCCTTACCGCTGAATCCCCAGCCAAAGCCAAAATCATGTTTGACGCAAAAGCTGATGTGACTGTCTCTAAAGACATCACCGCAAATTACACCACCAAAATCACTACAAAAGGCATCGAGCTCAACAAAGTTTGTGCTAATGCTCAAATCATCAACCTTGAAGAATCTGGTAAAAGCACCGCTTCTACTACTGTATTCTCAAGCGATGGCAAAGTTGGTGTAACCAAAGGTGTAAAAATTGCAAGCTCAGTTTGCGACACCAAGACCGACACCAAAACTAATGACAAAGAAAACCCAGACACTGCTGATAGCATCTACTTCTACGTAGCAGCTTTGGTAGCTTCGTCCGCTATCCTAGTCTACAGGCGCCGTCTTGCTAAGCATTAATTCCTATAAACCGGATAAAAAAGTCACGAGAGCCACTAGCTCTCGTGGCTTTTTAAAAGCCAATAACAAAAAGAAAACTACCTCAAAAAAATTCGACATTAAAAGTGACCCACGCGTTATCATGCGCGGCATCATCTATACCTTGACCTCCGTAGTATTAATCTTTTGTATTTGTTTTTCTGCCTACAACATTATCAAATGGCGTGCCGAGAACGAACTAGCAGACGAACAAATCCGCGAGATTCAAGCCGAAACCGTAATCGTAGAGGTGGAACCCGAGCCAGAGCCAGAACCAAAGCCGGAACCAATTGTTAAACCAAAAGAAGGAGCCGATGTAGCAATTTCCAGTACTGATCCATATTGGGAATTATCAAAAATCCCACTAATTAGCGTTGATTTAACCAGTTCAATCGCCAAAAACCAAGACGTCGCCGGTTGGGTTCAAGTACCAGGAACCAATATTAATTACCCATTCGTACATACCAACAATAATGAGTACTATTTGCGTCACTCTTTGAATCATACCTGGAATTCTGCTGGCTGGGTTTTTCTTGATGCCAGCAACAACACCAACCTCACAGACCAAAACCAAATTCTTTATGCACATGGTAGGCTCGATGGCTCAATGTTTGGCTCACTCGTGAATGTACTGTCAAAAAACTGGCAGGAAAAGACCGAAAATCATGTCGTCAAAATCTCCACTCGCGATTCAAACTCACTTTGGCAAGTGTTTAGCGTTTACCGCATCCCAGTAACTAGCGATTACCTTGTCACGCATTTCGACAGCGACGAAGCCTTTGACGAATTCTTGCAAAAGATCAGCGCCCGCAGCATTTACGACTTTCAAACTAATGTTCACGCCAGCGACAAAGTCATTACACTCTCCACGTGTATAGGAACTACTGAGCGCGCCGTGTTGCACGCCAAACTCATTAAAATCGCCCAAAAATAATTTAAGTATGTATAATAATTTATATGAAACGTTTGCGTTTTAAATCTGTTGTGGCTCTGGCCAATTCCAAATTATCGGTAAAATCTGCCGCCATCGTGCTAGCTAGTTCTACTTTGATTTCCGCTCTGCTCGGGCTCTTTCGCGATCGTCTTCTCAACTCTTACTATCTTGGTACTTATCCAACCGGTATCGATGCCTACACGGCTGCCTTTACTATTCCAGACTTCATGTTTTTCATTTTGACATCCGGCGCCCTCGCCGTATCATTTATTCCGGTATTTAACCAGCGTCTGGCTAGTGGCAATAAAAAATCTGCCTGGGAACTTTCATCCAGCTTGCTTAATCTACTAGCGCTCGTTACCTTAGTGGCTAGCGTTTTAATTATGATTTTTGCTGATCCTTTGATCCGCTACATTGTAAGCCCTGGTCTCGATGAATCCGGCATGTCACTTGCCATTAATATGACCCGCGTAATCGCCTTAAACCCATTCTTATTCTCAATTGCAACCGTTTTAACCTCAATTCAGCAAGCCGTAGGGCGCTTCGTGTTTTATGCCTTCGCGCCGGCTATTTATAATATCGGCATCATGATCGGTATCGTCTGCTTTACGGACGGCATCAATATCTTTGGAATTCAACTCTTTGAAGGCGGCATCATGGGCGTTGCACTCGGCGTAATCCTAGGTGCCATTCTGCAATTAATCGTGTCGCTGATTGGTCTCTTTGGTCTTGGGTTTGATTATGAATTCAAAATCCGCTGGAAAAACCAAGGTTTTCGCTCGATTTTAAAACTTTTGCCAGCTCGTTCTTTGGACCAGGGAATTGATTACGTCAACTCCATCGTCAACACTAACCTTTCATCACGCATGGGGGCTGGCGCCGTACGTTCATTCAACCAGGCCTCAGCCTTGCATCAAATGCCAGTTAACTTGATCGGTGTGGCGATTTCTACCGCCTTCTTCCCGAAGCTCACCGAAGAGCTCGGCCAGGGCGACGAAGAGGAGTTTATGAATACCTTCAGGAAAGCTCTGCGCACCATCGTGTGGATTTCGCTACCGGTGGCTGTCATCGTGTTCTTTGCGCGTGGCTACGTAGTTAGCTTTGTCAGTAACATCGGCAACAACACTAGTAATGGCACTATTGCAAGCGTGCTAGGTGCACTCGTGCTCGCGATTTTTGCTCGTTCTGTATTTCATATTGCTTCACGCGGGTTCTATGCCTACCAAGACACCAAAACACCATTCATCGTCTCAATTATCGCTATCGGGCTCACTATGCTACTTTCAGTGCTATTCTTTAAGCTCGGTTATGGCGTAGATGGGCTTGGTTTTGCCCAAAGTATCGGCGCCATCGTCGAAATTATCATTTTGCTCATAGCTTTGGAACGCCGCTCACGTCGCAAACTATTCAATAAAGCCTTCTGGAAATCATTTAGTCGCATGGCAATCGCCACCGCTATCGCCGGCTGCGTCGCCTTCTCGCTTACCAAATTCATTCCTTTGATGGCTACCGATAACTCACTTCTCATCACGATTCCAAAATTCCTGCTCATCGCCAGCCTTTCGATTGTTTCTTATGTTATCGCCAGTTTCTTCCTCAATCTTGAAGAAGCCAAACCATTCATCAATTACATCAAACGAATCCTCTTTAAAAACCTCAAATAAATGGTATAATATTACGCATGGAAATAACTCGCGAGGACTTAAAACATTTAGCTGACTTGTCTAATTTTTCGTTACCAGAAGAAGAAATGGACTCTTTACAGAACGACCTAGACGGCATCGTTAAATATATTTCTGAGCTCAGCGAACTTAATACGGATGGCGTAGAGCCAACCTATCAAGTTTTTGAGATGGACAACGTTTGGCGTGATGACGAAATTAAAGCTCAGGATGCCAACCGCGAGGAATTACTGGATTTAACCGTAGAAGAAAAAGAAAATCAAATTAAAGTTCCAAAGGTGCTCTAATGAAAATTGCTAACAAAAACGTTACCGCCACAATGCTTGTAAATGACGCCCTTAAGAAGGCTGAGTTTTTCAAGGATTACAATATCTTTACTTCGCTCTATAAAGACGCCGCTTTAAAGAAAGCCGCCGAAATCGATGAGAAGATTAAAAACGGTGAACCAGTTGGCCGCCTAGCTGGTGTACCTTTTGCCGCCAAGGATAACTTCCTCGTAAAAGACACAATCACTACCGCTTCGGCTCACATTTTGGAACCATTTAAAGCGCCAATTACTTCTACCGTAGTTGAACAACTCGGAAAAGAAGGTGCAATCATGATCGGCAAGGTCAACCTAGACGCTTTTGCCCACGGTTCCTCTACCGAAAACTCTTACTTTGGTCCAACTCTGAACGCTTTTGATAAAACCCGTGTAGCTGGCGGTTCATCCGGTGGCTCTGCCGTAGCCGTCGCACTTGATGTCGTAGAATTTGCTACCGGCTCCGATACCGGTGGTTCAATTCGCCAGCCAGCCTCGTTTAACGGCGTTTATGGCCTCAAACCAACCTACGGCGCCACTTCACGCTATGGCGTAGTTTCGATGGCTAGCTCGCTCGACGTTAACGGTTTCTTCACTAAAACTCCAGAAGATATGGACCTCCTCATGTCTATCTGCGCCCACCGCGATGAAAAAGATCTTACCACGTTGCCAGATTTCTATGAAGAAACTTCAGCCAAACCAGTTAAAACCGTCGGCGTCGTCAAAGATTTTGATAATGACGCCGTAGATCCAGAAATTCGCGCCGCCCTGAAGGCAAAATGTGAAGAATTAAAGAAAAAAGGCATTGATATCATTGAGCTTGATATGCCAACCTTAAAATACGCCTTGGCCGTGTATTACATTATTCAGCCAGCCGAAGTCGCCAGCAACCTTAGCCGCTACGACGGCATTCGCTATGGCTTCCGTTCTGAGAATTCTACCAATTTGGACGATCTTTATGGCAACACTAGAAATGAAGGCTTCATGAAAGAGAACAAGCGCCGCATTATGATCGGCAACTTCGTGTTAAGTTCTGGTTTTTATGATGCATATTTCTTGAAAGCCGCCAAAGCCCGCACACTTTTGATCGAAGAATATAAAAAAGCCTTCGAAAAATGCGACGTAATTTTGGCACCAGTTTCACCAAACCCAGCCTTTAAGCTCGGCGAAAAGGTCAACGACCCAGTCGCTATGTACATGGAAGATATTATGTCCGTTTCAATTAACCTCGCCGGCATTCCTGGCCTTGCTATTCCAGCCGGCAAAACCGAGAGCGGCCTGCCAATCGGCCTCCAGGTACTTGGCCCACGCCGCAGCGACAAAACAATCATTAAATTCGCGGAGGAGATTAAGTAATGGACGGTGGCTTAATTACTTTTATCGTGGCAATCATTATTGTGGGTGCTTTGATTTTTGTAGCAATCTTGCTCACCGGCAAGCGCAACTATCATCTTAATACTGAATTTTATCAGTCTAAATTCCTCGCGATCGAGAGCCGTTTGCAAAAAGAAAACTCAGCCAGTTACACTCTCTCGATTATTGAAGCCGACAAGCTGCTCGACAAAGCCTTGATGGAAGTAGGTCTCGCTGGCAAAACTATGGGTGACCGCCTCAAAAAATCCAACGGCCGTTTTTCAGACATTAATGCTGTGTGGCGCGTCCACAAACTTCGCAACGCTGTCGCTCATGACGCTGATACCGAAATTACATTCGTACAGGCCAAAAATGCCATCGCGATTTATAAACAAGCCTTAAAAGATTTAGGAGCTATCTAATGAAATATATTCCAACTATCGGTATTGAATGCCACGTTCAGCTCTGCACCAAAACTAAGCTCTTTTCTGAGGTAGATAACGACGCTCGCGGCAAGGAGCCAAACTCCTGCGTTTCGCCAGTTGATTACGCTTTGCCTGGTATGTTGCCACGCTTAAACGGGGAAGCAGTTAAGTTTGCTGTTCGCGCTGGCCACGCTATGAACTGCGCCATCAACCCAAAATCTCGTTTTGATCGCAAACATTATTTTTACCCAGATTCACCAAAAGGCTACCAGATTACTCAGTTCTTCCACCCAATTATTGGTGAAGGCTTTGTTGAACTTCCAAGCGGTACCAAAATCCGCATCGAGCACGCTCACCTTGAAGGCGACGCCGGTAAATTGACCCACTTTAGCAATTATTCACTTGTTGATTTAAACCGCGTTGATACGCCGCTTATCGAAATTGTCTCCATGCCAGACATCCACTCGGCTGCTGACGCTCGCGATTACGCCAAAGAGTTGTGGCGCTTGATGACTTTTGCCAAGGTTACCTACGGCGACCTATATAACGGCAACATGCGCTTTGACGTAAACGTTTCGATCGCACCAGAAGGCGCCGATAAACTCGGCACCCGCACCGAAACCAAGAACCTGAACTCTTTCCGCTCAATCGAGCGCGCAGTGGAATACGAAATCAAACGCCAAACCAAATTACTTGAAGCTGGCGAAACCATCCGCCAAGAAACCCGCGGTTGGAACGACGCCACTGGCGAATCCACCCCGCAGCGCTCCAAGGAAGAGGCCAAAGACTACCGCTATATGCCAGAGCCAGACTTACCACCGCTTAATCTTTCTGAAGAATTCATCAGTGCTGCGCTCGAAAACTTCCCAATGATGCCAAGCGACTATCGCAAGATGCTCGGCAGCATTGTTCCAGATGCCACACTCGAAGTTTTGCTCGACTACCCTAAGCTTATGGAAAAACTCAGCGAACTAAAAGAAAACACCGCAGCTTTGAAGCGCATTTCAAATCTCTTTTCTTCCGTACTTCTAGCCGAAGAGAACTTTAGCTTACTTAACGACGAGCTTCCATCCAAGCAACAATTGCTTGACCTAGCCGAAATGCTCGACAAAAACGAGCTCAGCTCTACCGGTGGTAAAGAAGTATTTATTAAATTCTTTGATCCAGAAATGCATTTTAAAGCTACCCGCGAAATTGCCAAAGAACTTGGCGTAGTCCAGGAAAACGACCTCGGCGCACTCGAAGCCATCGTAGATGCGGTCCTTGCAAAACCAGAAACTCAAAAAGCCCAGGAAGATTATAAAAACGGGGAACAAAAGGTGATCGGCTTCCTCGTTGGTCAAGTTATGAAAGAATCCCACGGCAAAGCTAACCCATCCGCCGTACAGGAAATCTTAAGAAAGAAACTAGCTTAATGCTCGTATCGATCATCCTCACACTGCTTATCGCCATGGTGCCAGTTATCGAGCTTCGTGGCGCTATTCCTTTTGGTGTCGCGCACGGTCTTGCGCCTCTGTTATCAGCAGGGCTCGCTATCATCGGCAATCTACTACCAATCCCATTTTTGCTACTTTTAGTTCCAAAAGTTTTTGACTTTTTGCGCGATAAAAAGCTCACCAAAAAAATGATCACCTGGCTTGAAGCCAAAGCCGATAAAAACAAGAAAACCGTCGACAAATACGGCTGGCTCGGGCTCATCATCCTGGTCGCTATTCCACTTCCTGGCACTGGCGCCTGGACTGGCGCGCTCGTTTCAAGCTGTTTCAAGATGAAATTCTGGCCATCAGTTCTCGCCATTATCATCGGCGTTTTGATCGCCGGCGCCATCGTGCTTGGCCTCACCTACGGATTCACGGCCGTTCTCTAAAATACCCCTACACAACTCTAAAAAAATGTGCTAAAATTAAAAGCGTCTATTTTTTAATGTAAAAATCACTAATATTAAATAAGGAAAAATATGGCCACCGAAATTAAAGACCTATCCAAATTCCGCAATATTGGTATTATTGCCCATATTGATGCCGGAAAAACCACTACTTCCGAGGCGATTCTTTATCGCACCGGTCTCAAACACAAAATTGACCTCGTGAAAGGCGACACCGGCGGTGCAACCACCGACTGGATGGAGCAGGAAAAAGAGCGCGGTATTACGATTACCTCCGCTGCTGTGACTGCTACCTGGAAAGGTCACAAAATTAACATTATCGATACCCCGGGCCACATCGACTTTACCGCAGAGGTGGAACGCTCCCTTCGCGTGCTCGATGGTGCTGTCGTGGTCTTCGATGGTAAGATGGGCGTAGAAGCTCAGTCTGAAACTGTTTGGCGCCAAGCTACCAAATACGGCGTGCCTCGTATCTGCTTCGTCAACAAAATTAACCAAATCGGTGGTGATTTTTACAAATCTCTTGATTCTATTCACAAACGTCTTTCCAAAAATGCCGTGGCTATTCATCTTCCAATCGGCTTCGAAAAAGACATCTGCGGCGTTGTCGACCTTATCGACATGAAAGCTTACACTTACAAAGATTACGCTGACCACGAGCTTACCGTTGGCGAAATTCCAGCCGACATGGTTGAAAAAGCTAAGAACGCTCGTTCTATCCTCGTTGAAGAAGCCGTCCAAGCCGACGAAGCTTTGATGGAAAAATACTTCAACCAGGGTGAAGATTCTATCTCTGAAGTTGAACTCAAAGCTGCCCTTAGAAAACGCGTTATCGATGGCGACTTCTACCTAGTTACCGGCGGTGATGGCCGTGGTGTGATCGTTGAGAAAGTCCTCGACCTTATCACCGACTATCTCCCATCCCCACTTGATCGTGACCAAGGCCAAACCTTTGGTACCGATCCAAAGACTGGCGACCAAATCGTTCGCAAAGCTGATGACAAAGAGCCTCTTACCGCTCTCGCCTTCAAGATTGCAACCGATCCATTCGTAGGTAAATTGATCTTCATCCGCGTTTACGCTGGTAAACTCAAATCTGGCGACACCATCATGAACGCTACTACCGGCAACAAAGAACGCGTCGGTCGTATCGTCCGTATGTTCGCTGATAAACGTGAAGATATCTCCGAAATCGCTGCCGGCGATATCGCCGCCGTGGTTGGTCTCAAAGAGTGTACTACTGGTACCACCCTTTGTGATCCAGCTCACCCAATTCACCTTGAATCTATCGAATTCCCAGATCCACCAGTATCTATCGCTGTCGAGCCAAAGACCAAAGCCGACCAAGAGAAAATGGGCATCGGTCTCTCTAAGATGGCTGAGGAAGATCCAACCTTCCGCGTCCACACTGATGAAGAAACCGGCCAAACCATTATTTCCGGTATGGGCGAGCTTCACCTCGAGATTATTATCGACCGCTTGAAACGTGAACACGGCGTCGAAGCTAACACTGGCGCCCCACAAGTTGCTTACCGTGAAACCATTCGCGGCACTGCCGAAGCACAAGGTAAACACATTAAGCAATCTGGTGGTCGTGGTCAATATGGTGACGTTTGGATCAAGTTTGAGCCAAATGAACCAGGCAAAGGCTTCGAATTTATCGATATGATTAAGGGTGGCGTGGTTCCTCAGGAATACCGCAAACCAGTTCAAAAAGGTGTCGAAGACACCCTCGCTGGTGGTGTTATCGCTGGCTACCCAGTAGTAGACGTCAAAGCTACCCTCTATGATGGTTCTTACCACGATGTCGACTCCTCCGAGCTCGCCTTCACCTTGGCTGGTGCCCTTGCAACTCGCGAAGGTATTAAGAAAGCTAACCCAGTGCTCCTCGAGCCTGTGATGAAGATGGAAATTACCACCCCAGAAGAATTCATGGGTGACGTAATTGGCGATATCAACGCTCGCCGTGGTCGCGTCGACGAAATGGAAGATTTGAACGGTGGCGCCAAGCTCATCAAAGCCTTCTGCCCACTCGCTAACCTCTTTGGTTACACCGGTGACCTTCGTGGTATGTCCCAAGGCCGTGCCGCTTCTTCGATGGAGCTCTACGGTTACGAGGAAGTTCCACCAAACGTAGCTCAAGAAATCATCGAGAAGAGAAACTCTAAATAGTCTCTAACAAAAATCCGGCTAGATTAGCCGGATTTTTGGTTTAAAAGGGAATTAACCTTGGAATTGTAGACTGCCCTTAGCGATGGCTGCTTTGTGAACTTCTTCGTATTCTTTCTTGTAGTCACGTGACAAGTCCATAACATCTTTGTAGCCTTTATCTTTTTGCTTCATCTCGGCAACTTTGGCATGAAACTTGTTTGCAAATTCTTCCGAGCCGACTTCGCAGCCCAAAACCTCGGTTACCTTATCAACCATAACCATCTTGATGGCACTAAGTTTATCGCGATATTCACTCTTTTTGGCTTTCTTACCACCAATTGCAGCTATTTGCATATTGATTTCAATCAAGAACTCCGTAGCAATCATAAATTCAAGATCACTATTCGGGTTGCAACCAACGACCTGCCCATCTCGATCCAAAATGATGTCATTAGTCATCTCCTTGAATGATTCATTAGAGAGCGCAAGCACAAAATGTGGCGCTTTTTTCTCTGTAAAACGCTGCTTGCCTCGACGGCAGAAAACAATTTCTTGCCGCCATGGCTCAAAATCTTTCATAGAGCTGAAGGCTCCGTTGGCACCGCTTTCGAATTTTTTCACAACGTGCTTATTGATCTCATCGTGATTTGCATCGTTTTTCAGAGCAGCTACATCGATTGAACAAGTAATCCAATCTTTCCCACTTTTGATACCATAAATAATATCCGTAGCGCGCTTTTCGTCATCATAAGTTGAGGCCCAAATTGCATAAGACCCATTGTTTTTAAGAAGACTGGTTGGCCTACCTTCGCCACCGAGAAACATCGTCATAAGGGGCTCGGATGCCTTTTGAAAAACATCCGTTCTGTCGTTGCTGTAGTCCTGGACAGATTGCTTAGAGGTTACGGCATACTCACACCTCTCAATAAAATCATTGCTATATCCATAAGTATTCTTGTATTCTTTTAATTGGATGCGTGGCACGTTTTTGATAACAGTCTTGGCTTTTTCTACGAGGTCATCGCGTCCGCCCTCGTTGTTTGAGGTATCTTCTTTAAAAGTAGCGTCCATTGACTTTTCAGCCCTGTTTCTAAGAGTATCTGTTTGTTTTGGGGTTTCTGGATTAAGCTTGCCTGTTAGTTTTTCCTTCATTCTGGGTCTCCTTACTAGTATTTTAGCACAAAAAAATCGAGGCCCTATTGCTAGGACCTCGAAAGGTGCTAAGTCTAGGAGAATAACTCCTGGATGTTCTTAATCAGAACGCTTTCCATATATTTTACGCGTTCCTTTTGGAAGACCGGGTTATGGTAGACACGAATTTCTCCCCAGGGGAGACGACTTAAATCATGTCCCGAGCAAAGACCCAAACGACGATAGTTAATCAGCTCGCTTTCGATTTCACCCTCCTTCTTACTATCGAAAGAACCAAGCTTAAAATAATAGATCGTCTCCCCGTTATGGGGTCTTTCGACCTGGACCTTCATGAATTTCCGACCCTTCCCAGATCGGCACAACAACCGTTTAAATGCTCCCATGTCACACCTCCTTCCTTTTCGTAAACATGGGTCAAAAAGCTGTTCTGCATGTAATTATAGCATAAATACTTTGAAATGTCAATAATATAATCTTTTTCTATTGCATATTTCAAGATAAATGTTATAATGGTCTCGTGATGTAAGTGGGTGTGCGAAAATTACATATTGCGGCGACCTTTAGACGCCAGAGAACGGCTGTGGACAGTCATCTCGTTTATCTATTGGAGGGGGCGCATTAGTCCTCTAAACCTAATATTTAGGTAAATCTTCTAAAACACCGGGGAGGCAGACCCCACAACATTGCAAAATCATTCTGCTAAGCAATACAAAACATCCACTTACATCTAGTACATCGGCGACCATCTGCGTCGCGGTAACATCTATACACCCCTGGCCCCTGCGGTCAGGGGTAACTTAATGGTAAAAACATAAAAGGTATTGCAATTTTTTTGAAATTGTGCTATAATAATATAAGCACCTTATCACAGATATTTTGACCCCCGAACAAGCAGCCACCCCCCTTAGAGCTGATACAAAAACTTTTGCTTGTTTGCTTGTTCGGATTTATATAAAACTACTTGGCCAGTAGTCGGGGAGTCTCTTTGCGGACTCCCCATTTTTTTTCCCAGATTTTTTTGCTTTTAGCTCTTTACAATCTTTAAAAAATAGTCTAAAATAATATAGTAGAGTTTTGGAGCTGGTTTTTATTAGCGCTCCAAACATAATATAAATTAAAAGGAGAAAGAATGGCAAATTTTGACCGTTCCAAGCCACATATCAATGTTGGTACCATGGGTCACGTCGACCATGGTAAAACCACTTTAACTGCTGCTATCACCACAGTTCTTAGCCGCAGACTTCCATCCGACGTTAACAAACCAGTCGCTTACGACCAAATCGATAACGCTCCAGAAGAGAAAGCTCGTGGTATCACCATCGCTACCTCTCACCAAGAGTACGAATCTGAAAAACGCCACTACGCTCACGTCGATATGCCAGGCCACGCCGATTACATCAAGAACATGATTACCGGTGCCGCCCAAGTCGATGGTGCAATTCTCGTAGTTGCAGCTAACGATGGCCCGTTGCCACAAACTCGTGAGCACGTACTTCTCGCTCACCAGGTGAACGTGCCAAAAATCATCGTCTTCCTCAACAAAATGGATCTCGCTGACCCAGAACTCGTTGAGCTCGTAGAGATGGATGTTCGTGACCTTCTTAACAAATACGGTTATGATGGTGACAACGCTCCAATCATCAAAGGTTCTGCAACCAAAGCCCTCGAAGGCGACAAGGAAGCCGAAGATGCTATCATGGAACTCGTTCACGCTATGGACGAATACTTCGATATCCCAGAACACGATCTCGACAAACCATTCTTGATGCCAGTTGAAGACGTCTTCTCAATCAAAGGCCGTGGTACTGTTGCTACCGGTCGTATCGAGCAAGGTGTTGTCAAACTCAACGACGAAGTTGAAATCGTTGGTCTTCGTGACACTCAAAAATCCGTTGTTACCGGTATCGAAGCCTTCCACAAGACTCTCGACCAAGGTCAAGCTGGCGATAACGCTGGTCTTCTCCTCCGCGGTATTGAACGTGAACAAATCGAACGTGGCCAAGTGATCGCCAAACCAGGCACCATCACCCCACACACCGAATTTGAAGCTCAGGTTTACATCCTTAAGAAAGAGGAAGGTGGCCGCCACACTCCATTCTCAAAGGGTTACAAACCACAATTCTACTTCCGCACCACCGATGTTACCGGTGAAGTTGAGCTCCCAGCTGACAAAGAAATCGTCATGCCTGGCGACCAAGTCACCTTCAACGTCAAACTTCTTGCCCCAGTCGCTATGAACAACAACGACCGCTTCGCTATCCGCGAAGGTGGCAAGACCGTTGGTTCTGGTGTTATCACCAAAGTTATCAAATAATAATTGCTAACTTACAAAAAAATCTCCCTTCGGGGAGATTTTTTGTGCTTTGCACCAAATTGACGAGAAGGCCAAATTATGCTAAAATAATAATACTATACTTAGAAAGGGGGTACTTAGTATGGAGTACCTAGCATATCTAATTCTCGCCTGGCTCTTCTGGCCTGGTCTTTTTATTATTATCGCGGCCATCTTCGAGTCCCGGATACCACCGCTGTGGACATACCAAGCGAGAGCATTCTTGCCCGGAGAATTCACTATCGCGATAATGTTCCTGGCGTTCCTTCAGGATGCCGGCTGGAAATGGTCGAAACTTCTCCCGAAGCTCGACTGGAGCCTAGCTATATCCCTACTCTGTCTCGCCGTCGCCTTTTGGAGGCAAAGAGACGACTGGAGTTACTACATGGATCCGACGAAGAGCTGTCTGACAAGCAGGCGTTCAGTTATGAGTCCAAGTAAATGGGCCCATGACATTGTTGGTTACTACCTGACAATCCCGCTCGTTGCGATAAACGGGGTCCGTTTATTCTCCCATTGGAACAAATTGGCCTGGTTATTCCTGGTGGCACTGTTCTTCTACGGTGTTGTTCTAGCATGGGATATCGTGCACCCAGCGTCAAGCGAGGACGCATATGCCAGACAACCAGATGACTGGCAGCCCATATGGAAAGCTGACGAGTTCACGTGGACACGTAAGCAGTGGCATCGCCGCATCTGGAACAAAAAGCACATTAAAATAGAAAACACCAGCCCTTAAGGCTGGTTTTTTCTTGGCTTAAAACAATTTTCGATTGCGACGTTTTTTAATAAATGAAACAATACCAACCACCACCACAATCAATGCGAGCACTATCACAACCAATATCGGTAGAGGCAAAATCAAAATTACTTTAGTCATCACCACCTCCGTTTTACCGTCAACCTCAACCGTATAATCCGCCACAAAAAGGCCAAGATACGGCGTCTCTTCCCAAATATTTTCAATCGTACGCGACGAACCAGGCAACAGGGAAGCACCAGTAACCTTGTTGTACACTTCGCGCCCCAATAAAGTTTTTATCACCAGGGTCCCCTTAACATCAGAATCGATATTGCCATTATTTGTTATCTTAATACCGGCATAAATGGCAGTTTTATCATCTCTTACGCCCTTTTCGAGATAAGACTCGGCTACATCAAATTCGCGCACCGTTTCGCCACCATTTACATGCGCATAAATCAGCATCCCCACGCGCGAAGACGACGAAATCACAGCGTCACCGCCAGAATTCTCGCTCTCTGTAAAAATCACCGCATATTGCCCGCCATCCGGGATACTTTCCGGCACCAAAACTCTAAAATTCACTTCGCGTTTAGCGCACGGCGCCACCCTGATCTCGAGAGTATCCACCACGCCGCCACTGGCGTCTAGAAACTTAATCCAGCGACTAATCTGAGTGTATGTAGTTTCGCTTTCAAAATCTTTTTTGTTTTCGTCATCAGAATAAGGAGCG
This sequence comes from Candidatus Saccharimonadota bacterium, assembly GCA_024699125.1. GTDB lineage: Bacteria > Patescibacteriota > Saccharimonadia > Saccharimonadales > Saccharimonadaceae > Nanosyncoccus. Next base: position 56,300 of record JAILQE010000004.1, read on the forward strand.
GCATAAATCTTGAAGACTGTCTCTTTATTTGCCTGATTTTGCACCGTAAATGAGTCATCAATACGTGAATTTCCGCCCTCAATTGTAAGATTCTTTGAGATCGGATTGACTAAAACACCAGCGCCGGCACCACATTCTTCGGCCAAGGCCACCTTACCACCACAAAAACCCGCCACCAAAACAAGAAGCAGACCTGCCAATATCTTTTTCATATCCCTATTATACACGAATCGCATGAAAAAGGGGTCCCGTAGGACCCCGTAGGCTTAAAAAACACCTAGCTTGCTGAATACCGCACATGCGATTGCGAGAGCAATCACGGCTATGAAGAAGATCTTCCAGCCTAAGCCAAAGTATTCAGACTGCGTATCTTTTGCGAAGGATTCAAACCCTTCTTGATACTGCTCAGCCTGAATGGCCTTAACTTCGGCCCGATGCTGTTTCTTCTTCTCGCGCGACTCCGTAATCTCCGGCAATACTTCATCGTCGTTATCCACGACATGGTGGTTACGTGCTGCTTCGCCGTTCGGTAATACCAAGTTACTAGTCCTTCCGGACTCCTTCTTTTCGCCAGCTATCGTCCAACCAGGGTAGACAAGAATTGACGATTCTTTATTGTTCTCTTTTGCCATGCTTAGGCACCCCCTTGTTTGTATTTTTGTGAATCATATTATACCACAAATTGCATAAAATTTCCACCCCATCTTGATTTTTCCGATAAAATTTGCTATAATTAGAAGATAAACTAATATTAATCATCTATTCTCAAAAACTTATCGACGGATCATCTAAGAATTCATCTGAGGTTATGAGAAAAGAAAGGAAAACATGGCTGAAGCCAAAAAAGCTGCCCCAAAAGCAGAAGGACTCAAAATCCGCATCCGCTTAAAAGCCTATGACCACCGTGTCATCGACCAAAGCACCAAACAAATCGTAGATACCGCTATCCGCACCGGCGCCTCCGTATCTGGCCCAGTGCCTCTACCAACCAAGCGTTCTACCTTTACCGTAGTTAAATCCCCACATGTCTACAAGACCGGTGGTGAAGCTTTCGAAATGAAAGTCCACAAACGCTTGATCGACATCAACAACGCCACCCCAAAAACCATCGAGAGCCTTCAAAATCTCTCTTTGCCTGCTGGCGTCGATGCCGAAATCAAAATGTAATAAAACTACATCAAAGAGCCCTTAACCGGGCTCTTTTTTGTGCTATAATATTTTTATGAAATTAATCGCTAAATTAAAGAAGCGTTTTTACTTTGTTGCTGCAAAATACTTCCGACACTTCGCAAAACGCTCCCTAAAACGCTGGAATCCCCGCATTATCGCTATTACTGGCTCCGCTGGCAAAACCACCATGCTTCACATCGCCGAGCACGAACTAAACGGCAAAGCCCACTATTCGCACGACGCAAACTCGGCCTTTGGTGTCTCTTTTGATATCCTAGGCATCAAGGGAATTAAAGGCTCTAAATCCCGCTGGATTTATCTAATTCTCGCCGCCCCTATCAAATCGCTCTATTATAAGCATAAAGAGCCATTTTACGTCGTTGAAATCGATGGCGAGCGCCCACACGAGACCGAATTTCTCGCCACTTGGCTCAAACCAGAGGTCACCATCTGGGTGTCCATCGGTTTATCTCATGCTGTTCAGTTTGAAAACGAAGTCGAATCCGGTCACTTTAAGAACCTCGCTTCTGCCATTACCGCCGAGTTCGCTACTCTCCCTCAAAACACCCAAAAATTAGTCTATATTGACTCCGAGCAACCTCTAATGCGTGAAGCTACTAAAGATATCAAAGCCAAGGTAGTCGCTTTCAAAAAATCTGACCTCAAGAAGTACGTTGTCTACCCAAATCACACCGATTTTACCTACGGCAGCACCACCTTCCACTTTAACCACCCACAGCCACGTGAGATCGCTTATCAGTTGTTGGTAGCTCAAGATCTCATGCGCTATCTCAAGATGCCATTTAACCCAGATTTCTCCGACCTCGATATGCCACCAGGCCGCAGCAATTATCTCCGTGGTAAAAAGGGAATCAACATTATCGATAGCAGTTATAATGCCCACATTATCTCTGTTGCATCCATTCTAGATATGGTCAGGCGCTTGCATGCCGAAGAAAAATGGCTAATTATTGGCGACATTGTTGACCAGGGTTCCATCGAGGGCGACGAGCACCAAAAACTCGCCGAATTAATTGCCGATGCCAAACCAGACAACATTATTTTGGTTGGTCGCCGCACCAAAAAATACACCGCGCCTCGTCTTAAAGAGCTTGGCTATTCTGCCCACACCACTCTCGACCCACGTAAAGCCCTCGAATACATCGAGAAACACACCACTGGCAAAGAAACCCTGATTTTTAAGGGTAGCCAATATCTCGAGTGGATCATCGAGAAACTCCTCGAAGATCCAGCTGATGCCGATAAGCTCTGCCGCCGCGAAAAAGCCGCTGTGGCTCGCCGCAAGAAATGGGGGCTAGACTAACATGCCAACTCTCTATATCATCCACGGGTGGACTTACACTGTCGAACCATGGGCAAAAACCATCGCCCTGCTCGAAAAGCACGGTCTTAAGGTTAAAATGTTGCACGTTCCTGGCCTCACCGAGCCTTCCGAAAAGGTCTGGTCCATCGAAGATTACGTCAAATGGGCCAACCAAAGTATCCCAGATGGGGCTATCGCACTTGGTCATTCTAATGGCGGCCGCATCCTCTTAAATCTTTGCGCCAAAAACCCGAAAAAACTAAAGAGTTTGATCCTTCTTAGCGCCGCTGGTATTTACGAGCCATCCAAGAGAAAATCCCTAGTCAAGGCGATGGCCAAAATCGGTCACCCACTTAAAAAAGTACCGTTGATTAGCAAGGTATTTCACCGCCTTACCGGCTCTACCGACTATGCTCGCGCCCCTAAAAACATGCAAACTACCCTCGAAAACATGCTAAAATCCGACCAAACCCTAAATATCGAGGCTGTCACCACTAAAACCCGCATTTTATGGGGCAAAAAAGACACCATCACCCCACCGCGCCACGCCGAAAAAATGGCCAGCCGCTTACCAAATGCAAATTTGCAACTCTTTGATAACTGGACTCACGCTCCATACATTTCTCATCCAGAAGAGCTCGCCAAAGCCATTTTAACTACCTATAAGGAGCTTATGTAATGGGATATTGCTTCCTTGGCCAAGCCGCTCACTACTCCCGCCGCGAACGCCTGGCTCATACTTTTGCCGTAGGCCGCAAAAAGGATGCTAAAAACCTTACCGACTACCTTGAAAAACGTTACTCCGGCACCGCCATTTTAACTAAAAACGGCCGCTCCGCTCTCTGTTTGGCGCTCAAAAACTTTCTACCTAAAGGTTCTGAAGTGATTGCAAACGGCTTCACTTGCTACGCCGTCTACGAAGCCGTCAAAACTGCCGGCATGACACCTGTTTTTGCCGACATTAATAAGGAAGATCTCAACTTCACCATCGAGAGCATCAAAAAGGTGCTCACCAAAAACACTAAAGCCATTATCATTCAAAACACCTTAGGCAACCCGGTCAATATCGTGGCTATCGAGAAGTTTGCCAAAGACAACGGCCTAATGATTATTGAAGACCTCGCACACTGCGCCGGCCTCAAATATGCCGATGGCCGCGAAGCTGGCACCGTCGGTGCCGCCACCATATTATCGTTTGGCAAAGATAAATCTATCGATACTATTTCGGGTGGCGCTCTGATTGTCCGCACCCCTGTTGAAACGCCAATTGCAGCGCCTAGCAAAGCTCCGAAATTTGCCGATACTTTTCGTACCCGTTTTTATCCCTTGATCGCCGGTATCTCCCGCGGCTTGCAACACATTAAGCTCGGCGGCCCATGGCTAAAAATCATGCTAAAACTCCATTTTATTGAACGATCCGCCGATAACAAGCTCGACCTCACCCGCCATCCAAACCGTTTTGCCGCCAAACTCGCCCTAAGGCAGTTGCAATCAGCTAACAAAATGCCGCTCCGCAAGTTCGCTCTTGTAAATAACCGTGAAGAACTCTTAAAGAAACTCAAAAAGCAAGGCTTCTTCTTTGACGGCTTTTGGTACGAACGTCCAATCTCCCCAGAACGCTACTATAAAAAGGTAAAATTCAACGAATCTGCCTGCCCGGTAGCCACCGAGGTCGCCGCCTCTATTATCAACATCCCAACCCATTACTCTAGCGAAAAACTCCAACCAGCAATTAAACTTATTAAGGAATACACAAGATGAACTGGGCTAAAACTTGCGCCAAATATCCTGAAGCAAACTTTTATCAATCGCCAAACTGGGCCAAAGTCAACGAACTTATCGGCGACAAAACCATCACGAAAGACCTCATGAATGACGGCCTAGTACTCGCCATCGTTAGAAACGCCAAACGCGGTCGCTATCTTGAAATCCCTTGCGGCCCAATCATCGACTGGAAAAATAAAGCCGCCATCAAAGAGGCCTTCGCCGAAATCACCAAGATCGCCAAAGAAAACCGCTGCGTTTTTGTGCGCCTCCGTCCACAACTCCTCGCCACCCCAGAGAATTTGAAACTTCTAAAGTCTCTCGACCTTCGCCCATCTCCAATGCATCTGGCTGCTGAACACACTGTTATTATTGATCTTACAAAAACCGAAGAAGAACTCCTCGCCGACATGCGCCGCCAAACCCGCTACGAAGTAAAACAGGCCGCCAAGCAGGGAATCATACTCGAAAAAAGTAACTCCGAAGAATTGTTCAAAGAATTCCACGCCGTGCAGCTCGAAACCGCCAAGCGCAAAGGCTTTATTCCGCCAAAACTCGAAAACCTACTTGCCGAACGCGAAGCCTTTGGCGACGACGCTTTGATTTATGTCGCTTATAGCGCTGAACACGAACCAATCGCCTACGGCCTCATCTTAAAAGACCTCAACGAGGCCGAATATTACGAAGCCGCATCAACCGATCTCAACCGCCGTCTGCCTGGTGCCTACGCCTTGATTTGGGAAGTCGTAAAAGATCTTAAAAAGACCGACATCAAGCGCTTCAACCTTTACGGCATCGCCCCACCAAACCAGCCACACCACCGTTATGCTGGTGTTACTACCTTTAAGACCGGCTTTACCAGCGAAAAAACCGAATACGTTCCGGCTCACGACCTCGTGATTTCCAAAGTTAAATATCTAAAAAACCTGGTGGTCGAAACCGCCCGCCGCAAAAAGAGGCACCTATGAACATAATTGACGCAACCGATCGCAAAACTTGGGATAATTTTATCACCTCGCACGAAGAGTCTAACTTTTTGCAATCCTGGGACTTTTACGAATTTCATATCGCCCGCGGTAAAAAAGTTGTTCGCCGCCTCGCCGTCGATGATGAGGGCAAAATCCTCGGTGCCTACGCCGGCGTAGTCGAAACCGCCAAACGCGGCCGCTATTTGGCCATTGCCGGTGGCCCAATTTTGGACTGGACGAACAAAAAACTTGTTCAAGCAATTTTTGGCGATATCAAAAAAGCTGGGCAAAATGAAAAATGTGTATTCGTACGTGTCCGCCCACAACTCGAACTCTCTGATAAATCATTGAAACTCATGCAAAGCCTCGGCCTTAAGAAGGCCCCAATGTATCTCTCGGTAGAATACGCCGGTATCCTGGATATCTCTAAATCCGAAGAAGAGATTTTGGCTGGCGCCTCACAAGGTTTCCGTCGCAAACTCCGCAAAGCCGAAAAAGCCGGCATCACCGTCGAAACTTCCACCGATCCAAAAATCGTCAAAACCTTCTACGAAATCGAAGTTAAGCACGCCAAGCGCCAGAAGTTTGTCGCCTTCTCAGAAAGCTTCCTCACCAAACAATTTACCGCTTTTGCCGAAAACGGCGAAGCCATTATGTATACCGCCAAACTAGGGAAGGACATCCTGGCCCAGAACTTCATGATCTTCTACGGCGACGAAGCCTCCTATCACTACGGCACTTCTACTGATCTTGGTACCAAGTATTCCGCCGCTCCACTTTTGCACTTAAAGGCCATGGAAGAGGCCAGAAACCGCGGCATCAAGCGCTACAACTTGTGGGGAATTGTCGGCACCGACGAAACCAAACACCGTTTCTACGGCGTCTCCGAATTCAAACGTAGCTTCGGCTGTACAGAACTAAAATACACCCCTGCCCACGACCTTATATTAAATAAACCAAAATACCTCTTGAATAAAACGGTTGAGGATATTAGAAAACATCTTCGCCACGTATAGAAGGGAAACCATCAAATAGTTTTTTCTCGGACCATAAGCTTGGGCGAGCGCCCTGGAGCGTGTCCGAGAAAAAAGCTATTTGATGGTCTCTTTTTTATATGTGGTTAAAATGTGTTATAATAACCTTAAGCATTTTAATCAAGGAAATATTATGGCTCATATCAATAGAAGATTCATCGACAGGCATTGGCTTGTATTTATATTCAGAGGCGCACTCGCGCTGGTGTTTGGTTGGTTCGCGCTCTTTAAAGGCGACATGTCCAACCTCCCACTAATTTTCTCGTTCATTAGCGTCTATCTTCTTTCGATTGGTATTATCGATTCTGCCGGCGCGCTTTACAATTCCAACAAAAAACACGGTTGGGTAAATTCCATTGTTGACGCTGCCATCGATATCATCGCTGCCCTCGTCTTGATTTTCCTTGCTAACAACGAACTCGTATTCCAACTTATCGTTATCTCGATTTACACCTGTATCTCGGGCCTCATCGATATCTTCCACGGTTTCATTTCCACCACCGATCCAACCGACCGCTTCATCCGCATTCTTGCCGGCTGCTGTGGCTGTATTATGAGCTTCGTAATCCTTAACGCTGGCAACTTTGAATTGCCTACCTTCATCCGCTTCTTCGGTGTTTATGCTATCATCGTCGGTATCACCAGCATGATTTACGGCGTCCACAACAGAGCTCAAATCACTGAAGATTCTACCGCCAGAAAAGAAGCCATCAAGAAATCCGCCAAAAAGCGCGTTGCTTCTAAAAAAGCTAAATAAGTGTTATAATTAAGTCTCAAAGGAGACAAATAATGAATTATAAAGCCCCAAAGAAGGCTATCATTACCGACGCTGGTTTTGCTAGCCGTTACTTGCCTATCACTAAGACTATCCCAAAGGCTATGATTCCAATTGGCGCCAAACCAGTCATGCAATACTGCGTTGAAGAGTGTGCCAAAGCTGGCATCGAAGAAATTATCATCGTTGCCACACCAAACTCTAAATCTAAAGAAATCTACGAAGATTTCTTCCACAACCCAGCCGACAACGTACGTACCTTGCTCGAAAAACAGGGCAAAGCCAAACGCTTTGAGCCAGTTAAAGAAATCTTGGATTTCCCAAAAATCACCGTCATCGAACAAGATCCAACTTTGCCTTATGGCAACGGTTCACCAGTAGCCTCAGCTCGCAAATTCATTAACGACGACGAAGCCTTCTTTGTGCTTTACTCAGACGATATGGTATTTGGCAATTCCGCCATTAAAGATTTGCTTGACGCCTTTAATGAGCACCCAGATGCCACCGCCATCATCGCTGGCCAACTCGTGCCACATGAAGAAATCAAGAAATATGCTTCTATTGACTACGATAAAGAAACTTCTGTGCTTCGTGGCTTGGTTGAAAAACCAAATCCAGAAGATGCCGCATCGGACCTCGCTTCCTACGGCCGTTATCTTTTAACTCCAGAAGTCTTTGAATTCTTGAATCCAAATCACACTGGTCTTGATGGCGAGCTCTGGACCGCCGATGCTATTGCAAGCCTCATCCCAACCGGCAAAGTTTACGTCAAAGAAACCACCGGCAAATGGATGACCACTGGTGATCCAAAGAACTACTTCCTCGCACACCTTGAATATGTTCTCAAAAACAGCGACTATGCCGACGACGTTCGCAAATTTGTCGCCGAGAATTAATGTGATATAATAAGCATAAGGAGAAAATATGAACGTAGCAGAATGGATCTTAGTAGCATTTCTTAGTGTAGCTTTGCTTGTCTTTCTCATCCTTGGTATCGTTCTACTCGTCAAACTTATTGGCATCACCAAAGAAGCCAAGAAAATCATCATCAAAGGTCAAGATATCGCCGACAACGCCAACGGTATCGTTGAAAACGTCAAAGATCTCACGTCGGTCGGCGGCGTCGTCAAATCTTTCACCGATAAATTCGTTCACAATGAACCTAAAGGAAAGGAGAAAAAGGATGGGCAACGAGAAGAAGAAGGGCGGTAAAGGAAAGTTTTTCCTTGGCGCTTTGCTCGGTGGCGTCGCTGGTGTCTTTGCAGGCAAAGCCATAGCAAAGAAATCTAGCACCAAAGCCGCAGCTAAGCCAGCAGCCAAGAAAGCCGCAGCTAAGCCAGCAGCCAAGAAAGCTGCAGCCAAGCCAGCCGCCAAGAAAGTAGCTTCCAAAAAATCAACCAAGAAGGCTTAATGAAATAAAAGTTACCACAAAAAGTGGTAACTTTTTTGATTCTAGTACTTGCATTTTTAAAAAGTTTATGTTAATCTATCCTTAGAGTGTAATGTTATTTGGCCTATATGTAATTAAAACAAAGGGTCAAAAACAAAGTGTCAAAACAAACCTTCAAAATAGGGAAAAGTTTCATCCCAAATATTTTGGTTTTTTCTTGTAGCTCTCTACTACTACTTTTTGGCGCCCTAATTATTGCTTCTCCAGTTGCCGATAACTCCAAAGCTGTCGTTGTCCCAGATGTCACAGATGGCCTCAGCCTCGTCACTAGCCAAACTATCGAAGCCACCATTCGTCCAGAAGACGAAGGGACTCTAAGCATCATTAAAGACACCATTGTGGGCGCTACAAACTCACAATACGGTTATGAAGTTTACATCTCAACTAATTCAGATACGATTAATGATATTCATCTAAATGGTGACCCAGAAAAAGATCAATCTACCCAAAAGATTCTAGCCACTGCCGGCACCTACGACGCTCCAGTTGCTCTTGATTTAACCAACGGCGCAACTTGGGGTTTTGCTATTGCTGGCCAAGACAATTTTGACGCAAACTATAATACGTATACACCTGCTGCCACCTCGAAATTTGCTGCCGTGCCAACCATCACCGACAAGCAACTCATCCATTCGAATCCTACCTCTGCTTCCGATGACTCACTCGATATTTATTATGGTATTAACGCCGACTCAAGCCTTGAGCCAGGTATGTACAAAACCGAAATTCTTTATACTGCGCTCCCAATCCCATCCCCATATGTAGCACAAGCTATCGTGCGCGACAACGGCAGCTTAGACTTCCTTTACGAACGAGATATTTATGAAGTTGGCGATTCATTCACGGATAGCCTTGGTGTAACAGCAGAGATCACCAACGCCTATGTAGTACCAATTACGACATCTAACAAAGCTAGCGTGCCATGGCTCGCAGATAGTACAGTCGCGCAATCAATTATATCGGTCAATTTTGAAGACTCATTCAATAGCTTTAAACCTCAGACAACTAAGTATTGGTTCGCTGATTTAGAATATGTTGAAGTATTTACGAATATAGAAAAAATCAACCTGAGCGAGACCACATCTACGAGCTACATGTTCTACTCGCTCGGAGATAATACCACGACAATCGATTTTGGCAATCTTAAACTACTTGATATGAGTAATGTCACCGACCCAAGCTACATGTTCTCCTGCGCCGCAGAACACGCACAAACCATTAATCTAGACTTGGATAACTGGAATCTAGCAAATGCGTCCAATCTTTCGAACATGTTCGACGACTTTGCTATGTACTCACCAAATATCACGATGAGCCTAAAAAACTGGAACGTGCCAAATGTTGCGTCACTTTACCACACATTCTGGAACGTAGGCTATATGCTTAACGTTACCACTCCAAACAGAACGTTCAGTATGGACGTGAGTGGCTGGACACTAGGTAATCTAAGAACGGCAGAAGAAGCCTTCTTCTATACTGGTGCCGGCGCTAATACCTTTAGCCTAGTTGGCCTAAGTGACTGGGATGTAAGCACCCTAGCAGTCGCAAAAGGAATGTTCCTCTGTACCGGTATGTGGGTCGACGATTTCTATTTACAAATCGAAGACTGGAGCCTAACAAGCGGGGGCACTCTAGAAAATATGTTCTATGAAATCGGCGCATATGCCAACACCTGGGAAATGGATTTGTCTGGCTGGACCTTTGGTAGCGGCATCGGCAAAGTAAACGGTATGTTTGACGATGCTGGACAAAACTCAACCACTTGGGAACTTGATGCCTCAGATTGGACTTTCAATAACGCAGTTCTAACCCAAATGTTTAATGATACTGGAAATAATGTAGCTAACACATGGGTGTTAAACGCAACAAACTGGACCTTCGCCGCAAATAATACAATTCTGATAGATTTCTTAAAGAATGCCGGTATGGGAGCAAATAGCTGGACAATAGTCGGCGCATCGACTTGGGATGTCAGTAAAGTGTTAGTTTTTCAGAATACATTCTTCTATGCCGGCTATCATGCTCAGACATGGAGCATCGGCGATATCGGAGGCTGGGATGTCAGCCATGCGTCAACCATGGATAGTATGTTCGCTTATGCAGGTTTCGAGGCCGGTTCAAACTTCACTATTGGCGATCTTAGTGGGTGGAATGTTCAAAATCTATCCTCCCATAATGACTTCATTATCGAAGATTCGACCAACCCACACGGTGTAATCGAGCCGATCTGGCAATAGCCTTTACTATCTTTGTGCTATAATAAAACTATGTCAAAAGTGGAGTTAAAACCGAGTGATTTTGTACACCTACATAATCACACTCATTATTCGCTCTTGGATGGTTTGACCAAAATTCCAGAGCTCGTTGACTATGTCAAAGAGCAGGGAATGGAGGCGGTCGCCGTCACTGACCATGGCACGATGAGTGGCTTGGTTGAGCTCTACAAATGCTGTAACGACGCCGGCATCAAACCGATTCTTGGCCTTGAAGCCTACGTGGCTACCCGCAAAATGACCGACAAAGACCCGGCTCACGATAAGCAGCGCTTCCATATTACTTTGCTTGCAATGAACAATACCGGCTTCGAAAACCTCTGCCGCATCATGTCTAACGCCGAAATCCACGGCAAATATTACAAACCACGCACTGACCACGACGAGCTCGAGAAATACAACGAAGGTATTATTTGTCTTTCCGGTTGTATGGGTTCCGAAATTTCTGAAGCGATTCGCGCCGATGATGACAAGCGTGCGCTAGAGCTCATCGATTGGTATCGTAACGTTTTTAAGGACCGTTTTTATCTCGAGATGCAGGATCACGGCCATCCAAAATCTACTACCCATTCCGCCGAGCAAAAGAAGGTTAACGATTGGCTAATGGCACACGCCGAAGAGCTCGGTTTGCCGCTCGTGGTCACTTGCGACGCCCACTATTTGAAGCACGAAGACCAAGACGCCCATGAGGTTCTACTTTGTGTGGGTACCGCCGCCAACCTTTCTGACCCCAACCGCATGACGTTAAAGGATTATGACCTGCACGTAATCTCCGCGCAGGAAATCATCGACCACTGGCAAGACACCTGCCCAGAAGCCGTGTTAAACACCAAGCGCATTGCCGACCGCTGCAACGTAGACTTGCAACTCGGTCGCATTTTAATTCCAAAATTCCCAGTGCCAGATGGCGAAGACGAAAAATCCTACCTTGATAAGCTCGTTTTTCGTGGACTAGTTTTCCGCTATGGTGGTAAAACTGCCGAAGAAGCTGAAAAACTCAGCGTAGAAGAGTGCCGCAAGATCCTTGAGAAAGTCGACAAAGATCGCGACGAAAAAACTCAGATTCTGCCACGTATCGACTACGAGCTATCAGTCGTAGACAAAATGGGCTATAACGGCTACTTCCTCATCGTGCAAGACTTTATTATGTGGGGCAAGAACAAAAATATTGTGTACGGCCCAGGCCGTGGCTCTGCCGCCGGTTCACTCCTCGCTTACGCCCTCCGTATCACCGAGCTCGACCCACTTAAATACGACTTGCTCTTTGAGCGCTTCCTCAATCCGGACCGTATCTCCATGCCAGATATCGATACCGATATCCAGGATACTCGCCGCGACGAGGTGATTGAATACTGTACCGAAAAATACGGCGAAGGCCGCGTGTCTAACATTGCTACCTTTGGTAAAATGATGGCCAAAAACGCTGTGCGCGACGTAGCGCGCGTACTCGAGGTGCCTTATGCCGAGGCAGACCGCTTGGCTAAAATGGTGCCAGACCCAGTAATGGGCCACCACTGCCATCTCGCCGATGCCATTAAAGACGTGCCAGACCTCAAAAACGAGTACGAAACCAACCCGATTTCAAAAGAAGTTCTAGATTTTGCCTCACGACTTGAAGGAACCATCAGAAACCACGGCGTGCACGCTTGTGGCGTAGTGATTGCACCAGACGACCTCGTAAAATTCTTGCCCCTTGAAGTCTCCGCCAAAGGCCCAATCGCAGCCCAATTCCCAATGGGCACCGTAGAAGAGCTAGGCCTACTTAAAATGGACTTCCTCGGCCTCTCCAACCTTTCCGTGATCAACAACGCTCTTCGCATGATTCGCAAGGTCTATCACGAAGACATCGACATGTACTCGGTGCCGCTCGACGACCCCGAAACTTACAAGCTCCTACAACGGGCCGATACCACCGGCGTCTTCCAGCTTGAATCTGCCGGCATGAAACGCTATCTCAAAGACCTCAAAGCCTCGTCGTTTGAGGATATCATCGCTATGGTGGCGCTTTATCGCCCGGGCCCAATGCAGTTTATCGATTCGTTTATTCGCCGCAAGCACGGGGAAGAAGCCATCACTTATCTTCACCCAGGCCTTGAGAACGCACTCAAAAGCACCTATGGCATTATGATCTACCAGGAGCAGTTCATGCAGATTTCCAAGGAATGGTGTGGCTTTACCGGCGGCCAGGCAGATACTTTGCGTAAAGCCGTGGGTAAGAAAAAAGTGGATTTGATGAAGAAGGTTAAGCCGGAATTCATCAAGGGCGCCGTGGAAATTGGTGGTGCCACCGAAGAAATTGCCGAAACCTTCTGGAGCCAGCTACTCGACTTTGCTAACTACTGTTTCAACAAGTCCCACGCCGCATGTTACGCACTCGTAGCTTATTGGACCGCGTATTTAAAGGCCCATTATCCAGACGCCTTCATGGCTGCCCTCATGACCGCCGATATGCGCTGGACCGACCGCCTAGCTATCGAAATCGCCGAATGTAAGCACCTCGGCCTCAAAGTGCTTGGCCCAGACATCAACCAATCCTACGGCGACTTTGGTATCGTAGGCGGCGAAAAAACCATCCGCTTCGGCCTTTCTGGCGTGAAAAACATGGGTAAATCTTTAATCGAAGACATCGTAATTCCAGAACGCGACAAAAACGGTCCATTTAAGAGCGTTTGCGACTTTGCCAAGCGCGTAGACTCCACCAAGTTTAATAAGAAATCTTGGGAAGCCGCCATCAAGACCGGCGCGTTTGACCGCTTTGGTTATTCGCGCTCCGACTTACTATTTAATCTCGAAGCTATCCAAGCCTACGGCGCCAAGGTTCAAAAAGACGTGGGCTCCGGCCAGACCGACCTCTTTGGCGCGATGGGAGAAGCCGGTGCCGTGCCAGAAGTCGAAATCAAGAAAGCCCCAACTTCCTTCTCCGACAAAGAGCAACTTTTGTGGGAGCGCGATTTGATGGGTCTCTACCTTTCCGCCCACCCACTCGATAAATACGATACTTACTTTAACGAGCAAACCCACCCATTAAACTACGTCGCAGCAGAGAACAATAACAAATTGATTTCTGTAGGCGGCATCATCACGGCCGTGCGCACGATTTTAACCAAATCAAACACTAAGATGGCCTTCGTAAAAATCGAAAACAAGACCGGCGAATGTGAAGTCATCGTGTTCCCATCACTCTTCGAAACCTGCGGCGCCAAATTGGTAGTAGATAACGTGATCAAAGTCACCGGTAAGGTCAACGCCACTGACAAAGACGGCAACCCAACTTCAGAAGTAAAGTTGATGGGCGAAACTATCGATATTATCTCAGACGAAATGCTCGAAAACTATCAACCTACCGGCGAAAAATTACCAGAGCCAGTGGCTGCCGAACCAAAGAAACGCCGCTATTCCAAATCTTCCGCCGAAAAAGTTTATTCCGGCACCAAAAAGCCAGCCGAACCAGCCGCTCCAGCCGCTCCGGTCACACCGCCAAAAGATCCGCGCAAAGAACGCCTCTTCCTTTTGATTGAAAATCCAAACGACACCGATACTTTAGCCGCCATTCGCCGCCTTTGCGATATCAACCTCGGCTTCCAAGACGTTATCCTAGTTTTGAAAGAGGGTGAGGATAAACATCCGCTCAAAATGCCATTTAAAGTAGACGCCACGCCAGAGCTCATCGCAAAACTCGAAGAGCTTATCGGCAAAGATAACGTCAAAATGGTATAATTAGGGTATGAAAAAGGCCAAAGCCCCAGATTTGACGACTGTAAACCGTCGCGCCCACTTTGATTACGTGCTCAGCGACGAGCTTTCTGTTGGCATGGTTTTGACCGGCCCGGAAGTCCGCCTCATTCGCGACCACCACGTGCAGCTTCAGGGCTCTTTTGTGACGATTAGGAACGACGAACTCTGGCTAAATAACCTAACTCTTGGCGCCGATACAGCACGAAATATTAAGCTACTCGCCACCAAAAAACAGATTGCAGCCTTTGCTAAAGCCAAGGTTGCCGGCTCCACCATTGTACCAGTTAAATTACTCGGCGGCAGCCGCCATATCAAACTCGTGATTGCACTTGGCAAAGGTAAGAAAAAATACGACAAACGCGAAACTATCAAGCAGCGCGACCTAGACCGCGGGAGATTCTGATGGAAAAAGCCGAATTTGAAAGTATCCGCCGCGAAGCCGCTGAGCAATCCAAAAAGCGCACGCGCTTTATTGTCTGTGGCAGCGTTATTATCTTAGTTTTGGCTATCATTTTTTCGGTTATCGCCTCGGCTGGCTTCCCACGCTTTGGCCGCATCGGCTCAATCCTGCCTTTTATGTTCACCTTCTGTATTGCAATGTTTTTCATCATGCTATTTATCGTCCTAACAATTCTTATCCATCCGGCCAGAAAATCCATGGCTAAGTATCAAGGCGCCTATAAACAATATTTTGTAAAGAAAAGCTTGGAAAAGATTTTTACCAATTTGGTTTACCAACCGGAAGCCGGCTTACCAAGAGTCGTCGTGCAAACCGTGATGACCGGCGGCGATCGTTACCGTTCCAACGATTACGTCACCGGAACCTATAATAAGATTCATTTTACCGGCGCCGACGTTCACACTGAGCGCGAACACCGTCATACCGACAGTGATGGCCACACAACCACTACCTACACTACAATTTTTAAGGGAAGATTTTTGATTTTTGACTTTAACCGCGACTTTAGTTTTCGTCTGCAACTTGCTGGGAAAAACTTTATTGGTGACCGCCTACCAAAATTCGCTGGCGAAAAAAAGAAATTCGAACGCATGGAAACCGAATCTACTGAATTCAACAAGCACTTCAATATCTACGCCCAGGACGGCTTTGAAATGTTTTATATTCTTGACCCGTCGTTCATCGAGAAGCTGCAATCCATCGCCGAAACCTACAAAGATCGCGTTTTATTCTCATTCATAGACAAAAAACTCTTTGTCGCCCTAAACGACAACGGCGATTCATTTGAACCACCGCGTCCCGATAAACTAGAGAGCGAAGCCGTCGAAATCAAGCGAATTAACGGAGATATTAATGAAAT
This sequence comes from Candidatus Saccharimonadota bacterium, assembly GCA_024699125.1. Lineage (GTDB taxonomy): Bacteria > Patescibacteriota > Saccharimonadia > Saccharimonadales > Saccharimonadaceae > Nanosyncoccus. Next base: position 72,112 of record JAILQE010000004.1, read on the forward strand.
TATCCAGTTTGTCGACAAACTAACACTAAATCGCTATGCGTTTGAAAGGAAAGCATGAAAATCTACTCGTGGAACGTAAACGGTCTGCGCGCCGTCATCAATAAAGGCGCTTTTGAAGAGTTTATCAAGACCGCTAATCCGGACATTTTGTGTATCCAGGAAACCAAAGCTAAACAAGGCCAAGCCGAGATTGATTTGCCTGAATACGAAGAACTTTGGAACTCTGCCGAGCGCCCTGGCTACTCTGGAACTGCGATTTTTACTAAGGTAAAACCACTAGCCGTGTTTAATAACTTACCAACCCTAACTGCCGCTGCCGATGAATTTGGCGACCCAGCCAAAGAGGGCCGCGTACTTACTGCCGAATTCGAAAAGTTTTACCTAGTTAATGTATATACCCCTAATTCCAAGCACGGTTTGGAGCGTTTGAAGCTCCGCGAGAAAACTTGGGATCCCGAGTTTTTGAATTATCTAAAACAACTTGAAGCCAAAAAGCTAGTGGTGGTTTGTGGTGATTTTAATGCCGCCCACACCGCCATCGACCTCGCTCGCCCAGAGGACAACGAGGAAAACGCTGGCTATACGAAAGAGGAACGCCGCGGCATCGACAATATCATAAATGCTGGATTTGTAGATACATTCCGCGCTTTGCACCCAGAGGAAACCGGCCGCTACACCTGGTGGACTTTCCGCGCCGGCGCCCGCATTCGCAACATCGGTTGGCGTATCGACTACTTCTTTGTATCAAAAAATTTATTCAACAAAGTTAAGTCGGCAGAAATTCATGAACAAATTTTGGGTTCAGATCACTGCCCGGTTAGCATCGAATTGGAGGACTAATGGACTACTGGCAAAAATTCACCAAAAACCCGCACGAAAATCTGCTTTGGAATCTGCCAGAACAGAAGCAGGGAAGTGTATGTCTTTTTGGTGGCAACGACAAATCATTTAATAATGAAATCCGTTTTGCCGAAAAAATTCTTGGCACCAGCCCGCTTAAAGAACTAAAAATTGTGCTGCCAGAAACCCTCAAAAACAAACTCCCACCAATGGACAATTTTCTGTTTTTAAAGGCCACCGATTCTGGCTCGCTCGACGCCTCAGCCGAGCTCACTGCCGCCGCCAACATGTCTGATTTTAATCTGTTTTTTGGCGATTTTTCCAAGAATTCCATCACTAGCCGCGCGATTTCTAGCGCGTGCGTTTCTGCCGAAAAACCGCTGCTTATTACCCGCGACGCAGTGGATTTAATCGCCGAATCAAACCCAGAAAAAATCCTCGAAAAAGAGTCTGTAATTATCCTGGCTTCCATGGCACAACTCCAAAAACTTTTGCACGCCGCGCTCTACCCAAAAATGATTTTACTATCGATGCCGCTAATGCAAATTGTCGAAATTTTACATAAGTTTACACTCAGCTATCCACTTACCGTGGTGACTTTTCATGGCGGAAATATCATCGTGGCAAAAGACGGTATCGTAAATTCGGTCTCGCTTGAACAAACTTCTTATTCAACTTTAACGCTTTGGACCGGCGATTTGGCCGCCAAAATCGCACTACTTAATTTGTATAATCCAAACAATTACTTAGCCGCGACCACGGCCGCACTGTTTTAGTCGCGCGCAACTTTTTTGCGGCGCGTTCTTAAGAAAAACCAGAGGAAAATTCCAATTACGGCAGCCACGCCCAAGATTATGCCGCGTACTGGCCAAGACCAGCTAGTAGCAAGCAGTGTCAAAATAATACCGGTAATAATGCTTGGAATATAAGCAATCTTACGCCTAAAGAGCAGTAACTTTTCGGTAAATTCTGGATTTTTAACGTACAAAGATTTTGGCGAGCAATCGTTTGGATGACCCATGATACGATGATAGGCAATTAACTCCACAACTGTGCAAAAAACCACCACAATGCCAATCATAAACCACATCCAAACATTCACGCGAATCACCACGTAAAGTGCCATCATTGAAAGCAAAAACACATCAGTGAAGATGTCGTACTTTTCGGCATATTTGCGATATTTTGGCGCCTTGCCTTTTTCAAATGGCCATTTTTTGGAACAGGCACCATCAAAAGCATCCGTGAGCTCACCGAGCGAAAACACGATGAGCGCCCACTCTGGCTTGCCATCGATAATAATGAGAACCATTAAAAAAACCGCTAATAAAAAGCGGATCAAAGTCAAAATATCAGCAAAGTAACTTGCTGCTCTTCTCATTATACCACGTTTTGCCATTTTTGTCAATTTTGCCCCTGTTATTTTTTACTGCCACTATAAACTTTTAACAACTTTTCGACCTGAATTGATTGCTTTTTCTCGCCACGATGTTTAATCATAGTTTCGCTCATTTTAGCGATTTTTTCTGGATGCTCATAGAGCTCGTCAATTGCCTTAGCAAGATCTGCCGGCTCCGGACCATCAGCTAGCACATAACCACCGCTCGGCATGATTTCTTTCATATCAGGATCACAAATCAAAACTGGCATACCGCGCACCACGGCTTCCACAATCGTCATTGGCTGGTTGTCGAAATGATACGAGGCGAGCACCGATAGCTGGCAATTATTCATCTTTTCAAGAATCAAATCACGTTCAATGTGACCATAAAACTTCACATTCAAATTATGTTTCTTGGCATAACGCTTGGCCTTTTTCTCCTCCAAGCCATCACCAAAAGCCGAGAGAGAATAAGGACACTTGACCATCGTGAGGGCCTCGAGGAATTGCATAATATGTTTGTTCTTATCAAGGCGGCTATTCCAAATAATATTAAACTTGTTTCCAGGCTTTAGCTCGCGCACCGGCACTTTTTCGAGCACAAAATCATCCTCGACGCCGTTTGAAACTACATCCATCGGGCGCTTCACGCCATATTCTTTGAGCTTAGCGCCAAAATGATGCGACGGCGTCAAAACTACGTCGGCCTGGTTGGCATGATTTACCATCAACGTCCACATCTTTGCGCTGGCACGGCTACGCGCCAAATTATTGTCTTTTTTGACTTTAGATTCATGTGGCAAATACCACGAATGGAACCAATTTAAAAGCGTAGCGACGATTAAACGAAACGGCGCTGGTACCATATCATGCACACCTTCGTCCTCGCGTCCATGCATAGTTTGAACCAAACGAATCTTATACTTTTTGGCCAAACGAATACCAGCAATCGAACAGCCACCTTCATAATGCACGTGCACAACATCAAAATTTGGAAATTCTGGGAAGTTTTTTAACACCCATTTTTCAATCTTAGCCGGGCGACGCGCAATCGGCACTAGTGGTTTAAAGAAAACTTTACAAGTTGGCACAATAAAAATATTCTTGTCGGCCAACTTCCTAATTTCAGCTTCGCTGCGTTTAAAACCCGAAGTAAAAAGATAAACTTCGTGGCCCAATTTTTCGAGCTGATTTTTTTGGGCGCGAATTGAGGTTACAATACCCCCAGTAATATCCAGAAAAACATCCGTAAAAATCGCAATTTTCATACTCTTTTATTTTATCATGTTACAATAGATACATTAACAATTTAATATCAAGAAGGGGCGAGGGAGCGGCCCGGCGACCCCCTACCAACCTACATCTGCAAGGTGGTAATTCCGACCAAAGAAAGGAAAGATATGTTCTATCGAACCGCGGAGAGCGTTTCTCCGAAACACCCAGACAAACTTTGTGACCAAATTAGCGATGCTATTTTGGATGCGTATCTCGCTCAGGATCCAGATGCGCGCGTAGCTGCCGAAACCTGTGGCGGCCATGGCGTCGTTTTTGTGACTGGCGAAATTACTTCAACTGCCGAAGATGTCGACATCGAAAAAATCGTCAAACGCATCGCCGGTAATGACCTCGAAGTTCACACTAAAATCGTTAAACAATCTCCAGAAATCGCCCAGGGTGTTGATACTGGTGGTGCTGGCGACCAGGGAATTATGATCGGCTACGCTTGCGATGAAACCCCAGAACTTCTCCCACGCGAAGTCGTGCTTTCACGCCGCCTCAACCAATTTATTTACGAAAAATTCCCATTTGACGGCAAAACCCAAGTTACGATCGCCCCAGATGACTCGATTGATTCTATCGTGGCTAGCTTCCAAAATGCGCCAAAGGCTGAGCTCGAACAATTAGTGCGCAATTTTATCGCCAAAGAAGGCCTTACCGGCAAATTAGAGCTTCATATCAACCCAGCTGGCGACTGGAACCAAGGTGGTTTCGATGCCGATACTGGCCTTACCGGCCGCAAACTTATCGTCGACAACTACGGCCCACGCGTTGCGATCGGTGGTGGTTGTTACTCCGGTAAAGACCCGTCCAAAGTAGACCGCTCTGCCGCCTACATGGCTCGCCGTATCGCCGTAGATTATTTGCGCAAACGCGGCGCCCACGAAGTCTTGGTGCGCCTTGCCTACGCCATTGGCTACGCTGAACCACTTGAAAAAACCGTAATTATCGACGGCAAACCAGAAGAAATCGAAGGCTACGATCTTACCCCACGCGGCATCATCAAGTTCCTTGATTTGAAACGCCCAATTTACGAAGCATCCGCTCGCTACGGACATTACGGCGAAGGTTTCGACTGGGATAAATAATTTGTACAAAAATAGCTCCCGCGCGGGAGCTATTTTTTAGACTCAAACTATTATTCTTCCTCTTTAGGTTCTTCTACTTTCGTTTTTTGTGCAACTTTTTTGTCAAAAATCGAAGTGAGGATAATACCAAAACCAATCAAAGTGCATACAGAATTTATCATCCAACCAACCACTGGGATATACCCAACCACTGCCATTAGAATCAGTACAATCGTTGAGCTAAGAATCGTACTTTGTTTTGGCATAATTTTGCCACCAATAAACGCCGCGAATACCGTAGCAGAAAGCACGATAGCGATAATAAACGCAAAGAGCAAAAGTAGTGCTGCCGGAATACCAACAACCGTAACCGTAAGTAGGGCTACGATTAGCGGGATTATAATCACACCAAGAAGACCGACGCCAAGATTTACTAACACATATTTCGTGTCAGCTGCCTCAGCTTTTTCTTTGAGGCCATTAAAGAATCTCCTAGCAATCAGGATAAATACTACCGCAATGACGATAGATGATGCCAAACAGAGTACCGCAAAGATAATTTTGAGATTGTTGTTCCAACGGAAGCTTAGGAGAATCGGGCGATAAGTTTCAATCTCGCCAGCCACCATAGTATCTTTGCCAACGACATTCAAATCCTCGTTATAGACAAAGGTTCCACCAATCTTAACGTCGCCAATAATTTCAACTTCGGCCGCCGCCACTCTCAAATCGCCACCAACCGTGACATTGTTTAATACAATCTTGCTTGCTGTGGCAAACACAGAACCTGGAATATTGCTATTGATTTCGATTTTGCTACCAGCGGCATAAAAATCTCTTGCAATCTTAGCCTCCTTGGCTACGACAATTTCGTTACCAAAAGCAAACAAGTCTTTTTCATAATTACCACTAGTGACTAGTTTATTGCCAGCGTGAAAACCATATTCGTAACTACCTTTGTTCTCAACCTTGTCACCAAAAGCAAAGTCGATACCGTGCACCACGGCGCCATCTTCAACTTCGTTACCAGCAAAAAACGCGCTAGAATTATACTCACCCTCCGCCTTGAATTCATAATCACCATTAAATCTAAGGTCCGATTGCGCGGCCAACACAGTAGTTGGAGTCAACGCAAACATGGCACTTAGCAAAATACCAATTAGTTTTTTCATTAAACCTCCTTTTCTTAATTATATAAGTCTTTATGCTTAAAGTCTAGTGGGCGGGAAGGGAAGACGCTCGCGGGAAGGGAAAGGGATCTCGCTCGCTAAAGCTCGCTCGATTCGAACCCTGCGGACTCATCCTAACCAAAGATAAAAAAATAAGCCTAAAGGCTTGTTTTTTTATCTTTGGTGGACGTCCGGTGACAATGTTTACACCCAGGACGACCATAAAACCATTATAGCATACTCTGATTTTATCTATGAAAACTTATCTGAAATCAACAAAGAAACCGAGCGCTGGATAGGTATTTTGTGGAACAACTATCAGGAGTGGCTTTTGAAATAAACACGGTAAGAGAATTACATTATAATATTAAACATAGTGTTATAGGACTGAAAGCAAGGGCTGGTCGCGGCTTTCCACAAAGCAAGCGACCAAGCCCTTGTATTACGTTAATGATTATTCATCCAATCAGTAACGTCTCGTGGTAAGTTATATGCAGCCCAAGCATTGAGCGGGATTGTCGCTACAAATAATCTATCATTAGAATCTAAGTAGGGCTTCAAAGATTCGCGAATGTCGACGCACGACTTCTCGCAACTTACTAGCCAGAATGATTCTAACGGCTTTGCCCATCCACCCAATCCCTTAATTGCCTCTATGAGTTGGGCATAGGATTGCGATGTTTCTGGTTTGCCTAGGTCATAAGAAATAACTTTTACGGACATCTTGCTTCTCTATTCTTTCCGCCAGTTATCTCTTCGTTCGTGGACATTAAATTATGCTTATGGTAAAATAAGAATGTAAAGCTTAACGGGCTTTTTACAGAAGAGACACTTTTCGAAGGTGTCTTCTTTTTACCTCCCAAGCCCCGTCGAGCTTGGTTAATATTATCGTAGCATACCCATAAGCACATGTCAATAATCAATCATAAAATTGTAAATATTTTTAACATAAACAGTTGCATTTTAATACAACGTGCGTTATAATATACTTAACATAAGCGAAAGGAATATGGTTATGAGTGGGCAAATATCAAATAATATTACCAAGGCACGACAAGCTCGGGGATACTCTCAAGAGCAAGTTGCGCACATCATTGGTGTTAGTCGCCCTACATATATCAATATTGAAGCTGGCAAAAAAGAATTGACCGTCAGTCAAGCAGAGGCACTATCCTCTGTGTTGCGTGTAGGAATTGACGATATACTCGGTATTTCCGACGGCTCTTCTGTTTTCTCTGACGTAATGGCATCTACTGACAAATATAAACAGATTATTCTTAATGCTATCCGATATGGCGCTGATAAAAGCGATGGCAAAATCACGAAAACCAAACTTGCTAAACTTGTCTATCTTGCGGACTTTATTTGGTATTACGAAAACTCGAAACCAATGTCCGGAATGACTTATCGTAAACTTCCGCGCGGTCCAGTATCTGACGTTTATTTCCGCGCCCTAGACGAAATGGAAGAAGACGGGACAATCAAACGCGAACCAAGCGGTAAAGCTGTTATGTTTTCATTGGTCGAAAAAGAAGCCCCCACTGGCAAATTGTCAAAGGAAGAAGCCGATTTAATCAAAAGAATAGGTGAAGCGTGGCAGGGAAAATCCACAGACGATATAGTTAATTTTACGCACGAACAATTGCCGTGGCAAATTTGTTTAGATGGCGAGGCGATTCCATATAGTTTAATTTTCCAAGAAGAACCGGAGAAAATATATGGACCAGCACAAGTATAAAGTTGTTTTTGAGGATTTTACAAAGCGACATTTTATTAAGAATTTCGAGAAGAAATACAAGTCGCAATGGAATAAAACTCAAGATGACATTATATTTGTGTGTGAACACATTGAAAATATGCTCTTAACTAAGCGCGCTGATTTAATATCAGTCGCGGACAATTATCGTTTAGTAAAATTAGACTTTGCAATTTTTGGACTAAAAATCTCCCCTAAGTCTTCTGGGAATAGATGCATTTTATTGTTGGACGACGATATGAGAATTGTCAAAGTGCTATTGGTTTATTCTAAAAATGACATTCCTACCCGCAACGAAACGCAAGAATGGAAGAATATTATAAAAGACCAGTATCCAAATATAAGAGAGATATTCAACTTATAGGAAGGTAAAAAATAAAAGCTAAAACTGGTACGAATGAAGAAAATACCAGATTTTGCGATTAAACGTGAGATTTCATCAAAAGCACCTCTTATTTCCGGTATTCGTGAAGTGATATTTATTATTATAGTACTAATTTCTGGCAAATCTGCCACAATTGGCAGTAGAAGCCTATTCCCCAAAAACAAAAAAAATTCAATTTTGGGGAATACATGTTAATAATTAAATTATTATGAAAATAAACATCCACCAGCCTAGCTGGTGGTTTTTCTTGTGCGGGCGTAGCCCTTTCGTTCCTCGCTGACGCGTGGAACGCGTGAGCAGCCTGTCAGCTGCGTAACTTACGCTATTTCTTAGAAAATATCCCGCTGTTATCCAGTGTCAATTGTCGACCAAGCTTGTCTACTTTGAGTTGGTTTTGAATATACTCCGCTATCCTCGCCGTATTCTTGCCAACAGTATCTACATAGTATCCTCGACGCCAGAATAGGCGCCGATATTTCGGCGCAAAAACTAGGTGATATTTACAATTCCACTTCGTATGACTTAAACTATTTATATCGTTAACGGACATAAAACTCCTTTTTGTATATTTATCTAGCTGACAGG
>JAILQE010000005.1 GCA_024699125.1 Candidatus Saccharimonadota bacterium
CTGGGCCGTGTCTCAGTCCCAGTCTGGATGATCATCCTCTCAAACCATCTAACGATCGTCGACTTGGTAGGCCGTTACCCTACCAACTATCTAATCGTACGCAGGCCAGTCCCAAACCGGATAAATCCTTTAATCCGAAGATCATATGCGGTATTAGCTAATCTTTCGACTAGTTATCCCTCAGTTTGGGGTCCGTTCCCACGCGTTACTCAGCCGTCCGCCGCTCGTCAGCAGCTTCACTGTTCCCTCGAAACTAACAACCTACGATAGCACGCTAGGTGTGTCAAGGAAACGGTGAAGCCCTGTTACCGCTCGACTTGCATGTATTAGGCACGCCGCCAGCATTCATCCTGAGCCAGGATCAAACTCTCCATTAAAGACTTTAAAAGTCATAATTTAGAAATTTGAAAACTCAAATTGAAATAAAAAAACTGACGATGAAAATTTGAAAAACGAAGTTTTTCGAAATTTTCTTTAGAAAATTTCAGGAAGCGAAGCTTCCAAATTTTCAGCGAAGGGCGCGTTAGCGACCTACGATGAAATACTTCGTTAACAAATATTAATTGCACAACTAAATTGTTAAAAAATCTCTAAGAACTACCAAGATAATGCCTCGCAGTTAATAGACTGTAACCATCTTATCGCTAATGGCGAAAAAAGTCAAGACCTTTTTTAAAGATTTTTTGACTTTTTTGAAGAATTTGAACGGCCAAAGCCACCAAACCGCCAAAATCCCTGCTCCAATCAGTGGTAAGACCAAAAATCCCCACGCTTTTTCGCGGTTTTTGTACCCTGTATTTGGCGCCAAAAGCTCGCTAAATACCATTTCTTTGACCGCTGCTTCCCCACCCGTTGGTTTGTTTTCGGCCACCAGCGCCACCGATCCCAGTTCGAGTGCGAGCTTATCGTTTTCCGGCTCTGCAATTTCCTCGCTGGTGGGCGCGCTGGCAACTTCAATAATCGGTTCCGGCTCCGCGTCCGGCTCAAATGCCTCTAGTTCTAGCTCTGGATCAGGCTCAGGTTCAGGTTCTGGCTCTGGCTCCATCTCTGGTACAACAACTTCCACTACCGGTTCCGGCTCAATCTCTACCTCTGGCTCCGGTATCACTACCTCTGGTTCAACGACTTTGGGTTCCTCAATAATCTCCGGTTCGATAGTCTCTGGCTCAACCACTTCTCGCACTATTACCTCTGGTTCCGGTTCCACAATTTCCGGCTCTATCACCTCTGGCTCCACCGTATTTATCTCTGGCACGCCGGGATAAATGTCGTCAAAACTACCGCCCACCTCTATAAAATTCGTATTCAGGCGCCGAAACGACGTATACTCTAACCTGTCGTCCCCAGTAATTACCAGATAACATTCATTGTCGTAATCTTCATAGCAAGCACGAAAATCTATGTAGCCATCAGTATAAAACCCAAACGCTTCGAGATAATAATACAATCTTCCCTGTTTATTTTCGGCAAGCCGCGCTCTTAACATACTTGCCGGCAGCTCCACTTCTATCATATCCGGTATTTGAAACCCACCATAAGGCGCCAAACGCTCCCTAAATAGAGTGCGATAATCATAATATTCGTGCCTTCCACCCCTATTCAGCGGTGTATTAAGAAAACGCGCCTCATCATACAAAAGATTGTCGCCTGGCCACCCCAACACCAACTCGCCTATGCCATTAGCCATCATCTCGCCAAAAAACTGCTTGCGTTTATCCATTTTTAAGAGGTATTCTACGTCAAACAGCACAAAAATCCGATTATTTTTTAGATCTATCCGCGTAATACTAAGCGTATTTCGATACTTAAAGCGCTGCGTGTCACTATTCACAAACTCTGCATAGTCCCGAAATACACCCCTAATATTAGACGGGTGTACATAGGCCGAAACCGCCACCCCACCAAGAGTCGCCACGGCAAAAGTCGTTATTATAGTAATAATTATCTTTTTTCTCATGTCTCCTTTCGATAATTTTGCCCACATCAAAACACGCCCCCTATATTTTTACAACCCCCCTCACTACCCCTGAAAACGCCTAGGCTTAAATTCAAACCGCCTAGGCTTATTTTTACCTCTGTTAACCAACAAAAAACCGCCTACTTATTTTCGGCGGTTTTGTTGTGCTTTTTACTCTTCAGCTTCTTCGACTGGTTCTTCAGCCACTTCTTCGGCAGGCTCTGCGGCCGGCTCTTCTTTAGCAGCGGCTGCATCAGCCAAAGTCGGGGCAGCTGCGTCGTCTTCTTCCTCTGGAAGCACGATACCGATAGAGGCTACAGTGTCGCCTTCGGCCATGCGCATAATGCGAACACCCTGGGTAGCGCGACCAAGCGTTGGGATTTCAGCCATTGCTACGCGGATTGCTTGACCCTTGGTAGACATCATGATCACCTCTTTGGCGAGTGGATCTAAGGTGTGAACTGCTACGATTGGACCAGTCTTGGCCGTAACCGTAGCCACCTTAATACCTACGCCGCCACGCTTGTGTGGTGGGAAGTTAGCGACTAGGGTGGCTTTGCCGTAACCGTTGGCAGATACCGCGATCAACTTTTGCTTTGGATCAGTAATCACATCCATACCGACAATTTCATCTTTTGGACGGAGTCTCATGCCGCGTACACCCATCGCTGAGCGACCCATCACGCGCACCTCTTTTTCGTTGAAGCGAGTGGCTTGACCAGCGGAGGTAGAGATTACGATATCCTGCTCACCGGTGGTTTCTTTCACCCAGCGGAGTTCATCACCGCTGTCGAGCTTGATAGCGATCAAACCGTTAGAGCGAACATTAAAGAAGTCTTTGATTGCGCTCTTCTTGATGGTGCCCTTCTTGGTAGCCATAAAGAGATATTGATTTTCACCGGCGTCACCTTGTTTGATGATGGCAGTAATCTTCTCTTCTGGATGCATGTTAAGCATGTTCACCGCGGCAGTACCCTTGGCAGAAAGTGATGCCTGTGGCACTTCGTAAGCTTTCATGCGGAACAAACGACCTTGGTTAGTGAAGAACAACAGATAATCGTGCGAGTTAGCCGTAATAATCTGTGCAATCACATCTTCTTCCTTAGTGGTCATACCGCGTTTGCCTTTGCCACCTCTGTTTTGGCGACGGAAGTCGTTTTGCGGTACACGCTTCATGTAGTTTTCGGTAGTAAGCAGGATTACGCTCTCTTCCTCTGGAATCAACTCTTCTTCGGAGAACTTACCAACTTCATGATTAATAATCTTGGAGCGGCGTGGATCGTCGTATTTCTCTTTGATAGCGATGAGCTCTTCCTTGACTACGCGAAGCACCTCTTTTTCATCAGCAAGAATAGCTTCGAGTTTCTTGATAAGCTCGTGAAGTTGCTTGAGCTCTTCTTCGATTTTGTCGCGTTCGAGACCTTGCAAACGGCGAAGCTGCATCTGAAGGATAGCGTTTGCCTGGATTTCAGAGAGGCCAAAGCGCGTCATGAGTTGCTTATCGGCATCATCATAAGAGGCGCGAATTACCTTAATCACCTCATCGATGTTATCAAGAGCAATCTTCAAACCCTCGAGGATATGAGCACGTTCTTTAGCTTTCTTGAGGTCGAACTCGGTACGGCGACGAATCACCTTCTGGCGGTGTTTAATAAACTCTGCCAAAATCTCTTTGAGGCCAAGAATACGAGGTTGAATACCATCAACAAGTGCCAACATATTGTAGTGGAACGAAGTCTGAAGTGGAGTCAACTTATAGAGTTGGTTCAAAATCTTCTTCGGGAAAGCGTCTTTCTTGAGCTCTACCACCACGCGGATCTTACCGCGAGCCGACTCATCACGAGCATCAGCGATGTGATCAAGCTTCTTAGCCAGCACCAAATCACGCACCTTATCGATGAAGTCTTCCTTGCTCATGCCGTAAGGCACCTCTGTAATCACGATGTTGTAGCGACCATTCTTGCGCTCTTCGATATTGGCTACGGCACGAATCGTTACCGAACCTTTACCGGTTGCGTAAGCCTGTTTCATTGGCGCACCACCATAAACTTCAGCACCAGTAGGAAAATCTGGGCCTTTGACATATTTCATCAAGCCTTCAAGCGAGATTTCTGGATTATCAATCTGGGCCACGGTAGCATCGACTAACTCACCAAGGTTGTGTGGTGGAATGTTGGTAGCCATACCTACGGCGATACCCATCTGGCCGTTCAAGAGAATGTTTGGCACAGCGGCCGGCAAAACTGCTGGCTCTTTCTCGGTACCATCGAAGTTATCACGAAAATCTACAGTTTCCTTCTCGATGTCAGCCAAAAGCTCAGCACCTACCTTATCAAGGCGAGCCTCAGTATAACGAGATGCAGCGGCTTCATCACCGTCCATCGAACCAAAGTTACCTTGGCCTTCAACTAGGGTATAGCGCATCTTCCATGGTTGCGCGAGGTTCACCATGGCATCGTAAATCGAAGAATCACCGTGTGGGTGGTACTTACCCATCACCTCACCGACGATACGAGCGGATTTCACCGTAGCGTGTGGGGCTTTCCAGCCGTTTTTGTTCATTGCATATAATATACGGCGGTTCACAGGCTTAAGACCATCGCGTACATCTGGGAGTGCGCGGTCTACGATCACAGACAAAGAGTAACGCAGGAAGTAATCTTCCATCGTGTTCTCTACGGTGCGAAGCTCGATACCATCCTCGGTGATCACTTCACCATCGGTAGCTTTTACGGCTTCAACCTGCTCGATATCACCACCAAAATCGATGTGTTTGCCTTCGTCGGATTCGATTTTTTTGTTGTCGTCTTCCATCTTTCCTCCTTAAAAGTCCAGATCATCAAGGTTAACCGAAGCGGCCCTTGCCTGAATAAAGTTTTTACGTAAATCAGCTTGGTCGCCCATCAACTTCGTGAAGATGGCGTCGGCCTTTTCGGCATCTTCAATGTTGACTCTGATTAGCACGCGGTTAGCTGGGTTCATTGTGGTTTCCCAAAGCTGCGCTGCGTCCATTTCACCAAGACCCTTAAAGCGTTGCTGTGCGGTGTAACCGGCTTGCTTAAAGCGTTCATCTTCTTCGTTAATCTTGGTGCCAGCGGCTTTTCTTTCTTCAATCTTCTTGGTCAAAGTTTCTTCTAGAGCCTGTTCATCATAAATATAGTCGATCTTGCGGCCGTTGCCAGTACCCTTAATCAGGCCGAATAGCGGTGGTTTAGCAAGATAAACGTGACCAGCCTTAATCACCTCCGGCATATAGCGGAAGAAGAAAGTGAGAAGCAAGGTGGAAATATGTGAACCATCGACATCGGCATCCGTCATGAATACAATCTTGTGATAACGAAGACCTTCGATATTAAATTGGTCACCAATACCTACACCAAGACCCTTAATCAGGGATACGAGCTCGGCGTTGGCTAGCATTTTATCAAGGCGAGCGCGCTCGGTGTTAAGCACCTTACCACGCAGTGGCAAGATTGCCTGAATCTTGGAATCGCGACCTTCCTTAGCGGAACCTGCAGCAGAGTTACCCTCTACGATAAAGAGCTCACACTCTTCAGCGTTTCTAGATGAACAGTCGGCAAGCTTTGATGGCAAGTTCAAGCCTTCAAAGGCACCCTTGCGGATGATGTTATCGCGAGCTGCCCTAGCGGCCTTGCGGGCCCTAGCGGCAAGCGCGGCTTTGCCAACGATTTTCTTAGCAATAGCTGGGTTTTCCTCGAGGTAGTAACCAAAGTATTCGGTCATTACCTTATCTACATAACCACGAATTTCTGGGTTACCGAGTTTGTTCTTGGTCTGACCTTCAAACTGTGGATCCGGAAGTTTGACCAAGATAACAGCGGTAAGGCCCTCCTTGATATCATCACCAGAAAGGTTTTCTTCTTTCTCTTTAAGGAGGCCGTTTTTACGGGCATAATCATTAATGGTACGGGTTAAACCAGAACGAAAACCAACTACGTGCATACCGCCATCTGGGGTAAGAACGTTGTTAGCAAATGGTTTCAAAATTTCTGAGAAAGTATCATTATATTGCAAAGCAATTTCTACTTCAGAATCTTCGATTTTCTTCTCTACGTAAAAGATGTCGTCCGAAAGCACCTCTTTACCGTTGTTCAAACGTTTGACGTAGCTTCTAATACCGCCTTCAAAGTAGAATGATTCGTGCGCACCAGTGCGCTCATCGTTGACGGTGATCAAAATCCCCTTAGTAAGATAGGCTTGGTGGCGAGCATAGTTCGACACCCAGTCGTAATCAAAAGTTGTGGTTTCTTTAAAGATAGTTGGATCTGGATAGAAGGTGATAGAAGTACCGTGTTCTTTTGGTGCTCCTGGGGTAACCTTGAGATCCATCGTGGTTTTACCGGTATCAAACTCAATATGGTGAGTCTTCTTATCGCGGTAGACCTCGGCGATCATGTGGGTAGAAAGGGCGTTTACCACCGAAGAGCCTACACCATGAAGGCCAGATGATACTTTGTAACCGCCATCACCGAATTTACCACCGGCGTGGAGTACTGTAAGCACGGTTTCAAGGGTAGATTTCTTGGTTTTTGGGTGGATATCTACAGGAATACCACGCCCGTTATCGTCGACCCTTACACCGCCGTCATTTAA
Organism: Candidatus Saccharimonadota bacterium; assembly: GCA_024699125.1. Lineage (GTDB taxonomy): Bacteria > Patescibacteriota > Saccharimonadia > Saccharimonadales > Saccharimonadaceae > Nanosyncoccus. The sequence goes on from JAILQE010000005.1 coordinate 6,572, forward strand.
TATTGTGATATCGATTTTGTTTGCGTAACCCGCAATTGCCTCATCGATAGAGTTGTCTGCGATCTCTTTGACCAAGTGATGTAGCCCATCATAACCGGTAGAACCGATATACATCCCAGGGCGCAGCCTAACTGGCTCCAAACCCTCAAGCACCCGAATCTCAGACGAGTCATAAGCTTCCGCTTTGTCGGACATTTTGTTTTACCTCAACTTTTAATATATATACCATTCCAGTATACCCCCCATTGCCGTAAAAATCAACCCTAGGACGCGTTTTTACAAGCCAAATGGGTCCTGTGACGCGGCTGGAGTTTCAGGCGCTTCTGAAGGCATTCCTGACGGCCCTAGCGGCGTCTGTATCTGTTGCGGTTCCTGAATTGGCTGCATAGCAGCTGGTTGTGGCTCGGCTGGCGCTGCAGGCGCTTCTGGGGCCCCTCCAGGGTGCTTTTTAAGCCAATCATCTAAGAATCCACCCTTTTGTTGCTTCTCTTCCTGCTCGGCCACAGCGGCTTTTTCCCTGTCTACCGCATTCCAACGTTCATTAATCTCACGCTCCACCTCTGCCCTAGTCTTGCCATACTTAGCGGCAGTGTAAACCTTAAGATTCTTCATTAACTCTTCGTTTGGCTCACCCATTGGAGCAGGGAGATTCATTGTAAAGGCCGCGGACGGCATACCAAACATCATCACTTTACAGATAGCAGCGTGGTTTGGCGTCTTGGTAAGGTCCTCAGCCGTAAAGGTTGGCGTAAAGGCCTTCACCATCAGCTCGGCATCCGTCACACCTACACGACCACAGATAATCGTACCCACGTTACCGAGAATTGCTTCCCTAATCTTATCGGTAAGCTGCGTCATAAACTGGTTGGCCACGATGAGGTTCAAGCGATACTTACGAGCTTCAGATAGAATCGACTCAAAGCTCTCTGTTGCGAAGTTCTGGAACTCATCCACGTAGAGACAGAAATCTTTACGTTCGTGCTCTGGAATATCAGCGCGGCTCATAGCGGCCTGTTGGAACTTCATCACGAAGATCATACCAAGAAGCTGCGCGTTAAGATCCCCTAAGCGACCTTTAGAGAGGTTCACCAGGAAGATCTTTTTATTATCCATAATTTCGCGAATATTGAAGCCAGATTTTGCCTGACCCAAGATATTGCGCATAATCGTATTAGAGAGGAATGGACCCCATTTTGATACGAACCACGTAATCACCTCACCGGCATCGTTAGATTTCTGCGAGGCTGGGAACTCTTTGGTCCAGTAATCGTACACAGCCTTATCTGTTACGTACTTCAATTTAGACTTCACGAACTCTGGGTCGGTGAAACATTGCGGAATGTCTACGAAGGTAGCACCATTTGGATCAGACATGAGAAGAAGGGCGGCGTTACGGAACATGTGCTGACCGCGTGGCCCAAAGAAGCCTTGGTTTTGCGGATCAAAGAGGCTTTGAAGCATGTTAATACCCTCTTGCACGATAAAGTCTTTCTGATCCGGATCTGAGAATTCAAACATGTTCATACCTACCGGATGCTCAATATCAGCCGGATCAAAGTAAATCACATCGTCAATTCTCTCTTGTGGCACACGCTGGAGCAATGCTTCTACGGCATCACCGTGCGGATCGATAAAAGCAAAGCCACGCCCCGCCATCATATCCTGGTAAGCGATATTCTCGAGAAATACAGATTTACCCATACCAGTTTGACCAATTACATACATGTGACGACGGCGGTTATCGTCATCAAGGTAAATCTGCTTTTTAATGCCTCTAAATTCATTAGTACCAAGCAGCACACCCTCAGTAGCTAATCTAGCTGGGCCATCCACCTGTTTAGTCAACTGACGTTCAACTTGCGAGTTTGGAATCGCATTTTGCTCTGGCAAATGGAAGATAGATGCAAGCTCCACACTGTTCAAAATATTTGAACACACTTTTAAGGGGAAAAAGCGGAAAGTATAGTCAACAACCAACTTCTTTGGATCCTTAAAAGTATTTACTTTAAAGCCGTTCAAGGTAGGAGAATCAAACTGCGAGAATGCCGATACTACACCACCCATCACTGCATCTGCCCTAGCCTTATTTGGTGCGCTTGCAATTACCCTAATCAATGTTTCAAAGGCCGGGTAACGCATCTTATTGACTACTGCGTTAAGCTCATCTTGTTTGATAGTCGTAATCTGGGTAGATTCTTCGGATTTCTTTTCGTGTTCTTTTGGCACTTCGATCGGTGCCCACAAGACATCAGAAACCAAATCGCCAATCGATGCACCAATTGTTTTGGTCTTTTTACCTTTTTGTGTATTTTCGACATATTTTTTGGCCGGCTCACTCCACTTTTTGTTTGCAGGGCGGAACAAAATTTGTACAGCCGCACCTTCGCCTTTGCCCACGAGCGACAAAGCGTTCAAGATTGCCATGCTAGCATCACGCCTAGTATCTTCATAAGTGGCGATTGGCAGATAGCCGTTCTTTTTAAGGCTCAGCTCTGCGCCAGACACGCCATCAAGCTTACCCTCTTTAGAGAAGATATTCTCTTCCATCCGCTCTTCAACACGCGCTGTAGGATAAGCAGCCTGAACTGCTTGGCGCACCGTCTCTGTTAACACGGCTGGCACAATCGCGTAATAACGAATAATTCCCTCTTTGGCGATAATTTCAAACGAAAAATGTCTCTGGCCATAGAGCCTTGCATTGTTGCCCTTGGTTAAAGTAGACGCCAAGATCGAATACATCACCTGTGCCTGGGAAACGATCTCGCCGGTTAGATCGCGTTCGTCGCGCCCACCCTGTTGAATATCATCCGTAGTTGGTGGCAAATGGATAAGAAGTGGCACCATCTTGAGGCCACGTTCATATTTTTTGTGTTTCCTAAGAGAAGAAATGCGAACGAACACCAAAATCGCCGTTGTAATCGCAAGAAGAGCTACTACCACCAGAACCGTAATCACCACCCAGAGTTCCATTACGATGCCTTCCCTATTTCCTTACCAAACGATTTTAGGTTTGCCGGCATTAAGCCTTCCCTGATATCCTCATAAAACTTGTTAGCATCACCGGTGTTACCAAGCTCGCTCATCTCAGCCTCGATAGCCCTTACGCCACCCTCAGATAGACCGGTTTTCTTATCGGTTTTGATCACGTCGGGATTGAAAGAAGTAATTGCGCCAGGCATCTCTTGCGTGCCACCAGGGACATCCATCACGACACCCATCTGTGGCATTTCGCCACCAATCTGTGGGCCAGCCTCAGCAGTTATTGGGCCGTTTTCAGGGTTAAAATTCAAAATCTTGTTGCCAGTCGCCTGTAAATCCGGGCTCATCTCAAAAGGATTCGGGGTTTGACCTTGAAAAACCTCCGGATTGAAGCCATTTACCTGATTACGACCATTATCCATATGCTTATTTTACCACAGTTAAATCCGTTTGCACACAAAAAACTCCGCTAAAGCCACGAAAACCGCAATAAGAGATATCGTCCAGAGAGTAACCGCACCAAAAGACCGCGCGATAAGAAGCATTACTGGCCCAAATGCCGCCACTGCTGCATAGAGGTAATCCTTGTTTCTGAAAGAGTTGCGTTTTAAAGCCAATTTATAGAATAACTTGATCAAGAAAGTCATCACGCCAAAGATAAAGACATAAACTGTTGTAAAAAATAATAAAACCCCAGACGGACCAATTTCCGTCGGAGATGTAAGATTTAGCATTAAGATTAAAACAGCCAAGCTGATGATGCTTGTAAGAATGATAATCCGGTTATGCTTCATAACCATATTGTATCACAACTGTTTGTAGCCCCCAAGTAATATTAACTGCGATTCCCCCTTAATGTACTTTATGGGAGAAAGCGGGCGGTTATCCGGCGCATTATACAATTACTTTAGGCCGCAACCGTAACCCCGCTATTCTCTCTTTTGACCGCTTCACGTATAGTGAAGCATTGATCCTTGTTAGTGTTTTCTCTTATTCTTGTTTATGTTTGTGTTTGTTTTGGAATGTGCTAATAAGAGATTTACCAACGCGCTCAACGCCCTTGGCGGAGCTCTAGGTAATTCCTAATGATGTAATTTATGGCTAGAAATTACCTTTTCACCCGCCAAATGCGGTTTTAAGTCTTTCGTTTCATTTTAAAGTTCCTTTTGTTTTTAGTTTTTTATCTTAGTCATCTCGACTGATTTCATATTAGCATAACCTGTTAAAAACTTCAAGCTTATGTGCCCGAATTTGTGTTGTATTATTTACAACACCGTATTCTGTTACTACTCTGTTAGATTTTTGTTGTATTTTTTACAACATAACCCACATTTTGACCCCATTGTTGCAAAAATTACACACACTATTTACAACATTTTCCCTGTACTATATTTTTAATAACTCAACACCCGCGTGCAAATATTTTATAGCCCAAAAACGCCAGCAATGTAATTCCGACATTGTTCTGGAATGCCATTGTTTTTAATTTTTGTTTCATGGAACATGCATTGTTTTACTAGGCCTCGTTTTGTTTTTAATTCAACACGACGGCCAAAATTTGTCACAAAATTTTATACGCCAAAAATCACACAAAACGCACGCGATCGCACAAAAATTCGTTTTCAGTTTTCAAAAATCCAACAAAAAATCTATTAAAAATTTTACAAAAATTTCATTAATTTTTTTTCACACTTCGATTCCCCCAAATTACTAAAATCATAAAATTATTAACCATCTAAAACCTGTGGAAAACTCGGCAAAAAATATACAAAAATTGTTCAAAAAAAGTGTTGACATAAGCATTTTTTCACGTTATTATAGAGGTAACTTCTGAATAAAAAAATTACTCGGAAGTCAAAAACAAAAATATAGCCAAAATAACTCCACACTCTACACGAAAAGACCGGTTTTCCTCGCAGTTACCGGTCTTTTCACTTGCTTAATGACATTTTTTTATGTTAGTTTTTACAAAAATCACGTAGCGATTTTTAATGATCAAAAAACGAATCGGAATTCACTTTCGATTCGTTTTTAATACTAAGTTCTTTGCTAAACTTTCTTTCAAAGAAAGTTCAAGCCTATGTGGTGGAGCTGCCGGATACTGCCTCCGGGTCCGAAAAATCACGTGGATATCATTCTACGCGTATAGTCTGCTGTTTCATCTCGGCGGATACTAGCAGCAGCAACAAACCAAACTGCTAGACGCCATGACTAAATTTTCGAGCAACTTGTCGTCAGTTAAATCACCTTATTCCCGTTGTATGATAATTCGAATCCTACGGAACCTTAAATCCGAACCAGCCTATAGATATAAATTAGGCAAAAGCTGGCATGTATGCAACATGCGTTAGCTTAGTGTTTTTAGCACTTATTTAATACTTACGGTATTCAATCGACGCGCCTGATATCTGTTAATAATCCGTCTAAGCTTTGTCAGCCCCAACTATCTGTTATTATAGCACGCTTCCCTTAAAAACTCAATACCGCCTAGGCTTATTTTCTAAAATGCTAGGCTTAAAAAATGTGGCCCCGGTTGTAAAATTTTCACCCCCATGCTATCTAGGGCTCATGATCGCAAAAATATATTCTGCCATTCCTTACGGTTTTGAGGGCCGGCTAGTCGAGGTTGAGGGCGATATCAACCGCGGCCTCCCCGCTTTTAACATCGTCGGCATGGCCAATAAAACCATCAATGAAGCCAAGGAACGTGTCAAAAGCGCCATCTTGAACTCTGGGTTTATGTTCCCGAGCAAAAAGATCACCATCAATCTCGCCCCAGCAGATCTCCTAAAAAACGGCTCATTTCTAGACCTACCCATTGCGTTATCGGTGCTAGTCCTCTCTGGCCAGCTACTCGAACGAGACCTAGAGGGTAGTTTGTTCGTGGGAGAGCTCTCTTTAACTGGCGAGCTTCGCCCCGTGAAAGGCATCATCAATATCGTCGAATTGGCCAAGAATTCTGGCACTCGCAAAGTGTTTGTGCCAATTCAGAATCTCCCGCAAGCACAGCTAGTGAAAGGCGTCGAAATATATGGCGTAAAAACGCTAAAAAGCTTGTTCTTACAACTCAAAAACCTCCAGCCGCTAACTAATGCGTCTAATTCTAAAACCGGGCTTAAAACGGCTCCTACGGCCTCGCTTGGGCCGTTTCTAGACCATATTAGGGGCCAAGAGCTAGCCAAACGCGCCATGGCAATTGCCGTGGCTGGGCATCACAATATCCTCATCTCCGGGCCACCAGGGGCTGGCAAAACCCTGCTCGCCCGTGCTGCCGCAAATTTACTGCCGGATCTCACCGAAGAGGAGCAGATCGACATCACCAAAATCTACTCCCTGGCTGGTCTCACAAATGACGAGATCATTAGTTCCCGCCCCTTTAGAAGCCCCCATCATACCTCTAGTTTAATCTCGCTCGTGGGCGGTGGCGCTAGCATTACCCCTGGAGAAATTTCATTAGCTCATAAGGGCATTCTCTTTCTAGATGAAATCCCCGAATTTCCACGAGCTACCCTAGAATCGCTCCGCCAACCCCTGGAAGACAAAACCATTTCCCTGGCCCGCGCCGGCGAGAAAACTACCTATCCTGCCGATTTCATGCTGATCGCCACAATGAACCCCTGTCCATGCGGTTATTACGGCGACCCAACTCATCGGTGCACCTGCACCACCACGCAGATCCAGAACTACAAAAGAAAGCTCTCCGGCCCACTTTTTGACCGCATAGACCTTAATATTACAGTCGAAAAAGTAAAAAATACTGAACTCATAAACAACGAAATAACAGATAGAAAACAGCACGACGTTGTAAAAAACACAATAAATAACGCCATCAAAGCCCAACAAGCACGTTACGGCCGCCCCGGCATCTTTAATAGCTCGCTTTCGTCCTTTGAAGTGTCAAAATTACTCGTTTTAGAACCAGCAGCCAGACGCTTACTTGCCGAAGCGTCCGAAAGGCTCAACCTTTCCGCCCGTGCCTATTTCAAAACCATCAAGGTCGCTCGTACCATTGCGGACTTAGACGGTTCAAGCACCATCAAAACCGCCCACATCACTGAAGCGCTCAACTTCAGAAAACGCTAATTCCCCTTGAAATTACCTGAAAAACTTGGTATAATCACCCCAGATAAAAAGATTAGAAAGGATCACTATCAGCAATTCACTCAACCGCACCAAAATCAACGGCGAAATCCGCTATCCGGAAGTCCGCGTTATTGGTGCCAGTGGCGAACAACTCGGCATTATGTCTAGCCGCGAAGCTCAGCTTCTTGCCAAAGAGCAAGGTGTAGACCTCGTCGAGATCGCTGCCAATGCCAACCCTCCAGTTGTAAAAGTCATCGATTGGGGCAAATACCAATACCAAAAGATGAAAGAAGAGGCCAAAAACCGCAAAAAAGCCCGCGAAAAACAATCCGAGCTCAAGCAAATGAAAATCGGTCTCAAGATTAGCGATAATGATCTTAATATCAAAATCCGCAAAATCCGCGGTTTTCTTGAAGATGGTGACCACGTTAAAATCCTGATTGTCTTCCGTGGCCGCGAAATGGCCCACAAAGAAATCGGCGAACAACTCTTAAATCGTATTCTTGAAGAGCTCAAAGACGACGCTATCGTCGATGGCAAGTCTCAATTCAACGGCCGCAACCTCTCGATCGGTATTCGCCGCAAATAATCTTGCATTTTTACTCTGTCTTTGCTATAATAATCATCACAAGTCGATTTTTTGTGTGTTGAGCATAAAAAAGACCTGCAAATAAAATGACGCCCAACGGTTCCCTACACCCCAAAGCGCCGTAAACATCAACTAAAGTAGGAAAGGTATAATATGCCAAAACTTAAAACCCATAAGGGCACTGCTAAGCGCATCAAAATTACCGGCTCCGGTAAGCTTGTTCGCGAGCGTGCCTACGGCAACCATATTCTTGCCAAAAAATCTAAAGCCCGCAAACGCAACATGAAAACTGCTGCAGTTATCAACGGCAAAATCAAGAAAAACGTTAAAACTGCATTAGGAGTTTAATCATGAGAGTCAAACGTGGAGTCGCAGCACATGCGAAACATAAGAAAATCTTAACTGCCGCTAAAGGCATGCAACACGCCCGCACCCGTAGCTTCCGCTTGGGCAATCAAGGCGTCATCAAGGCTCTTCGCTATTCATATCGCGATCGCCGCAATAAAAAACGTGATTTAAGAGCTCTCTGGATCACTCGTATCAACAACGCTTCTCGCGAACTTGGTCTTTCCTACTCTCAGCTCATCGCTGGTATGAAAGCTAAAAACATCAATCTCGATCGCAAAGTTCTCGCTGACCTCGCTGTTAACGATCCAAAAGCTTTTGCACAAATTGTTAATACGGTAAAGGAGAAATAATATGGCTATCTGTGAAATTACCGGCAAAGGTAAAATGTACGGTCACAACGTTTCATTCTCCCAACGCCACACTCGCAAAGTCTTCAAACCAAATGTCACCAAACGTACTTTGGTTATCAACGGCCAAAAAGTAAAATGCAACGTTTCTACTTCAGCCCTTAGGACTTTGAAGAAAAAAGGTCTTTTAGACGACAAAAAAGCTGCAAAATAAATTTGCAATAAAAAATATCACCCCAAAGGGTGATATTTTTTTGTCTTATACAGACTTAAATGAGCTATCGATAAGCCGGGTTCTGTATCTATACAAAGTATAGACGATGACCATCTATCTAGACGCTACATTGCTATAGCGCTCAAGCGGTGAGCGTGCATCCCCGAGTCAGGGTATCTAGCACTCCTTGCAGCCAGTAGGGTTTGCCTCTGTAACGTGTCGCCACATCACACTGTGAGCTCTTGCCTCACTCTTTTCACCTTTGCCTGTAAAACAGGTAGTATTGTCTCTGTGGTACTTTCCCTATTCTTGCGAACGGTCGCCGTTAGCGACTACCGTGCTCTTTGCTGCCCGGACTTTCCTCTTGGTAACCCAAGCGGTCATCTTTCAAGCTCCCCTATATTTTAGCAAAAAATCCCTAATTTTTCAACATCTGATCGATGGCTAAATTGGCTTCCCTATCTGCCGCTGCATTCTGCGATCTCGGCACATGTGAGAAGGCTACCACCTCAAAATCATCCAGTAATTTTTGAACATCCTCATAGATTGGCAAGATATCTTGATTTTTAATCTGGAAAATACCGTTCATCTGGTTTGCTACCATCAAACTATCCGTCACAAAGCGCACCGATTTCAAACCCATATCAATCGCCACTTTCATGCCCTCTTCAAGCGCATAGTATTCTGCCACCCTGGAAGTAGCAAAGCCGATAAACTCGCCACCCTGTTTCAAAACCTCGCCAGTTTCGGAAACCACCACATACCCCACACCAGATGGACCCGGATTTCCTCTTGAGGCGCCATCCACATACACCGTAGCCGAATTCGCCGTATCTCTTGGCGAAACTTTATTAATGCTAATATGACCGTTTTCAATCTCAAATACCATCATGGTGGCTTCGTTAAGCTTCACGCCAGCCGCGATTGGATCGCGCAAGAATTTGTAAGCCGTGTATCTGTCACGCGGGTCTGGTTTTGCCCCGTCCGGCACTTGTACTTCATATACTATATATAAATTACTCAGCTGGCTCGAGCCTTCGAGCGCCATAAATGTTACCACATCTTTAAGTTTTAAAGAGGTGGCAGAAAGCCCAACGTTCTCCGCTAGAGAGCGCACCATTGCCTCCTCTGGTTGTTCGCCAAAGGAGATCTTACCAGTTGGAAGTTCCCAAAAAACCGGGGCCTCACTGCGACCACGGTTACGTTTCAAAACTAAAACCCCATCCGAGTTTCTAATAATCCCAACTACACGAATTCTCTGTTTCATGTCCCACCATTATTATCATAAAACCCTATCAGCCTGTTTTCCCCGTAATAGATACAAGGTGGGTAAAATCTTATGCGATACATCCACGGATGTAAGCCACGAAATCCCTAAAACATGATTATTCAGGAAAATCATGCTGCCGATAGGGCTACCTTAATTATACCACATGCACACCAACGACCCAGTAGAAAAAGTTCAGGATACCGTTGACGCCACCCGCCATCAAACTCGAGAAAGCGCTACCAAAGACTAGGATTAGTGCATACACAATAAAGATGCCATAAGTCTCCATCTGCAAGAGGAATCTGCGTACTATATCTGGCGAAATAGCATACAAAATCCTTGAGCCATCAAGAGGTGGAATCGGAATCAAGTTAAAGATCATGAAGCCAAGATTAGTTAGTACCATCTGTTGGAAGAAGAACCCAGTAAGGTCGAACCCATAAATCATCCCCGTAAAATGACCAATTAGGAAGAAAATAAAAGCAAGTAAGAAGTTTGTAAGCGGGCCGGCCACCGCTACAAGCGCCATTCCCCACTCGTGCCATTTGAGATTACGCGTATTAATTGGCACTGGTTTAGCACCACCAAAAACCGGCGCATTCATTACATATAATAATACTGGCACCAAAATAGACATGTATGGATCGATATGTTTTAAGGGGTTAAGGCTGAGTCTGCCAGCTTCCTTGGCAGTTCTATCGCCCAACCAGTAAGCCACCACCCCATGAGCTAGCTCATGCAAAACCACCGAAACCACGATGATTACGAGGACAATAATTATTTCTGCTACCTGCACCCTAAGATTCCTAGTTTAAAACTACGATTTCTCTAACAGTTGGCAAACTATCTAGGCCTCTTACTTTGAGTTTCTTATCAGTACGAGCGCTAAGTTTTAGCTCGGCTACCATACTATCGACGTTGCCCATCGAAACAATCAATTTTGGTTCGATTTCGCGCACGGCTCTAAGCGAAGAGGTACAAAGAATGTCGGCCACACCAAGATCATCGAGGCCTTCTTCAATTGGACCAACAATACCGGTATGCACACCACCAATTTCAACATCATAAATGGTTTTGCCGCCCTCAGTAGGAATACCACGCACAGTAGCATCACCGATTTCGAACTCGCCAGGGCCAGTGATTTTGCCAACCATTAGGCCTGCATCTACTGTGGCATCAGCAATATTAAAAGTAATCGATGTTTTTTTGGTGATAATCGTCACTTCGTCTGGATTTTTGCTTTCAATTTCAAACATTTTTTACCTTTCTTTTATGATTTTCTCTGGATCAACGATTTCGGTGATTTCCATTTCCATCACGTCCATCACAAACCTATCACGGACGCTCTTCCTATAAACAAAATCTTCTGGGGACATAATCACATAATTGATTGGTTTGCCCTGTTTTTTCTCGATAACTTCAGCCCAACGGGTAAGCTTCTTAGTGCGGTCATCGCCGATAATCAAGAGGTCAACACCATCTTGGCCTGGCAAACGATTAGTAACTACAAGACCACTAAGATAGTTTTTAACTGGGCGGCAAAGCGTTTCCCAAATGCTTTCTTTTGCTTCCTTTTCTTGCTTGCCACCATCCTTTTTGGCAAAGATTTCAATCATTGCATGGCTGAATGGATGTTTCTTATTGGCTGAGTAATAAATTTTATTGTCAAAAGTCTCTTTTTTAATGATGTCGATGCTTTCCAAATTGAGTAGTTCACGGCGAACGGAATTAATTTGTTCATCGATTACACGTGCCATCTCACGCACGTAAAAAGATTTCTCCGGACTTTCAAAGAAAAGTTGTAATAATTTTGCCCGAGTCTTCGAGCCAAATAGTTTTTCAGTTGGTGTGCTATTTTCTTTGCTCATTCTAAATACATTGTAGCACGAATGAATAAATTTTTTCAAGCGGCAACCAATTTATTTCCGGTGTTCGTTTAAACCATGTTAACTGCCGCTTCGCTAAATGCCAATCGTCATAAATAAATAGTTCTTTTGCCCGCTCTAAACTAATTTCTCCACTCAAATATTGCCAGACAAACTGATAAATATTGCTTTTCATGGCCTGCGAATCCCAACCGTATTTTTCTACCATTTTTTGCGTTTCGTCGTAGAGTTCCGTGCAAAACATTTGTTCAGCCCGAACAGCCAATCTTTCCCTTAAAACCTCTGGATCCGTCTTTACGCCAACTAGTAAATAATTTGTACAAATGGTTTTTCTGTCTGTCATTTCTTTGGCGTTATCTTTGCGATGATATGGGTTAATTTCACTACGCTCACCATCATTTTTGAACTGGTAGTTATACACCAAAGCATCAATATATAAACCGGTCCCGCCAACTACCATTGGTACGTGACCGCGAGATCTAATCTCTTCGATTTTCTCTTCAGTATAGGCCTTCCAATCCGCCACCGTGAAGCGTTCACCAGGCTCCACCAGGTCGATACCAAAATGTGGCACACCGTCTTGCTCTTCAATGCTCGGTTTAGCGGTGCCAATATCCATTCCCTTGTAGATGGCGCGGGAGTCTGCCGAAATCACCTCGCCATTTACGGCTTTGGCAATCTTAATAGACACCCCAGTCTTGCCCGAACCAGTGGGCCCCAAAATGACTACCACCGGTCCGTTGTATCTAGGCAAGTTATTATTCATTATTTAAGGTTAAGTAAGAAATCTTTAAGATCAGCAAGTTTGACCTTTTCTTCAGAATCGCGGAGATGTACAGTAACTTCACCAGTCTCAACATCTTTAGGGCCAACAATGATAAGGGCAGGAATCTTCAACGTAGTAGCACGTTTGATCTTCTTGCCAAGCGAGTCGGAAGAATCATCTAGGCTATAGCGAAGCGCGTTATTCTTAATAGGGTCATCAAGCTCGATATCATCGAGAATCTTGCGAATATCCACCACATAATCGTTCACGGAATCGTTCACGGTAAGGATACGAACCTGTTCTGGTGCACACCAAAATGGGAACCAACCAGCCGTATGTTCAATAAACACGCTCATAAAGCGCTCAATCGAGCCAATCAAAGCACAGTGAATCATGATAGGCGTCTTTTTGCTGCCGTCAGCATCAACGTATTCAAGGCCAAAGCGTTTTGGCATGGCGTAGTCGAGCTGCACCGTAGCAAGTTGCCATTCGCGGCCCAAGGCATCCTCGGCCATGAAGTCCATTTTAGGGCCATACATGGCGGCTTCACCAAGACCAATGAAATATTTCATCTTAAACTTGTCAGCCATCTTTTGGATCGAATTTTGGGCTTTCTCCCACATTTCTGGGTCGCCAATATAGCCATCGCCATCGTCACGGAAGGACAAACGGAGGCTGAGTTTCATACCTACGCGAGCGTACAAATCTTTTGCAGACTCAATCAACTCGCCAAACACACCCTCAACTTGGTCATCAGTACAGAAAACGTGTGAATCGTCTTGAGTAATCGAACGTACACGGGACAAACCACCAAGCTCACCCTTGCGTTCATCGCGATAAACCATCGTGGTTTCAAGATACTTAATTGGAAGTTCCTTATAAGAACGTGGTACGCTAGCAAAGATTTGGCTGTGGTGTGGACAGCTTACCGGCTTGATTGCAAGTTCATCACCAGATTCGGAGCTCACAAAACGGAGTAGTTCTGGGAATTTCTCAAAGTGACCAGAAGTCTTATAGAGGTCAACGTTAGCAATGTGTGGGATGCAAACCTTTTTGTAGTTGCAACGCAAGCGATAACCCTGAGTAAAATCATTGAGTAAATCACGCAAAATTGTACCGCGTGGGGTAAAGAGTGGCAAACCAGCACCCACGAGGTCTGAGAAGCAGAAGAGATCAAGCTCTTTACCGAGTTTGCGGTGATCACGAGCCTTGGCTTCTTCTTGTTGTTTAAGATAAGCATCAAGCTCTTCTTGAGTTTCAAAAGCTACACCGTAAACACGGGTAAGCATTTCGCGTTTTTCATCGCCGCGCCAGTAAGCACCAGCCACGCGCATCAATTTAAATGCACCGATTTCTTTCATTGATTCTACATGTGGACCCTTACAGAGGTCAGTAAATAGCACCTTGCCATCAGGGGTGACCATGTCGTAAAACGAAATGGTTTCATCTTCTGGTAGGTCATTAATCAGTTCAACCTTAAATTTTTGGCCGTTTTCTTTAGCCCATTTCAAAGCGTTCTCGCGAGATTCTTCCCTGCGCACCATCTTGCAACCCTGTGCAATAATGCCACGCATCTTTTTCTCAATTTTTGGAAGCTCCGCATCAGAAACTTTGGCATCACCAAAGTCGATATCATAGTAAAAACCGTTGTCGATAGCTGGCCCTACCCCAAATGTTGTAGTTGGATAAAGCTCCCGTACCGCAGCAGCAAGTACATGACTAAGCGTATGTCGCATTTTTTCTATTTTTTCTTCCATGCTTTATCCTTTCTTTTATCTCGCAATTATACCATAAAAATAAGAGAGAGCCAAGAAACCCCATGAAAAAACGGCCCCGAAGGACCGTTTTATACAATCTACACGTTTTATGCCGGATTCCAGTGTTCATCATCCTGTTCTACAGGACTATATTTCTGACGATATTCCTCGATAGCTCTATTTATATCGTCACTCAGGCCAGTATCTTTCTCTTCTCTAAGAACACTAAGCACCTGATCCATAGTAACAATTCCTTCTACCGGCATTATATTCCGGCGCGAAACTTCCTGAACAGCTGTGATGGTACGGTCGGTGCCAACCTCCTGGCGATCCACCGCAACCAACATACCCCGAATCATCGGATTCAATACCTGTTCGCGGATAGCCTTAACAACAGTTTCAATCGTGCCTCCAGACACAATGACGTCATCAATAATCACGATCCTGCTGCCTTCTTTTGGCTTAGTACCGCGGAAAACGTTGGCGCCCTCATAATCGACACCGCCATAAATGCAGGTATCAACGCTAATGCCGTAATTCCTATAGAGGGCTGTAGCCGTTGCGATTACGAGCGGCATGCCCTTATAGGCGATACCGCATATTACATCGATACTCCCTCCAAAGCGGGCATAGATGGCTTTCGCGTAGAACTGCCCAAGTTTCGACAGCTGTTTGCCCTTATAGAGGTCTTTTCCGTCAATAAAAACAGGCGAAATTCTTCCAGACTTCAATTTGAACGAGCCAAATCGAACAATATGGCTTTCTCTTAGGAACTTAATAAACTCAGCTTGAGACTTCTTAACCTTCTTTGCCAAGGTTTCCACCTCCTCTCGTATTATGTGTGTAGATTGTTAATTTTCGGGGTAAAAAAATAAACCCTTGCCGCCATTCTATCACAAAGTGACAGGGGCGACAAGGGGTAGTAATCTAAAGCACTCTAGAATCTGCCAGAAGCCAAAGTGCAATAACCGCTTTCGTTGAAGATACCAAACAAATATCCGCCATCGGAATTATACCAGTGATAGGTTTTGCTAGATGAATCAACCTTATCCAGCACACCTTGCACGCCGCCAACCAAACTTACAAATTCATCATAAGTAATTTTGTCACCCTTCTTAAGCTTAGATTGAATTTCGTCCCATCTTGAAAAATCGGCGCCGGTTGGTCTGAGGTCATATGAAAATTCAGCTTCAATCGATGCTGTACCGTATTTTTGTGAAATCATCGCCTCGATAGAAGTATTTTCGGAAAGCTCCCAGACATAAGTCTTGTAAAGCTCAGTTTCGCTCTTAAGTTCACCCTCAAAGCCAATCACGCTATTAATATCAGCTACCGACATATTGCCGTTAAGCTGTTCCATACATTCAAGAATCTTACAATTCCCTTTTGACTCTTCGCTAGCCAGAGGATTGTCATATCTCTTATTAATCATTATTATTGCAAACACTACGCCAGCGATCACAATCACACCAGCCAAGATTAAACTGAATAATTTTTGGTTATTTTTCATAAAACTCCTTCTTATGTCTTAATCATACACTATTCCGAAGCGACGCTCAATAGGCATGCAAACATAGTTTGTCAAAGCAATATTGACAAATTTAAATATATTTTCCCTCTGTTAGCGACAATAAATTATTGTTACTATTTACTTTTTTGCAGTTTTATTGTATACTATAAGCATGTACCGCTATGTGCGTTAGAACCCAGGGTGGTTCATTAGCGTTGACTGGGCACAACATTTACCGTTTGCCCAGGGTCAATGAAGTTTTGCACGAAGCCAAGAGGTTAATATCTCTGGCGTGCACGCCAGAAGTATTAATCTACCTTTGGCGGAAACGTCAAAGGATGGTGAACTGCGAAGCTGAGTTGATCGGGCCCACCGAGTAGGCGATGCTCGGGATTGATGAAGTGTTCACGAACCAAGAAATTAAAACTCTTGGTGTGCACGCCAAGAGTATTAATTTACCTTTGGCGGACGCGTCAAAGGATGGTAGAAGGGACATGGAGTCAATCGGAGGATTTAAGGCTTTCCTGCCTAAGTGGAAAACCCGGCGGATTTTACTGGTTTTCCTGCCGAAGTGGAAAATCTGATTTGTGGATGCTTTTTCAGACTTTCCTGCCTTAGTGGAAAATCTGACATAGTAACAAAAAAGGGCGCCAAACACAAAGCCCTTAACCCTGGCAGAACGGCATACGCCAGGGCTTTTTTATTGCTATAATATAGTTATGACAGTTTTAAAAGTTTTAACTACTCCAGATCAAACCCTGCGCGTAAAAAGCCGCAACCTCAGCGTTGCTGAAATTAATTCTGAAGAAGTTAAAACTCTTATAAACGACATTTATGAAACCCTGCGCGCCGGCGAATATGGCGTTGGTATGAGTGCCATCCAGGTGGGTAAACCCCTTGCAGTTACCGTCGTCATGATTCGTCCTACACCTAATCGTCCGGAGCTTACCAACTTCAACAAAGTCTACTTTAACCCTAAAATCATCGAAACCTTTGGCAAAAAAGAGCCTATGTGGGAAGGCTGTTGCAGCGTATTAGACGAAAACTCGAATCCAGTTTACGCCAAAGTGCCACGTTACACCAAAATTCGCGTTGAATACCGTGACGAAGCCGGCAAAAAGCACCGCAATCTGGCCGACGGTTTCCTGGCCCATGTTTTGCAGCACGAAATCGACCATAATAATGGCATTTTGTTCACTGATTTAGTCGATGCAAAAGACATCATTTCACAAGAAGAATATCGCAAATTGAACAAAATTATTACTCAGTAATTTACTCCGTTAATTGGCGTTTCTGCCGTCGAAATCATTATATTTACCCAAATCTCAAACATCTTTTTGAGCGACTCTCTGGTGTAATATGCGTTATGTGGAGTTACAAAAACGTTGCCATTGTACTGTTTGCTTAGGTCATCACTTTCAAAAGCAACACCGCCCAGCTTGCCGGCTTCTGCCAGCTCCGCCATTCGCTTCGCTACATCCTCAAAACCATTCGCCACGATAATCACCTTGGTTTTTGAGCTAAATTTGGACAAATCGTCAAAGAGCGCCAGGCTCTCCTTGTTCTTGGAAATCGTAATAAACATGTATTCGCTCTTTTCAAGCATCTTATCAAAGTCCATATAATGGTATTCTGGATCGTCTTTGCGATGCGAATAGTAGCAAATCTCTTCTCTGCCCACCAAACCATCTAGCTTTCTAGCAAGCGCATGACCAATCTCGCCAAAGCCAATAATGTCAGTAGGTTTACCAAGCATATCCTCGCCCACAAACTCCGCATCCCAGTTCATCTTGCCTTCTTTTTCAAAAAGCGGCAGTTTTTTGGCCAAAGCGAGCGCCATCATCACGCATTTTTCTGCCACTGAATTAGAAGCATAGTGCGGCACATTGGTTACGACAATTCCCTTTTTGGCGCAGTATTCGCCATCCACCCACTCATAACCAGTAGTTTCAAGACAAATCGCTTTAAGGTTTGTGATCTTGTCGATCGTTTCATTCTTGAACTCCCAATCAACAACATCTGGATCGAGAGCGATTACTTTTGGTTCATTATCCTCGAATAGCGGCGCAAAATCTGCTTGATTCAGGATTTTTACACTCTGGAATTTCTGATTTAAAGCCTCCATCTGAGCGGAAGATAGATCGTTTGGTTGGCAATAGACGTATAAATTCATCGCTTATTTCTCCTTAATAATATGGTAGCATAATATCCTAGACTAGGCGTGTTATAATCACCTTATGGGAAAAGAATCTGAAAACACTCTAATTATCGAAACTAATAAAGTTTGTTACAACAAGCTCGGCAAGCTCTATGAAGATGGCGAAAAAGACCTGCAAATCATAACCGATCTTGGCTGCTGGCAAGAATTCATCGATTCCCTCGGCGGCAAGCGTGTTCTAAATGTTGGCTGTGGCCAAGGTGATGCTTCTGCAGATCTCATCAAAAAAGGTTTTAAGCTCACCAACACCGATTTATCCGAAGAAATGATCAAAATTGCCAAGAAAAAATGCCCGAAAGCCGAAAATATCGTGCTTGGCGCCACCGATTTAAACCAACTTGGCGACCAAAAATTCGATGGTATTATGGCTATCCACCTCTTACAAAGTCTCAATAAAGACATGGCTCTAGATTTCTTTAAGCAAGCCCATGACCTTCTCAACGAAAACGGCAAACTATTCCTAGTATTCACAAATACTTGCTACATAAAAAGCGGACTCCAACCAGAGGGTGGCGCCATAGAAGACAACATGATTTACTGGCTCAAGTGGAAAATCGAAGATGTTATTTCCCTGGTCAACAAAGCCCACTTTAAACCAACCAGTGTGCGCATGCAAAAATCCCTCGTCAACACCTGTGGTTACATGGAACCATTCGTGATTATTTGCGAGAAAAAATAGCCTCACCACAATATCCATTATTGACCTTTAGGCCATAATATTATATAATATATAAAACCTAGGCCCGTTCTATCCCTGTTGAAAGGTGGTAACATGAATGGTAGAAAGAACTTTTGAAAGAAACTATACCTATTTAACCTGTTTAATTGTTATTCTGTCCACAGATATCCTCTTTATCGTTCTGCTTATAGCTGGGCAGGCAAAGAAATATCCTGTACTATTTATTACGGCCTGTATTATGTCAGGATTAGCAACAGCCGTAGTTGTGCGTTCCGCGTTGTCCCGGCTTAAGATGTTTCACATCCATAAGCTGCGCACCACGATCTTAAAACGCGCCGACGAACTATATTTTTATGAGTTCAAACTTCGTCGCTATCTTGAAATGGACGCATTAAGGCGGTTCCAAATCTATCTCGGCTATGGCATGTGTCGTGAGTTATCAATCTTGGCTATGATTTTGGCTAAAGATTATAAGTCTGCGAGGCTCTGCCAGGGAGAATATCATACCAAGAATCACAGTACTAAACACGCGTGGGTAGAAGTTAAAATTCCCTTTGCCGGTTGGATCGTGCTCGACCTATCCCTAATAAACGAGGTCATCACTAAACAGTCTTATCGAGAGCTATTTGAACAGCTCACCTGTGAATGGACATGCTCTTATGAAGAGTTTTGGGAAATTACATTCCTTGAACCCTTCTTAAAGGCAATGGGGAAACCGGAGACTTCTTACATCTTGCCAGAAATGACAGTCTTTAATACCGAAATGGACGAAAACGGAATAGGTAAATATGCCTACACCTTAAATACACTGTATTTCGACTATTCGCAAGAAAAGAAAGCTCCTGCTTACCGCTCAATCCGCGGCAAGCCAATCTCTACGCAAATTATCCAGGATTTCCTCGACAATCCTAAGTGCGATAAGCCCAAGAAAGAATCTATCTTGGCAGCAGAAGAAGAAATCAGACAAAATGAAGAATCGGCCTAAGGTTTGCCCCCTCGTAATGAGGGGGCGTTTTTTTGCAAGAGGTAGGGATGTCGCAAGGGGCAGGGATCTCGTTCGCTTCGCTCACTCGATTCGAACCCCGTGGGCCGAACCCGCCCAAGCAGAATAAAAAAACAAGCCCGTTGGGCTTCTTTTTTTATTCTGGTGGGTCGCAAGGGGCTCGAACCCCTGACCTTCTCGGTGTAAACGAGACGCTCTAGCCAACTGAGCTAGCGACCCTAGACTTAGGCTATTATAGCATAGGTTCTAGTTTTCTTCAATCGTTCCCCTAGGGATCAGCGAGTAGAATACCAAATTCAGTAGTACATAGCCAGATTCCAAGATGTACATATGTTCAGTAAAGAAAACTATGCCAAACAGGAATCCTGCTACCACGGCAAGAGAAAGTACAATCGCAGACGCACCAAAAACATGCATGATGATTCCCTTTTTAACCTCGTACATCGTCACCGCCGTGATCAAAATCATCATCAAAAACAGTGTATAAGCCGAGCATTGGTGAATGTTACTCACGGTACCGAAGCGGCCCCACGCCGCGTCAAAGAGCCCAACTGGAAAAATGCTTAGCATCACGTAAGCCACCACCATCACAAGAATCAGAATCCACCAAAGTAAAGAAAGGTGATGTTCCCTTTTTACGCCGTATAAATATTTTAATACCAACGCAATCACGACAAAGTTTGACAAACAAAATAATATTGCACTCCATGGCTCGCTGCCCATGTAGCGGCTAATGGACCAGTTCAAATGGAAGCCCTTAGAAAACGAATGTATAAAAGTTATTACCGCCACCGTTAATATGAATAACAGAGTGGCAAATCGTACTAGTTTTTTATTCATCTTTTTATCACTTTCTTTGTTACATCAAATTTTTCCATATATTTACCAAGAAGTAAACGGGTTTGGGCATAAAATGCCGACAAACTCTGATATAAAATCGACGTCACCGGCATCAAAATCCACTGCAAAACCATCAAAATTGTACGGCCCTTGCGGTAGCGTTCCGGGCGGCGTGGCAACATTTTAAGGGACACCAGCACCGTAATCAGAAGACCAATCGAAGCAATCGTCTGTACCATACTCACCACGCTCGGCAGATTATAAACCACCATATCGCGCGAAGTATTATTCATAATCAACGGAATCCAGCCGCCAAATGCCACCATCGGCGCCATAATTGCGAGCGTCACGTGGCCATCGAGCAAGCGCCAGAACTTCGCGAGTAATGGGAAGAATGGCATTCCCCGTTTGCTGCGCGACCTAAATAGTCTCACCCCCACATAAGCGATGTCGCTTGCGCCATAATTCCAACGTCTAACCTGTACAAACTGTGCCTTCATTGTCTTCCAAAGCGTTTCATCCATCACGGCATCCTGGTAAATCGGCAAACGAATCGGCAGCACCGAATAATCGCCGTCAAAGAAGAACAAACTGCGCCAGAATTGGTGACCATCCTCCACGATCGTACGTTTGCTCCAATAATCCATCGCTTTAAGAGCCTGCAAAGGCTGCGAGTGTGAAGCAAAATTACGAATTGCGTGTGGGCGCATCGTCGAAATAATATTGAAGAACGAGTTGGACACTGCCACCACGCGCGTTGGCGCTGGCGCATCCCAAATATTGTTCATAAAAAGCGACACTGGCTGGTAGCTCAACCTCTGACGATTCGGGTGCACCACGAATTCATAAGCCACCGCGTCCAAATATTTTGGTGCCATACGGTTGTCGCTATCAAGCGACGTCACGATCACGTTTTCAATTGGGATCTTCAGTTTTTGCACTTTTTCGGTCAAGAAACTACCCGCATAAGTTAGGTTTGGTCCCTTACCAATCACCTCACCAGCCATGTCTTTCGGGTGTTTCACTAGCATAAATTCCTTAAACACTCCCTTAAACTTTGCAGCTAGGTCGTTCACAGTCTTTTCGATCTCTTCCCCACCGCGCTCTTCGTAAGCCATCACAAAAATGATCCGCTCATTCGGGAAAGTTGAATCTTTGATCGCCTTAATAGACGGCTCCAAAATCTCCGGACCTTCGTTATAAGCCGTCATAATCACCGCATGATAGATCTTTTCCGGCTTTGGATACTCGCTCTGCATCGCGGTCAGCATTCTCAGGTTCTCAACGTGAATATTAAAGTTGTAACTCTTGGAAGACTTGCCTCTTAAGCGCTCAAACGCCTCGTGCGGGTTCTCAAGATCCTTCATCCGGCCACGCCAATCCACCTTGCCGGCCTTTTTCACTACCTCATAACCCTGTATAGTGCGAAACGCCACGCTAATAGCTTTCACCAAAGTAGCCGCAATAATAATAAACAAATAGCAGGCGCCGAGAATCGGGCTAATCCACGACAAAACAAAAAGCATTATAATCGCCGTATAGCTAATCAACCCCGGCAACATTTCAAAAAACCGGTAGAGCGGGGTGCGTTTGCCGCTTGGAATTTCCAGATTCTTTCTCATTAGCCCTCTTTTAATAGCCTAAACATCACCACAAACGCGCCGAGGATTAGCATTACGGTAGTTACCAAGAAGAATTTTGCCATGCCGGCACCGCGTTTGCGGAAAATCTTTAGCACTAGCAGATTATGCAAGATGCCAAATAAGATTGCAGCCAAAGAAAAAGTGAATTGATTGGTCCACGAACCGTCTCTGTAGCCGCCAATATCACCATATCCAGTTTTAATCATGGCGCTGTTTGGATTGAGATTGATTAGTGAAAGAACCAATAGTAAGACCGCAAGCAAAAAGTTCAAAATCATCAACACCAGCACCGCTTTGTCGCTGCGCACGATATTTAAAAAGTCTTCTTTTAGGCCTTTCATTTAGTTAGCTTCTCCACCAAAGCGTTCACGTATTGCATAAACATCACATCGCCCACAATGCCGACAATACCGGCAAGAATCATAATCCAGCCAATTATCGAAGTAACGAGGCCAACCGCCACGAAAATACCGATTATCAACATGATAAGGGCCACGAGCATCGTATAGCGCCAGGCCTGAATGCCCGCGCCGCTCATCTTGAAAGCGGTATTCATGCGCACCAAAGCTTCGTAAATAATCCAGATACCAACTACGAGTTGAAAGGCGTTAAAGATGCCTTCGCCCATTACAAGGATCACGACGCCAGTAATCACTGAAATCACGCCCCAAAGCAAATCGTTATTAAAGAAATCCTTCTGCCCTTTCGCAGCAAAATAACTCAAGATTCTAAAGCCACCTTTTACAACCAAGAATGTGCCGATCACATAGGCAACCACTCTTACCACCTGGTTTGGCCAAATCACGAGTAGAAGCCCGAGGATTACAAGGGCGATTGACTCAAAAAACGCCATCCAAGCACTTTTCTTGATCACTTGGCCGGTTTTGTTTTTCTTCGTGTAGTGCCCACCGTTATCAGATTCGTCTGGGCGTTTGATAATTTCCACCTCTGACATATTTCTCCTTTTTCTAATTATACAACAAAACACCGTTTAAGAGTATGCTATAATGAAAAAGTGCCGCTGTAGCTCAGTTGGTAGAGCAGCTCATTCGTAACGAGCAGGTCACAGGTTCGACCCCTGCCAGCGGCTCCATATTTCGTATTTATAACACTTAATTAGTTGGGAACCCGTGTAGCGGCCCAAGGGGCTATCACAGGTTCGAACCCTGCCATCGGCTCCATTTTATTATGAGAGATTTCGAAAAAATAAGCTTTGAACAATTTAAAAAAGATGTCGCGGACGACCGTGCATTATATGATAGCTTTACCCTACCAATGCGCACCACCAAAAAGGCCGCCGGCTACGATTTCGTTTTGCTTCATGATCTCACCATCAACCCAGGCGAGATCGTTAAGCTCCCTACCGGTGTCAAAAGTTTCTTTGCTCCCGATGAAATGCTACTAATTATTGTTCGCAGTTCCACCGGCTTTAAATATAATATCCGCCTTGTTAACCAGGTCGGCGTAATTGATTCCGACTATTATAATAACCCGGACAACGAGGGCCACATCTTTATTAAAATCCAAAACGAAGGCGATAAAGCCGTCTCATTTAAGGCTGGCGACGCCGTCGCTCAGGGTATTTTTGTAAAATATCTTGCCACCGACACCGAGCGCACCATCGACGCTAGCCGCGGTTCAAAGTATTAATTATTTCTTTTTTCCCTGTTCTTGATGTTCTTTTTCGTTCAAGCGGTGAAGTAGTTTCGCCCTTGCGTGTGACGTAAAAATTTTACTCAGCCACGACTCCTTTGGTGTTTGGTTTTTGGAAGTCAGAATCTCTACGATGTCGCCCTGTTCAAGTTTTTTATTGAGGTTAGACATCTTGCCGTTGATTTTGACACCCACCACGTGATCACCAATTTCCGAGTGCAAACGGTAGGCAAAATCTAGTGGCAACGACCCCTTAGGCAGGTCCACAATGTCGCCCTTTGGCGTGTATACAAAAATTTTATCCGCAAATAAGTTGAGCTTGAGCTTTTCAAGGTCTACTTTTTTACCCTCGCGAAGTTTTGCCGCCGTCTGCTGCAACTCCGTAATCCAAAGCAAATTCGTCGGCAAATGCTCAATTTTACCGGCCTTGTAGTTCTCTGTCACCTTTTGCTCATTGTAATAGAAGCTAGCTGCAAGACCACGCTCGGCATATTCGTGCATCTCGCGCGTGCGAATCTGGAATTCCACCACCCGCTTATCCTCAGTAATCACCGTGGTGTGAATCGACTGATAGCCATTTTGCTTTGGCATCGCGATATAATCCTTCACGCGGCCTTCCATCGGCGTATAAAGTGAGTGAATCACGCCAAGCACCAGATAACAAGTCGTTACGTCCTCCACAATAATGCGAAGTGCAGTAAGATCATAAATCTCGTTGATGTTTTGATTGTGCTTAGCCATTTTCTTGTGAAGGGAGTAAATCGATTTCACGCGACCCGAGAGCTCAAACTTAATTTTCTCTTTTTTAAGGGCCTCCGAAATCTCGCCCTCAATCTTTTTCAAGCTTTTAGCGGCCTGGCGGTTGTGCTCTTCAATCAAATTTTTGAGGTAATCGTAGCGCTTTGGATCCACATATTTGAAGGCCAAATCACTCATTTCCACCCTGAGCTGCCCCATGTTAAGCCTATCGGCTAGCGGTGCAAACACTTCCAAAGTCTCTTTGGCAATCTTTTTCTGCTTATCTGGCGGCAAGGCCGACAGCGTGCGAATATTATGCAAACGGTCCGCAAGCTTGATAATCAGCACGCGGATATCTGCTCCAAGCGCAATCAGAAGACGCAAAAAGTTGTCCTTCGTCTCAGGTAGATACGTATCAATGTCACGCATCCCGGCGCGCGCGGTCGAAAGCTTGGTCACGCCATCCACCAAAAACGCTACCGATTCGCCAAACTCTTTTCTAATGTCATCAAGCGTTACCGAGGTATCTTCCACCGTGTCGTGCAAAACGCCCGCGATAATCGTGTCTTCATCCATTCCCCACTCTTCAAGAATCTTCTTTACGGCCATCGGATGCACGATATAAGGCTCGCCGGTCTTCCTGAATTGGCCCTCATGAGCCTTCTTAGCAAGCTCTACCGCCCTTAAAACTCTTTCTGATTCTTTTGGTTTTTCCATTTTTTAGCCTAACCTTTTATTGTAACACGCTTATGCTAAAATGTCAACCCTAAGCCTGTAACTTCAAAATCAATTCCCTTAAATCTTGATCATTCTTGCATTTAAACGTCAAACTGCGGCCCGAAACTCTCGCCACCACGTTGTATTTGGCAGACAAAGCGTCCTCGTCTTTGCGGTAGGCATCGCTTTTTACTAGTCTAGCCGAGCTCTTCTGTTTGTTCTCTGCTACATAACGCTCTACTTTGCGCGCCGTCCAGCCTTCGTCCACGATTTTTGGCAAAACCTTGCGCATCATCGCTTCGTCCATCGTCACGAGCGGACGCATCACACCCTCGGACAACTTTTCTTTGACCATGGTTTTCTTTACATCGTCTGGCAAATTCAAAAGGCGCATCGTGTTAACCACCGAAGCCTCGCTCTTGCCTACGCGAGAAGCAATGTCTTTGGCGGTCAGATTAAACTGCGTCTTGAGCTTGGCATAAGCCGTAGCAAGCTCAATTGCGTTCAAATCTTCACGTTGAGCGTTCTCGATAATCGAAAGCTCCAAACGGTTTTGCGTATCAAGCGAACGAATAATTGCTGGAATCTTAGTAAGGCCAGCCATCTTAGAAGCGCGCCAGCGACGTTCGCCGGCCACAATCTTGTATTTACCATCCTCACGCGTTACCACAATTGGTTGCAACACGCCGTGCTCTTTAATAGACGCAGCCAAAGCCTCGATAGCTTCCTGGCTAAACTCTTTGCGTGGCTGTTCTTCGTCGCGCACCACCTCAGAGATTGGGAGCTCTTTTAGCTCGCTCGACTTTTTATCCTCAATTGCGGTTGGATCAAACTCATCGTCAATCAATTCGGTAGGAATCAAACTATCAAAACTGCGGCCTAAACCCTTTCCCAAACTCATTTTGTTCTCCCTTCTACCTCTTTGGCGAGGTCGCGATAGGCTTTTGCGCCCTTTGAAAACTTATCATACGCGCCCACCGGCACTCCATGACTTGGCGCTTCCGCCACCCGCACATTGCGCGGAATCGTGGTATTAAAGACCAATTTCTTGAAGTATTTACGAATCTCATCTAAGACCTGCGCCGAAAGCGACGTACGCTTGTCATACATCGTAGCAAGCACACCGAGCAACTTAAGGTCTGGATTGGCCTGCTTCATCACCAATTTCATGCTTTCAAGGAGCTGTGCTACACCTTCAAGCGCGTAAAACTCAGTTTGCACTGGCAGTAACAAATAATCCGACGCAATCATGCCATTCACAGTGAGAAGCGACAAGCTTGGTGGCGAATCAATAATAATATAGTCGTATTTATCGGCAACTTTGCGCACCGCATCGCGTAGACGCACGAATTTGCGCTGCATCGAAGTCATCTCAACCTCGGCGTTGGCGAGTTCTGGCGTAGCCGGAGCGAGATCAAAATATTTATACTTGGTTTCGCGGATGGCGTCCGTAATATCGGACAAGCCCATCACCACCTCAGTCATCGTCACACCCAACGCCTCAGCGTTGTTTTTCTCGATACCAAGGCCAGAAGTAGCATTACCCTGCGGGTCAAAATCAATTAGAAGTGTCTTAAATTTATCTTTTGCGAGGTAATAAGCCAGGTTAACGGCCGTGGTGGTTTTACCAACACCGCCTTTTTGATTAGTCACACATATTACCTTCGCCATAATGCATATATTATAACACGCTCATCCTTGTTGCGTCAAAAAGGAGCGACATCAGTCGCCCCTCTTGAGGTTTTTAAAAGATTTCTTTAGACACATTGACGGACGTAGTGACAAGGGTTTTCCCTTTAATCCCCTTGAATCCGACTCTAGATATCCGTCTACATAGCTCGTTCAAGCGTTCCTTATCAAAGAAAAACTTTTTCTCATCTGTTTCTGTTAATTCAGGAATCATGTACGGCACACTGTTAAACTTTATTTCAATGAGTCTCTCAAACCCTTTTCTATTCTCAGCGTGCCCTCCCCTTACTTCGATATAAACGAATTTTGCGCCATTCCAGCCTACTTCTTCTCCAAACTCCTTCACGGCTTTCTTAATCGATTCCAAGATGCCAGGAGTTCCTTCAACGTTACTACGCGTCTTTCGCTTAACGATAATCTTTTCTACGGTGATACCGCTCATTTCAACCTCCAAAGTACAAACTATGCTCCAAAACCTAGAGCACGCAAAAAATATTATAACACAAAAACAACAAAAAACAAGCCCCAAAGGGCTTGTTCTTATTAAGCAATTTTCGTGATTTCGATTTCCGAATATTTCTGGCGGTGACCAGTTTCGGTGTGAACACGTTTTTTGGAGTGGTAACGGATGACGCGAACTTTGTCGCCGGCAACCTTTGGTTCCACAACTTTAGCTGAAACCTTCACGCCCTTAACGGTTGGAGTGCCGACAGTAGTCGTATCGCCATCGATAAGAAGCAAAGCGTCAGTTTCGAGCTCTTTAGTGCCTTCCGGGAGGAGGTCCACCCGTAGGGTCTCTTTCTCTTCGACGAGATATTGTTTCCCGCCAACGAGGATAACTGCTTTCTTCATA
>JAILQE010000002.1 GCA_024699125.1 Candidatus Saccharimonadota bacterium
CTACATGACCTCTGCTGGTGATGCTAGCAAAGTCAAAAAAGGCAAAGATACCATCCTTTACGGTATCATTGGTCTTGTCATCGTTGGTCTTGCATTTGCTATCGTCAACTTCGTGATTGCAAATCTTATCAACAAAGCCTAATCAAGCTAAACCAAATACTCCCTTCGGGGAGTATTTTGTTGGCAAAATTTTGACACCAAAAAACCGCTCTTTTGGAGCGGTTTTTGAGATTACAATACTGGAATCTTGGTTGTAGTTTCGATCTTCTCTTTTTCGAAGGTGATCGTGAGCACGCCATCTTTGAGTTCGGCCTTAACGCTATTTTCGTCTTGGCGAACTGGAACTGGAAGGGCGATGCTGCGGGAGAATTCACCCCAATAGCATTCCTGGATATGCCAACGAGTTGTTTGTTCGTCTTCACCACCAGAAAGAACCCCAGAGATCGTTAGAATATTGTCGGAAATGCTGACGTCGAGATCGGATTTTTGAATACCGGCTGTGCGAGCTTTGACAACTAGCTTATCGGCAGTCTCGTAGACGTCTACAGCAAGTTGCCCAGGAACATCATCAGTGTTGTCCCAACCATCATCAACTTCTGGTTCTTCAACACCTTCATCTACCTGAGGAACTTCTTCGATGCCTGCAGCTGGCGTAGTATCGTCGTCTAGGCCATTGAAAGCAGCAGCGAGATCCTCGTCCAATAATAAATCGTCACTGTTTGTACTAGCCATATTTCCTCCACTTATATTGTTATGCTTTATTATAAAGTACTCCTGCGCTAAAATCAAGAGAATAATGGCTTTTATTGTAAAAAATACAACAATCTGCGGACCTTTTGATTTGATTTGTCCCCACTCTTGTAGGGGTTGCGGAGCCATCGGTGAAGCACTTTGCAAATGTTGTAAAAATAACATAGTTTTAAAACATTTAGATTTTTGTCCAAATTGTCATAAACCAACTGATGGTTATTGCACGGACTGTCATTTGCCACCAATCTTTACCGTGGGCGCCCGCGAAGGGCTGCTCAAACGGCTGATTTATGATTATAAATATCACCAAGTGCGCGCTGTGGCCCGCGGTCTAGCGGAAATTCTAGACCAAACCTTGCCGGTCTTTGCCGGCAAAGTGACTATCGTTCCCTTGCCTACCATTCGCCGTCACATTCGCGAGCGCGGTTTTGATCACATTCTTTTGCTTTGTAAAAAACTTGCGCGCCTACGTGGCTACAGTATTTCTAAAGTTTTGGCACGTAATAAGAATTTCGTGCAGGTGGGCGCCGATAAAACTACCCGTGAGTTGCAGGCTAGCGAGGCTTATACTGTTTCTGGGAATATTGATCCTGATGCTACGTATCTTTTGGTCGACGATGTTTGGACCACTGGCTCCAGTATGAAAGCGGCCACCAAAAAGCTCCAGCAAGCTGGAGCTTTGAAAATCGCAGGCGCTGTATTAGCAGTGAGTAGACTCAATCACTAGGCTTGAAGATTCAACAGTGTTTTTGTTGGTTTCGGATGGAAGAGCATTGACCACGAAGCGAACAATTGCATAAGCTAGGAATGAGATGATAAGGCCGATAATAGCATAAAGGATGGTGTTTTTGGCGTCGGTGACTTTTTTAGCATCACCACCAGAAACTACGTAACGAATACCACCCCAGATAAGCATGATGACAGCAATAATGCCAACGATGTAAAGAATCGTATCAGTGATTTGGCGGAATACACCAGTATCACCAAAGAGGTCACGTGGGCATTCTGCACACCTTGCGGCTTCGGCACCTTCTTGAAGGCTAATTGCGTTGACATTTGAAAAACCAATCAAACCACAGCAAAAAGCGATTACGATTGGGATTAATAATTTCATTGCTCTTTTCATGCTCTTATTATATCACATTCCTAAAATTTTGAAAAGAGGCCATAAAGTATGGTAAAATAGATTGTATTGGAGGGTTACCCAAGTGGCTGAAGGGGACGGTTTGCTAAATCGTTAGTCTGGAGTGATCTGGAGCGGGAGTTCGAATCTCCCACCCTCCGCCAGAGCAAAAGTGCAAGAAAAGCGTAGCTTTTCGAGCAGACTGAAGACAACAAAAATTGAGAGCTTGCTCTCATATTTTTGTTGGATGAAGGATGCGTGGAGACGAAGTTTCTTGCACTTTTGCTCTGGGCGCTCTGAGGGTGGCGAGATTATATATCTCCCACCACTTTTTTGTGTTACAATAAGATTATGGTTAAGGTACCGTCATCCGTCAGTTGGGAAGCCGAAGAATACATCGAGCGGAGTCGTAATGCTTGGTGGTTTGTTGGCCTTGTTTTGGTCGCTGCCGCTTTCATCGCGCTCGGCGTCTTCCTAAAGATGTGGACTTTTATCGCCGTAATTGCTTTAGCCGCATTGGCAATCTTGGCACGCGCCTTGATGCCACCACGCAAGATTAAATATACTCTCGACAAAGAAGGTCTTACCGAGGGCGGCCAAAAACATCTCTTTAAGGATTACAAAGCCTTTGGTATTCTAAAAGATGGCGACCACTATTCTGCTGTAATGATCCCGCGCAAAAAAGTTAGTTTACAAGTAAAAGTTTATTTCCCCGAGAAGAACGGCGAGGCAATTGTCGACATTCTTGGCACTCATCTTCCAATGGAAGAAGTGCGGCTCGATTTCATTGATAAACTGATAAAATTCTTGCGAATCTCGTAGGATATGATATTATAAACATAAGTAAAAAGGTGGGCTAAAATGGACCAAAATCAAGATATTGATAGTGATTTACAAAAAGCTATCGACGACATCACAAATACCGAAACTAATGAACCAGTTTTTGCTGATCCAGTTGCCGCTCCGTCCACAATGCCAACAGAAGGCGACACGACAGAGCCACTAGTTTCCTTTGAAGAAACTCCTGTTGATTCAGCAAATGCTTCGCTTGATGCAGCGCCAGAACTTGGTGTGCCACCAATGCCTGTAGAAAACGATGCAATGGCGCCAATGCCGGAGCATATCCCAGAAGCAGCAGAGCCAGTAGCAGCCGAATCTCAAGGTGATAATGACACCCGCGATGAAGCTTTGCGCGAACTGATTCCTTTACTCGATAAAATGAACGATCTAAAACCTAACAAGAAGTTTGATCTTTGCAAAATGGCTTATGAGGATTTTCATGATCCAGCTATGCTCGACCAAGCTCTTAAAGCTGCCAAAGATATTCCGGACGAGAACTTACGTGGACAAGCTTTGCTTTACATTGTAGAAGCAAGATAACCTCCCAACAAAAAGCCCGCCTTTTAAGGCGGGTTTTTTGTTTTTAATAGATACCTTCAGCCTGGTTGTCTGGTTTTTCTTCTGGGATATTGACCACCAGAGCGCCCATCGTGATAGCCGTTGCGGCGATTGAAATGGCGTTTTTAACGGCTTCCTTTGTGACCTTGGCTGGGTCGATAATGCCAGATTTCTTGAGGTCGATTAAACCTTGGTCTGGTGCCATGACATTAATACCAAAGCCCTTGTCGGCTTTTTCAACTTGAGCAAGTAAGGCTGGGGCGTTAAGACCGGCGTTTTCAACAATGTGAGTGAATGGAGCTTTAAGAGCGTTTTTAACGATGCGGGTACCGTCATCATTCCCTTTTAAGGTGTTCGCGAGGTTCACCAGTGTGACACCACCGCCGGCCACGATACCTTCGGCAAGCGCAGCTTTGGTGGCAGCTACGGCGTCATCTACGCGATATTTCTTTTCATCGATTTCAGTTTCGGTAGCACCACCAACTTTGATCACGGCTACTTTGCCAGAGAGAGCGGCGGCGCGTTTTTCAAATTCGCCGCGTTCATAATCGGTCTTGGCGAGTTCGGCTTGTGAGTGGATGAGCTCAATACGAGCAGCCACAGCTTTGCTGCTGCCTGCACCTTTGATAATGGTGCTTTCGTCTTTCGTGGCGATGATTTTAGTGGCAGAGCCAAGTACTTCAAGGCCAACTTCTTCGAGTTTGAGACCTTTGTCGGCAGTAACTACGGTAGCGCCGGTGAGAATGGCAATATCTTCCATGATTTCTTTGCGGCGATCGCCAAAGGATGGAGCCTTGAGGACGAGTGAATTGAATACGCCTTTAAGTTTGTTCAGAACGAGCAAAGACAAAGCTTCACCTTCAACTTCTTCAGCAATAATTACCAAATCTTTTTGGCCAGCGGCAGCGCATTTTTCGAGAATTGGCAAAATGTCGTTACTGCTTGAAAGCTTTTTATCGGTAATTAAAATAGCTGGTTTATTAAATACGGCTTCTTGGCGGTTAACGTCGGTGACGAAGAATGGTGATGAATAGCCTTTGTCGTAACTAAAGCCTTCCACGATTTCCTGTTCCATTTCGAGACCTTGGCCGGCTTCTACAGTGACCACGCCATCTTTGCCGATTTTGTTAATAACATCAGCAATCAAAGCGCCAATTTTTTCGTCGCCAGCAGAAATGGTGGCTACATGCGCAACTTTTTCGCTGTCACCAGCGATTTTTTCGGCAGATTTTTCGATACCCTTGATGATTTCGGCACCGGCTTTTTCGATGCCGCCTCGTAGTTCCATTGGGTTAACGCCAGCAGCGATGAGCTTGTTGGCTTCGTTTAAAATGTTGTATGTGAGCACAGTAACGGTAGTGGTACCATCGCCTGCGACTTTGTTAAGTTTTTGCGCAGCGGTCTTGATGAGTTTGGCACCAATTTGTTCACCGAGCTTATCGCCAGTGTTTTCGAGTTCTACGGCTTCGGCCACCGTTACGCCATCGTGCGTGATCACTGGCGCGCCGTATTCTTTTTCAATAATTACATTCTGCCCTTTTGGCCCGAAGGTTACTTTGACAGCGTCGTAAAGTTGTTTGGCGCCGGCCAAAACTTTGGCCCTAGCATCTGCTTCGTAATAAATCTTTTTTGCCATATATTATAATGTCGCGAGGACATCCTCCTCTTTTAAAATAATATAATCTTCGCCATCGAGCTTGATTTCGGTGGTAGAGAATTCTTTATAAACGATTTTGTCACCCTTTTTGACGGTTTTGACTTCTGGGCCAACGGATTCAACTACGGCATAGGCTGGTTTTTCTTTGGCTTCGCCGAGCAAAATTCCGGATTTGGTCTTTTCGATTGGTTTTTCTATTTTCGCAACGACGCGATCTTTAAGAGGTTTTAATGCCATATTATCTCCTTTTACTTGATTATAGGTCTTTGGCACTCGCGTGTCAAGAGTGCCAAATAACTCCTTTCAGCCGGGCCGGCGCCGACTTCAAAAGATAAATAATATTACTCGAAATGCCGGCGATTTCCTTTTCTTTGAAGGCGCCTTCGCTCCAGTCTTCAAGCAAACCATAGAGTTCGTAAAAACAAATGTCAAAAAGTTGGTCCTGATTCTTGGTCCAATGACATGAAATAATAATCTTAGGCTTTAACACTTCGAATATCCGGCGCAGCAAGTTTTGGTCGCCGCGACGAAAGGCAATGCTGAAGAATTTTTTATATTTGATGATAAATACCAGCGTAAACTGCACGGTATTTTTGAGAGTTTTGGCGCGCTTAAAATGCAAAGATGATTCGAAGCGCAAGATTAATTTGCCTTCGTAGGCGACGAGCATTTCTTCGATAGTGCCGTAATGACGATAAAAAGTAGAGAGTGAAATACAGGCGCGGCGCGCGAGGTCGCTAGGGTTCAGACTAATGAGACGCGGGTTTTCTTCGAGAATTTTTGCGAGGGTGGCGAGGATAGCGGTTTCGGTCTTTTGGTAGCGGCTATCCTTTTTCATCTTAGTTTTTAATGATGGCTAACGTGTCCTTTTGCACGAGCTGACGACCGCCCAAGGCTTCGTCTACCGCCTTGGTGACGCCAGGGAGTTCGGGATTGTTATAGTCGTGTACGACAATAATTCCTCCCTTCTCCACTTTGCCCTCAATGGCCTTAAACGAATCTTTGATGGACTGGTAAAAATCGCCGTCTAGAAAGGCGAAACTGATTTTTTCAGGTAAATCTTCTGGTTTTAGATCGGCAAACCAGGCTTTTTTGATGATTGGCACTGGCAAATTAGCGCGCAAGAAACGTAGTTTGACTTCGCGCTTAGTGACATTCAGAGCACCGGCTTGAAAATTAATGCCGGCAACGGATTCATCTTCCTTGGTTTTTGGTGGGAGTCCCTCAAAAGAATCATAAATCCAGAGTTTCTTATCGGTACCTTTTAAAATTTCGGCTAGAAGTAGGGAGGTGTCGCCTTCGTAGCAGCCGAGCTCTACGAAATCTCCAGGGGTGGAAAGACAAGCTTCTGCAATACGCAAAATTTCACGAGTTTCAGAATCTGCAACTTGTTTCAACACTTCTCCTTGTTGTTTCCATTATTATGGCACAAATTTACTAAAAAATCAATAGGGATTTTATGATATAATCAGGGAAAGGAGAAATATGAACAATATTACAAAAATTTTTCTAGTGCTAAATTCCGGTTCTTCAAGTGAGAAATTTTCTCTTTATGAAGGCGAAGACGAAGTTTGTTCCCTTTATTTCGAGGGTATCGAAGAGGGTGGCAAAAAACATTTCATCTGCACGGTGAGCCGCGCCGATGGTTCTGAAGAAAAACTCGACAAAACCTGGGATGACCTCAGCACCGCTTTTGTGGATGCTAAAGGTATTTTTGAAAAGGAAGGCTTTATTAACGAAGCTCACCCACTCGATGGTATCTTGGTCCGTACCCCAGCCGCTGGTAAATACTTCAGCAAACACAATATCGTAGATGAGCAAACCTTTATAGAGCTCGAAAAAGTTAAAGTTACCTACCCACTTCACGTGCCTGGCGTGCTTCGTGGCATCAAAAATGCCCAAGCTGCCTTCCCTGGCATTCCAGTTCTTACCATGTCTGATTCCGAGGCTTTGACACGCGACACCCGCAAAGACGCTAAGTATGCTTTGCCAAAAGAAATCGTCGAAAAATATGACCTTGGTCGCTGGGGCGCCCACGGTTCTTCCTATGGTTTCATTCGTGGTCGCGTGAAAGAACTAGGCCTCGAGGTTCCAAAAATGGTGGTTTGTCATCTTGGTTCTGGCTGTTCTGTTACCGGTTTTGAAAACGGCGAGCCAGCCTACACTTCAATGGGTGAAACTCCACTTGAAGGCTTGATGTCCTCTACCCGCACCGGCTCAATCGATCCTACCGTTGGCGCTTTGCTCGGTAGCGAAATGGGCGCTGCTGATGCTATTAAACTTCTCAACAAAGAGTCTGGCCTTAAAGCTCTTGCTGGTTCTGATGACATGCGCGAGATTATCGCCGGCGCCGAAGAAGGCGTGCCAGAAGCTGTAGAAGCCTACAACATGTTTGTAGATGGCGTAGCTGGTAAAATCGGTGAGTTCGCTGCTAAGATGGGTGGCATTGACGCCATCGTCTTTACTGCAACCATCGGTGAACGCTCAATTCCAATTCGTGGCTCTGTAATTTCTAAGCTCGAGTTTATGGGCTTCAAGATTGATAATGACATCAAGGTCGACCGCTCTGCTGGTTACACCAACATCGCTGCTGAAGGCTCTAAGCCAATCTATGTAATCGCCACCAACGAGGCAAATTACATGATCAAAAAGGCTGGCGAATTGCTCGATAGTCTTAAATAATTACAAAATATCCTTAAGATATTTGCAGGTTGGGGTGTTGCCGCTTTTGGCTAGTTGCTCTGGCGTACCTTCGGCGACCACCTGGCCACCTTTAACTCCGCCCTCTGGACCCATATCGATCACCCAGTCGGCGGATTTTATGATGTGCAAATTATGTTCAATCACAATCATTGAGTTGCCGCCATCGACTAGGCGATTTAGAATCGAGAGAAGTCTTTTGACGTCGTCGGTATGAAGACCGGTGGTTGGTTCGTCCAAAATGTAGAGAGTTTTGCCGGTAGAGCGACGTGAAAGTTCGGTAGCTAGTTTAATACGTTGTGCTTCCCCGCCCGAGAAAGTAGTGGCGGATTGGCCGAGACGAATGTAGCCAAGACCAACTTCCTGGATAGTCTTGAGTTTGCCGACAATGGCTGGGATATTTTTGAAGAATTCGACGGCTTCGTCGATGGTCATATCGAGCACTTCGGAAATATCTTTATTTTTGTGCTTGATTTCGAGGGCTTCGTGATTGTAGCGTTTGCCGTGACAGGCTGGACAAGTAACGTAAACATCTGGCAGGAAGTGCATTTCGATTTTGTTGACGCCGTCGCCCTGACAGTTTTCACAGCGACCGCCCTTGACGTTGAATGAGAAACGACCGGCTTTGTAGCCACGCACTTCGGCCTCTGGTTGCGAGGCAAAGAGTTCGCGAATTTGGTTGAATACACCGGTGTAAGTTGCGACGTTGGAACGTGGCGTGCGGCCGATTGGTGATTGGTCAATTACGATAATTTTGTTGAGGTTTTCGATGCCTTCGATTTTATCGTGAGTGCCTGGCACAGTTTGAGCACGGTGGAGGCGGGCCAATAGTTCATTAGCTAGAATGTCGTTTACGAGAGTGGATTTACCCGAGCCGGAAACACCAGAAACCACAGTAAAGACACCGAGTGGAAAATGCACGTCGATGTTCTTGAGGTTGTTTTCGCGAGCGCCACGCACCACAAGCTCGTAACCTTGTTTTACTTTGCGGCGCTTTTTTGGCACTTCGATTTGTAGTTTGCCGCTTAAATATTGGCCGGTCAAGGAGTTTTCGTTTTGCATGATTTCTTCTGGCGTACCTGCAGCGATCAACTTGCCGCCTTTGTCGCCAGCGCCTGGGCCGATATCGATAATATAGTCAGCAGAGCGCATAGTATCTTCGTCGTGTTCCACCACGATGACGGTGTTTTTAAGATCGCGAAGATGTTTTAGCGTGGCGATGAGTTTGTCGTTGTCGCATTGGTGAAGGCCGATTGATGGTTCATCAAGAACATAAAGCACACCTTGGAGGCCGGAACCGATTTGGGTAGCCAAGCGAATACGCTGGGCTTCGCCACCAGACAAGGTGTTGGCGGCGCGGCCAAGCTCGATATAACCGAGGCCAACGTCTTGCATGAATTTAACGCGTTCTTTGATTTCCTTCAAAATTGGTTTTGCGATGATGTTTTCTTCTTCGGTAAAGCCAAGGTCTTGGTCTAGAAGTTCGATCGTAGAATCAACGTCGAGTTTGCAAACGTCAACAATGTTGAGACCGTGCACAGTGACGGCAAGCACCGATGGTTTGAGCCTGGCGCCGTGACAATCCGGACATTCGCGCACGCGCATAAAGCGTTCGATGTCGTGTTTGGTAAAATCAGAAACTTTTGGATCGTTGTAGCGACGTTCCAGGGTTGGGATCACGCCTTCGTAGGTAGTTTCATAAATAGTACCATCAGCAAAACGGCCAGAACCGCTGATTTTCATCTTATATTTTTCGTCGCCGGTGCCATACAAAATGATTTGTTTGGCTTCGTCGCTAAGCTCACCAATCGGCACATGTACAGAGAAATTATGTTTCAAACCAACGCCGATTAAACGTTTGAGCCACCAAGAATCCTGGTTGATGCGGTTGAATGGACGAATACCACCTTCGGCAATAGTGAGATTGTTGTTAAACACGAGTGCTGGGTCGATTTCCATGCGGCAGCCAAGACCGGTACAGGTAGGACAGGCGCCTTCTGGTGCGTTGAACGAGAAGAGGCGTGGTTCAAGTTCTGGAATTAATTCGTCTGGGTGGTCTTCACAAGCGTAGCGTTGCGAATAGGTGAGAGTTTCGGTGTTATCAGCGCTGATGTTTTTCTCGCCAATTGAAGTTGAGGTGTCGTTGATTTTGAGCAACTTAATAATACCCTGGCCGAGGTCGAGAGCTTGCTCAATAGAGCCGGAAATGCGGGAATAAAGGTCTGGACTTAAGATAAAGCGGTCCACTACGAGTTCGATATCGTGGCGCTCGTTTTTGTTGAGCTCTGGGAATTCGTCGAGCGCATAAACAATGCCATCCACGCGCACGCGGGAGAAACCTTTAGCGCTGTATTGCTCGGAAATATGGATGAATTCACCTTTTTTACCTTGCACAATTGGGGCGAGCAACATCAATTTGGAGCCGAGCGGCAGCTTCATGACTTCGTTCACAATGTCTTCGACAGAGCGGCGCGAAACTTCTTTGCCACAAACTGGACAGTGAGGCACGCCGACGCGAGCGAACAAAAGACGAAGATAATCATAGACTTCGGTGACGGTAGCCACGGTAGAGCGCGGGTTTCTAGAAGTTGATTTTTGGTCAATCGAAATGGCCGGGCTAAGGCCAGTAATCATGTCGACATCTGGTTTATCCATCACGCCGAGGAACATCCTAGCGTAGGAGCTCAGCGACTCGACATAGCGGCGCTGGCCTTCGGCGTAAATCGTATCAAAAGCCAGGCTGGATTTGCCCGAGCCAGAGAGACCGGTGATAATTACAAGTTTGTCGCGCGGGATATCAACGTCAATATTTTTGAGATTATTTTGACGCGCACCGCGGATTTTGATGTAGTCGTTAGTGGATTCTTGCTGCATAAACGCGTATATTATACAGGAAAAATCAATATTTGTCCAGGGGTAGAGCGCACTTTAGGCTAAAAAGTCGTCTAAAGTTTTGGCGTCTTTGATTTCGTGTTCGCCGATTTTAGTGCGGCGAAGCGCCGTGAGGTAGGCACCGGTGCCGAGCTTCGTGCCAATATCTTCGCCGAGGGTGCGGACATAAGTTCCACTTGAAACATGACAGCGGATTTTAAGAGTTGGGAAGCTGTAATCTAGAATTTCGATGGCGTAAATTTCGATTTCGCGGGTTGGGGTTTCAAAGTCTTCCCCTTTTCTGGCTAATTTATAGGCGCGCTCGCCATTGATTTTGACCGCAGAAAACTGCGGAACTTTTTGAGAAATTTTGCCGATAAGACTTTTTACGGCGGCTTCTACTGCTTCCCTGGCTGGAGCTTCGACTTCGTTTTTAGTGATTTCGCCCTCTGGGTCGCCCGTAGTTGAGGTGGCGCCAAGATAAATTTCGGCTTCATAGACTTTGTCGAGTTTCAAAAATTCATTGGAGCGCTTGGTGGCTTTGCCGGCTAACAAAATCAGAAGGCCCGTTGCAAAAGGGTCCAAAGTGCCAGTGTGGCCAACTTTGACTTTATGGCCGAGCTCGGTTGACAATTTGCGGCGCACTCTGGCCACCACACCAAACGAACTCATTCCGGCTGGCTTGTCGATCAGGATAATCTGTTCGCCATTTTCCATGCCCCCTATTATATCATATGGTATAATGAGGTTATGTTAGTGCGCGGGTCTAATTTTACAAATACACCAATCCTTAGTTTGCAGGCTGGTGGCCCAATTGCTTGGGTAGGTGAGCCCGTGGTAGACCCGGATTCTCTTAAAATTATCGCTTTTACGACAACTGGCCCACTTGTAAATAAGGCTCCGGCCAATATTTTGGACGTCAATAGTATTCGTGAATACTCGCAATATGGTTTTGTGATTGATTCGATCGACGAACTTGTAGAACGTGATGATGTTGTGAAGATTTCAAAGGTGATGGATCTCAACTTCTTCTTGCCTGGTCTCAAGGTTGAGTCTAAAAAGGGCTCAAAAATGGGCAAGGTTGAAGATTTCACCGTCACCGACAACGATTTTATGGTGCAGCAACTAATTGTGAAGCGCCCAACCTTTAAAAGCTTCATTGATCCTGAGCTTACTATCCCACGCAAAGAAATTGTAGAAGTAACCGATTACAAAGTAATCGTAAAAGACGAAGAAAAAACCATCATTGAAAAAGCGAAGAATGAAGATTTTGTGCCAAACTTTGTTAATCCGTTTCGGAAGAAGCCTGAACCAGATTACGCGCCAGCTCGAAATCAAAACCCTGACGAACAAGATAACTAATTAATTTTTCATCGTCGTAACGCGCGCGTTTCTTTGCGATGATTTTTTTGATTTCCTCTTCGTCGCTACGGATACCCTCACTTAACACTTCATCAACAACCGATTTGTCGACGCCTTTTTTGAATAGTTCGAGCCTTAGGCGCTTTTTTGAGATACCTTTTTTGGTGAAACGGTTTTCGACATAATATTTAGCGAACTTTTCGTCGTCTAAGTAGCCTTTTGAAATCAAGCGCTCCATCACATCGGCTTTCAGCTCCTGGTTGGTACGCACAAAATCGGATTTTGAGCGCGCAGTAATAATTTTTAGATGGTCGCTAGCCTCGCGCACGGAGCGTGGACGCACAAAAGTCCACTCTAGCATCCGCTGATAAAGTTTACCAAAGTCCGAGGCATGTTTGAATTTTTCAATATCATGTTTTTCGAATTCGGCCCCAAGTTTTATTTTGAAGTCAATTATCTGAGATAAATCAAGCGAAAAAGCGAACTTATGATTCAAAAACACGTTAGCACGATTTTGATTCTTAACACCAAGTTTTATGTCAGTAACAACAAGCTTATCGTTCATACTTTTGGAGGATTTTTTCGTTGTATTCCTGGAGCGAGAGTTTAAAAATCTGGTCATTCCGGAGTGTTTCCTTGAAGTTTGGCCAGAATTCTTCAATGTCGCTATATTTTACCCATTTTACAGAATCAACTTCTTCGTCGTCAAAGTTAAAAGTGTCGCCCTTTCCTGTGTAGTCACAAAAAAACAAATTGATCATGCTGTCGCCACGCATAAAACGTGCATAGAATTCTAGATCTTCTGGTTTCAAAGTAATACCGATTTCCTCGTTGGCTTCGCGAATGGCGGTTTCAATACATTTTTCACCATAATTGACGTGTCCGCCGGTTGAAACGTCCCATTTAAGAGCGTTCCAG
This sequence comes from Candidatus Saccharimonadota bacterium, assembly GCA_024699125.1. GTDB lineage: Bacteria > Patescibacteriota > Saccharimonadia > Saccharimonadales > Saccharimonadaceae > Nanosyncoccus. Next base: position 12,780 of record JAILQE010000002.1, read on the forward strand.
ACATTGGCTGAGCGTTTTTGAAAAAGATATTCTACCTCGCCATTCTTGAAACGATATAGCATGACGGCGCAACCGGCAAAACAGCGGCCGGCAGGCGCGGTTCTTGCTGGCACAATACCGCCATCAAGAACTCGCTCGCCTTGAAAATCATAGAGTTGCCAAATTTCGCCAGGGTGTTTCATTAGTCTTCGTCTTTAGCTTGTTCGCGAACTTGTTTTTCGATTTCAGCCATTAATTTTGGATTCTCTTTAAAGGCTTTTTTGGCGGCTTCGCGGCCTTGGCCAAGAGTTTCGCCGTTGTACTTGAAGAAGGCGCCGGCTTTTTCGACGATACCGTATTGGACGCCGAGATCGAGCACATCGCCAGTCTTGGAGATACCTTCGTTGTACATGACATCAAATTCAGCAGTGCGGAATGGGGCTGCAATCTTGTTTTTAACAACTTTCACCTTGGTGCGGTTGCCGATAATGTTGTCGCCCTCTTTGATTTGGCCGATACGGCGGATGTCAATACGAACGGAAGCGTAAAATTTAAGGGCGTTACCACCGGTAGTGGTTTCTGGGTTGCCAAACATTACGCCAATCTTCATACGGATTTGGTTGATAAAGATAACTGTGGCTTTGGATTTGCTAATGATACCGGTGAGTTTGCGCATAGCTTGAGACATCAAGCGAGCTTGAAGACCCATTTGGGCGTCGCCCATGTCGCCATCGATTTCGGCTTGTGGCACGAGAGCGGCTACGGAGTCGACCACGACCAAATCTACGGCGTTGGAACGAACCAAAGTTTCGCAGATTTCGAGGGCTTGCTCGCCGTTATCTGGTTGAGAAATCAAAAGATTTGCCGTATCTACACCGATACGTTTGGCATAGGCTGGGTCGAGCGCGTGCTCGGCATCGATGAAGGCAGCTTGGCCACCTTGTTTTTGAATTTCGGAAATTGCGTGAAGGGCGAGAGTGGTTTTACCAGAGGATTCTGGGCCATAGATCTCGATAATACGGCCTTTTGGATAGCCGCCGCCGAGCGCCAAGTCGAGCGACAAGGAGCCGGAAGAAAGAAGTTCAACATCCATTTTTGGCGTTTCACCAAGTTTCATAATTGAGCCATCACCAAATTGTTTGGTAATCTGGGAGATTGCAAGCTTTAGAGCTTCGGATTTGCCATCTGTTTGTTTTGTGTCCACCACCGCATCTGATTTTTTCGTCATAGTATTACCCTGTTTATAGTTAGTATTATTATAGCATACCTCTTCTCTATATATAATGGGCCCGCGGCGCAGATTTTACAACCCCCCTCACTCAGATTTACGGCCATCGAGCCCGCGGAAGCCGAGCGCATCACAAAGATTGCGAAAAGTATCTTTAAAACCATCCTCAACCATAGTGTGGGCACCGAAAAATCTAATCAGCGGGGCTCGAATATCTTTGAAATTGGTGTGGGCAAGCAAAATTGATTCGGGGTCAAATTTCTTGAACTTCGCTAGGTCATGCTCAATGCGCTCTTTAGTAAGTTCGGCGTCGTCGACGAGCGGCACCCAATCGTCACAATCGATAGTCTGGATTTTAGCGTGCATTTTATGGACTATATTATGATAAGCGAGCGAGCCATGCAGAGCTTTGGTTGCGAGCACCAGCGCCCTTTTGGTATTGGCCGTGGGAAAAGAAAAGCCCAGGAACTGTTGCCTGGGGTATTTTTGCTTGAAGTATTTAAGGTCGAAGGTTGATAATAAGTGGTTCGCAAAGACGATAAGACTAACTTTTCCGATGTAGGGGGCTAGCGCCTCCTCGGCGATGCGCCGCGCATCTTTGGGCCTTTTCGTGAGTGGCTCGAGCTCTCGCCAGGCGATTACCCGAATGACGTCGATGACGGCAAGTTCCCTTTCTACGTAGTCTGCAAATAATTCTCCACCAAACCCACCATCAAAAACCACCACTTTTTTGAGCATTTCTCTCCTTTCATTTTTTATTCAAGAAAAATATAACACGAAATCTAGCAATTTCTAGTTTGGATTTCGGACTTATGCAACGTTTGTTGCATAAGTCGCAAAATGATATAATTTTGGTATGGAAAATCCCTTAGTTTCAGTAGTAATGCCGGTTTATAATTCGGAAAAATTTTTGGAGCGTGCACTTGATTCGGCACTAAATCAATCCTATAAAGACCTCGAGATTATTGTGGTAGATGATGGTTCCACTGATGGTTCGGGCAAAATCATCGCAAAATATCAGAAAAAAGATTCACGCATCGTTTCGATTCGCCAAAAAAACAGCGGTCAAGCTGCCGCGCGTAATGCCGGCATTCGTCTTGCCAGGGGCGAGTTCTTAGTTTTTCTTGATGCCGATGATGAATATGACAAAGACTTTGTCCTAAAACTATTGAACGGCTTTGATGATGACGACATCGACATTACCGTTTCAGGAATGCTTTATTGCCGAGTCAAGGAAAAAACCAGAAAACCGGTTTACGTAAAAAATTTACGTGCTCGCCTGCCAGGCGAAAGCATCAAAACCTATTTAGTTTATCTTTTGTCGGTAGATGGCGCCATGTATGCCGTAATCAATAAAATGTTCCGCACGGAACTAATAAAAAAGAGCAAGTTACAGTTCTCGGAAGGCTTGTACTTTGGTGAGGACACGCGATTCGTGATGGATTATGTCGAAATAATGCAAGGGCAAATCCACTTTGTGCGCGAACCATTATATATATATTATTCTGGCAATACTACAAGCACAATTAAAAAGACCGGCGTAGATAAGAAAAACTGGAATGATTTATACCACGATGTAAAAGTATGGGTAGGTAGACCAAGTATTCGCGGTAGATTCTGGCTCAAAATGCTGGCCTTGCGTTGGAAAATCTCTTATCATCGCACTAAAAAGCGCGCTAATTCTTAACCTTGCGGAAAGCTCTGTATAGACCACCGTTTTTGAAGGTGACCATTTTGATGTAGGTTTCGAGTTTATTACTGATGTATGGGTTGGCAAGCAAATAATCTTTGCGCTCTTTGATGAAATCGAAATATTTTTTGAGCGAAAGATTGAGGCGACCAGCACAAATATTATCAATATAAGCAAAGTAAGCGAGGAGTTCGCAGATTTCGGAGGCTTGCTCGAGCTTGCGGTTGCCCTTGAAGAATTCTTTGGCTTCGGTGGCGGCAAGTAGTTTCATATCGAGACGTTCCTTGAGTTCAATGGTGCCCATAATGCTGTCGTCGCGTTGGCTGTAATAGTATAGTAAGTCACTAACGTAGGCGACTTTATTAGCGCGACTAAGCAGTTTGTAAGTAGTCAAACAGTCCTCGTTACGCTTTCTAACTGGGAATTCAACACCTTTAAATAGTTCCCTTTTATAAATCTTATTCCAGGAAACGATCTGGTAGGTTTCTTGCTCGGTGAGAAGGTCAATAGTAGCCTGTTCACCAGAAAACACGCCGCTTTTTGTTGGGTAGAGCCGGCGTACCGGAACAGTTTTAAAACCACAGCCAGCGATTTCGGCTTTATTCTTGGTGATGGCGTCCATGAGTTTTTCGAGAAAATCTACCGAAACATAATCGTCGCCATCAATTAGAGCGATGTATTCGCCAGTGGAATTGCGGATGCCGCGATTGCGCACCTCGGACAGGCCTTGGTTTGGCTGATGAATTACGGTAATTTTTTTGGATTTCTTGGCGAGACGGTCGCAAATCTCAGGAGTTTGGTCGGTGGAGCCGTCGTCAATAAGAATGATTTCGTAGTCAGTAAAAGTCTGGGCCAAAATTGAATCAACGCACTTGCTGATAAATCTTTCAACATTGTACGCGGCAATAATGACAGAGACTTTAGGCACCATTTTGGCTGAGGAATTTAATGGTATCACGCATTGCGTCGGCAACCGTGAGCTCGGTCTTCCAGTTGAGTTCTTTTTCAGCTTTGCTTGGGTCGGCAATAAGTTCGGCAAGATCGCCGGCGCGGCGTGGAGCCACATGGTTCGGTAGAGGCTTGCCGGCGGCTTCTTCGAAGGCGGCGACCATTTCTTTAACGGAAGTGCCCTTGCCGGAGCCAAGGTTGTAAATCGAAACGCCTGGTTTCATATGAGCGGCTGCAGCAACGTGGCCTCTTGCTAAATCAACAACGTGGATATAATCGCGAATACAAGTGCCATCTGAAGTTGGATAATCGTCACCGTAAACTTCAAGTTCGGCTATTTCGCCGCGAGCAACTTTCATGATGACTGGCATCAAGTTGTTTGGAATGCCGTTTGGGTCTTCGCCGATGAGACCAGATTCGTGGTTGCCTACTGGGTTGAAGTAGCGCAAAATCGTGATGTTGAAGGTTGGATCAGACTCGGCGAGATCTTTCAAAATCTCTTCGATAACATGTTTGGTTTCGCCGTATGGGTTAGTAATGCCGGTGCCGGTAGGCATGGTTTCGTCGAGACGAGCCACACCTTGGTCACCATAAACAGTAGCAGAAGACGAGAAAATAATTTTTTTGACGCCATATTTTTGCATGCATTTTAATAGATTAACAGTACCACCAACGTTGTTTTCGTAGTATTCAAGTGGTTTCTCAACTGATTCAGCCACGGCTTTGAGGCCAGCGAAATGAATCACCATATCATAGTGATGCTCAGCAAAAAGTTTATCCATCGCGTCGTAGTCACGAAGATCTACCTGATAAAAGTCTGGTTTTTTGCCAGCGATTTTTTCGATTTGATCAAGAACGGTAACCTTAGAATTATAAAGGTTATCCATCACGTCAAGTTCGTAACCTTGCTTGTAGAGTTCAATAATTGTGTGGGAACCAATATAGCCTGTTCCACCTGTAACCAAAATTCTTTCCATACCCTTATTTTATCATAAAAATGCGCATATGTCTTTTTCGGACACACTTCGCCCTTCGGACTCACGCTTCGCGAACAAGGCCGTTACTTCGTACGCCTTCGGCGAGCGGCCAAGCTTATGGTCCGAAAAAGACATTTGCGCATTTCATGTTATAATAAAAAGGTATGAAAATTCCTAATGTTCTATGTAAGAAGAATCGAATTCTTTTGAAGGAACTGACTAAAACTGATTTTAAGCTACGTTATCAAGGCTCGGTGTTGGGCTATTTGTGGGCTCTGCTTCGCCCTTTGATGATGTTTGCAATTCTTTATATCGTGTTTTCAAAACTTCTCAGATGGGGCAATGATATTGATCACTATCCAGTTTATCTTTTGATTGGTACCACAATGTGGAGCTTCTTTACTGAGTGTACCCAACAAGGCATTCACGCAATCGTGCAGCGTGGCGATTTGATTCGCAAGATTTGCTTTCCTAAATATATCGTTGTGGTTTCAGCCACCTTTACTGCCGTTATTAATATGCTGATTAACCTTGGCGTAATTTTAATTTTCGCCCTTATTAATGGCGTTACGCCAAGTTGGTCTTGGCTGCTGGTGCCATTTGCATTGCTTGAACTTTATGCATTGTCACTTGGTATTGCGTTCCTACTTGGTGCTATCAACGTAAAGTATCGCGATGTCACCTCGATTTGGGAAGTTACTATTCAGGCGCTTTTCTATACAGTGCCGATTATTTACCCCCTCACCATGGTGCCAGATATTGCCGCTAAAATTCTGCTTCTGAACCCAATCGCTCAAGCTATCCAAGACGTTCGCCATAGTTTGATAGCTTCCGACACCGTAACCACGATCTGGAGCAAAGTAGATAATCCATTTCTTATAGTTATTCCGTTCCTAATCGTAATTACTGTTTTAGTATTTGCGGCAATTTATTTCCGAAGAAAATCTAAATTCTTTGCGGAGGAAATCTAAATGGCAAAACGTCCAATTGGTACAAGAGTTGAGCGGTTTACTGATGGCGATGTAGCGATCAGCATTCATAATCTTCATAAGAGTTTCCGTCTTCCTACTGAAAAAGCCTTTGGCTTGAAGCAGGCTATCTTTAATCGTCTGCGTGGCATAAAAGGTTTTCGTGAACAAAAAGTATTGAAGGGTATTGATCTTGAGATTAAAAAAGGCGAGTTTGTTGGTATTGTTGGCCGCAACGGTTCTGGTAAATCTACTTTGCTTAAGACCTTGGCCGGTATTTACTACCCTGAAAAAGGCGAGATTATTGTAGATGGTAATTTGGTGCCTTTTATCGAACTTGGTGTTGGCTTTAACCCAGAATTAACAGGCCGCGAAAACGTATACCTTAACGGTGCATTGCTTGGTTTTTCGAACGACGAAATGGATAAAATGTATGATGAGATTTGGGATTTTGCCGAGCTAAAAGATTTCCAAGATCAAAAACTCAAAAATTATTCTTCTGGTATGCAAGTGCGTTTGGCATTCTCAATCGCAATTCGCGCCAAGGGTGATATTCTGCTACTTGACGAGGTGCTCGCCGTAGGCGACGCCGCCTTCCAACAAAAATGTAACGATTACTTTGAATCTTTGCATGGCAACCAAACCGTGATTCTAGTTACTCACTCGATGGAAAATGTGCGCAAGTTCTGTGACCGCGCAATCTTGATTGAAGATGGCCAGGTCAAACTAGACGGCAAACCAGACAAAGTTGCCGATGCTTATACAAATCTTTGGAAAAAGAAATAATTAATCCAATTTAGCTGCAAGATCTAGCGCGTTTTTGATGGCAATATCCATATCCCAATAGCGATAGGCACCAAGGCGACCGCCTAGAATTAGGTTTGGATATTCGGTTTTGGCTTCAGCCACATATTTTTGATAGAGGGCTTCGTTTTCGTCATTATTAATTGGATAGTATGCTTCCCCGCCCTTTTCGAAGTTGGCTGGATATTCGCGGCAGATAATACATTCTGGTTGGTTGATAACTTCTGGTTGGTGAATTTGATAATATTTGTAATCGTGTGCGCGAGTGTACGGTACTTCGGCATCCGCTTCGTTAATCACGGCGCAACCCAAAGTATTGGTGGTACGTTCTTCTTCAAAGCGAAGGCTACGGTATGGCAAAACACCAAACTTATAATCTAAAAGTTCATCCACCTGGCCACAATACAAAATTTTGGTGGTGGATGGGATTTGGTCTTTGATATCTTTAAAATCGGTGTTTAAGCGTACTTCAATATTCTCATGATTTAGCATGTTTTCGACAATCTTGCCATAGCCATTTTTTGGAATGCCTTGGTGCTTGGCAGTGATAAAGTAACGATTGTCGTGGTTGTAACGTACTGGAATGCGTGACAAAATATCGGCGCTCAAATTTTTCGGATCAGTGCTCCATTGTTTCTCGGTGTAGTGTTTAAGAAAAGTGGTGTAGAGTTTTTCACCAACCAAAGAAATACCTTTTTCTTCGAAGTTTTTAGGATCAGTAATGCCGGCTTTTTCGGCCTCTTTTTTGACGAATTCTTCAGCTTCTTCGCCGGTCATATTGGTGCCGTAAAGCAAGTTGATGGTATCTAGGTTAATTGGCATCGGATAAAGTTTGCCGGCATGACGAGTAGGCACGGTGTGAATGTAATCGTTAAACTCGGTGAATTTAGTAATATAATCCCAAACTTCGTCTAGCTCGGTATGAAAAATATGCGAACCATATTTGTGAACCTCGATACCGGTGGCTTCGTCAGTATAACTATAGGCGTTGCCAGCGAGATGGTTGCGGCGGTCAATTACTAAAATTTTTTTGCCTTTTTCGGCGAGGCGCTCTGCTACGGTCGCACCAAAGAAACCAGCACCAACAATAATGTAGTCGTAATTCATTTTTTTCCTTTCAGTTTGTTTTTAATTCTGCCAATAAAGAGTCTAATTCTAAATCTGGTAGTTACTTCGCCGTCTAATTCTTTGAATCGTTTTTTGGTTGCCCGGCAGAAGCGCCTGCATTCACAACGCTCACTCAGCGTAGACTCATTATTATAATTATAAATCCAATAATGTGTTTTATAGATTTCTTTTATACGAGCGGCCAATAATTCTTTTTTGGCCACATTTTTGCACGAAGCATACAACTCAACTAGTTTCGCGATCACGCGCGCGTGGTCTTCGCGGTGTTTAAACTGCTTTTTAGGAGATACGCTTTGGTCTGCTCTACCAATATAGTATTGGTAAATATCGAGAGGCAACACTATAAAGTTGTCGGCCGCCAGAATGGCTTTTGCCACAAATTCTTGGTCTTCGTAAAAGGTTTTTTCAAGTAGCGCAGCTTCGCGGCGATATTTTTCGGTTTTGATTGTGATGGAATGAATGGCAAGAAACTCAATCTGTAATTTTGGCGATAGTTCCTGAATTTTATCTAGTTTGAAGGTTTTTTCGTACTCAAAATAGTCGAGCTTTACTCTTTCGGTTTCTTTTAGGTCACCACGACTATATTCAGTAACAATTAAATCGGCGGGTTCCTCATGTAAAATTTTAAGATATTGTTCTAGGTCGGTTGGGGCAAACCAGTCGTCTGCATCTAGGACCCTAAGATATTTTCCTTTTACAATCTTCATGCCAGCATTAATAGTTGACCCATGCCCGCCATTTTCTTTATCAATAACCGTGATTGATCCTGGATATTTTTTGGAGTACTGCCCGGCTATTTTAATAGTGCCGTCGGCACTGCCGTCGTTGACAATGATGACATCAAGTTTATCAATCACCGGGATAAGGCTTTTTAGGCAACGTTCAAGATAATCCTGCATATTGTAAGCAGGAATAATAACTGAGAGTTCTTTAGTGGTTTTAGTCACGTAAAAATACCTTCAAAGCCATGTCGATTAATTTGCGCCTTCTGGTGTTGTGTGGGAATAATTTGTGAAGAAGCTCTCTCTTTGGTGAACCAACTGGAAAAGTATCTGTCATCACCATACTGTTGGCGTAGTTTGGCTCTTTTTGCGAAACTGTTGTTTCTAGATAACATGGGAAAACAGCGTTTTCTTTCATTAATGCAAAATATTGCATATAAAGGGCATCAGATTTTACGGTTTTGACGTTATTAAAATCGAAACTAATGATTTTTGCCTCGCCGAGTTTTGAAAAGTCTTCGGCTGGGGCTAGCGACATAATATATTCGTCATTTGGAGATAGTGGTGCCTGGTGGTTCCATTCTTGTGGTAACTTGTCCCAATCGCCAGAGTATACAGACATCACGGCTTCTGCCAAATTTTGATTCTCTGGAATCTTTTTGAACTTCTCAATGTCGATTAGCATAATTCCTGGGTCTAGAATATCGTCACGCGTGAGGCCGATTTTTTCTAGATGTGCTAGGGTCTCTGATTTGAATTGGTTCGCTTTGCCAGCGGTTATTAAATCCACAGTTGCGCCAATGGCGTGACTCAGTTTGGTTTCGTAGAGTTTAGACACGTCATCGCAAACAATAGTACTCCATTTAAGATAAATAACTTTTTGATATTGGAATGGCAGGGCATCAAAGTAATTAAGCAGACTGCTCTTTGGTGCGAATTTCGTATTGCATCTTGCTAGTTCTAGCGAGAGGTTATAGCACCTTAAGTTGCAGTTTGGATACTTTACAGCAGCGTTTTTAATAGTTTCGATCGCACTTGCAGTAATTGGCGTGGCGTCGTCGTTGTAAAAGATAATAGCGTCGTATTTCTTCTTCGGATTAATGCTTTTTAAGAAAGCATCAAAACATGGCGCAAACAGCATTGGCAAGTACTGAGTCTTAGTAGGCACAGTGAGATCAAAAACCACTGGACAAGCGTTTTTTTCGGTTGGGGCAATTGGCGTGATTTTTTCGGTGTTTTCAATATAGATCATTTGGCGTTCGTTAACCTTGAGGTTGCGAGTCTGGCGAATGTAATAAATGTAGGCGCTTGAAAGCACTTCGGCAAGATAGCCGTAGATTCTAGCCATCTGCGTGTTGTAGTAACGAATATCAACTTTCCCTTCTACATCAGCAAGCACTGAAAACATGAAATCACAGATTTCGTCGTAGATTGGTTTTTTGGCAATCCACATGTTATAGCCAAGATACATTTTTTGGTGCATATAACGATCTAGGTATGGCGCAACTTCAGGATATTTTTCTTTTGCAATATCAATTGCAAGGTATAGATCTTTCATCTTAATAATACAATCTTCATGATCGATATAATGTTTTTCAACAGTGCTACGGCGTTTGTTTCTTGGCGTGTAGATTTCTTTAACATTTTGGGATTCGGCAACAATTAAGTCGTTTGCCTCGATGAGTTCGCGCATGGCGGTTTCATTTGTAAGACCAAATTCTTCAAATTTTGCCTCGGTGGCAGCTGGCCAACGCACCATTTTGCGCCCATCAGCGCTCACTGGGTAGCGGTTACTAGTGAAGGAAAAGAAACGGCGATAATGCATAATGCCACAATAGTCGCAATCTAGGTTTTTCCATCCCCAATAAATAGCTGTTAGTTCGCAGTAATATGGATTTTTCTTGGAAATATTGTCACCTTGGTCGTCACGTTGGTAGCCTGAGAGGTGTTGTTTACGATTGGCGGCACCAACTTCAATTGGCAAAAAGAGTGAATTTTTTGGAAGTTCGCTAGCTTTGTGTGCTGCGATTAAAATTTTAATATCGGACATACAAATATTATAGCATATTTTCCCCTGTCTTGACACCTGGCTCGTTTGTTTTGTAAAATATAAATATGACGAAAAATTCCCTGTTTTCTGGCAAGCGTTTTTTAATCACTCAACCAATGATTCGCGGCCTAAACGGCTCAACAATGGTTACTTTAGAGCTTGCTAGTTTCCTCAAGTCCTGCGGCGCCAAGGTAGTTGTTTACACAAACATCGCACTTGACCCTGCTTTGTCGTTGTTCAAAAAAGCAGAGATCAGAGTAATCACGCCTCAAGAAAAAATGGAATTTTCGGTTAATGATTTTGATTATATTTGGGTTCATTCCCTTACCTTGCCACGCTCGCTTCTAGACGATTTAAAGATTGAGCGCAAGAAAAACCCACCGTTTATTTTCTTGCATATGTCAGCACTTGACCAAATTCCAGATGAACATCCTTGGATTTATCAGCTAGAAGAAAAGCTTTCCAGTCTGTCATTATATATCTCTGATGGCACTTTAACGGCAAACGAAAAATATGGTTTGCCAAAGAAAGTTGGGTTTTACAGAAATCCGGCACCAGTGGAATTTGCTGAGGCCGCCAGAAAGGAAGCTCCTGCCGAGCTCAAACGTCTATTGGTAGTTTCAAATCATCCACCAAAAGAAGTATTAGAGGCGACAGAGATGCTTGAAAAACGTGGCGTCGTAGTGGACAAACTTGGTGAAGGCCAAGCAAAGTATTCGTTGGTTACTCCAGAACTTCTAAAAAAATACGATGCAGTGATTACGATTGGCAAGACTGTGCAATATTGTCTTATGACCAATACTCCTGTTTATATTTATGACCATTTTGGTGGCGAGGGTTGGTTAACTCCAAAAAATTACGACCGCACCAAATCGTTTAACTTCTCTGGTAGATTCACTTCTAATAAGCCAGGTGCTGAAATTGCCGAAGATTTAATTAACGGATTCTCGGACGCTGTGGCGTTCCAAAACAGTTTGAGTTTAGAACAAAAAGAAGACTTTATGATAGACCGTGTGCTCGAGAAAATTCTAACTCAAGTGGAGCCGAGAAAGCTTGGCGCGTTTGACAGTGAATATATTGAGACCGTAAAGGCAGCAGAACTTTGCTCAGAACTTCGCTTTATCGCAAGTGAGGAGCTTGGCGATTTGCGCGACAATACTTTTGATGTGCGCGAACGCTGCAATTATTACAAGAACGAGCTTGAAAAAGTTACCTCCGCAAAAAGCTATCGTATCTTTAACACATTGCTTAAACCATACAAAAAACTTAGATCTTTAGGCCGGAAGCAAGCTTAGTGTAGCGCCATAGAATAACCATGGCTTGGCGGCGGGTGAGCGGTTGTTCGCCGTTGAAGTAATCATTTTTATCTGTGATACCGTTGTTGACTGCCCAGCTGACAGCTTTTTTGCTGATGTCATCTTTTGGCATGTCTTTGAAGTTTTTGTATTCACTAGCTGTTGGTTGACCAGAAATGCGCCAAAGTAGCACCATGGCTTGGCGGCGGGTGAGCGGTTGTTCGCCGTTGAAGTAATCATTTTTATCTGTGATACCGTTGTTGACTGCCCAGCTGACAGCTTTTTTGCTGATGTCATCTTTTGGCATGTCTTTGAAGTTTTTGTATTCTTTATCTTCGTGTTCTAGCTCCGCAAGCGTAGAAACAGTTTTTTCGAGTTCGACAGATTGGGATTTTTTCTTATTAAACACAGTGATTTTCACCTTGGTGTAAACGCCGGCCGGCAAATTCTTTAAGGTATACTTTTCGAGCTTCGCATCAGTAACCTGCTCTTTATATTCAACACCAAAGGAGTTTTTAACAACTATCTCGTACTTTTCGATTGCAAAGCCGCCATCGCTGGTTGGTTTTTGCCAAGAGACTTCAACGCCGGCATCAACTTTTTTAATATCAAGGATCTTCGGTGCCGATAGCGGCAATGCAGCTTTGAACGAAAAAGTAATTCTAGAATAAAGTTGGTTTTCTTCGCCAATAGATTTTACAGATGCCGCCTTATACTCGCCTGCCGGCAAATCTTTTGCTGTGAAGGTTGTTTCTTTAGCGTCTTTGGTTTCGTATTTATACTCCTTGTTGTTCTTGTCAAGAATAACGATTTCATATTTTTTGATTGTTTCGGTGGCGTGCTTGGAAATCTCCCAACTTAATACTATTTGGCTATCGTCATTAAGTTTTGCGGTAAGGTTTTCTGGTTGGATAGTTGACTGGATAGTTGGGTCACCAAACCAATCACTGAAATAAAGATAAAAGTTGCGGTTACCATAGGCACCACATTCTGCAGTACTGTAGCCCGCCGCAATAGTAGCAGCGTTTGGTTGATATGGAGTGTAGCGATATAGCGCAGAAGTGGCGAGGTTTTTAATATTCACCATTGACCCACCGCAAGCTGCGTTTGGATTATATTGAATATAGTTTTCGCCGAGCGGGAAGTTGGTCCAGCCGCCAGTGAGCACAGTCGAAAACAGAGCAGCAGCGCTGCGAACTTGGTTTTTAAAGCCGTAATACTTTTCACTACAGGCAGCGGTGTCTGGACAGCCATAGCCAGTGGCCTTGCGATAATCGCGGTTGTTTGGGTAAGTATCAGTAATAAGACTAGTTTCCTTTTGTAATAAGACTAGGAGTGCCTGGGGGTTAATCTTATAATCCTGTGCGGCTTGCCAAATAATGTGTGCGGCGGTATCGCCTTCGCCAATTATTTCACCATCACCAAAAAGCTCTTCAGAAAGACAAACAAAGTGATCGTCTTTCCAGTGCCAAACATAGCCCTTGTCTTTGTAGGCGGCCGTCATTTCATCATAGAGTGCTTTATTCTTGTTGTTGCAGCTGTTTTTCTCAGTGAGGAAGGCTTGAATTTCCTGTTCGGTCATCGAGTCATATTTCCCCATCATGTAATCCGAAATAATGTTGCCTGGATCAAATTTATCAAGCTTTGCGGCGGAGGCTTCTGGCTCGAACGATCGGGTTAGAAATGCAAAAGAAGCTGAGGCAGCAAAAACTCCAGTAAGAAGGATCGCGGTGCGACGAGTGTTACGTCGCATCATAGTGAAACCTCACCCGTGATGGAACCGCTTTTGCGGTCCGATGTTAGATTAATTTGAATCTGATATTTGCCGGATGGAAGCTCGCTCACTGGCACATTAAAGCCTTCACAAGTTGAGGTTGAAGCGGCATCAATAATGCGGGCAGAAGCTCCGTATTTAGTGGCGCCGTTAAGATTCAAAATAAGGTTACATTCCCCACCATTTAAATACTGGTCGATGTTAACACGAATCATTAGCTGGTTATTACTGACGCCAGCATAAGTGATCACGCCGGTGATATTCTCTTCGTTGTTTGGGTTGCCACCATCATACTGTGGTGTTTTGTTTTCTGGTTCTGGGCCAGGAGTAGGAGTTGGCTCCGGATCAGGAATTGGTTCTGACGTTGGGGTTGGTTCTGGATCAGGAGTTGGGGTTACTTGAGCAGGAGTTGGCTCTTCGTCAGGAGTCTTATTGAAGATTTTATTAAAATCAACGTATTTTACGATTAAGACTGCAGCCACCACAATGATGGCTAACACAAAAAGAATTTTGAGGATAAGATTGTTGCTTTTTTTCTTGTGTTTATGTTTCATAGGGATAATACTCCTAGTTAAAGCATAACAGGTTTGGATGGTTTTGTAAAGATTAGTTCTCTAGGTTGAGCCCAAGGATTTCGGCAGCTTGAAGCAAAACAGCTTTTTCTTCTTCGGAAGCGGTTTCTAGAGTAGATTTAAAAAGAATAACGGTTTCTTCGTGGCGATAATCAACCAGTTCCAGAGAGCGGGCACTGCCGGCAGTTTTCTTAATAACGCCTTTCTCAACAAGATTATTGATGTGCTCTGCCACAGCGGAAACCGATTTTAGACCAACGCCGGCCATAATTTCTCGATAAGACGGCGAATAGTTATGCGTCTCTGTAAACTCTTTAATGAAGTCTAGTAGAAGTAGTTGCTTTTTGGTAAGCTTAATCGTCATTATGTTATAATTATAGCAATGGACAAAAATAAATCAATTGACGGCCTCAAGACCGCCAGTAAAAAATCTGGCGCCAAAAAGACGGTTGCTGTACAACCTGCAATTAAACCAGCTACAAAAACAGCAAAGAAGCCGGCACCAAAAGCCGTAGTTAATCCGATAGCGAAAAAACCTGCCGCCAAAAAGACGATTAAGCCTGTCGTCATTGATACTGTTCCAGATAAAAAATCCGTAGAGAAGTCTTTTATTAATACTGATCGCTCGGAAGTGACCGAAAATTTTCTAGCCCCGACCACCGTTTTCGAGTTTGACCAAGTTAAAAGTGATCCAAAACCAGTAGAAAAGGAACAAAAAGTGACCGAGAAAGAAGAAAAACCTAAGAAACATAAGAAGAAACGCGTTGTCTTGACTATTATTTTGGTTGTTATCTTCGTTTTGATGGCCGGTGCCACCGCATTACTTTTGTGGGGTAACGATATTATTATGAAAATTACTGGTGGCCGCGATAATATTTTTGGGGCTTTTGGCGCATTGATCAGTGATACTTACGAGCCACTCAAAACCAGCAATAATGGTCGCACGAATATTCTAGCCTTCGGCACGAGTGGTTACGATATGGATGGCACCGAAGGTGACCACGCACATGATGGCGCGCAGCTTACTGATTCTATTATGGTGATTAGCCTAGACCAAAAAACTGGCGATATTGCAATGCTCAGCTTACCACGCGACTTAAAAGCAACCCCAACTTGCACATCTACCGGTAAGATTAACGAAATTTATTGGTGTAAAAACATGAATAACGACAACGAAGAAGCCGGCGCACAAGCTTTGATGAATGAAGTTGGTGGCATCCTTGGTCTTGATTTTCAATACTACGTACACGTAAACTGGCAATCATTGATCCAAATCGTTAATACGCTTGGTGGCATTAAAGTAACGCTTGATGAGGATATTCATGATTACAACTGGACTAAGGCCGTTTATGATGCGGGCGTTGAGTATGAGATTAATGGTGAGCAGGCCCTCGGCTTAGCTAGAGCTCGTCATGGCACAACGCTTGGCGATTTCTCCCGCGGTAATAGCCAGCAAAAGATTTTGATTGGTATCAAAAACAAGATTTATGAAACTAACTTGTCGCTCGGCCAGATGACCGATCTTGCTGGTGCCCTTGGTGATAATCTACGTTCTAACCTCACTTTCTCCGAAATCAAGACTGCCGCACATCTTACTTTTGAATTTGATCTCGATTCAATGCGCCAAGTTTCCCTGCTCGATTGGACTAAAGATATTACTTATATGACTACGGCGAATATTAATGGTATTTCTTACGTGGTACCATCAGCTGGTGTAGGTAATTACACTGCCATCAAGAAATACGTTGAACAACAGTTCAATAGCGACCCAGTAGTGCGCGAGGCTGCCGATATTATGGTTCTAAATGGTACCGAAACTGAGGGTCTTGCTGCATCCGAGAAAAAGAGCCTTGAAGAAGATGGCTTTACGATTAAGACAATAGACAATGCCCCAGAAGGCACCTATACGCAAAAGTATCTAATCGTAAAACTTGGCGACAATATTGATGGCACTATTAAAGGGCTTGAAAAACGTTATAGTGTAACTGCAACCGATGTTCTACCAGAGGGCATTAATGGTGGAAACCACGACATCATAATTATCCTAGGCGAAGAAAAACCTGAAGAGCCCGAAGAAACTGAAGAATAAAAAATAGCTCCCGGATGGGAGCTTATTTTTTATTTAGTCTTCAGTGATGTCGACTTTGCTGATGATAAGTTTTCTTTCTTTCCCTTCCCCTTCGGAGTGGGTAGTGATATCGGAATAATCTTCAGCAAGCTTATGAACTACGCGGCGATCGGCTGGGCTGAGGTTAATAGTCATCGATTCGCCAGTTTCACGAACTTTTTTGATCCAACCTTCAGCTTTGTCAGCGATGCGATCAGCACGTTGGCGTTTGTAATCAGCGACGTCGACGTTTACACGTACTACTTCGGCGTTCTTGGCAGCAAGCGCCATTGAAACGACGTGTTGGAGAGCGCGGAGGTTGTCTGCGTTCTTGCCGATGAGAAGTGAGTTTAACGATGTGGATGGCACCGAGAGCTGAATAACTTCATCATCAATCGTGGAATAAACTGCTACGTTGATACCGAAGAAACTAAGAAGGTCCTCGAGGTATTTGGCTGCGAAGCGGATTGATTCGTCTTTATTCATTTATTATCTCCTTTTCTTTTTATTATCTTTGGCGGAGATACGAGTGATTTTTGTTCCTGTCTTTTTGTTTTCAACAACTTCAGCTTCCTGAATGTTTTTGAGTTCTTTTAGGATTGCCTTGTCGGCGAGATTATCCATTTCCTCCTCGGCTTTTTTGAGTACGAGTTTTTGTTGAAAGACGGTAATTGCGTTGCTTAAGAAGTAGTAGAAGGCGAGAGCACCGTGAAGGTTGAACATGATGAAGAACATCATGATTGGCATCATCTTGCCCATTTGACCAGTTGCGAAGGTATTAACTTCAGATTGGTTGATATCTTTGCCATCCTTGGCATCTTTTACGAGATCACGGAACTTCTTGCTCTTCTCGGATTTACCAGAAGACATTTGTTGGCGAGTCATAAAGTATTGGACGAAGGCGGCGGCAATAGCACAAATCAAGATAAAGAAGGAGCTCCAGCTGCGTTTGTCGGTGAGGACATCACTAGCTTTGGCTTCGAGATTAATCACACCAAAGAGTTGTGGGTGAAAGTCATAAGGGATAATTTCTGGGACATTTTCAGTAGTCTCGGTCTCTTCGGTGGTTTCGACTGGGGCCTCAGTACTTTCGGTATTTTTCTCAGCTTCTTTTTGAGCTTGGTTGTACTCTTGAACAGCTTTAAGGCTTTCAAGATAAGTGGTTTGTTTCTCTTTTAATTCTTTAATGCGGGAGCCATCGTAGGCCACAATTTCGTAAGCACGGTTGTTGAGATTGTCGTTAGGAAGTGGGGTAGCAATTACGCGAATAGCGGAGAAAATAGCGATAAAGATTGGGAGTTGGATAAGGAGGGTGAGAATTGAAGCGAATGGTTTAACATTGTAGCGCTTGTAGAGATCCATGGTTTGGAGAGATTCGAGCTGACGGTTGCCGTTGCAGTTCTTTTTGATCTGCGCGAGCTCTGGTTGGATTTTGCGCATCAATTTAGTTTGGTGAAGTTGGCGCTTAGTAAGCGGCAACATCGCAAGTTTCACGATGATAGTGAAGATAATGATCGCAAGACCAAAGTCGCCAACGAGGTTGAAGATGATGAATAGGATGTTGACAATTGGGCGAACGACGATAATATCAAGAAGATTAAATAAGCCACCAGCCATAATCATGCCAGCAATGACGGCGACAATAATAAGTAAGGTAATAACTTTTTTCACACTCATATTCTACTTATTGTAGCATATCTTAGCCTCGGCGACTAGGTCTCCGAGGAGTTTTTCTAGGTCAGAAAATGGCATAGTAGCAACATCTTTACTGAATATCACAAAAACATAGTCAGTTTTTGGTGGTAAATATTGAAAATTGGTGCGGAGGGCCTCATAAACACGGCGGCGCACACGATTGCGACCCACAGCGGTCTTGATGACTTTTTTGGAGATCACCACCGCTACACGGGTGAAGCCACGAGAGTTCTCAACAAAAACTAAGGACGCTTTTGGCGAACGGATGGTTTTCCCTTTTTGGTAGACGTAACGGACGCCACCGCGGGAGTGGAAACGGTATTTTTTGTTGAGCATATATATATTATATACCAAACAAGCCCCTTATCGGGGCTTGTAATTAGGCGGTTAAGCGGGCGCGACCTTTGAGGCGGCGGCGGGCTAAGACTTTGCGACCATTAGCGGTAGCATTGCGTTTCATAAAGCCGTGTTCAACTTTGCGTTGACGCTTATGTGGCTGATATGTGCGTTTTGGCATATTATTCCTTAAATTTTAATTACTTTCAAAATCTTGTTATAGTATAGCGCATTTATCCACAATTTTCAAGAAGTTTTCCACACTTGTTTTAGAGATTGCGGGGCGTCTGTGGAAAAATCACCCCTGTAAAATAAATTACATATTATACAATAAAAAATATAGAGAAAAACCTGTGGAAAAGTCTAGCCGGGGTGTTATAATTATCTGTAAAGAAGGAGGTCAAATCAGATGTACGACGTTTGGAAAAACGTGTTAGCCGAAATCGAACAAAAAGTTTCGCCTGATAATTTTTCGACCTGGATTAAAGATACGTCGCTCATTTCGATTGAAGATGGAGTGGTAAAGATCAGCGTCAGGAACTCCTTTTACGTAAAACAGCTTCGCTCCCGTTACTTCGATAAATTTAGTTCTGCCCTCAAAAACAATGGTGTGGAGTTTAACGATATTGAGTTTATCGTCCAGTCCGATTCTAAGGCTAAGGTTAAACCTCATGAGGTGATTAATGGTGACGTAAAAGTACGCGAGCGCGTTAAATCACTCAAGAATAGTAAACCACTTTCTGGCTACGAGAATGGTTTAAATGAAAAATATACCCTAGATAACTTTATTGTGGGTTCTAACAACGATCTCGCTGTGTCGGCAGCAAAAAGTATTATTGATTCTCCGGGTACTAGATATAACCCATTCTTCCTTTATGGTGGTCCTGGCCTTGGTAAAACTCACCTTGTACAAGCTATCGGTAATGAACTTTTGAAGCGTAATCCAAATCTCAAGATTTTATATACACCAATCTCCCACTTCTATTCAGACTTTGTGGATTCAATTCAGAATGGTAAAGGTAAAGAATTTCATAAGAAATTTCAAAAGCTTGATGTGTTAATTATTGATGATTTTCAATTTATCGTTAATAAGGAAAAGAGCCAGGAAGAATTCTTTAATATATTTAATGATCTTTATCAGCTTAATAAACAAATTATCGTAACGTCCGATCGTTTGCCAAGCCAGATTAAAACTGTAGACGAAAGGCTTGCTTCTAGGTTGACTTGGGCTGGTGCATTCGATTTGCAACTTCCTAAGTTTGAAGATAAATGCGCAATTCTTAAGGCTAAGGCTGAAATGCTTGGCGCTGAGATTGAGCAGGAAGCAATTGAATATCTAGCTGAGAATGTGAATACTAATATTCGTGATCTTGAGGGTGAATTTTCTACACTACTTCTAATGTCTGATGTGCGCGGTATTACGCCACTCGAATTAATTAAGAATGGCGCCGTAAACGTAAATAAAGGCTCAAAGATGCGATCAGTGTCTGCGAAGCGGGTTCTTGATATGGTTGCTAAGTATTACCAAATGTCGGTTAAGGATATGTGTGGTAAGAGTCGGGTGAGTAATATTAAAACCGCAAGACAAGTTGCAATGTTCCTTCTCTCTAAAGAACTCTCAATGAGCACACCTAAGATTGCGTTAGAGGTTGGGGTAAAAGATCACACTACAGTAATGCATGGAATTAAAAAGATCGAGTCTGACCTTAAATTAAACTTTGCTTTAAGGGATCAAATCGAAGAAATTAAGGAAAAAATCTATGGTTAGAATTGTGGAAATCTTGTGTAAAACCCTACGAAAAAGTCTGCTAAAAAAATGTGTACAAAAAAGTGGAAAAGAAACCAGGTGGACTTTTAAACAAGACTTTTCAACACGTTTTCACAATGTTTTAAACAGAAAATTCTTCTCTTATAATAAGTTAACTTTCCACAGTTTCCACATAGTCTATAACTACTATTACTTAAATAATTAAAAGAAAGGATAAAAAATGGAAATCAAAGTTGTTCAAGAAAAACTCGCCAAAGCATTAAATACTGTAAGTAGGGTAGCTACTAGCAAAATTACATTACCTATTTTAAATAATGTGTTAATTAGGGTTGATAATAAGAAAGTATCACTCACTACTACTAATCTTGATATGGCAGTAGTTGATTATCTTCCGGTATCTGATTCTAAAGACGGTGTGGTAACTGTTCCTGCTAGGCTTCTTGCGGAGTTTGTTTCTAACCTTCCGAAAGGCGAAAATATTACAATTAGTGCCAAAGATACAAAAGTTACAATTAGTGCAGGAAAATATTCTTCCGTAATTAATGGTGCTGCCGCCGATGATTTCCCAGAGCTTCCGGAAATCAATGAGTCACAAGCTGTGACTTTTAAAATGAGTGTAGAAGATTTTAAGAATGGCTTAAACCAGGTAATTATTGCAAGCTCAAACGATCTTACTCGCCCAGCCCTTACTGGTGTGTATTTTAATACTTACGATGGAGTGCTTGCGGTAGCAGCTACTGATGGTTATCGTTTGGCTGAGAAAAAGATTATTAATAAGGTTGAAAGCGAAGTAGCGGCGATTGTACCTACTACTTCCCTGCAGGAGGTGATGCGTTCAATTAGTGATGATATGGAAGAAATCGAGTTTTCGTTTAATGAGGATTTAGTGAGATTTAGGCTAGGTGAAGTTGAGATTATCTCTAAATTAATTGATGCTAGTTTCCCTGATTATCTTAAATTAATTCCAAAAGAAAATGATATTAAGATAGTGCTAAAGCGTGATGAATTAATGCGCGTAACTAAGCTTGCCGCACTGTTTGCTAAGGGTGTTGGTGGTTCGATTGTTTGTGAAACTAAGGGCGAAAACGAATTCTTGGTAAAATCAGTAGCTAATGAGTTTGGTGAGAACGATTCTAAGATTGAAACTCCAGTTAATAAAGAAGGTAAAGTAACGCTTAATTCTCGCTTCTTGATGGATGCTCTAAACGTGATGGATGAGGATGAAATTTGTTTTGATTTTGCTGAACACTTGGCGCCAGTACTTCTTACTAATAAGAAAAATAAGGACTACACACATATTGTGATGCCACTCAACGCATGATAATAAAATCTGTAAAATTAGTGAATTTTAGAAATCACTCCGAATATAATCTGGAGTGCACAGATGAGACCTCGCTAATTTTGGGGGAGAATGGTTGTGGAAAGACTTCGGTACTTGAAGCGATTTATATCTTAACTCAAGGTAAGAGCTTTAGGGCGGTGGATGCGGAGATTTTAAAGCGTGGTGAAGATTTCTATCGGGTAGAGATTGAGTTTAATAATGGTGAGAAGAATGTGGTGACTTATGATGGTAAAGAGAAAAATTTCGTAATTGTAGATAAAAAATTTAAGAGGTTACCAAAGAAAAATCGTTATCCAGTGGTATTATTTTTACCATCTGATCTTAATTTGATTTCTAGTTCCCCGTCTCGCCGCCGTGATTATTTTGATTTGGTATTTGGGCAATTTGATGGGCGATATAATGATGCTCTTCTAAAATATAATAAGGCCCTGAAGCAGCGAAATGAGCTTCTCAAAAGCGAAAACTTGCGGCCTGGCGACGTTTTTTCATGGAATATGCTACTAGCACGCTACGGCTGTGAAATTGCGAAATTTAGGCTAGAATTTGTGGATGAGATTAATAAGAAATTAACCAACGTTTACCGCTCGATTGCGGAAAACGAGGATAAGGTAGAGTTATTACTTGAAACTCAGGTCGAAGGTGTAACTGAGGCGCAGTACTTAAAACAACTCGAGACGGAATTTACACGAGATACATATTTGGGACACACTAGTTTTGGGGTGCACCGGGATGACTTTGTGTTTTATTTGAATGATAAGGTGGCGGAAGGTTCTGCTTCACGCGGGGAGATGCGCTCAATTATATTGGCACTTAAATTTATTGAGGCGGATTTAGTGTATCAAAAAACCGGACTAAAGCCGGTGGTATTACTTGATGATGTGTTTTCGGAGCTTGATGCTTCACGTCGCAAATGTTTGGTGCAAAATTTTAAAGGCAACCAAGTAATTATCACAAGTGTGGAAAAAGTTTAGAAATCTTTATGATTTATCTCTACACTACTAGAAAATGAGTGAATCCAGTTTTCTGATTCTGAAACATTTTTGATTTTTGAAAAGATTGTAGCTGTTGAGTGATTCTCAATATCGGTGCGAGTGATATAAACCGCTAAGGTATTATCGTTGTTTGTATGGATATAGATGCGATAATCGCGCCCATCGTCGGTTGAGGCGTCGATACTGTAGGTTAAGAATGGGGTTTTTGAATAGTTGGTATAACTTTGCTCATTAACCTCAACTACTATCATATCCATATTTTCGCGATCCTTTGAAATAGAAATTTGTTCTTGTGGACTTAGAATAAAATCATCAGCTACTTCTTCGACCAAGGTAGCCTCGTAAGAATCAATAATATATTTTATTAGGTAATCATTTTCCCAGATAGTATACACTGAGACATCATCTACACCTCTAACATCACAATAAGAGTTTTTATAGATAGATTCAGAGTATAATAAACAACTAAAGAAGATATTTTCTTCTTCGTCTGGTTGGGTTGGTGAAAAACGCACACGGTAGTTTTGTTGGACTGATTCAATATCCACAATAAAACTTCCGGTATTTGAATCCCCTGTGGCTGAACCATCCCGTACTAATGCCCCGGATTCTGGTGGTGTGTGGGTGGAATCATCGAGATTGTTTTGAATATTATTATATAGATAATAAAAAATCTTATTCTTAATATTCTTTGACATATTTGGGAAGTAGTCGGATATATTATCTATGGTTGTTTGGGCTGGATAAGTGATTTCTTTTTCTTGGTTTAAAATAATTGCAATAATTATACTAAATAAGAATACTATTGCTACGGATACTATAATTAGTAATTTTTTATTATTTTTCATTGTTTACCTTTTTACTGCAATATGCCATGGTTCATAATAGACTGTGAGTGCTAGGCCATATTTTTTAAGTTCGTAACATAAAAATTGCACACCGGTTGTACCCCAACGACCAAATCCACCTACGCCATTATCTTTACGATCTTTTAGTTGAGATTGGGACCCAAGGGAGTCGCAGGTATTATGGTTATATAAATCGTAGCCTTGGCTTTTTACGTATTGTGATAGTTTTGAAGTAGAATCCCTTAGAAGTTTATTAACGGTAGTAGTTATACTATCGATGTCAAAATCAACAGCATAGCCTTTTTCGTGGTCTGAACTTCCAGGAGCGGCGGGGTCAATCCAACCATCTGATCTTCTCCAGCCATCACATTTTGATTCATTTACCCATTCCCCGCCAGGCCTACATTTATATAGGCGTTCTTGTTTGGCGTGAGTACGGAAACTTTCGGATGCAGACAGGCTAATTCCTAATTCTTTCATATTTTGGGTTAGGGAGTAAAAAGCTCCAGAAGCACGAGAGTTTACGACAATATTCCCATAGTTGGAGATTGTTTCACCACCAAGATTACTCATTGCATTTCCACTAAAACCAGTAATTGAACAGAGGGTGAGGCCACCATCAAATGGTGTATCTTTTGCATAATAGGCGCCTTTGTATGAGGTTTGTTCTTGGCCGTTTTGGATGATTTTTGCGTAGCTGGTGCCGGTGGCGCAAGGAATATCTTCGGAGTTTTTATTAAATGGGGAGATTGGCTGTGTAGCTTCTAGGTAGATAGGGTTGTATGTTGGGTGGACTGATTCGGTGTTGTAGGTGTCTACGATAACCTGGGCGACATCAGTAGATTGTTCATTAATTGGGATGAGGCGGATATTATTATCGCTATCGGCTTTACTCTTTAGGAGAGCTTGTTTGTCTGTTTCTAGACCATATGGTGAAATAATGTAGGTAATTCCACTACTGGAAAGATTGAGAACTGAGCTTAACTCTTCACTTGTGATGTTTTCATAAGCTTCTGAGCTAAATGCTAAGGTGACGTATTCTCTTAGATTGTTGTTGTTTTTGAGTTCAGAGAGAATAGTGTAGGCACTTTTGTTGTTTTCTTGGTCCTCTTTGATTTTTTTGCCATCTTGGACGTAAAGATCAACACCACTCAAGGCAGAAAAGTTACCACTAGACACGGTGGAGTCACCGATGATGATGACCTTATTGCCGCTAATTTTGTCATAACAACTATTAGCTGGAGATGAACCGGCATATTTTTTGAAGATATTTTCAGCATAATTGCGTCTTGCGACGGTGCCTTCATAATAAATATCTTCGTATGCGTAGGCCTGTACTTCTGGGTTTTCTAGTGCTTGGTTGCCAGCGAAGGCTCTTTCAACAAATACCAAAAATAATTCTGCGTAGGCTTTTGCACCCTCTACACCGACATAATTATTTAATTTGCCTATATGTTGTACAAATTGGCTATGGTTCCAGTTATAATCTGCGCTAACTAAATAGTCTAGCTCATAGGTGATTGCTTCCCTAATGGTTTCTTCGCTTAATTCTCCGCTCTTACCCCAATGACTGCCAAACTTTTTTTCAACATCTTCTCTAAATTTTTCGTTTTTAGCCTGAAAAATGCCATACACCTTACCGCTTGGGAAATCACCAAACGCAAATGGGTCAAGGTTTTGGCCGGATTCAGCTTGAAGATTTCCAATGATGCCAGCGATTACCTCTGCGTGATCAGAAACATCCGTGATGTTTGCGTTAACAAAATAATTCCAAACAAAACCAGCACGCTCAGCATCAGAAACTGTTTGAGCGGCGGTACCATAGCAACCCATGAGGAGATTAAAGTCATCGGTGTCGCCCGGGTTGTAGAACATAATATTGTTGTTGGTGAATTGTTCGAGTTGGAGTTTAGAGAGGGCGATGGTTGGTTGAGCTGCAAAAATGGAGGCAACAAGAACAAGAAGCCCTGAATATAAGAATTTCCTCACCTTCATAGTTTTATTATAGCATCCTTTTTATGGTTATTATTATGGTAATTTTGCCAAACTTGTCTCGATCTCAGCCTCTGATTTTAAGAAAGCGATTACAGGGTTTTCGGCCCCTTCAAAGTAGCGAAGATTCTGGTAAGCGGTGGTATCGGTAGAGTACTGACGGAGAGCGGCGGTGGCGCGAGCTATTGAAACATAGCGTTGGGCATATTTGTAGTTTTGCCAGTCACTGTTTGATTTGGTGTTGGCAAAAGCGGCGCCAGAAGCCATACGTAGGTTGCTATCTGAAGCGTCAGAGAAATCTTCAAGCATGGAAAGGATGTCGGAGATAAATGGAATATTCGAAGTGCGTTTTTTAAGTGAGCTCAAGATCCCGCCATCGATTGAGCCGAGCGGAGTTTGGCGTTCATCGTTGTAAAGAATAAAGTCGGCCAAAGCAGAAGTTGGTTTAATGGAGCGAACACCGTTTTCGAGGACGGTATTTTGTTCGACAAATTTACTGAAGCCATCGTCATCAAAAGCGTTTAAGGTAGAGGAGTCGAAAGTGGCAATGGTGGAACATTGACTGGTGCCAACGATGTCGATTGTAGCGTGAGTATCACAATTGCCATACGTGGTGAGGTAGGTGTTGGCGGAATCGGCATAGGCGCCACCGGTGACGAGATTAGCAATAGAACGACCAGCTAAACTTGGGAGGCTAGTAAAAGCAGAAGTAAGGCTGATTGGTTTTAGAATGCTCGCAAACTCACGGACTAGAGAGCCGAGGAAAGTGTTTGGTGATGAAATGTCGAATGGGCTGCGATCGAGACGGTCGGCAGCTGCCTCGAGCGCAAGGTAGTTTTTAACTTCTTTTTGGTAGGCGAGGACGGCGTCGGCGTCGCCAGCGGTAGCGCCACTGCCTGCGATGGCAAGTTTGCGGCCAACATTGACGGCGCCTTCAACTAGAAGTTCACCAGCGTCGATGCCTTGAGGTAAAGAAGTGTCATTTAGCGAAGAAGCAACAGTTGGGGTGATGGATCTTAAGATATTGGTATCGGCGGTTTCTTTACCAGAACCAAAAATGCGGCCAATGGTGGTCTTAAAACGATTAGCCACAGAAGTGACGGTTTTAGAAATGGCCGAAATAATTGGGCTGGCTACTGGTCTAGTGCTGGCGGTCGTAAGATTGAGCTTGTTAGCGGCAATGTTAAGAATGCGGTCTGATGAATAGTTTTTGACTACACTTTTATCAACTTCGCTTCCAGTAAGGATCGAAAGTAGACTTGGTGACTCAAGTGGGCTACCCTCGACCTCAATAAGTTCGCCAGTGGCTGTATCTACAACTTGGGTGGTAGAGGTTTTGTGGAGATAATTCATTGCCTCGTTGATGCGAGCTTTATCGCCTTGGCCGGCCTTGGTCTTGCTGATACTTTCCATGAAGGCGACATAAAAACGGCTAGAGCGCTGCTCTTTATTGATGGTATCAGCAACTTTGAGGGTGTCGGCGGTGGCGAGTGTGGCATCAGTGGTAGAAGCGCCTGGGTTTTTGCTGGCGACTTCGCTGACGAGTTTTTCGGCATCTTGGTAACGCGAGTTGGCTTCATTGCCGCTAGTTTGGAAGTAGGAGTAGGTGTTCCCTTCGCTATCGGTTGAAGTGGCTTTGGTGGCGGTGTTGATGTCTACTTCGGTGTTTTGCCCGAGAACGCGTTTCATTACGGTTTCGAACTCTTCGTTATTGGCATAATTATTGCGTGAAACACCAAGTTCTTTAAAGACTTTTTGGGCGGCATCGTCGTAATAATAAGCCGTGGCGCCATAGGTGGCTTTATCGATTGCTTTATGCAAAGCGGCGTCGGAATTGGCTTTTTCGGCAAACTCGTTGGCGTAAATTATTTCACCATCTTTTTCGACGGCGAGTTCTTTGTTACTTTGGTTGGACTCAACAAAATTACCGGCGTCGTCGAAGAAGCCCACGCGGTAGCCTTCTTCTTTGAGGTTTTCGGCAGTGTCGGATGGGAAATTGCCAGACTTAAGAGATTCGGCAAGAACAATCTTTTTGGTTTCTGAGGCGTCGGCCCGCTGGACGTCGGTTTGGGCTACGAGACGGTCATTAAGATCAGAGATGATGGAATCGCTGCGGCCAAGTAAAAAGATGCCAATGACGGCAAAACCAAGAAGGGCGAAGATAACACCAGTTGATGATTTCGCGCTACGAGAGCCCCGAATCTTGAGGTTTTTGCCCGTGACAGAGGAAAAATGATCGCCATTTTGGAGGGCGTTTTCTTCGGATAATTTAAGGGTTTCCTCAGCAGACATAATATACAATTATTATAGCATACGAAGGGGTAAAAGTAAAGGGGTGGAGGTGTGGTATAATAGGGGCGAAATGGAACACGTGAAAATCGACAAATTGGTGCCAGGTGGGCAGGCTTTATCAACAGCCGGAATGAAGGGCTTCTTCTGGAACGCTTTGCCGGGTGAGACGGTGACGAATTATGAT
Organism: Candidatus Saccharimonadota bacterium; assembly: GCA_024699125.1. GTDB lineage: Bacteria > Patescibacteriota > Saccharimonadia > Saccharimonadales > Saccharimonadaceae > Nanosyncoccus. The sequence continues at coordinate 40,471 of JAILQE010000002.1, forward strand.
GTGACGCGCAAGAAGTCGCACTATTTTGAGGCTATCGCGACAGAGGTGACAGACTATTCTTCACACCGCGTAGAACCGCGTGACAAGGCGTTTTTGTCGACTTCGCCTTGGCAAATTATGGATTTTGACTATGAACTTCTGATGAAGGCGGAGCTCGTGAAAGAGGTTTTTCGTCAAAATGGCCTCGCGATTGAAACCGAGTGTTTGACGGACGGCAACGAGTATTTTTATCGCAACAAAATGGAGTATGCTCTGTTCTTCGACAATGAATCTCGTGAAATAAAATTAGCATTTCACGCCCGTGGGTCGCATAGAAAGGTGCCAATTAATAGTTCTTCCCTGGAAAAACCAGAGATTTTGGCTGAGGCGAAGCGCATTGTGGCGGATTTAAATGCGCGCGGCGAAGAAGCGCGTAAATATCAATCATTGCTTCTTAGATGCAATGCAGCTGGTGAAGTGAGTGGTGGTTTGTTTGAAAACGGTAAGCCGCATCCAGTTTTTCCGAAACTTAAAGACACAATTCTTGGGCACGAATATTCTTATTCGCCAAACGGCTTTTTCCAGATTAATCTGCCGGTCTATGAGATGGCTTTAACTGAAATAAAAAAACATATTAATACTGAAAAAGTTTTGGATCTTTATGCTGGCGTGGGTACGATCGGCCTTTCGGTAGCGGCGGACCGAGATTTGACGTTGGTGGAATGTGACAAAGCGGCCTATGGTGAGCTAGAAAATAATGTGTTTAACGGGGCGAAATCGGTTCTCGCAAAGTCGGAAGAAGCGCTTGAATATGTAAGTCCTGATGCGACGGTGATTTTGGACCCACCACGCGCTGGGTGTGATGAGAAATTAGTTAGTCGTTTACTTGAGGTGTTGCCACCAAAGATTATTTATCTTTCCTGTAACCCAGCAACGCAGGCACGCGACGTGGCTAAACTTTGTGAAAAATATAAAATTGCAAAAACCAAAACTTATAACTTTTTCCCACATACACCACACATTGAAAATTTGGTGATTTTGGAACGCGTTTAAGGTTGTTACTTGCCAAATTTTCTGGTATAATTCGGCCAGACGGAAGTGTGTCCGAGTGGTTTAAGGAGCACGCTTGGAAAGCGTGTGTGCGGGCAACCGTACCGGAGGTTCGAATCCTCTCGCTTCCGCCAGATTAATAAAAATAAAGTTCACTTTATTTTTATTAATCTGATGAAGCGACTAGGATAAATATCCTCTCGCTTCCCTAATAATTTTTAAGAGAATAGAATGAACGACACAGTAATCGAACTCAAGGGCTTAACGAAACGGTATGGTTACGGCGATACCGAATCTTTTGCGCTCAAAGATTTTGATCTTACCGTTAAACGCGGTGAGTTTGTTATGATTATGGGTCCATCCGGTTGTGGTAAGACTACCTTACTTAATATCATCGGACTTTTGGATCGCGCTACTAGCGGCGAATACAAGTTGAATGGTGAAAACGCTGCCAATATTTCAGCGGCTCGCCAAGCAAGGCTTCGCGCTAAGAAAATCGGTTTTATTTTCCAAAACTATAATCTTATTGAGGATTTGCCAGTGATTGAGAACGTGGCTTTGCCGCTAGTTTACACTCGTACTCCACGGGTGGCACGCCTCAAGCAGGCTTCGCAGGCATTGGCACATTTTCATTTGCAAGAACGTGAATACTATTTGCCATCACAATTATCTGGTGGCCAACAACAGCGCGTAGCAATTGCACGTGCAATCGTGGCCGATCCTGAGATTATCCTTGCTGATGAGCCAACCGGCAATCTCGATTCCCGTTCCTCGCATATTGTAATGGAAGAACTCAAAGCCATCCATGAAGAAGGTAACACGATTATTATGGTGACTCACAACCCAGCACTTACAACTTATGCAACGCGTGTAATTAACATGCTTGATGGCCAGATTGACACTGATATTAAGACGGTGGCAGACCATAAATTGCCAAAACCAGTCGAAGCGCGTAGCAAAAAACGCAAAGGGAGGAGCCGCTAATGTCACTTTTGATCAAAACTCACCTTAAGCTCGCACGTATTTCGATTAAAGAAAATCGCACGCGCTCGTTCTTGACCTGCCTTGGTATTGCGATTGGCGTGGCCAGTATTATTTTGATTTTGTCTTTGATGGGTAGTATTTCGCGCTTGGTTTCTAACCAAGTGAAAAATATTGGTGCAGACTTAATTGTGGTTCGTCCTAGCACCAACAAAGACGCAATGTCTGGAATTATTAGTGAATTGACCGCGTCTAGTTCGTACCAAAAAAGTAATTTGGCTGTAAGTGATGTGCCAGTGATTAAAGAAATTGAAAAAGTGTCGGCGGTGGCACCAATTGCACTTTCGACTCGCTCCGTTTCAACCGAAAAGAATACGATGGATTCAGTGACAGTGCTTGGCACGACAACTGATTTTAATGTGATCCAGCCACTTGCGATGCGATACGGTTCTTTTATCGACGACACTAATGAAAACAAGACCGCAGTAGTTGGTCACACTTTGGCGTTGCAACTATTCAACACCACGAACCCAGTTGGCAAGACTTTGACGATGATGGGTAATCGCTTTATTGTAATGGGCGTGCTTTCTGAAGTGGAAGAGTCGATCAACTTTAACAACGTAGACTTTGACAATACAATTATTGTGAATATTAAAACCTTGGAACAAATGGGCGTTTCGGAGCAGATTCAACAGATAAATATTAAGGCCGCGAATACGGACAGTTTGGCGGAAGTTTCGAATAATATTCGCGAAAGATTGAAAGAGAAAAAATCAGGTGACGTGAATTTTACAGTGCTATATGGCGATGAGATTACTCATCCGGCTGGTTCACTATTTACGATCGTTTCCGGAATGCTAACCTTGGTCGCAGCTATTTCTCTCGTAGTTGGCGGTATCGGCGTAATGAATATCATGTTAGTGTCCGTGGCAGAACGCACACACGAGATTGGTATTCGCAAAGCCGTGGGCGCTTCTGGCCAAAACATCCTGCTCCAATTCTTGTTTGAAGCTTTAATTCTTTCCCTGCTCGGTGGCCTTATGGGCTTGATTCTTGGTTACATTTTGGCTTTCTTTGTCTCGATTGTAACCCCATTTGCTCCATATATTAGTTTGCAAATTTTGCTCGTGACCTTTGGCACAGCACTGCTTGTGGGTGTGATCTTTGGTATTTATCCAGCTCTTAAGGCTGCCTCTAAAAATCCGATTGAATCCCTGAAACATTACCGCTAGTGGTATAATCAAAATATGAATAATGCGATTTCAAAGCTGCCGCTTTATAATGGCGCAACGTTGCCTTATCATTTTGCGCAGGCCCTTGTGGCGGGCGCTAGGTACAAATTCCCTGGCAAAAAGCTTCGTGTAATTGGTGTGACTGGTACTAACGGCAAGACTACCACTTCGTTTATGATTTGGAAAATGCTGAATACGGCTGGACACCGCACTGGGTTAATGACCACAGTGGCCTGGGGCGTTGATGAACTTGAACCAGAACTTGGCCACATGACCACGGTAGATGCTAATACCTTAAATTTACGAATTAAGAAAATTGCAGAATCTGGCGCTGAATTCTTGGTGCTTGAAGTTACTTCGCATGCAATGTCGCAGTTTAGAACGCTGGGGATTCCGGTAGAAATCGCTGTATTTACTAACCTCACACACGAGCATTTGGATTATCACAAAACCATGAAACGCTATGCTGCTGCCAAGGCAAAGTTATTTAAGAAGGCTAAATTTGGCATTATTAATGCAGACGATAAATATGCGCATTTGTTTGAAAAAGCTTCTGGTAGTTATATCACGTACGGCATAAAAAATGGAAAGAAGCGCGCTACAAACGTAAAATTGGGCGTTTCTGGCGTAAAATATTCGTGTGGTGATATATTACTCGAGACAAAAATTCCGGGCGAATTCAATGTCTATAATTCCCTCGCGGCGGCTTTGGTGGGTGAAAAACTAGGGCTCACTCCTGAAGAAATTAGTCGCGGTATTTATGCGCTTGAATCGGTCGAGGGCCGCATGAATGTAGTTAATGAAGGTCAAGATTTTACCGTAATCGTGGATTATGCGCATGCGCCAGATGCTCTTAATAAGGTATTTTCGTCTGTCGCCGGGCATAAAGGCCGCATTATTAGCGTCCATGGTGGTGCCGGCCGTCGTGACCCATCTACGAGGCCAATTCGGGGTGAAATTCTCGGCAAAAACTCTGATATTGTGATTATTACCGAGGATGATTCGCGCGATGAAGACCCAGCCAAAATTGCTGAGGGCTTTGTTGAGGGCGCCAAAAAAGCTGGCAAGGTACTCGATAAAGATCTATTTGTGGAAATGGACCGCGAAAAGGCCATTGAGATGGCTTTGAAAATGGCAAAAAAAGGCGACCTCGTACTTCTCCTTGGCAAAGGCCACGAAAAAACCATCCTCCGCGCTGATGGCCCGCACGATTTTGAAGACATCAAAGTGGCGCAAAAAATCCTGCGCAAACTAAAATAACTATTTGTTTTCTGGATCGTAATTAGCGATACCATCCAAAATGGTATCGTTTTTGATTTCAAGAGCATGAGCGATGGCGGTAGCTAGTGCCATGTAATTGACAGCTGCTTCACCAGAAATAAAGGTAGCCGGGTTGATAACATCCTTTTCTACCATCAAGGTAGCTTCGCTGCCACGCTTGTAGAGTTTAGATTTAAGGGTTTTAATATCGCAGCCAGTGGTTTGGCCAAATGTAACGATCTTGGCGTCGCCTTTGACATCTTTGAGTTCTGGAAGTTTGGAATTACTAAGCGGCAAAACGGCGGTTTTTGGAGACATTTTAAGAAGGTCGGTGGCTTTCAAATCATCGGTAAGTTCGGTGGTGGCAATGACATTAATTGGCAAATCGGCAAAAACGCCATTTTGCAAAGTTTCAAGTGGAGCGGTGATCACAACATAGTTGGCGCCTGCTTTCCAGGCGTCATTTAAGAATTTATGAAGGACTGACATCTTGAAAAACTGGTTAGACGCAAAAACTGCGACCTGCTCGCCTGCGGCGCGCAAAATTTCGTGCACGTAGTGCGAAACGGTGACTTTGCCCTCGCCGGCGATGATAATCAGCTTCATGTCTTTGGCTGGGTTGCCGTAGTAGACGCCCAGAAGCTTAGCTTTGAGTTTTGATGTTCCCTTTGGTTTCATAAGGTAATTATACCACGGTTAGAGACACCCGACAGGATATACATCCTTGTCGTCTGTATAAAGCAACAAAAAAACAAGACCTAAAGGTCTTATTTTTTTCTTGCTTTGGTACACCCGTTGGCGAAGCCCGGGTGGTACACCCGACAGGATGGCGCCTTCGCTTTGCTTCGGCTAGACGTCGTCGCTAAAGCTCCTCCGTTCGAACCTACGGTTCGCATCCTGTTCGAGTACAACAACAAAAAACAAGACCCAAAGGTCTTCTTTTTTGTTGTTGTGGTACACCCGACAGGATTCGAACCTACGACCTTTTGCTCCGCAAGCAAACGCTCTATCCAGCTGAGCTACGGGTGCATGTGTGGATGTAATTGAACATCCACCTAGAAATTAAATGAGCATCATCAAAAAGATGACTTTTTCATTATAGCATATTTTTTAAAAAATAAAAGACGTGATAAAATCATGGCAAAGGAATAAACATGAGCATAAATGTAAAAGAGAAAAGTGGTCAAACTAGCGATCCTTATGGATGGGGTAGTTTTGCAGATAGCCTTGCGAATAGTTTAGGTAATTCTGTTAATGAAGTAATGAATGAAGGCGAGCCTAAACAGGTGATGCGTAGCGAACTCAAGAAGGCGATTGCTGGTATTAAGGATGGCGAGTTGACGGGTGACCAAGAGGCGAGGACCTATGATTCGCTTTGGTATGGTGCTTATGACGATAAGAACGTGAGCGAGGTGTTTGCAAAAGAACCTACTCCGTATCAGACTATTACTGTGGAAGATTTTAAGAAGGAATTTGGCCATGCCCCGAACATTCAGTATGGTAATACTCTTTATAAAGACGAGTATATGTGCCACATGATAAAAGGAGCTGCAGCTCGTAAGCTCTATTCTGCTGCTACTGAAAAGGACGAGTATAATCCTGACGAGATTAGAATGAACCTGTTTAAGGTGGCGAGTTTTTATGAAGATTATCCAACCGCGTTTGATTTTGTGAGAGCTAAAGATATTCCTTTTGCCAAAGTTGGTGCTACCCCAGAAGAGCAAAGAGCATTTATTAGCACAATGTATGGTGATAAGCAACTGGAGTATTTGGACCAGTTTAGAGACCTACACAAAGAAGCACACGAGCGCGTGTGTAGCGGTAGGTTCCTCCCGAAGGTTGAAAATATGGAATCTGGCGAAAAATTATATTTTGACGTTGCGACGCGGGTGATTTCGAAAGACCAAGTTGACCAGGATTATGAAGACGATTTGTTTGAGGATGGGACATCTCAGGACGCGGTTTATATCAATGGTGGAGAGAATGTTTTTGCAGTGTTTGATGGCATGGGTGGCGTAGATGGCGATAGCCGTGTGGCCTCTCACCAGTGCGTAGAAAATCTGTCGAGATGGGCAGACGACATTGATATCACAACTGAATCTGGCAAACAGACTTTAATTAGCTCGCTTTCTAACGCGGTTACTGAGGGGGCGACTACCGCAACGATTGTGAAGGTTGTCAAAGATGAATATGGCCAGAGATTTGCACACTATGTTTCGGTGGGTGATTCGAGGTTGTATTGTGTGCATAAAGATCATTATGTGGAAGATAGGGGTGATGGCACTTATGCTGAGTATATTGACCCATTCGTTGAACAACTTACTAAAGACGATGATTACTCTAAAGATTTGATTCTTCAGGAAACGAGAAAACAGTTCCCTGATTGGAGTGAAGAAGATTTATTGACGCTTTACGATTGGGCTGCAGAGAAACCGATTTATCGTCAGTTAACCCGAACCGATGGCTATGAGGAAGTTAAAAAACGTATTTCCGGTATGATGTATCATGGTGTGACTAAGGGCGTTGGGGTAGGCTCCAATCATAAAGTGTCTGCTGGTAATGCTGGTGTTGTAAGGCTTGATTATGGAGATAGTTTGATCCTCTGCTCGGATGGTGTTTATGGAAGCACCCCGAAGGAACAGCTAAGCGCAGATGAAATTTCCGAGGCAGTATATGGTAAAAGTGCCAACGATAGTTTGGAAAACTTGATGAAAAAGGCCAGGAAGTCAGACGACCGCTCTGCTATTGTGGTCAAATTCTAGCGCAATCAGTTTTACTAATAGATTAGTGCATGATAAAATAATTGGTGGAAGCGTGGCCGAGTGGTTGAAGGCGCACGACTCGAAATCGTGTGGGCTGCAAAGTCTCGGAGGTTCGAATCCTCTCGCTTCCGCCAAGCTAAGCAAAGCAAGAGCTTGCTCTTGGTTTGGTTAGCTTGAAGGATGCGATAAGGATAATTATCCTCTCGCTTCCGCAGATGTGAGCAGGATGAATATCCTCTCGCTTCACGCAATTAGAAGAGCGTGGGATTCTAATTCCCTATCTTATTATGTTATTTTAAAAGGAGGTGCCCGTGGCAAAAAACAAATGTAAATATCTTTTCGTGACCGGTGGGGTTTTATCTGGAGTCGGCAAAGGAATTACAGCTGCCAGCATGGGTGCAATCCTTAAAGCCAAAGGTTATCATGTTACGATGCAAAAATGTGACCCGTATCTCAATGTGGATGCGGGTCTCTTAAATCCGGTGGAACACGGCGAGTGCTATGTGACGCACGATGGCGTGGAGACGGATCTTGATCTTGGCCACTACGAAAGGTTTTTGGATTTTGAAACTTCCAAATACTCCATTACACTTTCGGGCGGCATTTATAAAGAGTTGATTGAAAAAGAGCGCGCCGGTGGTTTTCATGGTAAAACTGTGCAACTGGTGCCACACTTTACTAATCTAGTAATGGAAAAGATTGAGAAGGCGAGCGCTGGATCAGATGTGCATATTGTAGAGATTGGCGGCACTGTAGGCGACTACGAAGGCTTGCCGTTTATTGAGGCGATTAGACTTTTTGCGAACAAGGTTGGTCGCCGTAATTGTTTGTATCTTTCGGTGGTATATGTGCCATTTATCAATACAAGCAAGGAACTAAAGACTAAGCCGGCCCAAAACGCACTTAAAGATTTGCGTGGCTTTGGTATTATTCCGGATATTGTATGTGTGAGAACTGAAAAGCCGTGCCCAAGGGCGATTTGTGAAAAAATTGCTGCATTCTCTGGAATTTCGGGTGATGCCGTGGTGAATTTGCCAGACATTAACTCGGTTTATGATGTGCCACTTAACATTATGAAGTCTGGCGTACTAGAGATTTTGAACGATTTTATGCACGACGAAAAGAAACCAGACATGTCGCGCTGGGTGGAGTTTTCGAAGCACCGCAACACCGAATACGATAAGACCGTGAAGGTTGGTTTGGTGGCAAAATATGTGGGCAATGATGACACCTACATTTGCGTGACCGAAGCTTTGAAGGCAGCGGCAGCTTGGAATGAAGTTAATTTGGATTTACGTTGGATCAATGCTGAAGAAGTGGCCGACGAAAAACTCGCCGAAATGGATGGTTTGGTGGTGCCAGGCGGCTTTGGCATCCGTGGTATGGAAGGCAAGATCAAGGCTGCAACTTATGCGCTAGAAAATGATAAACCATATCTTGGTCTTTGCCTTGGTTTACAGATGGCGTGTGTGGCAGCGGCTAGACGCGGCGGGCTGAAAAATGCTGGTAGCGAAGAATTCTTGCAGAGCGAAGACTATAAAAAGCCAAAAGATTTTAAGAATGTGATTTACATTATGCCGGGCCAAGAAGGCAAAGAATCTACTGGCGGCACGATGCGTCTTGGTGATTATGATGCTAAATTGAAACGCGGCACTTTGACGCAAAAAATCTACGGCAAAGAGAAAGTTGTGGAGCGCCACCGCCATCGTTATGAGGTTAACCAAAAGTTTTTGCCAGAAATCGCTAAGGGCGGCGTGGTGGTATCTGGCACTTCGCCAGATGGCAAATTGGTAGAATTTGTGGAGGCGCCAGATTGCAAATTCTTCGTGGCAACCCAAGCTCATCCGGAATTTAAATCACATCCACTTAATGTTCACCCGCTGTTTTACAACTTTATCAAGAGCCTGAAGTAGGCTTTTTGGCTGGGGGGTTGACTTTTTGATGCGGGGGAAGGTACAATTTAAGCATAAAGGTCATACAATAATAAGGAAAAAATATGAAAAAAAGTTTTAAGGCCGGGCTATGTGCTGGTCTTTTGGCGTTGCCACTATTCGCCGGCGTCGGAAACGTTTTCGCAGAGGGGGTATCGTCTAGTACTGACGTAAAGCTTGGTGAACTCCAAGACATAATTTATGATGTAGATATTCTTTGGGACGATATGACGTTCGACTGGGTTTTTTACGAAAGTATTGGTGAGTATACTTTTAAACCGAGGACTAGTTGTAAGGCTTATTCCAAAAATGTTGACATAGCAGGTTTAGCAGCCGATCAGGATCGTTTGTATTCTGATGCGAGCTGTACTACGCTAGTAGTTGGCTTTGCTTCTGGTGATCCTAGCATCGTGATCCCGGATACCGTCTACGTCAAAGATGTGAGCGGTTCGATTGTTGTCAGGGATAATAGTAGGGCTGGTAGGCTCAAGGCCGAGGTTTCATTTACCCCATCAACGAATTACTCCTGGGCTGATGGTGATTTCTATGCTAGGTGTCCTTATATCAATTATGGTTATTGCATGGACCCTGGTATGGGTTCGTTGGGCATCAGTGAGCTCGAACCATTCGATGCACTTTACTTTGGCACTTTGAATCTTCACGCGGGCAGTACCCCAAATCACGAATTAGTTCCTGGTGATACTATCGGTACTGTAACTATAGAAATTACGCAAGCGAGCTATTACCCAGCCCCGTAATTGTGGACATTTCTAGATACAGTATTTATAATTACTGCAATGAAACAGAATTCAAAACGCATCATTCTGGCTTTCGTCATATCGATACTTGTGACACTGGTGGCGCTTCTCGCGTATGCTTACTTTAATGGTGACAATAAACCAGTCGATGGCGATGGGGGCCCGGAGTCTAGTGAGCAAGAGAAAGACGAACCGAAAAACGAGAACGGCGCTTCGTTCGAGTATTCTGGCAACGTTTCGATTGATCGCGAAGCAAAAACCATCAAACTTTACTTTAGGAATCCGCTTCGTTCAACTAGAAACATTGTTCTAGAATTGAAAGGTAGCATTGATGGCAAAGAGTATAGTTTTGGCAAGACTGACCAATTAGCTCCAGGTGACAAAGTTGAACAATTGCCGCTCACAATTGAAGAATCTTTGCCGGAAGGTAGGTATGCGGGTGAGTTTGTATTGCATTTCTATAATAGTGAAGGTGCGGAAGAGATTGTGAATTCGAAAATCAAAGTTAATCTATTTATAAGATAGAGCTAGACTTAGAAAAGTACGGTGCCAATTATAGTGCCGTACTTTTTTGTTTATGCTAAAATGAAGAAGATGGAAGATTATACTGTCAAAACTGATCATACCGTGAACGACTGGGCGACTTTGGTACCAGATGATTTGGGCCAGAGCTCGTGGGACGAGGTCGCTCCTAAAGAGGACGAGACGCCAAAAGATGCGCCAGAAGAAGAGCCAGACGACCAAGAAGAACAGTTGAGTGAGCCGGAAAGGCTACTGAAGCGCGCAAATTTGTACCGAAAATTTGGTAAGGTGGCGTTGGCTTTGGCAGCAATTGACGAGGCGAAAGACGAATCCGTGGACGCGGCGGAATTTTTGCAAAGCGGAGTGGACCAGGAAGGTGAAGAAGGGGTTGAAAAAGAAAAATCTCCGGAAGAATTGCAAGCCAGTGCGTTAATGAACCAGCTTAAGAAGGCGCTTGACGATGTGGATCTTTCACTTGAAAAGCAGCTAGAATATAACATTGTTTATCACAAACAGATTAACACCAAGGAGGCGCTGGAGGAAGAACTTCAAAAAGGTACGGCTATTCCGGAGCTCGATATTCGTTTTGATAAGGACGGCACGCCGTGGATTTCGCATTCTCCGCGCGCGGGTGGTAGGTTTTGGTTTTCGAAGGGCCATAAATCTACGAAACCAATTCATGAGCTAACAACTGAAGAAGTAAAAGAAATTGGCGGTAGGCTCTCTCTAGAGGATGGTCTTGCAATGTTGGCTGAATATGCGAAGGATAATCCAAATCACTTCCCTGTTTTGGAACTTAAGGAGCTTGGCCCGTCCGCAGAAACGAGTCGGCCGTATCTAGAAAAAGTAAAAGAGTTACTTGAAAAGAATGGTTTTGCCGATAAGGCAATTTTTGCCACGCTGTCACCTAGTATTTTGCGGGCTACGCACGATGTTTTCCCTGACAATCCGAAGATTTTGAATGGCGGTATTGCGCCGGTGATTAGCTACAATTTGGCGGAGAATACAAATAAAGAAGAGTCTGGTAAAGAAGTCGGCGTGAAAATTCCGGGCGTAGAGTTGTATTTCTCGAATGCGACGGAATTTACTGAGCGGCCAGATGGCTACGGCAAGCAAACTGGCTATTTATGGACGCGTTTGCCGAAAGAAACTGTGGAGACTTTGCGCGAATCTAAAGAAAAAACTGGTGTAGGCGCGGCGTCTTTGACGGTGGTGAATAAATTTGCTGATGTGTTGCAGATTTTTAGTCCGCGTGCTGCCAAAAAAGTGCGAGAACATTACCGAAAAGAAGTGGAGAAGTTGGGTCTTAATATCCAGGCGCAGATCTCGAAGAAAAACATGCACGAGAGCGCGAGCCGGATTCTGGAGCAGTTTGGTGATGACACAATTCTTTATACCAATGCTAGCGAAGACTGGTCTGAGTTCGATCCGAAGAAAAAAGACGACAAAGAGAAAGTGGCTTAGCTTTCAATTTTGATTTATAATTTAGACATGAAGAAAAAATATTGGTTAACTATCATTTTGGGGGTGATGGCGGTGCTTTTGACGGTGTCGCTACTATTTATTGACAAAAAAGCTGTGGGGCCAAATGGTTCGGAGGTTGGTTTTGCGGGGCTAAATACGGCGGTAGCTAGCAACATTACGTCAAGCAAAACCTGGGATAAAATCACCGATGTAATGATTGCGGGGATTGTGGTTTCTGGCGTAGTTTTTGCCGTGATGGGACTCGTGCAATGGATTAAGCGCAAAAGCTTCAAGAAAATTGACTGGAATATCAAGATGCTCGGCGTGGTGTATGTGGTGTTGGCGCTAATTTATGTGCTGTTTGAGAAAGTGCTTGTTGTAAACTACCGACCAATACTCGTGAATGAAGCGCTTGAGGCTTCGTTCCCTTCCACTCACACTTTAATTGCCGTAACTGTGGCTCTTACGGTAGTTTTGACATTGAAAGATTACATCAAGAATAAAAGGGTGCGCGTGGCACTAATTTGTGGGCTGGTACTTCTAGCTCTTGTTACCGCGGCGGGCAGGATCTTGGCTGGCATGCACTGGACAACCGATGTGCTGGGTGGTTTGCTTTATGGTGCGACATTAGTTTCGCTTTATGCCAATCTCAGAAAGGAGAAAAATGAGTAGTATTTTTAGCAAAATTATCGCAGGTGAAATTCCTTGCTACAAGATTTATGAAGACGACAAGGCTTTTGCCTTTCTAGATATTCGTCCAGAGACTAAGGGGCACACTTTGGTGGTGCCAAAAACAGAAGTAGACAAGATCTATGATCTAAATGAAGAGGACTATATTGGCTTGATGCTTGCGGCTAAAAAGGTAGCGCGCCATATGGAAGACGTGTTCGGGGCTAGGACCTTGCTCAAAGTAGTGGGTACGGAAGTGCCACACGCACATATTCATTTGGAGCCGCTCGACGAGTCATGGTACTATGGGCGCACTTTGGAGCTCTCTGAAGCCGAGATGAAGGAAATTCAAGAGAAACTGGCTTTCTAGTGCTATAATGAAAGCATGAAATTTGCAAGTAGTTACGAACCGGGGGAATTTGAATCAGATATTTATGCGGCGTGGGAGGCTGGGGGATTTTTTGACCCAGTTGTGGCTACGGTGCCAGTTGATGATGACGCGAACGGTATAGATGACCGTGAGGAAAGCGCCAACAACCCAAAAACCTACTCGATTGTGATGCCACCACCAAACGCCAATGGTAACTTGCACATTGGCCATGGCTTAACTATTGCAATTGAGGATTCTTTGATTCGTTACTACAGACTTCGCGGCCGTTCCTCTTGGTATGTGCCAGGGGCTGATCACGCTGGTTTTGAGACCTGGGTGGTGTATGAACGTGCGCTTGAAAAAGAGGGTCACACCCGCTTTGAGTATTCTCGTGATGAGCTTTATGCCAAGGTTTGGGACTTTGTGGCGATGCAACGCGGCAACATGGAGTTGCAACTTCGCGCACTTGGTGCCTCTTGTGCTTGGAATGATTTGACCTTTACTCTTGATGAAAACGTGGTGAACCGCGTGTACGACACCTTCGAAAAAATGTGGAAAGACGGCATGATTTATCGTGGCGAGAAGTTGGTGAACTTCTGCCCGAAGCACCAAACGGCGTTTGCCGATATTGAGGTGGAGCACAAGGACGAAGAAGGCCATTTGTGGGACATTGCTTACCAATATGATGGCGGCGAAATTATTGTTTCTACTACCAGGCCAGAGACTTTGTTTGGCGATACAGCCGTAGCGGTGAACCCAAATGACACTCGTTACACCGAGATTGTGGGCAAAACTGTGCGTTTGCCACTTGCGGGTCGCGAGATTCCAGTAATTGCCGATGAACATGCTGACCCAGAGTTTGGTACTGGCGCTGTGAAAATCACTCCGGCTCATGATTTTGACGATTTTGAGGTGGGTGAACGTCACAATTTGTCACGCATCCAGGTGATTTCTGAAGATGGCCACATGATTAACGTGCCAGAAAAATATGCTGGCATGACCAAGGAAGATTGCCGCAAGGTGGTGCTCGAAGATTTAAAAGCACAAGGTCTTCTTCGTGGCGAGAAAGCCATTTCACATGCCGTGGCGCATTGCTATAAGTGTGGTACGGTGATTGAACCGACTTTGAAGGAGCAATGGTTTGTGGACGTTGAGAAGTTAGCGGCTGAGGCTATCAAGCATCTCAACAATGATGAGATTAAGTTTTATCCAGAAAACAAGCAAAAGGTTTTGGTTAACTACCTGAAGAATTTGAAAGACTGGAATATTTCGCGCCAGATTCCATGGGGCATTGCGATTCCGATGTTTAAGAAGGTGGATGCCGGCGCAACCGACGAGCCAGATTGGATTTTCGACCGCCGCGTAAACCTCAAAACGATTGAGGTGGCGGGCGTGAAATATGAGCGCGATGAGGATACCTTTGATACGTGGTTCTCTTCTTCGCACTGGCCAATTATTTGTATGAACTGGACCGAAGGCAATGTGAACCCATATTATCCATTGAACGTGATGGAAACCGGCGCGGACATTTTGTTTGCGTGGGTAGCCAGGATGATTATGATGGGCGTTTATGTGACTGGCGAAGTGCCGTTTAAAGAGGTGTATTTGCACGGTTTGGTGCTTGATGCACACGGCAAAAAGATGTCTAAGAGCAAGGGTAATGTGATTAACCCACTCGAGCTCGTGACGAAGTATGGCTCGGATGCCTTTAGAATGGGAATTCTCCGTGGTCGTTCAGCTGGGCTTAACCAGGCATTTTCCGAGAATTCTGTGATGGCCGGCCGCAACCTCTGCAACAAGCTTTGGAATATTTCGCGCTACGTGCAATCGATGGTGGATGAGAATCCATCTGATGAGCCGGTTCGCACCGATAACATGGGTGAAGACTGGATTTGCCGTGAAATCAATAGCTGTCTAACGCAGGTTGAGCAAGATATGAAGACATATCGCTTTGCTGAAGCGGTGGAAACCTTGCAAAGCACGATTTGGGACAAATACGCAGACTGGTTTATTGAATCGCAGAAGATTTATAAGAATGTGCCGCTTCTTAAGAAGACGCTCGAAACCCTGTTAATTGCGCTTCACCCATTTGCACCGTTTGTGACGGAAGCGATTTGGCAGAACTTGTCGTGGACTGAGGGTATGATCATTAACCAAAAATGGCCGCTAAAGCTCAAATTTGACGATATTTCGGCCACTACGTTTGAAAAGCTTATGGATATCGTAGTTGAAGTGAGAGGCACCTTACAGGCCCTCCCAGGAGGCTCTAAGTGGCCGCTCCTCTATGACAACGACTCGCTCGTGGCTGAAAACGCCGATTTGATTAAGGTGCTCACCAAGGTGCCAGAAATCACGGCTCTTGAGGGTTCCCCACGCGGTATTCGCTTGGCGCTCCCTAACCAAGAGATCTATTTGGACGTGCCAGAAAAGGTTGTAGCAGAGTACAAGGAAGCTTTGACTGAGCGTATTTTGGCTGTGGGTCGTGAGCTCGACGCTTTGAACGCCAGGATGATGAACCCGAATTACGTAGATAAGGCGCCAGCCGCGCTCGTGAAAGAGACGCGTGATGGCATTGCCGAGAAGTCTGCGTTGATTGAGAAACTCAAGAAAGAACTTGAAGTGATCAAATAAACAAAAAGCCGGGTTTCGGGGCCCGGTTTTTTGGTGGTTTAAGGTGTCGTGCTTGCCAAACAGGTGATTTTGTGCTATAATAATAGATGATAGTAAAGGCGTTATTTTTTTATTGACGCCTGAGGCATGCTCTTTACGAATTTGGAGGTTCGTATGAAGAATGTTGTGTATATTATTGTCGCTCTCGTCGGTATTGCTTTTGGGTATCTAACCTTTTTACCGACACCGTTTTCCTGCCCCGTGCTTGACCGATTAATTTCGCCGAACCCGTTTTCCTGCCCTATATATGAGGAGAAGCGGGAAAAGCGGCGTAATGCGCTACAAAAATTTCGAAACAAGCATGTTTATTTGTTTCGGCGGGTGTTACGTATTGTTACGCTTTGTGTCCCCTTAGTTTGCGCATGTATCTTTTGGGGCAGTTCGATCGATCTTATTCGGGTTTTGCTCTTGTATGTTATCTCGCTTATATCGACACATTGTGTCTTTGAGAACAATGACATTATAGAGCGCCGGAAATTAAGAGAAGACTGGCGTAGTAATTCCGCTGGGGATTGCTTGCGAGGTTGTCACTGCAAAAAGGAGGCTATGAATGAATAGACGGGAGATGTTTTACGAGCGCTACAGTTTTCTGCCGAGGAATCCGAAGGGATTGAAAGCAAAACTGCTGTCGAAATTGGACTATTTGTTAGGCGTAGATTACTACATGAAAGATTTCGACAACCGTAGGTACTATGAGGAAATGGGAGAAGGCATAGGAGACTTCGGGGATCCTGATGCTGCTTTATTAGGGGTTGGTATTCCAGGCTTGATTCTCTGCCGATTGATTGTTCTCCTATTGAGTCCTATTCTGATGCCGGTGCATCAAATTCGGGTCGTGGTTTATGATTTGCGTCATAAGCCGGTGGAAGTTTTTCAGGGAGATATTATAAGCGACATCAAAGGACATACCAGAGAAGCTATAACTTATGGCTATTATGAAGCCATGTGGATGGCATGTGAAAGGGCTGCTGGAGCGACGCTTGCAAAAATCAATGAATACTACGAACAACATCAAACAGAAAGGCCGCAATAAAAGCGGTCTTTTTTGTGCATAAAAAAAGATAACCCCCGCCCGAGGGGGCGAGGGTTATCAAGGTACTACAATATGCCGGGATTATAGTAGCAGAGCATACTGTGAGAACATCGGAGCCAACATTGTAGCAAGCGTACCCATGATCTTCATGAAGATATCGCAGGATACTGCAACAACGTCTTTCTGTCCGTCACCAACTGTATCGCACGCTACAGTGGCATCGTGAGCTGCTTCGAATTCTTCAGTTCCGGGCATGAAGTTCTCTTCTTCATTGTCTTCCAATCCAGCTTCATAACGCTTCTTAGCATTATCAGCGGCGCCACCGGCGTTACTGAAATAGATAGCAAGGATGATACCCACAAGAGAAGTTCCCTGCAAACATCCAGCCATAGCGTATGGTCCGAAGATGAAACCAATCAGAAGGGTTTCAGCGATTACAACAACTACTGGAGTAATTGTTCTCTTCACTGCATCGTTAGTTGCAATAGTGACACAAGCCTCACTGTCAGGCTCTTCCTGTCCATTTACAACTTCAGGTCTAGCAAACTGCTTCTTGCATTCCGCTGCCATTTCGTTGGCGGCTTCGTTCGTGTACTTCCAAAGAAGTCCACAGAAGAATGCCATCAGGGCACCACCAATGAGATTACCGAGCTGTACATCACCGTTAAGCAGGTTAACGTTGGCAATACCAGCTGCGGCAGAGAATGTCTTGATCTGCGTCAGAACTACGGCTGCTGCAGAACAGATAGCGAATGCTTTACCTACGGCTGCAGACGAGTTACCGAAAGCATCGATTATGTCTGTACGACTACGCGTACGATGTCCACAATCGCAGCTTTCGACGATTCCGCCAGCATTGTCGGCGATAGGGCCAAAGGCATCTGCTGCGATTGGCTGCGCGATAAACGAAAGTAAACCAGCTGCCATGATAGAAGAACCGTATGTGTCGCCAACTCTACCCGCAACATAAGCTGCGATGGCTACGATTATTACTTCAAACGGTACTGAGATCCATCCGACAACCTGAGCTTCTACAATAGCAAGAGCGTTGCTTTGTTTTGCTCGCTGTGAAATTCCGGCAACCATACGGCTCTTGAGGTCCGTAAAGTATTTGCTTACAAAACCGACAACTACGCCGGCTGCAATACCAAGAACATCACAGATGAAACCGGTTACAGCGCCATACTTAAAGACGCCAGGTACCGCAGAACCCTTGAACAAATACATCGATCCTACTAAGCCGCCAACCATAGCAAATCCGGCTGCGATAGATAGGGAGGCATTGATTTGTCTTTCAGGATTCTTGCTCTTTCTAGCATGCGATGCGTAGAACAAGCCAACGATACTTCCGATTAATCCAGCAATCATTAGAATGAACGGGAAAGCTACAGCAGCAATTAAAACTGCTTCGTTCTCGGGATTTCCAAATGTAACAACTGCTGCAATAATCGCGGTAACAGGTGTAGCAACGAAACTTTCGCCGAGGTCTGCCATATTACCCTTGATGTCATTGACATTGTCGCCAATGAAGTCTGCCAAAACGGCAGGGTTTCTGGCATCGTCTTCCTTGAAGTGCATAAAGACTTTACCAATCAAGTCTGCGCCTTCGTCGGCTGCCTTGGTGAAAATTCCACCAGGCACTCTTGCGAACATGGCCATAATTGACCAACCAAGTGAATGACCGGTTACTCTTTTTACGATCAGGATGGCAGTTTTGCCAGGCTGAGCGAAGAAACCGCTCCACGGAGTAATTAGTACGACGAAAGCAACTCCAATAATACCAGCAGTCATAACTGCGAGGCCACAGATTTGGCTAGCAGTAATTGCGGTATTGTTGATTTTGGCATTTGCTTCAGCGTTGGCCTTGGCAATTTCTGCCTTAGCTTTATCGTCGTAACTTTCATCATTAGCAACTTCTGATTCCAGCGGCAAATCCTTGAATTCGTATGCTGTGGCCGCGGTACGAACATTTGCGAGAGTCGCAATTGACATACCAATCAGCTCAGCAATCGCTGTGATTGTTAAACCAAATAGAAACAGAAGAGCAACGTCGATGCCCATTACAAATATGAGGATTAAAAACAGGACCAATCCGGCCACTACAATCCATTTGTAAAGAGCTTCTACAAACCTTTTAGCGCCGTTACGAATTTTAGCGGCGAGTTCCTGCATTGGCTCGGTGCCTATGGCAAACTTAAAATTCTTAACTCTGCGATATTGCGTATACATGTAAACGAACGCAACAATGGCAACCAAGAATGCAGCCCAACAAACATATCTGATTATGTCTGGTGTTTGCATAATTCTGCTCCTTTCCAAATTGTTAATGTGCTACTAGAGCCGCGTGCACAGCACTAGTAAAAAAGTGAGCCTTTTAAAGCCCACACCTTTTGAATCTGTACACACATCCCGGCATGCACACTTACACTGTAACATAATTGGGCTTTTTTTTCAATAGGCTCGGAGGCCTTTTTACAGAGGGATTTTACATTGACAAAATCGATAAAATATGATACAATTGTGAGTGAAGAGGTCTTTTTGTCGGGCCAAATAGAACTTTGAAAAGGAGGGCATTTTTATGAGCAAGAAGAAGACCGAAGACAAGGAAAAGAAAGTCAAGGTCAAGGAGATAGCTAACTCTTGGCTTGCCGGGCTTGATTACCAGGGCAAGAAGATAGGCTTTTTTAGGAAGTTTTTTCTTCGTAATAAGCTTCTCGATGTGTCCGAGTGGAGTTTTACGCATCGGGCGACTTATGGTGGGTCTATTGAGGTTTTGAATCAGAACCGTAAGTTGACTCATTATTCAATGATCGATTATAGACCTTCGCAGATTACCGAAACCATCAGAGTTATGATGGGCGCCGGTATCGATATTCATAATATCGAGGAGGTCTACAACAGATCTGAGCTTCAGGAGTTCAAGACCGTCATGGTCAGCCAGGACGGGACTAGATCTGAGATTATTTTGAAGCGTAGTAAGGACACGCTCGATAAAACTGTGATTGGCAAGAAGAAGCCGATCGAAGTTACTTTTGATTCCCCGATCGACGCTTACATCGTTTATGGGCAGAAGGGTCATCCGACGCGACTGCTCAGAATTTGCCGTGCAAAGGCTAACGAAGGTAAGGTCTGCTGGATCTATACCGAGGTGTTCCCTATGCCGCGCAAGAACGTGCTTGAGCAGTTCGACTATTACCAGAAGACCGGCATGCAGTTTTTCCGGGTTTTCTTGGTAATGCAGTATCTCTGGATGCAGAAGGACCGTAAGAAGTTCTTCTTCGTTGCCGGAGAGCGGCAGGGGTCTGAGTACAAGGCGGATCCGAGAGATCCGTATAAGCACTTCAAACGCGTTAAGGTGCCGATCTATGATTATAGATTGGGTGATCTTTCGACTTTGAAGGCTGAGCCTCGCGATGTCAAGGATTGGCACACTACAATTCGCGGTTTTGCGATGCGTGGATGGCCGAAGGAAGAGGATTATGTCCTCGAGGTTCCCGGTATCATGGAAGACATCGAGTTGCAGGAGGTGGATGCATGATTGTAATCATCGTATTGGCCATTTTGACGACAATGGCATCTTGATTTGCGCAAAATGCCAACTTCTAAAAAGAAGGTCGCCCTTAGGGGCGGCCTTTTTCATTTCTTGTATGGGAGCTTTTGTTCCCTTTTGTATTTTTCGAGACAGGCTGGGCAGATCATGGGCCTAAAAGACAATTATGGGAAGATGGCTGCGGTTTGTTTCCTTGTTTCTCTTCTCGTAGCATTTGTCGAGTATTTTGTACTCGCATATACACGCAAAAAAGAGGGGTTGCTCATTTGAGTGACCCTTTTTCATGCTTCTAGCATGGTTGCTCTGGACAAATTAAAGTTTTTATGCTATAATTATAGGTAATCTTCTGACTATTGTTAGAGGCTTCGTTTCGCCACTCAGCTGTGGCGTGTGCTCCTTAACAGGAGGTGTTAACATGTTTGAGATGTATGATACCATTGAGCGTTTAGACATCGATGGTGGTATTCTGTATATCAGAATACTTGTTTTCGCAGGTTGTTTGCTCGTGGCCATTGGTTTGCTCATAGCTACGCTTTTGTATGGGCGTTGGCTTGATCAGGATGACGATGCTATTATGGAGGACAATAGATCTATTCTGAAAAAAATGCTTGACTGGGTACAGCTTGCTCCCGACTCACTGTTAGTTGCGATCGTGTTACTGCTGATAGCAGGTTTCGTAGGACTCTTTAACTATTTATCGACTCTTACGTTATGTGCTGGCTACGTACTTGGTGCTATGCTTGGTGCAACGGTTGGGATGTTCGACGATGATTCAATCCTTCTTAATTGCTTTCTATTTCTCTGTGTCTTCCTTGGCATTGCGTGTGTCATTCCTATGCCTGCGCTTGCGTTTGGCCTGTTCCCTGGTTTGACGACCGTTCTTGGTTGTGCCCTTTGTTGTGTTCTTGTCGCCAAGAGTATGTCGTCTCCTGATATACTAATCTCCTGACGTATTAAGCCGCTCGTATTGAGCGGCTTTTTCATGCTCCGAATTTGGTGTTTTTCTCTTTATATTTTAGGAAACAGTCTTGGCAAAGGGCGCGGTACTGGATGTCGGTGGTGCCGTCGTCTATTAGAATGTCTGGTCCGGTGGTAACGAGTTTGCCATTTAGAAAACGGGTGTTGACCGTGGCTTTTTTGCCACATTCGCAGATGGTTTTGAGCTCTTCGATGTTGTGGGCGATCTGTAAGAGGCGGGTGGCGCCTTCGAAGCCGCCATCGTCTTGGCGGAAATTGAGGCGGAGGCCGTAGGCGATAACAGGGATGTTGAGCTTAACGGCGACGAGCATGAGTTCGTCGGCTTGCTTTGGGGTTAAGAATTGGGCTTCATCTACAAGCACGCAGGCGACGTGCGGGAAGGCTTGGCTGATAACATCGTACAGGTTTACCTCGCGCGTAAAACAGAGGTCTGTTTCCCTTTCGGGCCCGATGCGGGTGAGCAATTTGGCACCGTTTTTGGTGTCGGTTTTTGGTTTAATCACGCAAACCTTATGTCCGCGCTCTTCGTAATTGAAGGCGACCTGCAAAAGCTGCATTGTTTTGCCGCACCCCATAGCTCCGTACCTAAAATGAAGTTTTGCCATATTTCCCTTTTACTTATTTTATCATATGTGGTATAATAGAGAAGACAGGAAATAGTACCTGTCAAATTTTTTTGTTCTTTTACAAGGAGGTGGCAAAGTATGTCAAGATCTAACGTAGGAGCTTTTAAGGCTTATCTTAAGGCCCTGTCCAGATTTCACCCGGACGTTGGCCGGAGTGAGAAGGATGAATGTGATGTAATTGTTGAAACTAGGAATGAAGATGCGCTCAAGACCCTGGACGATATGCTGGAGCAATTGCATATTGGTTTTGTTATTGAGCGTGGTGAGTCACGTGTCGTCGTTAATTTCAACGATCCTGCAACTGCTGAGGCATTTTGCAAGGAATTCTGATTTTTGGAGGTTCTAAGATGGAGTTATCGCGTAGCCAAACCCTTGGTTTGGTTGGCCTCGCCGAAAGGCTGGCCGTGATGTTTGAAGGCAGTAATGAATGTTGTTATCCTGTTAAGTCTCAGCCCTCTGTTGTCGCAGTTTCTTTTGAGGGCAAACCGCGCGCTGCTCATGTAATAATAGAGACGTCGGAGAAGGTAAAAAAGTTGTTGACCGTAGTTTGGAACGATGAGAACGTATCATATCTTGAAATGGTTTTTCCAAATCAGGAAGTCAGGGATTCCTTTATGAATCTCTACAACGAAAGGGGTGTGGTGTATGTTGAAATTAAGGACTCTAAGTCCTGCAGAGAATTGTTTGAAAGCGGCCGGTGAGTTTGGCCGAGATTTTAAGAGGTATTTGTGTACTGATTTAACCACTTGCGAGATTGATTGTTTCACTAAAAAGATTTTGGTTGATTGCTCTCATAATCCGCTTCTTAGGGAGTACATTGAGGACAAACACTCGTTTTGGGGCAATAAGCTTTTTAGCTTTAGACACTATGCTAGTGGCGTGATGAGGATAACATTTAAGTATCCGGAGTGTTTTAGGGAGTTCTTGAATAACCTTAGGCGATATGAATACCGTAAACTGAAGGATCGTATCGATGGCATCTTTGAGAACCCCGGGCCAATTAACCTCAGGATTCTCGGATGTATGGTGGATTTTTATTCTACCGATTCTAAATTGTTGGATCGTATCGACCGGCTGGTTCGCTGGGAGATGATTGGTCGTATCGTTGTTAAAACAGATACGAAACGATCGGTTCTGTTTTATGACCAGCAGGCCGCTGATCTTTTCCATTACAGACATCTGGCTACTTTGTGACCTTGTACTTTGGATCTAGCCACCTCTCGGGGTGGCTTTTTCCTGCGTTTTGTGTTATAATATTAGCATGGCAGTGTTTCTGCTAAATCTACATTTTGGAGGTGGCAAAATGAGCTCTTTCATTCCTGATCTGTATCTTACTCACTATGTGGATATGTCAAATCTTGCGGCAAGTCTCCGCGAAACTTTTAAAGACGATTTGAGTCGTGTTTCTAGGAATATCAATTGCGTTACCGTTGAATACGGTACCCTGTCTCAGGTGAAGTACGTGGTTGAAAATGCCCATCGTGATTCTCTTTCTGAAGTCTTCGATATCGAATATTCTTCGGACGATTCTTCTCTTGTGATGATTTTTCATCGCAAGGAGGCCGCGAAGATGTTCGTTTGTTTCTATGAAGGCGCTAAGTATGAGGAATAATTCTACGTAGTTAGGAGTTGTTTCGGAGGCAGTGATTCAGGTATTATCGAGTTATTTTTGTACAGCACCTATGGTGCGAAAAAGCTCGATATATATGTAAATTCATGTTTGGAAGACCGCCAGCATCATTAGGCGGTCTTTTCCATGCTGTTTTTTCCTTATTCTGTGGTATAATACTGATATGGCAGGTATTCCCTGCTAATTTTATTTTGGAGGTAATGCGAGATGGTGAATTATTGTGGCCAGCTTAGCCTCAATTCGGATGCCAGTGAGATTGCGAATTGGCTTGCGAATGCTCTTTTTTCTGATAGATTTTGTAAAGTCTCGTATGAGAAAAATGTTTTATGCCTTGACCGAATTAAGGTTCAGGTCGCAAACACTTTAAAACGAGCTGCAGAATATTTCTATCTGAATATGTATGAGTACAAAGAGGTTAGTTTCAATGATTTGTTGCAACGCGTTGACGTTAGGCTTATCTTTGGCAACGATAATCGTTTTTCCGCGTTTAAGAGGTACTTTACGATAGAACTTCCTAGTGGCGTGACCCCTCGTCTTAGACTTTATATCTGTAGATTGCGTAGGTATGATTGGTTGAAGCATCGTATTGGGTTTAAGGGCGAGCTTGAGTTTAATGGGTTCGACGCTATCTTTATTGAGATGTGGCAGAATCTGCCCGAGGTAATTAGGAGCATCGATTCTGACATTCTTGAAAATGGAGGATCAGATCCAAATAACACTAGTATAACCACTGTTTTCTTTACTACGGAAGAGTGGAAAAGGGAGTTCTTTAGGCTATTCGACAAATCATTGTTGATTGGATAGGGGCGTAGATATTACGCTCTTTTTCCTTCCCTTTTCCCTGTAATCAAAATCTTTCACGTTGTATTTCACACGTGATTTTTCTTTACAAACTTGCGTTTATGCTTTGTAAGCATTGACAAGCAGAAGCTTTTTATGCTCTAGCATAAGCTTTATCCCCCAAAATCACTCTCGATGACCTTGGTTGGTTTCATTTTAACGTAAGCGGGATGCTAAGTCAAGCGGTTGCTAATAATAAGGTGATTTATGATTTATTGCTTATGCTTTCTGTGGATAAAGCTGCGAAATTGGTGGGGAAAAGTATTGTTTTTTTAAAAAAATTTTTCGGCGCTTCGCGCCCATTACGCATTTTTCTAGACTCTAAAAACGTATTTTACCCCTTGGGTTTTCGCTTCGCGAAAACCCTATCGGCTCCAGAAAAATTTTTGGACAGGGAGTTATGATAAAATGGCGATATGGCATTTATTCGCAAATTCAAAACTGCTTCTGGAGCAACTGGCGTGCAGGTTTGCTATAAGGAACAGGGAAGAGTCGTGCAGACCGTACATGTTGGTTCCGCAAATTCTGAGGCGGGTCTTAACAAGTTACTAAAGAAAGCTCAACAGATAATTGACGCCGACAAGAACCCTTTATTTAATCTTGATAAATTTTCAAAAAAATAGCCCCTTGGGGCTTTTTTATGCGATTTCTATTCTTGGATAGATGTTTAGTTTGTATGGATCTATAGGCTGCACACCTGAAGTGATCTCGAAGTAACAGGCTGCGGCAACCATGGCTCCGTTGTCGCCTGAAAGTTTTGGTTCTGGAAAGAACGGATTGCCGAATTTGGCTTTAGCGGCGTCTCGCAGGGTCCTATTCGCGCTAACACCCCCAGCAAAAACTATGCTTTTAACGCCCGTATTTTGCGCCAGAGCAAGGTTTATTTTCTCAAGTAGTATATCGACCGCAGTTTTTTGGAAACTGGCCGCAAAATCGCAAATTTGGGCTTCTGTTAGATGGTTCCTGAGATCCGAAGATGGGTGACTGATTGGTAGACCCAATTCCTTTTGGACGGTCCTTAGAACTGCAGTTTTAAGCCCAGAGAAGGAAAAATCGAGGCCTTCAACCTTTGGATGAGGAAAGCGATATTTGTTGGCGTCACCTTTTTCAGCGGCTTTCGCTATAGATGGGCCACCAGGGTAGGGAAGACCCAGGATTTTGGCGATTTTGTCGAAACATTCGCCGATGGCATCGTCGTGGGTGGTGCCGATAATCTCGAAATGATTATGCGAATTCATGTGGATAAGCTGGGTGTGGCCGCCAGAAATCACTACGGCAAGCAGCGGAAAATCAGGGGTAGATTCAGACTCTAGCCAGTTGGCATAGATGTGCGATTTGAGATGGTGAGTGGCATAGAGTGGCTTATTGTGCATAAACGCGAGAGTGCGGGCAGTGAGGGTGCCAACGAGCAGGGAACCAAGCAGGCCCGGAGCGTGGGTAACAGAGATGGCGTCGATATCATCCCAGGTGCAGTGGGCGTCTTTTAAAGCCTTATCTACAACTGGTAAAATGGCTTCTAGGTGTGAGCGGGCCGCGACTTCTGGGATTACGCCACCGTAGGCAGCAAAAATGTCGATCTGTGAAACCACGACGTTGCTCAAAATATGAGTGCCGTTTTCGACGACGGCTGCGGCGGTTTCATCGCAACTTGATTCGATGCCTAAAATTTTCATAGGTTTAATTATACCACAATAGGGGAAAACCTAAGCGTGGTGGTAAGGCGAGCCGGCCAAAATTTGGGTGGCGCGGTAGATCTGCTCAGCCACAATGAGACGAGCAATTTGATGCGGAAAGACGAGGTTGGAAAAGCTCCACATGAGGTCGGCTTTTTCGCGGATTTCCTCTGGAAACCCATAGGCCCCGCCGATGATGATGACGATGTTTTTGCTATTTACGAATAAGTTTTCTAGCTTTGCTGCGAATTCTGGCGAGCTAAGGTTTTTGCCGCGCTCATCTGTTAGAATGACGTAATCACGGCCGGTGAATGGCCAGTTTTCGAGGTGTTTCAAGAGTTTTTCTTCATCCAAAAATTCCCACTCAATATCGTATGGCTTGCGTAGACGTTTTTCGTATTCGGCGATGGCCTCTGTTAGCCAAGCCGGGTGTTTTTTGCCACCAGCGAGTATTTTTATCATGCCTTTATCATATCACAAGCGTGCTATAATGGGGTGGTAATTGAGTTTTCATTAAAGGAGGGTGGTCTACAATGAAAGAGCTCAAGAACATTACAAAAATTCATGAGATTAATGGACGTACGGTTGATGGGTATAAAGATTTGCTTCGCCGATGCGATGCTTTGCAGGCTGAACGTGACGTTATACAGGGTAAGATTGACGAGATTTTTGATATTTTTCGCAAACTCTTTTTAGAGTATGCCAAATATAAAGATGATAAGAATTACGATGTATCTGACTTTGCAGAATTGTTTGATGCCTTTAATAAATGGGCATTTAAGCACCCTACTTCCTACTAACCTTAATCTCGCGGCGCGGTTTGTTTGACCGCGCTATTTTTTTGTGGTAAAATACCTGGAGTAGTGGACCGTCGCCAAGTGGTAAGGCACTGGGTTTTGGTCCCAGCATTCGCAGGTTCGAATCCTGCCGGTCCAGCCACGAAAGAAAAAATGAGAGCTTGCTCTCGTTTTTTGTTTCGTGCGACCGGCTTGGATGAATATCCTGCCGGTCCAGCCACGAAAATAAAAGAAGGCCCTCAGGCCTTATTTTATTTTCGAAGTATGGATTGGCTGGATTTGAGCCAGAGGTTCGAATGGAGCGAGCTTTAGCGAGCGACATCTAGGCGTAGCGAAGCGAAGCCGCCATCCTCCCGGTCCCCTAGATTCCTTTTTCTGCTAGTCTTTGTTCTTGTTTTCTGATTAGCTGCAACACTTGTGCCTTGTTTTCGGCACAGTCATTGGAATATTTGTCGAATGCATCTTTGTCGTGTTGGTATACTCTGATTGCATTTTCAACTGCATATTGGATTGAATGTGCCTCATCTTCTAGAAGCTGATCGTGGTAGGTGAACTCACCGGTTTCCGGGTCTTTGTAGTCATAGAGGTTTTTTATATATTTTCCTTGCCGTAATCTATTCGAGTCACCTAATCTGATGGTTTCGTCTTGATGAGCATGCCAGATTTCGTGCGCAATTGTTGACATTAATTCTATGGCTGCTGCGTTTGACCCTTTCTTATTTTCCGTTTCATCTATTTCTCCGAAGCCAATTCCGAAAGTGTATGATGGTGGCGTTGTTACATCTTGATACTCGTCGTATTTTCCTATTACGCCCGAGTACTCTTCTTTATCTAGAAGATATGTATGAATATCTTGTTTGATGCCATATAGTTCAGAAAAGAGTTTAATTGCGCTCTCGATGCTATTATTGAGTCCGGTGCCATCATCATCGTGTACGTATTGGTCGACAAGTTGGCCGATTTCTTGCGCTGATGCGTAAATTCCATAGACATATGGCGCGACGATTTGTCTATTCCATTCTTTGTTATCTAGAGATTTGTCGAGTTCAGTATTGGCGATTTCGGTTTCGTCGATAGGGTTTTCTACTATGTTTTCGAGGCGGCTTTTCCAGGTGTTATTCCACTTGCTAACTTTTTGCCTCCCTGGGTCAAATTCTCCAACCTCTTGTGCCATTCGCACAAAAGGATTTTCGGTGTTTGTTGTATTTTGGTTTTGAGATTGTTCGCCGTTCATAGTTGTATATTTGTTAGTATTAATAGAATACAAAGATTCTTTGGTTGCTATTATTTAAACCTTCATAAACTAGATTCTTTGGAACCTTGCCATAATTGCCCCAACATTGGTTAATTTTTGGGTAAGGGTATTTGAGCGCGAGATAAAGAGATTTAAGAGTAGGAGAGTAGTTTTTCGCGTAGCGAGTTTGTTCTTTGAGAAATTCTAAATTATATCCCCAGTTTTCCATCTGTTTGACGTAGTTTTTATCCGCTTTAACATTGTTGATTAGGACGCAGGCGGAAAGATAGCCGAGATATTTATCTGGATGTGCGTAGGCCGCCCAATAGCCTTCCCGTTGAGTCCATCCCACTACGGCATAGAACTGATCGCTGTTTTCCTTGATACCTCTTGCTTCGGCAAGCTTTACTATGTCCTCATAGGTTGGGTCTTTTACGAATTTATAGTTTTCGACGTCCGCTTGTTCTAGCTTGTAATCGTAGATTTTATAGTAATCGGCTGAATCGGCATTACTCATGTGGCTGTCGTCGTCAGAGTCCGTGTTGGTTTTTGGCGTGTCTTTAGGTTTTTCGCGGCATGAAATGTTGGCGGTGCTGGTTTTGCCATCTACGGCCATGGCGGTGATGGTGGCGTTGCCGGTGCCGACGCAGCGAATTTTGTTTGAGCTAACTGTGGCAATACTTTTGTTGTTACTGATGAGCGTAAAGGATTTGTTGTTGGCGGATTCTGGCAAAACTTTGACTGTGGCTCTGGTGGTTTCGCCTACGTAGATACTGGAATTTGGGATGCTTATCGAGATACTCTGGATGTCGTCGAAAGTATGGAAAACTCCGCCCGGAATTAGCCATTGTGAGAGTGCCCAGAGTATGAGGTAGGCAGCAATACCGATGATGATTTCAAAGAGACGGCGCCTGGCTTTGGTGGTTTTGGCTATGTCTCCGGCGGCAGTAGTGTATTGAATGCCGACAAGAACAATGCCAATTACGGCAAGTACCCCGACACCGGCAGAGAAAATATTGATTACAAGGGCCAGCATCGACCAGATGCCGGCATCGCCGCCACCTTCGCAACTGATGATGTTTGTTTCTACGCCACTACAGTAAGCCATATGGCTACATTATAGCACAGTACTCTTTTTGCTTGCATTTTTTGTAAATATCTGTTATAATATTAATACTGAACTCTTTTGATTAGACTAACTCATTTAGGGTTAGTACATTTATTTTTTGAAAGGAAGGTGTTAGATTTGAAGTCTTATCTTGAATTTGAGAAGACAATTTTTGATGTAGTTCGTAATGAGATCAGCGATTTTCCCACACTTGCTTTTGGTGGTGGCGTTCGTGTTGCGGTACGCCCTACTTCACCCGAGGCTAAGGATTGGCTTGGTATGAGCCAGCGGCTTGGTAACCTTAATTTTAGGGAGTTTGTGTTCCCGGTAGATTATAAAGGTTGTTTCTCCGATTTTAATTATCGGGACAATAATTGTTTTGCGGTTGATGCCTATGCCGAAACAGCTGAAAAAATGTCGAAGCTTTTTACTACACATACTTGTGGATCAAACGGCGCTTTGTTGCTTCGAGTTGATGATGTTCACAACAGTAGCTTCTGCATGATTGGTATTTGTGTATCCGGCCCTCTGCCTGAACACAATAACGCATGTGCCGAATCGATTTCTATTGAAATTGAGGGTTTCTTTGCGGATGAATGCTTTAACATTGAAGAGATGAGACGGAGCGAATGGGATAAGTGCTCAGTTGCGCTTATTGATGTAGAAAGTAGCAACCTTGCTGCCTATTACTACTCCAGTATCGAAGACAGGTTAGGCAAGAAGCTGGATGGATACAGCGCGGATATTATCGTAAAGCATGTGGATGAGGCTGCTTTTCACAAGCAGGATCCTTTTTACAAAAACCTTGGTGAGTTTGTTAAAAACAGTGATATTATCGCTGAGGTAATTGATGGAAGGGAAAGACTTGCGGCTGCATTCAAAAACAACGGTGGAGTTGCCAGTCGTTTTGGCTCCCGTCTTGTATCGATGGAGTCGGCTGTTTATAATGCGTGCATGAAGATTGGCGCTAAGCGGATTCTTTTGTTTGGCACGAAGTCGTTCATGAAAAATGGAAAAACTTATTTTAAGGATTTTCCGATCGAAGTGACTGAAGGTTTCCGGGATGAGACTATCGCGGAGATTCATGGGGACATTGTAGGCGGACATTTGAAGCGGGGCGTGAGTTGCCCGGCGGTTGCTGGCCTTAGGGGCAGAGTTAGACGCGTGCTGCAGGGCAAGGAATGCTGCGACAAAAAAGTCGACGCTATCGTCTTTGATGCTCCGGAGCTGAAAATAGTATTTGGCCGGATGTTTGAGAAGGAATTGCTCGGCACCTATGGCTGCCGCGTGATTGACGCAATCGAGACTCACATTGACGCAATTGTAAAAGCCTCCCTTCATTAGAAAAGACCCCCAGGAGTTCTCCTGGGGTTTCTTTTTTGCTTCTTTTTTTAGACTTTTTCGACTTTCACGAAGTAGTAGCTACCGTCGTCGGCTTGGTTGAAGACAAAGCGATAGCGAGCAAAATTCGCGGTGGTATCAGCAAAGAAGTCTTCTGGGCCAGTGGTTTCGGTGAGAGCAGGAGCACAGGTCTTGACGGTAGCGCTGGTGCCGTTTTCTTGGATTTCTTTAGACACATCGCAGAAGACAGCGCTGTCACTTTCTACGGATGCGGCTTGAATGTAGACATAGGCCGTATCTTCTTTTTCGGTAAAGTCTGTGATGTGGTAATAGCGGAAGTAGCTAGTGTACCCACCACAGCCGCCGTTGCCATTGTAATATACGTCTACGGTTTTGTTGTAGGAGAATGAGCAGGCGCTTTTTTCGACTGGACCTTTTTCAAGTTCTTTGCCAAAAAGATTTTCATAGGCCGCAGCGAATATATCGCCGTCGATACCCTTTTTATCGGTGAGAACGAGTGAAATGTTGTCTTCGTTTTCGATGGTTTCGACTTCCTGGTCGGTAAGGTCGCGGGCCTCGGTGGACGAAAAGGCAAGGTGGTTAATTCGG
The DNA here is from genome assembly GCA_024699125.1 of Candidatus Saccharimonadota bacterium. Lineage (GTDB taxonomy): Bacteria > Patescibacteriota > Saccharimonadia > Saccharimonadales > Saccharimonadaceae > Nanosyncoccus. Next base: position 71,538 of record JAILQE010000002.1, read on the forward strand.
TAGGTTTCTTTGAGGTCTCCATTGGTGATGAGATCAATATCTTCTGCCGCTACGCTACCGCCGGTCGAGATGATGAGGTTGTCATCAAATTTATACCCGAATAACAATGATACTTTTTCGGTGAGTTCACTGATGGTTTCGCTGTTAGTGATGGTGTCGCCTTCTTTCGTGAAGCTTGCGGTTGTGTTGGTTTGGTCGATAGTAGTGTTGGTGGTATCGGTAGTATTTGTGTTTGTAGATGGATTAACTGGATCGGTGGAAGTGTTGCTTGAAGAGGTGTTGTCGGTTAGTTTGATGGTTGGTTTGGTGAAATACAGATAGGCAAAAGTGCCAGCGAGGCCAACGGCGACGAGCACTAATAATATTACAAGAATAGTTAGGGTGCGACCTTTTTTTGGTTGCTCCGGAGTCATTGTTGAAGCGGCCTCGACGATTTCATCTGGGTCGTTGAGCTCTTGCAAGATTTCGTTTTGCAACGGGGTTTCTTCGCTAGCAAATTCAGCGGCGCCAGCTTCGGACGGGGAATCAGCAATAATATTTGGCGCGACTGGCTCAACTACTGGCTCAGCAGCAGGTTCGACTGTCGAATCATTAACTGGTATTTGCATTGGCTGGGCCGGTTCTTCAGGGGCTGGGGTGGCCGGCTGAATTGGCTGATTGCCAGGATTTGTATTATCTTCCATCAAAAAATCTCCTTTTCTCTATTTTAACATAAGCGTGATATTTTTGAAGCATATTCACTTTAAGGGGATTTTGTGGTATAATACGGTTATGGCAAAAAAACGCGGCAGAAAAAAGAAAAATACCAAAGAAACAAAACTCGAGCACGAGCTTCCGGGCGGCTTTTGGCGCCAGGTTATGGCAGTGCTGATGATTGCTGTTGCTTTATTTTGTGTGGTTACCTGGTTTGGCCATGGTGGCTCTGCTTTGAACCAAGTTCATAAATGGCTGGTATTTGCGATTGGTATCGCTACATATATTATTCCAATGCTCCTCATTTATTTGGCCGTGAAAATTTTTCGTAGCGAAAACAACCGTTTACCAATCGTGGTTTGGTTTGCTTCAATTTTAATGATTGTGTGGTTTGCTGGCATTGGCGGCATTTGGAATAATGGCGGCAAAGTTGGCGAGTGGTTAAATAATTTATCCACCCAGGTGCTGGATAATAGCGTTGTTATATTTATATATATAATATTGATTTTTCTCACCACTATCTTTATTTTGCAGGTTTCACCACTTACTGTGTTCAGGGAGACAAAAAATTTAGTCAAGGCACCAAAGAAAAAAGAACATGCGCCGAGCGAAGAAATTAATGTGGAAGGCAAGAAACTTGGTGATATTGAAATTAAAGTTAATTCGGGTGTGACGGTGGCTGAGCCATCCGCAAAGCCGGCGCCTGCTGCTAAAGCCGCGCCAGCGCCAGTTGAAGAAAAGGCCCTCGTGGAGCTTTCCGATCCAAACTGGAAGATGCCGACTGTTGATTTACTCGAAAAGAAACAATCGCCGGCCGATGCTGGTAATATTCAGCAGAACGCATATATTATTAAGTCGACTTTGGCTGAGTTTGGTATTGAAGTTGAAATGGAAGGCGCTAATGTAGGCCCGCGCGTTACACAATATACAATGCGTCCACCTGCCGGTGTGAACCTTTCGAAGATTCTTGCTCGCGATAAAGAGCTCGCTTTGAACCTCGCCGTAGATAAGATTCGTATTGAAGCCCCAATTCCGGGTACGCGCTCGGTGGGTGTTGAAATCCCTAATACGCGTTCGGCTGATGTACGCCTCCGTGGTGTGCTAGAGAGTCCAGAATGGAAGAAGGATAATAATCCTTTGACCTTTGCTGTGGGTAAAGATATTTCTGGTAAGGCTGTGGTGGCGAACCTCGCCAAAATGCCGCACCTTCTGATTGCTGGTACTACTGGTTCTGGTAAGTCCGTCATGACTAACACCCTTATTACGTCGCTGCTTTATCGCAATTCGCCAAGTGATATGAAGCTCATTATCGTGGATCCAAAACAGGTGGAAATGGCACAATATAATGATATTCCGCACCTTCTTACTCCTGTGATTACCGCTACGGATAAGGCGCTTTCTGCCATGAAATGGGCAGTGAACGAGATGGAACGTCGTTATACGTTGATGGCTGAAGAAAAGGTCAAGAACATTAGTGATTACAATGAAAAGATGGCCAAGCTTCAAGAAAAAGCCGCCGAAAAAGAAGGCGAAGAGGGCGAGAAGCCACAAGATGGCGGCAAGATGCCATACATCGTAATTGTGGTAGATGAGATGGCCGACCTTATGATGATGGCAGGGAAAGACCTTGAAATGCTGATTGTGCGTGTGGCTCAGAAAGGCCGCGCCGCCGGTATTCACTTGGTGCTTGCTACCCAGCGTCCTGAAGTTAAGGTTATTACTGGTCTTATTAAGGCTAATATTCCGGGCCGTATCGCCTTTGCGGTGGGCTCACAAATCGATTCCCGTATCATGCTAGACCAAGGTGGTGCCGAGAAGTTGCTTGGTAAGGGTGATATGTTGCTTCTTACTACTGAAATGATGGGCAAACCACGCCGTATTCAGGGTGCGTGGGCCTCTGATGAAGATGTTTCGAAGGTCACCGACTTCCTCCGCGCGCAACGTGCGCCAGAATACAACAAGGAGGTTACGGCTCAGGCTGTCCAAATCAAAGGTATGGGCCCAACTGACGGTGGCTCCTTCGGTGATCTCGGCCGCCGTTACGATCCAAACGATCCAATCGTGCGCCGTGCCGTAGAAATTTCGCTAGCTAAAGGCAAGTTCTCGACTGCTATGCTCCAAACCTATCTTGGTAAAGGCCACGGTTTTGTATCTGGTCTTGCAATCTGGTTTGAAGAAATCGGCATCATCGGTCCAGCAAACGGCAATAAACCTAGAGATCTTTTGATTTCATCTTTGGACGAATTTGACCAGATGGCTAATGGCGGCGGGGAATACTAAGCTTTTCGAAGCATTTTGAAACTGCCCACGAGGAGAAAAATAACCTCCGGATTATTTATGAAACTGTAATTTCGTAAATAATCCGACGAGGTTATTTTTTGACTCCTGGCGCTGTTTCAACGCTGAGAAAAGGTTAGTAACCCCGCCACTTCTAGACAAACTGATCAATTTGTGCTAAGATGGAAGCATAATATTAGCTCAGCAAACGGGAAGTGTCTGCGTTTGCTTTAATCCAAAGGAGTGTAATGAAAGATTACGAACTCACGGTTCTATTTCATCCTGATCTAGAGATGAATTTGGACCCCGCACTAGACAAGGTGAGAAAAATCATCGAGTCTAACGGCGGCAAAATTGTCAAAGAAGAAAGCGATGGCAAAAAGCGCTTAGCTTATGCTATTGCCGGTCAAGAATTTGCCGTCTACTACTATTTCGACGTGCAGCTACCTGCTACGGCTCCAACCAAAATGTCGAACGTTCTCAACATTACCGACGAAGTAATCCGTTACTTGTTGGCAAAAGCTGACGAACGCAAGGCTAAAATGGAAGCCAAGCGCGAAGCTCGCAAATCTTCAGACGAAGAAGCCGAAGAAACTGAATAATTTATAAGGAGAATATTTATGCGCGGTTTTAGTAAAGCAATCATCACTGGTAATTTAACTCGTGACCCGGAGGTAAGAAACACACCAAATGGTGCTTCAGTTTGTTCATTTTCAGTTGCAGTAAACAGAGTTTATCGTGACTCAAACGGTGAGCAAAAAGAAGATGTTTCGTTTATTGATTGTTCTGCTTGGGGTAAACTCGGCGAAATGATTGGTCAATATGCCAAAAAAGGTTCTAGCGTGCTAGTATCTGGCCGTCTTGATCAACGTAGCTGGGAAGACAAAAACAGTGGCCAAAAACGTTCACGCGTCGAGGTTGTAGTAGAAGATTTCAACTTCCTTTCAAACAGCCAAGAACGCGGTGGAGCTAAAGCCGACGGTGCTGCCGAACCTGCCGATGAGGTAGTGCCAACCGAGATTTCCGACGAAGAAGTCGATCTTAGCGAAATCCCATTCTAAAGATTTATTAAACGAAGGAGAAAAAGATGCGAAGGATTAAAAACGATCCAAATCTATATTTCGATTATCGCGATGTCAAAACTTTGCAACGCTATCTTGATGTTTATGGTCGCATTGAGCCAATCTCAAAGACTGGTCTTTCTGCCAAACAACAACGTCAACTTGCTGTCGCTGTAAAGCGTGCTCGCCATTTGGCACTTTTGCCATTTGTTTCTAACAATTAAGGGGGACTATGTACGGACCAACAGATTTAAAGAAAAATGCTTTGATTACTTTGGACGGACAACCATACAAAGTAGTTGAATACTCACAGAAAGTGATGGGCCGTGGTGGCTCAATCGTTAACGTCAAGGTTAAAAACTTGATGACTGGCGCACTTCTTCCTAAAACCTTTAAAGGTCAGGAAAAGATCGAGCCAGCCGAAGTTACTACTCGCAAAGTTCAATATCTTTACCGTGACGATGAAAAATTCTATTTTATGGATCCAGAAAGCTTTGAACAATACGAGCTTGGCGCCGATATGGTAGGTGAATCTAAAGATTTCATGCGCGATGGCGATGAAATGGAGATTCAATTCTACAATGGCACTCCAATTAACTTGGTTCTACCTAAAAATATCTGGCTCACAGTAACTTATACCGAGTCTGTAGTAAAGGGTGACACCACTACTTCAGTAATGAAGGACGCTACCCTTGAAACCGGCGTAGTTATTAAGGTGCCGGCCTTTATCAAAGAAGGCGACATTGTTTCGGTGGACACTGATACTTATGCATACAGGGAACGCCGCAAATAATTTTGTATCACGCGCAGAAGGAAAGCTCGAAGGGGCGGTGCGAGCTTTCCGCTACGATTTTCGCGATAAAACAGTGCTAGACATTGGCTCGTCTACGGGCGGGTTTACCGAGCTAGCGCTGAAATTAGGCGCAAAAAAAGTGATTGCCGTAGAAAAGGGAACTAATCAAATGAAGGCCCCGCTACGTTTTGATGGGCGCATTGATCTCCGGGAGAAAACTGATTTCTTTGACTGCGAAAAAATGCCAGAAGTCGAAGCAGTAGTAGCAGATGTTTCGTTTGTGAGCTTAACCAAAATTTTGGCGCACGCTAAAAAAATTGTGCCAAAAACGGCTGATTATCTTGTAATGTTGAAGCCACAATTTGAAGCAAGGCCGGATCAACTTTGGAAGGGCGTAGTGAAGAACGAAAAAGTGCGTCGCGAAATCATCAAAAACTTTGAGTTTTGGCTAAAGAATAACGATTTTGTGATTTTGAATAAACGTGACAATGAAGTGATTGGCAAAAATGGCAATAAAGAACGCTTTTATTTCGTAAGAATTGCCAAAAAAGCTTGATTTTCGTTTTGCTTGTGCTTATAATATAAGATATGAAATTATTGCATGGCGTGGGCGATTTCTTCTCGTTGGATATCGGGACGAACTCAATGCGAATAGTGCAACTCTCTGGCAATGCCCAGAGGGGTTGGTCTCTTGTTAAGTACGCTTATGTGCCAGTTGATCAAAAATTAGTGCAAGATTCTAGTGAGCTCGGAAAAAAACGTTTGGGCGAGGCTATTGTGGCAGCCGTCAATCAGGCTGGTATCAAAACCAAGAATATTGCGCTTGGCTTGCCTTCTAGTAAGAGCTTTACTTCGATTGTTGAAACCGACACTTTGCCTGAGAAAGAGCTTGAAAAAGCCTTTAAATATGAGATTGATAAATATGTGCCGATGGCAATGAACGATGCCCAGGCCGATTATATTGTTCTTGGGCCTAGCCCAAATGATGCCAACAAAACAGAGGTTTTGGTGGCTTCTACCGCCAAGGAATATGCCGAAGCGCAACTTGAACTCGTTGAAAAAGCGGGCTTTAATGTGGTGGCTATGGAACCAGAAGTCTTGGCTATGGCACGCGCTTTGACGCCTGTTGGCATGAATGATGCGGTGCTACTTGTCGATTTTGGCGAACATTCTACTGATCTTGCAATTGTCTACCAGGGCAAACCAAGACTTGTACGTACAATTCCTTGGGCCTTTGGTTTGATTACTAAGACTGCAGCTTCTTCTTTGAATGTTAAAGAAGAGCAGGCTCGCCAATTTATTTTGAAATTTGGTCTCGCACAAGATAAGGTGGAAGGCCAAGTCTTTAAGGTGCTTGACGGTCTTCTAGATAACTTCGCTGCCGAGCTTGTGAAATCGATTCGCTTCTTCCAAACCAGATACTTAAACGCAAAGGTTTCTAATATTTCCTTGGCTGGCTTTGCCGAGACAGTGCCTTTGTTCCCAGAGTATATCGAAGCTAAGACGCAAATCCCGACCATGCGCGCTAATCCATGGCAATCTGTGAGGTTATCGACCGCACAACAGCAAGCGTTAGTTAATGTATCTAGCGAGTTCCCAGTTGCGATTGGTCTTGCAAAAAGGAGTAACGACTAATGGCGCGTGAAGTAAACCTAGTTCCAGATATTAAAAACGAGATGATCAAGGCTCTGAAGCTCAGGAATTTGATTTTCTTCATTTGTATCGTTGCGATTATCGCTAGTATCGGCGTAACCGCGCTTCTTGGCACGATTGTGGCTGGCCAACAAATGGCGCTCGATGGCAAAGACAAAATGCTAAATACAATGTCCGTGAAGGTTAATACTTATGATGACCTCGGTGACTTTTTGACCATTCGCGATCAACTAGAAAAACTCGATACGATTTCAAACAACAAGAACGTCTTTTCACGTACCTTTGGTATTCTCGCTGCCTTCCTTCCTACCGGTGCAGACAGAATCACAATTTCTAAACTTAACGTGAACCTTGCTGGCGAAAAGCCAAAACTATACATCGAAGCGCAAGCAAACGCCGAGAAGGCACCATATATTGATTACAACGTACTCGATGCATTTAAGAAGAGTATGCCATACATGCGTTACGACTATGGCAATTATGTAGATGCCAACGGCGACGACATTCCAGCTTACTGTATGATCGAAACCGATTATAGTGGTTCACAATTCTCTGATTATTATGGTGGTAACTATGCTTATTGGACAATTGAAGCCGATGGCTGTGCTCCAAAAGAAGAAAGCGACGTTAACTACCAATATGATACTTATGATGGCCAAACCGTAGTAAAGGTTTGGCGTACTCCACAATATGAAACTTGGTATGCAAACGAAAAGATGACTGCCGATGGTTATATTTCGGGCGTGGAACACTTTGAAAGCAAATGTATTAAATATTCTCTTGGCGATGACGGCAAATGGACCGATACCAATGATGAATGTTTGCTCGTTCCAGATGGCATTGACGGCATCGTGGTGAACGAATCTTCAAACGGTCGTGAATCTTCCGGTGGATTGGTACTTAGATTCTCTGCAACTATTACCGTGGACTCAGAAGCATACAAGTTTGCAAACAAGCACATGATTGCAATCGCGCCATCTGGCCGCCACAACGTGACCGACTCTTACATCCAGCTTTCCGAGATGTTCTCAGAACCAGCTGAAGATTGTGCAGACACCGATGAAGGTTGCAAGAAGATTGATAAAGGAGGGGCAGAATAATGGCAAAAGAAGTAGCAATTAGCAAAAGATTAAAGATTACTAAGGCACAACAAAACATGTTGTTTGCAGTTCTTATTGCGTCCATCGTGCTTGGTGCTGCGCTTTCAATTTCGATTAATCTTATTAAACGCATTTCATTTAATAAGGATGTGATTGTCGAAAAAGACAAAGCCATTTCTGAATATTCACGCGTGATTTCTGGTGTGGGTGTTTGCAAGAAGCCAAAAGGCCCGATTTATACTGAGGAAGAATTGAAGAAATGTAATCCAGATAGCATTACATTATCTGAAATTCCAGGCACTTTACGCGCGAACATCTTGCAAGATCTCGCGGCTAATCCGGCACTTACTTCTGTTTTGAAGGAAGATGAGGACAGTTGTATCAACTCAAGCACTGGCAAGAACTATACTTACGATGAGTTGAGGGAATTATACCTAGCATCATCAGAAGAAAACCGTGCAAGTGCCAGCGATTTGCTCAAAGCCTGCTCGGCCTTGCGTGTGATCCCAGACGCATTGCCATCCTTTAGAAACGAAGAAGCTTTGCTTTCATCGCTTAACATGATTTTTGACATCTCGGGCTGGACGCCAGAATCCTTGATGCCAGGCGACTCTGGCGCGCAGAAAAACGAAGATGGTCTGCTTTCGATTGGCATGAACCTCACCGTGGAATCGGGCGGCGATGTAACAATGGAAGTTTTGGATAACATTGAGCGTTCAATTCGTACTTTCGATCTTAATAACGTGAACGTGGAATGGGCAGAAAACGGCTACCTTAACTTGTCTGCTCGTGCCTCGGCTTATTATGTAGAACCATCAACCATTATCGAAACCAGGAAAACTATTAGAGCGGGAGGAAACAAATAATGAAAACAGATTTAGCAACTTCAATCGGTCTTGCAATTCTTGGTGCTGCGGTGGCATTTGTGATTTGTAATATGATGTTTGGCGAAATTGAAGACGTTAGCTTTAAGACTATCGGCGGAAATGTTAATACGACTTTGCAAGAGCCAGACGAGGAAGTATTTAATTATAAAGCTTTGAACCCAACCGTGGAAGTGTATATCGGCGATTAGGAGTATTCCCGTGACTCTTCTAACAAAAACGACACAAGATAAAATCGTAGACCTCATAGTGAATGAGGGCTTGGCTGATGCGAACATTGTGCAGGTAGTCAGAAAGCGCGTAGAACAGGAAAACAAGCCATTAATTGCTGAACTTATTAATGACAAAGTGATTAACGAGGAAATGGTGGCCCGTGCGACGGCACAAATTATGGGCGTGCCATATGTTGAGCTTAAAAATATTCGTCTCGAACAAGATACGCTTTTGAAATTGCCTTGGGATGCTTCGCGTCGTACGATGGCGGTGTCGCTCGGTGAAAAAGATGGCATGCTGAACGTGGCGATGCTTGATGCATCAAACGTGCAAACGATCGACTTCTTATCTAGCTTGGTTGGTATGCCAATTCGGGTATGGATGGCTTCGGAAAAAGGCCTGAAGGAAGCTTTGGACCAATATCGTGGCGATTTTACTTCTGTTAAGGAAGCTGTTAAAACCACTAACGAAGAGATTCAAAGAGATCTTGAAGGTCGTGATGTTAAAACGATTGTCCAGGATTCGCCAATCTCGAAGGCTTTGCAAAACATCTTGAGCTATGCTGCAAAGTCTAAGGCTTCGGATATTCATATTGAGCCTTTGGAAGACATGGTAATTATTCGTTGCCGCGTGGATGGTTTGCTACGTAAGATTATGGAACTACCTAAAACCGTGGCGCCTGCCTTGGTTTCGCGTGTGAAGATTCTCGCAAATCTCAAGATTGATGAACACCGTGCCCCGCAAGACGGCCAGTTTACGGTGGCGGTAGACGGGCAAGAGATTGACCTTCGTATCGCGATTTCGCCAGTAGCTTGGGGCGAGCAGGTGGTGATTCGTTTGCTGGATAAGGAAGGCATGGTGATGCGCGTGAGTGACATGGGTATGACCGGTGGTGCGCTGCGTACCGTGATGGGCGGTTTGCTCAGACCAAACGGCATGGTACTTACTTCTGGTCCTACAGGTTCTGGTAAAACGACTACACTTTATGCTTTGATCCAACAGATTAAAAGTGAAGAAATTAATATCGTGACTTTGGAGGATCCGGTCGAGTATAAGATGCCGGGTGTGAACCAGATTCAGGTGAACGTGGATGCTGGGCTGACTTTTGCGAATGGCCTTCGCTCAATCCTCCGTCAGGACCCTGACGTAGTAATGGTAGGTGAGATTCGCGATGAAGAAACCGCGTCTCTTGCTGTGCAGGCTGCGCTTACGGGCCACTTGGTGTTCTCGACGCTCCACACTAACTCGGCGGCTGGTATCTTGCCACGTATGCTTGATATGGGCGTGGAACCATACCTTCTTGCTTCTGTGCTCAACACGGTAATTGGCCAGCGCTTGGTGCGCCGTGTGACGGAAAAACGCGAAACTTATCGTTCTTCAGAGCTTGAAACCGAGTCAATCAACGAGATTGTGGGTGACATTTTGCCGAAGGGCCAAGAAGAAGTGGCAGTTGTTAGCGACAAGTTGGGCTATCCTGGCTTGCCGGTAAAGAATGACAATTATTATACCTTGGTGCGCGGTATTGAAACGCGGGAAACACCGGGTGGCTATGTTGGACGTACTGGTATTTTTGAGGCGATTGAAGTTGATGAAGATATCCAGAAGTTGATTGTGAATCACGCAACGGCAGGCGAGATTATGAAGACTGCAGTAGGGAAGGGTGTCGTAACGATGCGTCAGGATGGTATTTTGAAGGTACTTTCTGGCGTAACAACATTAGATGAGGTTAACCGGGTTGCGAGTGATCTTGTATAGGAGTATAATAAGCTTATGGAAAACAGTGGGCAAAACATAAACAATGTGAAAATCGAGAACCTGCTTGATGAATGCGTGCGCAGAAATGCGTCCGATTTGCACGTGCAATTTGGTTTGCCTCCGGTTTTACGTATTGATGGCGCTTTGGTGCCAATTGCTGGCATGCCGGCCATGACCGACGAGATGCTAAAGCAAGTAATCTTTGCAACTCTCGATGAAGAACAGCAGAAGATTTATCTTAAAGACAAAGAGTTTGATTATTCGTTTGCCTTTGGCGACATTGCACGCTTTCGTGTGAACGCTTTTCATGAGCGTGGTCGCATGGCGGCGGCTTTCCGCTTGATCCCGAATCAGATTAAATCCGTTAACGATCTTGGTCTTCCTAATATTATTGAATCGTTCGCGAATTTTCCACGCGGTTTGGTGCTTGTCACCGGCCCTACGGGTTCTGGTAAATCTACCACACTTGCTGCTCTTGTTGATAAAATTAACCGTGAGAAATCTGTACACATTGTAACGATTGAGGATCCAATTGAATTTACGCACAAGTCGAAACACTCGGTAGTGGTGCAAAGGGAAGTGCATTATGATACTTTCTCATTTGGTGCTGCGCTCCGTTCGGCCTTGCGTGAAGATCCAGATGTGGTGCTTATCGGTGAGATGCGCGATCTTGAAACGATTCAGGCTGCAATTACGATTGCTGAAACTGGTCACTTGGTGTTTGCGACGCTTCACACTAACTCTGCAGCGCAATCGATCGACCGTATTATTGATGTTTTCCCAGCCCACCAACAACCACAGGTGCGTTCGCAACTTGCTAATATCTTGATGGCAATTTGTTCGCAGCGCCTAGTCCCGGCAATTGGCGGTGGACGTGTAGCGGCTGCCGAAATTATGGTGGCTAACCCGGCAATTCGTGCTTTGATTCGCGAAGGTAAGACCTTCCAAATTGATACCGCAATTCAAACTGGTGCCGAGCAAGGCATGCAGACGATGGATCGCACGTTGGCACAACTGGTGCGCACGGGCGTGATTACTTATGATAGTGCACGCGAATATGCAGTGGATGTTAACGAGCTAGAAAGGTTGATGAGAGGCTAATGAAAAGGTTTGATTATAAAGCAACCGAGCGGGCTACCGGCAAAAGCGTAAAAGGTAGTATCCAAGCCAACGACGAACGTGCGGCTGGCAAGTTGCTTCTCGAACAAGGTTACATTCCGCAAACGATTGTGGCGCACGATAAAGATGGTGCGTTTGCTAAATACAAGAATAAAATTCGTGCCAAAGATAGGATTCTATTTACTAGGCAGTTTGCTACGCTTATTGGTGTAGGTTTGCCGCTTGCAGCGAGCCTTCGCAGCGTGGCCGAACAAACCCAATCCAAGCCAATGAAGGCCGTGATTGAGGAAATTTCTGCTAGCGTGGAAGCTGGTAAATCTTTGTATGAATCATTCTCGCGTCGCCCAGATATCTTCAATAATGTTTACCTATCCTTGATTAAAGCAGGTGAGATGAGCGGTACGCTTGATATTGCCCTGAAGCGCCTTGCTGACCAAGAAGAGAAGGACGAAGCAATGCTTTCGCGCATCCGTGGCGCTTTAATTTACCCGGCTATTATTCTCGTGGTGATTATCGCGGTGCTCGCGTTCATGATGATTGCGGTGGTGCCACAGGTGGATACGCTTTATAACGACCTTAAGAAACCTTTGCCTGAGCTCACGAAGTTCTTGGTGAATTTGACCAACTTCTTTGGCGTGTATTGGTGGCTAGTTTTTATCTTTGTGATTGCTCTTGTTGGTGGTATTGGGTTCTATTTTAAGAGCACCAAACCAGGCCAGAAGACGCGCGACTCTATTAAGATTCATGCTCCGCTCTTTGGTGCGCTATTTAGGAAACTTTATGTATCGCGCTTTGCCCGTACGGCCGAGATGATGCTTGCAACCGGTGTACCAATGCTTGATTCTATTAAGATTGCAATTGGCGCTACCAACAATATCGTAGTAGAAGAAGAATATACCAAATCCATTGATATCATCAAAGGCGGTAAGCCGCTTTCTGAAGCCATTAAGGACCGTGAATACATGTTGCCACTCGTGCCACAGATGACGGCAATCGGTGAGGAATCTGGTCGTATCGATGAGATGCTTGGCAAGGCCGCGCAAGTTTACGAAACGGAGCTTGACCAACAAATCAACACGATTTCTACGATGATTGAGCCAATTCTCATGGTGATCATGGCTGGTCTCATTGGCGTAGTGATTGGCGGTACATTGCTCCCGATTTACTCGCTGGTAACGTCGATCGTATAAGGTTAATCTTAGACAGGGAACCACTATATAATATATGGTGGTTTTTTGTGGGTGTACCATGGTGGCTCATGGGGGCGGTATGGCACGCGGTGGTAGGTAGGCTAAGTATCAAAAAACTTCCCGTAATGGGAAGCTTTTTGTTTAACTAACTTGATTAGTTGTTGCCGCAGTAAATGCCAGCACCTTCAAGTTTGGTGCGGATTGCGATTTTGCGGGTGCCATCTACAGGAGTGACTTTTTCACCGTCACACATAGCGTTCTTGTAGATGTAGATTTGACCAACTGCACCAGGGAAGGTGGCATCATCGGTACATTGGTTAGAACCAGCGCCTTTACAGTCGATAACATCGGTTGCGATTGCGTATGTTGCACCAGTAGAAGGATCTTCGAACGTATCGGTACCGTTGAGGGTTAGATAGTTGGTAATGAAGCTTTCATAGCCGCTTATACCCTCTGGGACTTGGCCACGGTTGTTGGTTTGATATTGACTAAGTTGAGACAAGAATCTCGACATGTCGTTGCGGCGTTGCGTATCACGCTGGCCACGTTGCAAACCTGGGAAGGCGATGAAGACCATGAGGAAGATGAGGCCGGCGATAGCAAGCACGAGCACAACTTCGATGATGGTGAAGCCTTCTTTCGATTTTAGGTTGTTTTTTGTCATGGAAATAATCCTTTCTAGAAAGTTTATTTGTGCCTATTATAAAGTGAAAATTAAAAAAAATCAATGGGCTTATGCTAATATAGAAGTATGAAAATTGGGTTTATGGTATTGATGTTTGTTGTGGGCGCAGTGATGGGCTCGTTTTTGAGCTGCCAGGCCTGGCGATTGAGGTACAAAGAACAGGGAAAGAAGAAACTTGGCAAACGTTCAGTATGTCTTAAATGTGGTAAACAACTTAAATGGTACGACAACATCCCAATTATTTCGTGGTTGATGCTGGGCGGTAAATGCCGCGCCTGCAAGAAACCGATTGGCGCAAGTGAAATCGTGATCGAGCTGCTGTTTGGGCTTGGGTTTTTGGGCTATGGTAGCACGGTGGATCCGTCAAGCATGAGCGTGATGAACTGGGTAATTTTTGGCTTCATGCTAGCGCTTATTTTAAGCCTAGGCTTTTTGGCAATCTACGATGCCAGGTGGAGGGAATTACCACAAGCGGTATTGATTTTTGCCGTAATTTGTGCTATAATAATAGCAATCCTGAAACAATGGACTTCGATTTCTGTTGTAGGGTTTTCTTGGGGGCCAATTATTAATATTGCAGGGGCTGTGGCGATTTTGGGCGTCACTTATCTCGTTTTGTATCTGTTATCTAAGGGACAATGGGTAGGGGATGGCGATTGGATTTTGGGCGTAGCGCTGGGGCTAGCGCTTGGCGATTCGTGGCTGGCATTAATCTTGCTGTTCCTCGCAAACTTCATTGGTTCGGTGGTGATGCTACCGAAAAAGCAAAAGAAGATTGCGTTTGGACCGTTTTTAGTAGTGGCATTTATGATCGTAATTACCTTTGCGAACTTTTTAAGCGGGCTGCTTGTCGGGAAGATATGGTAAAATAGAAGTATGAAAGTGGGCATGAAATCTGGAGATACGTTAGTTGAAGTGATGTTTGCGGTGGCGATTTTTTCGTTAGTCGCGATTTCTGCGGTGGCCGTGATGAACTCTGGTCTTTCTAATGCGCAGGGAACACTTGAATCGACGATGGCCAGAAATGAAATTGATGCCCAGGCCGAGGCCCTGAGGTTTATTCAATCTTCTTACGTGGCGGAACGCCGCGATGATGGGGAAGAAGGCTATTTTGCCAAGTTGTGGCACGAGATTGTGGGCCGCGCTAACGATGCCACCGAGGTGGTGACTAAATATGCGCCAACTGCCTGCGATGATTTATATAATCCTCAGAACGCTAATAGTATTTCTAAACTCAATGGTTTTGTGATTAATGTGCGCAAGATTGGCCTGACCGATAACGCAAGTGAGTCGATAGTCAAGCAAAACGACCTCTTTTTCTCACCGTCTACGTATCCTAGGATTATTTATGATGACGATGCGTTGCTCGATAATTTGAATAGTAGTGAGGCGCAGCGCGTAGAGGGGATTTACGTAGCGGCGGTGCGCGATCCGGGCTCAACTAAGGTTGAAGACAACGTCGTGAAGGGCTCGGTTTATTATGATTTTTACATTCGTACTTGTTGGTATGCGGCAGGCCAGGGTTTACCTACCATGATTTCGACCGTGATTCGGTTGTATGACCCAGATATGATTGCGCCAGGTGAATAATTATTTGGTTTCGCTGTGAAATTTTTCGTGGATTTCACGCAAGTGAGCATCCGTGACGTGGGTGTAGATTTGCGTGGTGGAAATATCGGCGTGGCCGAGCATGGATTGGACGGCGCGGAGGTCGGCACCGTTCATTAAGAGGTCTGTAGCGAAGGAGTGGCGCAGGGTGTGTGGGCTGACATGTTTGGTGATGCCGGCCATGCGGGCGTATTTTTCGACGATGCGTTCGACGCTGCGCGGGGTGAGGCGGCGGAAGTTGCCGGAGGTATCTACGGATTGCTGATTCTTGCTGTTGTTTAAGAAGAGGGCTGGCAGGGAATCGGTGCGGGCGCCGAGGTATTCGGCGATGCGGTCGGCGGCAGCTTCGGAAATAAAGATTGGGCGGTCTTTTTGGCCTTTACCACGCACTACGAATTCGCGGCGTTCGAGATTAATAGAATCGCGGTTCAAGTTGATGAGTTCGGAAACGCGGAGGCCGCCAGAATAAAGTAGCTCGATAATGGCGCGGTCCCTAAGGCCTGATTCGGTAGAAAGATCGATTTGGTTTAGCATATCTTCGACTTCGTCAAAATGCAGGAAGGTGACTTGCTTTCGCACGACGTGAGGGAGCTCGATCAGGGAAGGATCAAGCGATTTGATACCGCGGCGGGAAAGATATTTGAAGAAGCCACGCAGAGCAATTAAATGATAAGCCTGGGTGATGGTTTTTAGGCCGTCGCCATCTTTTGGTGATTCGTAGCGGTTGAGTTTGAGGCGGTATTTACGGAGGACCTCGGCGTCAATCATATTTGGCTTAATGTCGTCGGTATTGAGGATTTCGGAAACAATCTCAAGGAAGCGCTCGAGGTAAAGGCGGTAGTTTTCGATGGTTTTGGGCGAGCGGCCAGATTCGATTTCGAGATGCTCAAGAAATTCTTCGATGAGATCAGAGATATACATGGTTTTATTATAACACCCGAGTATGGTATAATTGCCAAAAGCTAAAAGGAGAAAATATGGCAGAATCAAAAGCAAAAGACTATATTCAGCGTACGCTTGTGGTTTTGAAACCAGATACAGTGCAACGTGGTATTATCGGCGAAATTATTCAACGCTTTGAACGCGTTGGTCTTAAAATCGTTGGTATGAAGATGGTCATGCCAGATGAAAAACTTTATCGCATGCACTACGAAGACATTGGTAAAATGATTACTCGCCGTGGCGAACAAGTTTTCCGCTACAACGTTGAATACATGATGACTGGTCCTGTGGTGGCTATGGTACTTGAAGGTGTTGAGGCACAACCACTCGTTCGCAAGATCGTTGGCCCAACCGAACCAAAATCCGCTGAGATGGGCACCATTCGTGGTGACTTCTCGCACATGAGCTTTGGTTACTCTGACGCCAAGGGTACTGGTGTTCCTAACTTGGTACACGCTTCTGGTTCTCTCGAAGAAGCCAAGGCTGAGATTGACCTTTGGTTCAACGCAAACGAGCTTTACGATTACTCAGATCTTAACGAAAAATATACTCGTTAATTTGCGACAGGCTTAGGTTGGTTTGAACTGGACTTTCGAGCTTAGTTAAAAACACAACAATAAACCGAAATTCGAAAAGCAAAATTGAACCCTCCGCATGGAGGGTTCTTGCTTTTTATTGTAGGGTTACGATAATTTCTTTTTCTTTATACTCGTTTCTGCTGGCGTATTTTACTTTGAGGGTGACGGTGCCGCCGTGCTGCTTCTTGTTGAGAGCTTTGCGGACAGAGTCGAGGGAAGTGACTTTGTTGCCTTCGATTTCGGTGATGATGTTGCCGATTTCGAGCTCGGATTTTTCGGCGTTGCCGCCAGCGGTGATGGCGGAGACATAGAGGCCTTCTGGGAGTTTGTAGTTTGCGATGTTGCCAGAGTTTGTCATATAGCCTTCGATGCCGAGGGTGAGTTCTTTGTCGTCTTCGCCTTTGATGAGGCTGGCGATGAGCTCGGCGACGTCGGAAATAGGGATGGCAAAGCCCATGCCTTCGATGCTGGCGCTAGTGATGGTGCCGTTTTGCGAATATTTAACGGAGTTGATGCCAACGACTTCGCCTTTACTGTTGAGCAAAGCGCCGCCACTGTTGCCGCCATTGATGGCAGCGTCAGTTTGAATCATTTCTTGGGTGTAATCTTCGGTGGTGATTTCGCGGTTCAAGGCGCTAACTACGCCGATGGTGACGGATTGGCCGTAGCCGAGGGCGTTGCCAATAGCAATGACACCGTTGCCAACTTTAAGTTTGTTGCTGTCGCCGAGTGTGGCGATTTTGATTTTCTTTAGGGTTTCGTTTTCGATGCCGCTTTTACTAACTGATACGATGGCGATGTCTTTTCGCTTTGAGACGCCTTTGATGGAGGCGTCGTGGCTCGTATCATCGATGAACTGCACGGAGAGTTCGCTAGCGTCTTTGACGACGTGGTTGTTGGTAAGAATATAAAGATTCTCATCGTCTTCGGCTACGATAACGCCAGAGCCGGCGCCTTCGGTGGTGTAGCTTTTAGGAGTGTTGGTACCAAAGAAAAAGAAGTCAAACAGACCGGAATTAATGACGGTTTTGCTAGTGATAGCCACGATGGATGGCATGACTTCGTCGACAACTTCGGAAACATCAGTAATATATACGCCGTCTGTTTTAGCGGTGATAGTGTCGGTATGCTTTAGTTCAACCTTTTCTTCCTCGGCTGGGGTTGGGTTGAAAATGAAGTCGAGTTTGCCGGTGGTGTAGGCCCAGACTCCTGCGCCGGCGACGAGGGTGAGAAGTAGTAATACAATAATAATTTTGTAGCCTAGGTTGCGGTGCTTTTTAGGCTTTTCTGCTTTGGTTTCTTCAACTTTTTCGATTTCTTTAGTTTGGGTTTTATCGCTCATTTTGCCTCCTAATAGTAGTTTAGTTTTTGAATCTTAAACAAAACTAAATATGTATATATTATACGACGAAAAACAGTTAATGGTGCGAGTTTGGCCTCGCAAGCTCGGCCAATTCGCCTTCGGCGAGCGAACGCAGCGTTCGCCTCACACCGCAGTAACAGAAATAAAAAATAAGCCTTTCAGGCTTGTTTTTTTATTTCTGGTGACCCGGGTGCGAGTCGAACGCACAACCTCTTCCTTAGGACGGAATTGCTCTATCCATTGAGCCACCGGGCCATGTGGGTAAAACAAACAAAGCGTGCTATTTGTTTGTTTTACAATGCGGCTGGGCCGGACCCGCCGTACGTATATTATACCATATGGTATAATAAGGGTATGAAACTGTTTAAAAAGCAAGATGATAAAAAGACCGAATCTGAGAAGATGGAAGAGCGCCGCGAAGAGGTGCTCGCAACTGGCCGCAAGTTTAAATATCCTTTGCAATGGACTAAGCACCGCGTAGTAGTGAACACGATTTTGGTGTCCGGCGTGGTGGTGGCGCTGCTTGCAATTGGCGGTTGGTTGGCGCTTTATCGTTTCGGCATGACCGATGAGCTTTTGTACCGCGTGACGCAGATTTTTCCGGTGTCCGTGGCTGATGTCGATGGCGAAAAAGTACGTTTTTCGGATTACTTGATGCTTTATCGCAGTAGTATGACATCTATCGAGTACCAAGCAGGGAAGTTTAGCGACGAAGAGTCTGAAAAAGCTTTGATTTATCAATACAAGCGCACTGCTTTAACAGAAGCAGAAAACTATGCCTATGCTATGAAGCTGGCGCGTGAGCTTGGGATCGAAGTTACGGACGACGAAGTGAACGCTGAGTTTGAACGCCATCGCCAGATCGGTGGTGTGGATCGTGCCGAGGAGAGCTTCCTTAAGATTGTCAAAGATAACTTTGGTTTGTCTAAGAGTGAATATTGTCATTTGATTAAGCTTCATTTGATTAAGGCCAAGGTTGAGGCCAGCATCGATAGTTCTGCTAATGAGATCGCCAGCAAAGTTGAGGCAATGTTGATTGAGAACGGCGGCAATTACCAAAAAGTGGCGGCCGATCTTGGCGAGCAGATTCAATATGAGGAAACCGGTGGTTTGATTTCGAGCAAAAACTTGGATGGTGGTCGTGCCAACGAGGCCATGAAGCTTGAAGCAGGTGCCCAGAGCGGTAGGTTTACTTCGGTGAACGGCGATGGCTATTATTTCGTGAAGCTGATCGAGAAGAATGAGGCCGAGGTAAACTTTGTATCTATTGAAGTGCCGTTTACCGAATTTGCTAGACGCTTTGAGGACCTCAGCAATAACAGCGGCATCTCCGAATATATCTCGATAGAATAGTGTGTTATAATGGGGGTAGTTGCGAGTATCGTATAACGGCTATTATGTATCCTTCCCAAGGATGAGATTGGAGTTCGACCCTCCATACTCGCACCAACGTCCGCCCGCCGAAGGCGGATAGCGAGCGAGAGCGAGCGTCCTCCCTCTATTCGCACCTTTTTTATAGGAGGCTATTATGGAAAAAACTTTTGATTTTTTAAAGAACAAAACGCAGGTTAATTTTGTTTCTACTATTGATGGCGATAGGCCAAGCTGTAGGCCATTTGGTGATCCAGTATTATTTGAAGGCAAGATTTATGTCATGACTAACGCCAAAAAGAAGGTAGCAAAGCAGATTGCTGCCAATAATAAGGTTTGCATTGTGGCTTTTAATGGGGAAAACTGGATTCGGATTAACTGTAGTTTGATTGATGATAGTGGTAATATTGAAGCCAAAAAGGCTATTCTTTCTGAGTTTGAATGGGCTGAAGCGGCTGGTTATACTCTGGATGCGCCAGATTTCAAGATTTTTTATCTTGCCGATGCAGACGCTACGATTTACTCTGAAGACGGTGACGTATTAGCTGAAGAAAGATTCTAGAAGTGTGAAAAAGGCAGCCCCGGGGAGCTGCCTTTTTGTTTATCTTAATAAGAGGTAATCTACGCCTTGCCGAGGCGTACTTGTTTTATACGGATCTCCGAAAGAAATACCATCCGTATTGGCAATGATACAACCGCCGCCACACTTCTCAAGTAACGGACATTTCAGACACCTTTCTGCAAGATGCTCGCGGTTGCGCGTCGCGGCAAGAACGGGGTTATTCAGCATGAACTCAGTAAATGCTTCCGGACTATGGATGTCCAGGATGTTTACGCCGAGATCATTTGCGCATAATGCGCAGCGCTGTAACCTTCCGTCCGGGAGGACGCTCAACACTCCGTCTGGCTTGCCCCAGTTGCAGCCACCCTCGAGAGGCTCGAGGTAGTGGCGGTGCTTTTTGGGGACAATACACCACGGAAGCGTATCGATGGTGACTTTCGTCTCAATATCGTATTTGCTCTTGATTTCGTCAAATACGTTGAAGGCGATAACCATCATTTCCGGGGTGATTTTCCAGCGGTCCCATTCCATTGCGGCCTTACCAACGGGCGCAATTCTTTGAATCGTAAAGAAATCTTGCCCAGGTTTCAGCTCGAGCCTTTTGATGGCCCCCTCCATGATTTCACGGAGATGCTCGATGGTGTTAGGAACCATATTCAGGACGATTCCTACGCTTTGGTCATCTTTCCGGCACGCCATGTAGCGCTTAATTTGTCTCATGGCCCGGTCGTAAGAACCCGGCGTGTGGTTGAAAGAGTCGTGGCTTTCGGCATCCCATCCATGCAAAGTAAAGTCAACCTCGTCGATGAGAGATACAATGTCGCTCATGCAATAAACGTTTCCGCTGCTTCTGTAGGTATGGGTGTTAGATAGTACCACTGTGTTGAGGCCGAGAGATTTTGAAAAAATCAATAGTTCGACCAAGCTGCTATGCTCGCACGGATCGCCACCTACGAAAACGAGGTCTTTAATCCCGGCATTAAATCGTAGGGAAGAAATAACGTCCATGAGGACCCCGACGCTGCCTTCTTTAGGACATCCCTTAAAGAGATTCCTAGAGCGGGCTTCGCCGTGCTGATCAATGTAGCAGTACTCGCAACAAGAGCTACATACGGTAGTGACATGAATGTCCGCTTCATAAATACGGATATTCTTCATATATGATACCTCCTTTTAAAGTGTCCCTGTTCTGGCAGGGAATACTATAGGGACAAAAAAACAACCTATCTCTTTAATTTTATCATATTTCTTGTGCTTTGTCAATTAAAATAGGGCAGAGTACAAGACTCTGCCCGTGGAGGTTACGTCAAGCGAAAAATGCGGTTGTTTACCCATATGACTCTTCGAGCCGGCCGAAGTAAAGCGTGTCGTTCGTAACTTTTATAACTGTTACCCCGAGTTCTTCTGGATGTTTTGTTGTACATTCCCATTGTCCTTTTTCTCCTTCTCCAAAATATGATCTGACCGTCTTTGCGAGCTGTAGAGCATGATCTGCTTCTTCAGCTTTCTCCACAGTTACTGTGAATTTAGGGATTTTTCGTGCTTGGCCTTCACTGCCCGGCATTTGCGCCACCTCCTTGTGATATGTACTACCCATGAAAACGCAAAATCTAGCGATGAAACAATGCTAGATTTTGGTGGGTAGACTCTATTATAACATAAAAAGCAGGTTTTGTGGTAAAATAACAGTAATGAATGAATTAGTTTTAAAGATACAAAATGACATAAAAGAGCTTTTTGATGTAGAAATTGAGCCAGAAGTAACTGTGGCGCCAGAAACGGTTGAAGCGGATTTTTCATCGAATGTCGCGATGAAATTAAGTGGTATTTTGCACGCTAATCCGCGCGAAATTGCCACTAAAATTGCCGAAAAAATGCCAGAGTTCAAGGCTGAGGTGGCGGGGCCAGGTTTTCTAAACTTTATCTTGTTAGATGAATATTTTGCAGGCAAAATTGATGGTTTTGTTGAAGATTTCGCCAAAAATATATCATGTGATGAATATTCTGGCAAAACTGTGATTTGTGAATTTTCCGATCCAAACCCATTTAAGGTGCTTCATGTGGGCCATCTTTATACTTCGATTGTGGGTGATGCAATTAGCCGCTTGTTTGAATATGCTGGAGCCAAGGTAGTACGTGCTAACTTCGGTGGCGACGTTGGATTGCACGTGGGTAAAACCCTTTGGGCTCTTAAAAAATCCGGGATGAAGGATTTTACTATCGAGGATATTGCGAAAAAATATGTTGAAGGCACTGCCGCTTATGACGAAGATGAGGAGGCTAAGGCTGAAATCGTTAAGATTAACAAAGAAATTTATACAATTGCCGAAAATGATTTACACGGTTCAGAGCTCGCTGATATTTACTGGCGTGGTAGGGAACTATCATACCAATATTTTGAAGATTTTTATAACCGTATCGGTGTGAAATTCGATAAGTATTATCCAGAATCCACTGTGGCTGGCCGTGGTCTTGCTGAGGTTAAAAAGGGTCTTGCGGCTGGGGTTTATGAGATTTCGGATGGCGCTGTGGTTTATCGTGGCGACACTAAACTTAATTTGCATACTCGTGTGTTTATCAACCAGGAAGGTTTGCCAACCTACGAGGCTAAGGACGTTGGTTTAATCTTTACTAAGTGGGATGACTACCACTTTGATAAATCTGTGATTATTACTGCAAATGACATTATCGACTATATGAAGATTGTACTCGCTTCGATTGGTGAAATGAATCCAGAGCTTCCGGCGCGTACCACGCATCTTACTCACGGGAACGTAAAGCTGCCTGGTAACGTGAAGATGTCATCAAGAAAAGGGAACTTCCTGAAGGCTGTAGATATCTTGAATCTAATTACCGAAGAGTTAAAGAACGAGTATAATTCGGAAGATGAAAAAGTGGTGCTCGGCGCTACTAAATATGCCTTTTTGAAATACAAAATGGGTGGCGACATTATTTTCGATCCAAAAGAATCCGTAAAAATGACCGGAAATTCTGGTCCATACCTACTGTATTCCTGCGTGAGAGCCAAGAAAATTCTTAGCAAAATCGGCGATAAAAAGGCCGAACTTGCTGGTGAGTTAAATACATTTGAACGCGCCCTGAGTAAAAAAATTGTTCAATATAAAGACGTTCTAAACGAAGCTGTAACAGAGATGGCACCACATAAAGTGTGCAACTTTTTGTATGAACTGGCGCAAGAATTCTCACGTTTTTACGAAAATTGTCCAGTAGCTGGCGATGCTCGTGAAGCCGAGCGCGCCCAAATTATTCGGGCATACCTCAACGTAATGGAACACGGCCTTAACATTTTGGGTATTCAAATCCCGGAGGAGATGTAATGAAGAAAGCCAAACTACTTTGGATTGATCTAGAAATGACTGGTCTTTCACCGGTCACAGACAAAATCTTGGAGGTCGCTGCCATCGCTACCGATTTTGACCTTAATGAAGTGGCGCGTTTTGAAGCCGTGGTAAAAGTATCGCCAAGGCTCATGAAGAAACGCATGGTGGGTGAATTCTGGGAGAAGAACGCTGCCTCGCGCGATGCTTTGTTTGCCCAAAACAAGGATGGCAAGCCAGCTAAAGTTGTTGAAGCTGAGCTCTTGGAATTCCTAGATAAATACTTTGGTGACGAAATATATCTTTCTGGTAATTCTATTCACCAAGATCAAAAGTTTATCGAAAGGGAATGGCCAAAGCTTAATAGTCGTTTGCATTATCGTATGCTTGATGTATCTGCGTGGAAGATTTTCTTCGAGAATGCTTTAAACAAGAAATTTGTGAAACGTGATGCGCATCGCGCGCTCGATGATATTGAAGGTTCGATTGAAGAACTGAAATTCTACAAAGGGTTTATTAAAAAATGATTGAAGTAGAAAAAGTTTCTGGTATTGCCGATTTTGAAAAGACCGTTGAAGAAAAACAAAACGGTGAGCGTGCTGAAAAGAGGGAATTATACTCTGTAAATGGCACCGTGTTTCTTGTGATCAATAAAAATACTTTTGAAATGCGCTCGGATGTGAAGCTGGCTAAATTACTGCGTGAAAAGTATGAGAGTGTAATGGAGTCGCGCTACTTTGGTCGTGGTGGTATTGAAATTGTTGATGCTGGCCAATTAAACGACGACGAAGTGGCTGACTTAATTAGGCTAAGCTACAATTTATCAAAAGATATGGCATAAAAAAATAGCCCCGAAGGGCTATTTTTTGTTGAATTTATTTTTTCTTCTTCAAAGCGTCGCGAATCTCGCGGAGAAGCACGGTGTTTTCGTCTTCTTTTGGAGCTTCTTCGGCTGGAGCTTCATCTTTTTTGCGATGGAACTTGTTGATGCCTTTGATGAGAAGGAAGATCACAAGAGCGATAATTAGGAAGTTGATTACGTTTTGGATAAAGTTACCATAGGTGATAGTAGCACCACCGTCGCCGCCAAAGAAATTTGGAATGGTGACACTAAGCGTGGTGAAATCAAAGCCACCGCCGATGAGGCTGATAACTGGCATGATAATGTCGTTGACGATAGAGTTAACGATAGCAGTAAAGGCAGAACCGATGATGATACCTACAGCGAGGTCCATAACGTTGCCACGATTAATGAAATCGGTGAACTCTTTGCGGAAGCCAGAGCTTTTACCGCGAGCTTTCTTTAAAAGCTCTTTTGGGTTTTTCTTAGTTTTTTCTGCAGACATAAATTCCTTTCCCTGTCTATATGGTATAATTATAGCATGAACGACGCGAAGGAGGAAATTAAATCTCGGCTGGCGGTGGAAGATGTGGTGGGGCAGTATATAGAGTTAAAAAGAGCAGGCCGCAACCTTAAAGGCAGGTCGCCTTGGGGCGTGGACAAAACTCCTTCGTTCATGGTTTCTCCTGAAAAAGGCATTTGGCATGATTTTTCCGCCAATAAGGGCGGCGATATTTTTACTTTTGTGATGGAAGTAGAGGGAATCTCATTTCGTGAGGCGATGGAAAAGCTGGCTGCGCAGGCCGGTGTAGATCTTTCAAAATATCATGGTGGTGACGCCGAGGTAACTAAGCGCAAAAATCGTGCGCGTGAAGCCTTGGCACTTGCTTGCAAGTATTACCAGCTTTGTCTTACTAAGAATAAAACCGTTTGTGAGTATGTGTTTTATAAACGCAATTTGAATCGCCAAACAGTGGCCGAATTTAAGATTGGTTATTCGCCGAGTGGCGGTAATGTGTTAAAGGATGTCTTAATTAAACGTGGTTTTTCCGAGAAAGAACTCGAAGCGGCGGGGCTTTTGAACCGTTTCGGTGGCGATATGTTTAGGGCGCGTATGATGGTGCCGTTCATTGACACCACTGGCAATGTGATTGGTTTTACGGCGCGCATTATTGGTAAGGGCGAGCCAAAATATTTGAACACGCAGGAAACGATTTTGTTTAATAAATCACGCTTTGTGTTTGGTTTGCATCAGGCTAAGGAATCGATTCGCCGTAATGGTTTCGTAGTGATTGTAGAAGGGAATATGGATGTGATTTCGTCGCACCAAGCTGGTGTAAAAGAAGCGGTGGCAACTTCTGGTACTGCCATGACCGAGCAACATCTCAAGATTTTGTCTAACCTAACTTCGGATATCCGTTTGGCCTATGACGGCGACGAAGCGGGCGTAAAAGCCACCGAGCGTGCAATTGTGATGGCGGGTGACCTTGGCATTGACCTTTCGGTGGTTTCAGATTATCACGGCGCCAAAGATCCAGATGAATTGATCCAAAAAGACCCAGAACTCTGGCGTCAGGCCGTGCAGAAGCGCGTGCCGGCCGTGGACTGGTTGCTTCAGAAATATGAAGAGAGTTTGAACTTGAATTCAGCGCCAGACAAGCGTAAATATTCGGATGTGGCCTTGAAGCTTTTGAGTTACGTAAAGGACGAAGTTGAGCGTGCGAGCTACGAAGAAAAGGTAGCGAAGCGCCTAGGTGTTGAGGTTGAGGTTTTGCGTGAGAAGGGTGAGCGTTTGGAACAAAAATTGGCGCAAGCTAGTAAACATAAATATCTGAAGAAGCCAAAGACAGAGGTCAAAAATGATAATTTGAAGCGACTCGAAAACAGCTTGCTGGCCTTAAAGGCATTTGGCGATATTACGACGGAAATCCCTTTGGAAGTGCCAACGAACAAGGATAAACTAGCAGAGCTGGAACTAATTTTCAATAGTGAACATGAAGTGAGTTTGTCGCCAGAAGATTTAGAAAAAGAAGCCAAAAGTTTACTAAAACGTTATAAGGCGGAAGAAAACAAACAAAAGATTGAAGAACTAAACGCCAAGCTTGAGGCTATGGACGAAAATGATGCCGAGTTTGAAGAGGTGATTCGCCAGATTCGCGACTTGCAAAATTCGAAAAATTAGGTATACTTATTTGCAATGGACGAAGACAAAGATGACATTCTTGAAATGCGCGATCCTGCGATGGATTTTGATGGTCCTGAGTCGGACGATCTAGAGAATGAGGAAGAATTATCAGATGAAGATTTAGCCATTACGGCAGAGAACGTAGATGCTTTCGCGGACGACTCTGTGCGCCTTTATCTTCGCGAAATCGGTAAAATTCCTTTGCTTACCCCAGAGGAAGAGGCCGACCTTGCCCAACGCATCGTAAAGGGCGACAAAAAAGCCAAAGACAAAATGGTGGAATCCAACATGCGTCTTGTGGTTTCAATTGCTAAACGCTATGGCGGTCGTGGTCTTGATTTTCTCGATCTTATTCAAGAGGGAAATACCGGTTTACTCCGTGCTGTAGAAAAATTTGATCCAGACAAAGGCTTTAAGTTTTCGACTTATGCAACTTGGTGGGTGCGCCAGGCTATTACTCGTGCTATCGCCGACCAAGCTCGTACGATTCGTATTCCAGTACACATGGTTGAAACCATTAATAAGGTGCTTCGTACTACTCGCAAACTTACTACCGAGCTTAACCGTGAGCCGACTAACGAAGAAATCGCCAAAGAGCTCGACATGGAGCCTGAAAAAATCGATTACGTGATGCGCATTAAACAAGATATCGCTTCACTCGATGCTTCTGTTGGTCGTGAAGGTGATGATGAAGATTCTGTACTTGGTGATTTTGTCGAGGACGAAGAGCGTGATTCGCCAGAAGATTCTGCTGCGAACCAAATCTTGAAGGAACAACTTGCTGAAATTATTTCGACTTTGACTGAACGCGAGCAAAAGATTATTCGCCTACGCTTTGGTATTGGCGGTGGTCGCCCACACACCCTTGAGGAAGTAGGTAACGAATTTGCCGTTACTCGTGAGCGTATTCGCCAGATTGAAGCTAAGGCTCTTTCTAAACTTCGCAAGAATAAGGAAACCAAAAAACTTCACGAATACTTAAAGTAGGAGGAATATGAAAAAAATCTTATTAGCTTTAGTATTGGCCGTGACGGTGGTAAGCGGAGTATTAGTGGCCAGGCCGGTTTTTGCTGACAATAAATGTACTACGAACATTTTGCCGGATAGTCTTTGTGATGCGGATGCTGCTAAAGAGGGCAAGGGCGTAAAAGAGATGTTAAATATGATAGTTGGCATTATGATGGCTGGCGTAGGTGTGCTTGGTGTGCTTGGTGTGACGATTGTTGGTATTCAGTATCTTACCGCTTCTGGCAGCGAAGAAAAGACTCGCAAGGCTAAAAGACGCTTGTTTGAAATTGTAATTGGTGTTGCGGCATTCCTTTTGATTGGTGCGCTAATTAGATTCTTGATGCCGGGTGTGCAATAAGGCGACCATGCAAAGAATACTAGTTGTTTATAATCCGCGTTCGTCGCGGGCTAGTGTTGTGCGCGCAGAGGTTTTGGATGTTTTGAATAATCCTGTGCAAATGCAGAAAATGGATCTAAGCGGCAAGATGGTGGGGAAGTATGAAGTTGAGAAAACTAATGTTGACGATAATGCCGCAAAACTTGCAAAACTGATTCGTGACGATGATTTAGTATTGGCGGTAGGCGGTGACGCTACGGCCGTGATTGCGGCAAATGGTGTTTTGCTTTCTAAAAAGGATGCCACACTTGCTGCTTTGCCGTACGGAAATTTTAATGATCTTTCTAAGATGCTGAAAGTCAAGACTTTGGCTGATGTTTTTAAGGCCAAGTCTACAAAACTATGGCCACTTGAAGTATCATTAGATGGCAAGCATCTTCGTTATTCTACTTGCTACACAACGATTGGTATGATGGCTGAAGCTACGGAACTTTTTGATAATAAAAAGGTTAGGAAGAGTCTTAGAAAAGGTCACAAATCATCTTGGCGTTCTTATCCGAAACTTGCTAAATGGTATTTCAAAAACCGTTCAAAAAGAGTGTTTTTACCTGAGTTTAAATTGAACGGTTTGCTTCAAAAGAAGAGCACTACGGACTATTTGGCGGTGAATGGCAAAAAGTTGGCTCGTGTGATGCGTGGTGGCGCGTGGTATAAAAACGAGAAGACTTTTTGGCATACTACAGGTAGATTGAAAAATTTTTTCCGTCTCTCATTCTTTATGGCAAAAAGTATGCTAAAACACGTGCCGGGTGAAGAAACCAAAGGAGACAAGCTGGAGTTTTTGAATCCTGCTACAATCGAGTTCCAGTCTGAAGGTGAATATAAAATTCTAGAAAATGTAGAAAAAATTGAAATTAAAAAAGCAGAACAATTTTTGAAAGTGTTATACTTATAAATATGGAAAACGTAAAGATTATTGCAGTGGTGGGGATGAGTGGTAGCGGCAAGTCCGTAATTGTGGATCATTTAACCGACAAAGGTTATCCAAGAGTTTATTTTGGTGGCATGATTTATAAGGAAATGGAAAAACGGGGAATTATTCGCACCGAAGACGGTGAGAGTGAAAAACAATTCCGCGAAATGATTCGTGAAACCGAAGGCAAAGATTGGGTCGTAAAGCAAGCGATTGCTGAGGCTAAAGACCTGATTGCGGCCGGCCAAAAACGCATCGTGCTTGACGGTGTTTATACTTGGACGGAGTACAAAATCCTGAAAAAGGAGTTTCCAAAATGCCTTACATTCCTAGCTGTAGTAGTCGATAAAAAATTACGTTATGACCGCGTGGCGAAGCGCCCTGGCCGCTCTTTTGATACGGCAGCAATTCGTGAACGTGATCGTAGTGAGATTGAGAATCTTGAAAAAGGTGGCCCAATTGTTGCGGCAGATTACTATGTGCTTAATAATGGCACGGTTGAAGATTTGAAAAATCGTGTTGACGAAGTCTTAGCTGAAATCGATTTTTGATTGACAAGATGACCGATTAGGGTTATGCTTAAAATAAGCGTAATTATAAATTAACGAAAGGTCATATAAATGAACGAAAGTGGGGAAGACGCATACAGTTTGGATGTTTATGTGTCTGATTTGCTCGCAGCAAAGGGAATGAAGGACGACCCAGAAACGCATGCTGAGCTTCTTGACGCAGTACAGGAGGCTGTTAACCATGCGATAATTGGTGCTTTGCCAAGTGCCGATGTGGCTCGTCTTGAGTATCTCTCAAATAGCGAACCAACCGAGGAAGAAATCACTAGATTAATTGAAAATGCCGACTTTAATTCTGAAGATGTGGTCAAAAGAGCTCTTGAAAGATTTCGTGATGATTTTTTGAAAGGAGGCAAAGATGAATAGCAAAGAAGGTGTAGCACCTACTCCTGCTCCACAAGCTGAAGCTGGTGCAGCTCAAAGCGGCACAAAAGAAGAGCTTTCTTGGGATTCACTGAAGAATATAAAATTCGGTGGCGCATCAATTGCTGACAACTTTGACCCTGCCGTAGAAGAGGCTGGAGAGACGTTTGAAAAGGCCAACACTTTTATTGAAGAAACAGAGGCGTCTGCGGAAAGCGCCTTCGATACTCTTAGAGAAAGCGGACGCGCTCTTGACGAAGCTGAACAATATCAGGATGATCTTTCGAATGAATCTGTATTAAAGACGCAAAAGAGAGATGAGTTGTCTGAAGCTATTGACGATAAGAAGAAAGAGATTAAGGAAAAGAAGGCTGAAAATAGATTCTCGAAATATATCAAGAATCGTACCGAGCTTGCTGGACAAATATTGAAGGCCGGCGGAAGCGTAGTAGCTGGTGCTCTCAAAGGATTTACGGCTAAGGTAATGGCTAAGATGCCTGCTAAGATTGAGATTCATGTTAATGTTAGATCCAATGAAGAGATGGCGTCAAGAAACTGGAATGATTATCAGAAAGATGCCTCAAACGAATTTAAGGCTGATGCTCCTGTGCGTGATAAGGCGCATGAAAGAATTGATAAGATTAAGAAAGCCGAAGACGAATTGACAGCTCGCAAAAACAATTTCCAGGATGCTCTCGAAAAATTCCATAAGGCCAAAACGGGTCGTGACGAAGCGAAAACCGAAATTAAGACTGCAGAGAACAAACTTAAGGAAAAGAAGCAAGAATATAGAGACGTTAAGGAAGATCTCGCTAAGATTGATTTTAGCTTAGAATACGCTAAGAACGAGGCGGCTTTGGCTCGTGAGCTCTATGATAAGGCCGAGAAAGTTTTAGCTGAGGCTGAGACCAACGTTAGGGAAGCTAGGGTAATTGCTAAGGAAAAGGCTTTAAACTTCGATCGTTTGCAAACTTTGGCACAGTTTAAAGCAGAGCTTGGCGGCAAATCTGTCGAACAGATGAGAAGCGAAATTTTGAGCGAAAAGAGTGCTTACGAAAAATTCCTAAAGAGTGTAAGAACCGAATCGCTAGACGTTCAAACTATAGAATCTACACGCAAGGAATATGAAGAAAAACTGAACGCTCTTGATGTCTATGAGCAGGAAATCGCTAAAGATGGTGTTGATGAAGATCTGGTTGCTGCAATTAGAAGATCAGAACCGATACCGACTACGCCACCAGTACGAAGGTATACTCCTGCGAGAAAACCTCAAGTAACGCACACGCCTGAACCGGATTATCAGATAAAGCATCCAACTCCGTCCCCGACTTGGGCCCCGACATCGACTCCTGCGCCAGCTAATCCTGGCTGGATGGGCACGGCTCAGGTAGCCGCTGCTGCTGCTGGAGGAGGAACATATAATTATGCTGCAGGTTGGAGTGCGATGAATAGCGACGACGAAAAAGACGACGATAATGAGGACGAAGAAGATTAAGAAAGAGCCCTACGGGGCTCTTTTTTGATGTCGCATGCTATAATTAGATTATGAAAAGGTTGGTAATAATTGATGGCAAATCGGTGTTTTATCGCGGATATTATGCGATGGGAGCACTGAGTTTGTCTGATGGCACGCCAACCGGTGGCATCTATGGTTTTGCGGCAATCGCGATGGAAATTGTGAGCAAACTGTCGCCAAATCAGGTGGTAGTGGCTTGGGATTCCCATACTTCGGGTGCTAAGCGTCGTGAGATTTATCCAGAGTATAAGGCTGGCCGCGTGAAGCCAGGCGATGATTTTTATGCGCAAATTCCGCTTCTTAAGGAGTTAATTGATAGCTTAGGTTGGACTTTTATCGAGCTAGATAACTACGAGGCTGATGATATTATTGGTACGCTTAGCTTGCAGGCTGACAACGTGATGGGTAGTGACGGCAAGTGCGAATACGAGACATATATTATATCTTCTGATCTTGATATGCTGCAGATTGTGGATGAAAACACTAGGATGTGGCGCATTTTGAAAGGCTTTTCGAACATCGAAGAGATTGATGTGGCTGAAGTAGAGGCTAAATACGGTATTTTGAAATCACAATTTCTTGATATGAAGGCGCTCAAGGGCGATGCTTCTGATAACATTCCGGGTGTGCCGGGTATTGGCGAGAAGACTGCGGTTAAGCTGCTCAATGATTACGGAACTCTAGATGGAATTTATGAGCATATTGATGAAATTGGTGGTTCGATTGCTAAGAAACTTATTGAGGGCAGGGAATCGGCTTATATGTCTTTGAAGCTCGCTAAGATTATGTTTGACGCGCCAGTTAAACTAGCCGATGTGCCAGAATTTAAGATGGATCAGGCTAAGATGATTGCGGGACTGAAACGATTTGAGTTTAATTCATTGGTTAGAAAATACAGTACTATGGATTTACCAGTCACTCCAGAGCCTGTAGAAGAAGTGGAAGTAAAGCCTTTGCCGAAGGATTTGATTGTAGACTGGGACATTAAAGCTTTAATGCATAGTGATAGCAAAATCGCGACCAAAATCTTGATGGGTGCCGAGTTTTGGGACTTAAATCAGGGCCACTTTTTGCTAGATCCTTTGGCTCGAGATTTTGAACAAGAAAGTATCGAAAAAGAATATTGGCGTCAAAAAACGGCTTTCGAACAGAGGCCAGAGCTGTATAAAATATTTGTTCAATTTGACTTGCCGCTCATCCCGATTCTTTTCAAAATGGAAAAGAAGGGCATGCTGATCGACCGCAAATACTTTGATGATTTGAAGAACGAATACACGAATGAAGTAGCTCGCAAAGAACGTGAAGTGCAGTTGATGGCTGGTGTAGACTTTAACGTGAACTCGCCGGTGCAGCTTTCCGAGGTTTTGTTTGATAAGTTGGGCCTACCTACGAAGGGAATTAAGAAGACTTCGCGTGGGTATTCGACTGGGGCAAAAGAGCTCGATAAACTGAAGGATCTTCATCCTTTAATTCCGAAGTTAATGGAATATCGTGAAGCGGCCAAGCTACTTTCTACCTATATTTTGCCGATGCCAGAACTCGCTGATTCAGATGATAGAATTCACACTACATTCACGCAAAACGTCACAGCTACCGGACGTCTTTCATCTTTGAATCCGAACTTACAGAATATCCCAGTGCGCACTGAAGAAGGGAAACGTATTAGGACTGGTTTTGTGGCGCCGGCTGGCAAGGTGCTGGTTTCAGCAGATTACTCGCAGTTTGAGCTTAGGCTCGCGGCAGCTTTATCTGGCGACCAAAAGCTGATCGATGACTTTAACTCTGGAATTGATATTCACACTAAGACGGCATCTGAGGCGTTTAAAGTGCCATTTGACGAAGTTACTAAGAAGCAACGTCGTGCTGCTAAGGTGATTAACTTTGGCGTGCTTTATGGTATGAGCGCGAAGGGTTTGGCGGATGCGGCTGATATGAGCGTGTCAGAGGCTAAAGCATTTATCGACAAATACTTTGAGCTTCGCGCGCCAATTCGCAAGAAACTTGATGAGATATTGAAGCAAGCGCGTGAGATGGGTTATGTTGAAACTTTCTTTGGTCGTCGTCGCCCAACTCCAGATGTAAAGTCTGCCAATTTCTTGGTGCGTGCAGCGGCTGAACGTGCAGCTCAGAATATGCCGATTCAGGGAACTGAAGCTGATTTAATGAAGCGTGCAATGACGGCGGTGGATGCCAAATTACCAAAGGGCGCAAGCATGATTATGCAAGTACATGATTCGTTGATTGTAGAATGTGATGAAGCGATAAAAGATGAAGTTTCAAAGGTCTTGAAGGATACGATGGAAGCGGTGGCGCCAGAACTTAATGTGAAGTTGGCAGTAGATGTAACGGTTGGGCAGAACTGGGGCGAGCTTTAATGAACAACGGTCTTGAGATTTACAAAATTCACGAGGGTGAAGTAGTTTTTAATATCGATGGTGAAACTTTGTGGGCCACGGAAGAGCAGATCTCGCAGCTTTTTGGCGTGGATCGCTCGGTGATTAACAGACATTTGAACAATATTTACAGAGAGGGCGAGCTAGACGAAAAAGCAACATGTGCAAAAAATGCACAAGTTCGTATGGAAGGGAATCGCCAGGTAAAACGTGAGGTTAAAAAGTATAATTTGGATGCGATTATTTCGGTGGGTTACCGCGTGAACTCGCGCAAAGCTACGGATTTTCGTATTTGGGCTACTAAGGTTTTGAAATCTTATGTGGTGGATGGCGCAGCGATCAATGAACGTCGTTTGAAAGAGTTAGACGCCGAAAAACTACGTGCAATTGAAGGAACGCTTAGTATTGTGCGGCGCTTAACGGCTGTGAGCGAGCTTTCTGAAGCAGAAGCCAAGGGAATTCTAGAGGTAATTTCAAAATATAGTCCAAGCTTTAAGGCGCTTAAAGAATATGATGAGGGCCACATTACTTTTGGTTCTGGCAAGCGGGCGATTAAGTTTTTGAATACTGAAGAATGCACGAAGATTATTAAGCAACTACGCGAAAACTTAGGTGCGGATGAAAAGTTTGGTGCTTTGAAGAATGGTGAGCTAGATTTTGGTGACAAAATGGCGGGCGAAACAGTGGCGGAAAAGGCAGCGAATTTGTTATATGCCATTGTCAAGAATAAGCCATTCAAAGACGGGAACAAACGAATTGGTGCACTGCTTTTTATCGTGTTTTTGACAATGAACGATTGTCATTTAACGGAGAATGGCGAGACTAAGATTTCAGACCGGGCGCTCACGGCTTTGACGCTTCTTATCGCGGAGTCGGATCCATCAGAAAAAGATTTGATTATTGCTTTAATCTGTAAGTTATTGGAGGAGTAATGCCGGAGCTACCTGAGGTTGAGACGATTCGGCGTGGGCTTTCAAAGTTTATCTTGAACAAAAAAATTGTTCGGGTTGAGGTTTTGTGTGAGAAATCGTTTATTGGCGTGCCAAAAACAGGGGCAGTGAAGGCCTTAAGGCGCTATGGCAAGGCGCTAATTATCGACCTTGATGATGGATTTTCTTTGATGATCCATCTTCGGATGACTGGCCAGCTGATTTGGCGGGGGACCGAACAATTCGCGGCCGGACATCCGAGCGATAACTTTGTGGCAGAGTTGCCAAACAAACAGACGCGGGTGATTTTGGAGTTTGAAGACGGCAAGTTATTCTTTAATGATCAGCGGAAATTCGGGTTTATCAAGATTTTGAAAACTGAGGATGTAGAAGAGGAGGAATTTATTAAGAAACTTGCTAAAGAACCATGGGTGATGACGAAAGAAGAGCTATTTGATAAGTTCCAGCGACATAAAAACGCTGTGGTAAAAGCGGTGCTTCTTGACCAAACTATCATCTGCGGACTAGGTAATATTTATGCTGATGAGGCGCTATTTGATGCCGGCATTCATCCGGAGCGCCGGGCGGGTAGCTTGAGCCTAGAGGAAACTGAGCGGATTCTACTAGGTGCGCGCAAAGTAATGGATGCTTCGATTAATTCTGGCGGCTCAACGATGGCAACTTACGTAAAAGCGGACGGCACTAAGGGCGATTATTTGGAGAGATTTGCGCAGGTTTTTAGAAATGAAGGCAAACCATGTCCGCGCTGTGGCGAAAAAATTGTTAAAATAAGAGTAGCAGGGCGAGGAACGCATATTTGCCCGAGGTGTCAAAAATGATCAGAATTTATTACGGTGACGACAGAGTCAAAATTAATGAGCAAATCAAAAAGGTTCTCGGCGAAAATTACGAAGTAATGGACGGGCCAGAACTGATGCCGGCAGATTTGCCAAGCATTTTTATGGGCGGCTCACTTTTTGCGGCTAAGCGTGCGATTTTGATTCGCGATCTTGGCGAGAATAAGGAAGTTTTTGAAAAACTCCCGGAGTATTTGAACACTCCACATGATGTGGTTTTGTTTGAAACTAAACTCGACAAACGCACCACGACTTATAAGGCGCTCAAGGACAAAATTGAAATCAAGGAATTTGTAATGCCAGCAAACATTAATGCTGGGCTGGTGTTTGATATTTTTAAGACCGCTAAGACTAACGGTAAAAAAGCCGTGCAGATGTTGGAACAAATCGAGAGTGAGCAAGACCCATATATGTTTTTGGGTCTTCTAGTTTCGCAGGCACTGAAGGATTTTTCTTTCAGGCAGGGAACAAAAGAAAAGAGAGTCCT
This sequence comes from Candidatus Saccharimonadota bacterium, assembly GCA_024699125.1. Classification (GTDB taxonomy): domain Bacteria; phylum Patescibacteriota; class Saccharimonadia; order Saccharimonadales; family Saccharimonadaceae; genus Nanosyncoccus. The sequence continues at coordinate 107,181 of JAILQE010000002.1, forward strand.
TGTCGAACTCTCTAAACTTGATATTGCTATGAAATCTACTTCTTTGCAGCCGTTTTCGTTGCTGAAGTCTTTTTTGCTGCAGGTTTCTTCGCTGTAGTAGCTTTTGCTGCAGGTTTAGCAGCAGGTTTTGCAGCTTTTTTAGCAGCTGGCTTGACGCCAGCTTCTTTTGCGATTTTAGCGAGGGCAGCTTTGCGGCGAGCAGCAGTGTTTTTCTTGAGCAAATCTTTTTTGACAGCTTTGTCATATTCAGATTGAGCTTTAGAAAGATTTTCTGCAGTTGGCTTTTCTTTGAAAGCCTTAACAGCGCATTTGATCGCTTTCTTGATCTCAACGTTGTGCTCAGTGCGTTTTTCAGCTTGGCGAGCAGCCTTTTTGGCGGATTTAATAATCGGCATTTTATTCCTATTAGATTAAAAATTAATAACTTTCGGGATATTATAACGCATTTATCTGCAAAAGTAAAGATTTTAGGGTTGACTTTCTATCGAGCTTATGCTATATATTATAGGGTAACAAGGTAAAAACAAAAATGCCAGATCAAAATAACGAACAAAACCCAGTAGTAGACGCGGCTCCAGTGAGTGGCGTTGTTGAAGAAATTATCGACAAAATTAACCATTCCAAGAATATTTTGGTGGCATTATCTAAAAACCCATCTGTGGATGAGCTTTCGGCCGCGATTGGCATTTCGATGTTCCTTGAAAGAATTGGTAAGAACACAACGGCGATTTATTCTGGTAGTACGCCGGATGCTTTGGGGTTTCTAAAACCTGATGATACTTTTGAGCGCTCTGCTGATGTGTTGCAAGATTTTGTGATTGCCCTTGATAAAGACAAAGCCGACCACTTGCGTTACAAAGTGGATGGCGATTTCGTGAAGATTTATATTACGCCATACAAAACTAAGGTTTCGGGCGACGATCTAGACTTTTCTTACGGTGATTTTAATGTTGATTTAGTGCTTGCTATTGATGTAGCCAACGGCATCGAGCTCGATTCGGCCCTGCGCGAGCACGGTAGAATTATGCATGACGCAGTGATTGTGAACCTTACTACGAGTGCACCAGGCAAATTTGGTGAAATCGAATGGAGCGAGCAATCTGCAAGCTCAATTTCGGAAATGATTGCAAGTTTGATCTTTGCTATGGATGAGCGTCCAGCAAAAGAAGAAGCAACAGCCTTCCTTACTGGTATTGTTGCGGCAACTAATAGCTTTTCGAATGCTCGTACGACTTCCGAAACGATGAAGGTTTCTTCTAAATTGATGGATGCCGGTGCAAACCAACAATTGGTGTCGATGCATGTTAATGCTCAAACCGAAAATGAACTATATGATTCTGGTGAACAACCAAATAGTTTAGATATTGCACACGAAGATGAAGTGGAAGCGCCAGCTCCTGCAGCAGAAATGGCAGTTGCCGAGATGCCGGTGGCAGAAGCACCAGCTGAAGCGCCAGTTGAAGCGTCGGTTGAAATGCCAGTATTTGAATCTCCAGTGGCGGAAGCTCCTGTAGAAGAGGCTGCTCCTGTAGTTGAAATGCCGAATTTTGAAGAACAACCAGTAGTGGAAACTCCAAGTTATGAGGCTCCAGCTCCGGAAATGCCAGTAGCAGACGAAACTCCGATATACGTAGAGCCAGTAGCAGAAACTCCAGCATATGAAGCACCAGTAATGGAAACTCCAATGATGGAGGCTCCTGCTGAACAACCGGCAGAGGGTTTGTCGTATGAAACTAATGATCAAATCTTTGGTACTCAAGGTTTGACGATTAATCCAATGCCTGAGTCTTCTGACTTGGCCCAGCCAGTAGTTGAAGAAAGCTTTCAGGGAACTGAAAACACAGAACGTTATGGCCAAATGCTTGAGGATGCGTTAAACGAAGTAGCTAATCCGGCCGCAGTAAGTACGCCAGTGGCTCCGGCTGAACCCGAGATTAATGGCGTGCCAGTAATGAATTACGAACCAGCAGTTGATGAGATTTTGACTCCTCCACCGGTGCCACCAGTTAATGTAGACGTCGCCCCGGCTCCAGAAGCGGTGCAAGCTGTCGTTGAAACGCCAATGGTTGCTCCTGAACCAGTGTCAGAACCAGTAGCTATGCCTGTGCAACCAGTAGTAGAGTCACAACCAGTTGTGGAGCCAGTAGTTCCTGAAATGACAGTGGTAGAACCACAGCCAGTAGCAGAGCCTCAACCAGTAGCTCCGCAACCAACTGGCCAAGCTTATGCGCCAGCCCCAGAGGATGTTAGCGCGTTCAAAATTCCAAACGTAAATTAGCCTTGATAAATAGGCAACATATATGTTATAATTGGCGACAGGTGGATTCGTAGCTCAGTTGGTTAGAGCGCTGCCCTGTCACGGCAGAGGTCGCGAGTTCGAGTCTCGTCGGATCCGCCACTAAAAAAACCGTCTTTTGGACGGTGTTTTTAGTGGCGAATCCGGAGCTTCGCAAACGGATCCGCCAAAAAGATTGTCCTCTGGACGGTTTTTTGGTGACGTCTCCGGAACTAAGGTAAACGGATCCGCCATAGAAAAAGGGTTGTATTTTTCAGACAGGGGTGGTATAATTGTTCGCAATATGGCAATTAAAGTTACTAGAAAAGATCAGAACGAAGCCAACGAAAACATCATTCGTCGCTTCAACCGCAAGGTTCTCCAGAGTGGAGTAATGCCTCTCAAGAAGTCACAAATGCGTTTTAGTAAACCGATTTCTAAACGCGAACGCAGACTTAAGGCTATCATTCGCGAAGCTCGCAAGGCCGAGAAGACCGAGAGAATCAAGTTAGGATTAAAATAAGAAAATGCCTCCCACAGGGAGGCATTTTTGATATAATTATAGAGTAAAGGAGTTAAAAATGATCATACTATTCGGATTAGCTGGTTCTGGCAAAGGTACGCAGGGCAAAGCTCTGGCGGAGCTTTTTGGTTGGAGAACGTTGTCGGTGGGGCAGGTGCTTCGCGACACGGGCGAATTTGCTGAAACTTTGAAACGTGGCGATTTGGTTGACGATAACGACGTGATTCGCTTAATGAAAGAGCAAATGGACAAGGCTGAAGCCGAAGGTTTTGATGTAATTTTGGATGGTTATCCACGTGATGTGACTCAGGCCAAATGGATGATGGAAAATATGCCAGAAAAAATCGATGGTGCAATCCTTCTCGATGTGCCAAAAGAGGAATTATTTGAGAGAATTGCTTTGCGTGGACGCGAGGATGACCAAGACCGTGCTACAATTGAGCACCGTTTTGATATTTTTGAAGAGAATATCTCCGAAATGGCCGAAATGCTTAAAGAAAAAGGCATTGAGATTACTAAGGTAAATGGTGTGGGCTCCGTAGAGGAAGTTACCAATCGTTTGGTTGATGTAGTGATGGAGATGGTGCCAGGCGCTAGAATCCAAATTAATGATGTAAACGGCGAAGAAATCGAGCGTAGCTATGGCGAATGATAAGATTCAGGCCATGCGCGAGGGTGGGGCGATTCTTGGCAAACTTTTAGCTGATTTAAAAAAATATGTAAAACCGGGAATGACCGGTAAAGAAGTTGATGCCTGGGTGCGCAAGGAAATCGTAGCGCGCGGCGCAGGCGTGGCTTATGACATGCTTGAAGAAGAGTTCCCGGGTGCAATTTGTATTTCTGTGAACGACGAATTAGTGCACGGTGCACCAACGGATGAGCCGTTTGAAGAAGGCGATAAAGTCTCTTTTGATCTAGATATTTATTACAAGGGTTACTTTACGGATTCCGCGTTTACGATGATTGTGGGCGAGAAGGGTTCGCCAGCCGTGAAGAAGATGATTAGCGTGACCGAATCTGCGATGTGGGAGGGAATTGAACAGGTAAAACCAGGCGCCAAGATTGGCGATATTGCCGCGGCAGTAGAAAAGGTGCTTCGCGCGGGCAAACTAGGCGTGATTGAAAATTATGTAGGCCATGGTATCGGCAAAGAAATGCACGAAGAACCAGAGGTGCCAAACTATGGCAAAAAGGGAACTGGCTATACCTTAAAGGTGGGTGATACGATTTGTATTGAGCCAATGAGCTGTCTTGGCAAGCCAGCCAATTATGTTGATAAAGATAGCAACTGGACCGTGCGTATGAAGGACGGTTCGATTGGTTGCCATTGTGAGCATACCGTGCTCGTCACTGAAGACGGCTACGAAGTTTTGACACTAGCAAAATAAATATGCTATAATACGCTTATGGATGAAATAAGTCATTATGTGACGGGTCTTGATGTTGGAACGGAGAACGTTCGCGCGGTTGTTGCGACGGTTTCTGAGTCCGGCAAGATTGCCATCATAGGTTACAACGAAGGCAAATCTAACGGCATGCGTAAAGGTGTGCCAGCGAATCTCGCAGGCCCGGCCGAGGCGATTGATAAGATGCTCGAAGAAGTTGAGCGGATGAGTGGTCGCGACGTAAATTCGGCCTATGTTTCTATTAACGGTTCGCAGGTGCTTTCTACTCATACCGAAGGTATGATTGCGGTTGGTACAGCAGAACATGAAATTACTGATGAAGATTTAAACCGTGTTGAAGATGTGGCGGTGACTGGTAGGATTCCGGCGAATCGTGACGTTCTTGATGTGATCCCTCTAGAATATGCTCTCGACGGCCAAGCGGGTATTAAAGACCCAATTGGCATGTCTGGCGCAAGGCTCGAGATGCGCGCTTGTGTGATTTCGGCTTTGACTCCAAATTGTGAGAATTTGAAAAAAGCCGCTGAGGCTGCCAATGTAAACGTTGAAAGATTAGTCCCAAGCGCAGTAGCCGCCGCAAAAGCTGTTTTGACTGAACGCCAAAAGGAAAATGGCGTGGCTGTGATTGATATGGGCGCTGCTACTACATCTGTTGCTGTTTATGAAGAAGGCGATTTGCAATACGTCGGTGTGGTGCCAGCTGGTTCCAACAACGTGACAAACGACCTTGCTATCGTGCTCGCAATTGATCCAGAAACCGCCGAAGAGATTAAACAACGCTTTGTGACGGGCGATTTTGATAACGAAAAAAGCCCAGTTATCAAAGTAGGGAAAGACGAAAAAACCTTCAACCGCAAAGAGGTTGAGGAAGTAGTAAAAGCCCGTCTTGATGAGATCTTTAGTGAAGTACGCAAGAAACTTAAATCCGCAAAATATGATCAACGTTTACCAGAGGGCGTAGTGCTAACTGGTGGTGGCGCCAAGATGCGCGATATTGATTTGTTTGCCAAGAAGGTACTCGAAGCTTCGGCTCGTATCGGCAAGCCAACTGGACTTGACGGTGTGGCAGAAGCCATTGAAAAACCAGAATTTGCTACCGCTGTAGGCCTTGCTATGATGGCCGCTGAGGATGCTCAGTATAATGCAAAACCTGCCAAAAAAGTTGCTAAGAAACCAGCCAAGAAGGCTAAGCCGGCCAACAAGGAAGGTTTCCTCAAAAGACTCTTCAAAAAGTTTTAGGGATTTTTAGTTGTTTCCTAGGGAAGTATGCTATACTAATAGTATAGTTTTTTAAGCGAGGATTTAATATGCCAGAAATTAAACCGACAGAGGTGGAAAGTTCAGCAAGCATTAAAGTTGTGGGCGTTGGTGGTGCCGGTGGTTCAGCCGTGGACCGCATGAAAGAAGTTGGCCTAAACGGAGTTGAGTTTGTTGCTATCAATACCGATGCACAAGCTTTGCATCACTCTGCTGCCGACGTAAAAGTTCACATTGGCAAAGGTTTAGGTGCTGGTGGTGATCCAGAAAAAGGCCGTGAAGCTGCCGAAGAAGGCCGCGAAGCCATTGATAAAGCTCTTGATGGTGCCGATATGGTATTCATTACGCTCGGTGCTGGTGGTGGTACTGGTTCTGGTGCTGGTCCAATTGTCGCCGAAGAAGCTCGCAAGAAAGACATTCTTACTGTAGGTGTGGCTACTAAGCCATTCACCTTTGAAGGTGCTAAGCGTCGCGCAAACGCCGAGGCTGCCATTGATAAATTGGCTCGCCAAGTAGACGCCCTTATCACCATTCCAAACGATCGCTTACTTCAAACTATTGATCCTCGTACTCCTCTTATTGATACCTTCAAAATCGCTGACGATGTGCTTCGCCAAGGCGTGCAAGGTATTTCCGAGCTCATTACTGAGCACTCACTTATCAACCTCGACTTTGCTGATGTTAAGGCCATCATGAAAAACGCTGGTTCAGCTCTTATGGGCATTGGTCACGCTTCTGGCGAGAACCGTGCTGTAATTGCTGCACAACAAGCTGTCGAATCACCACTGATCGAAGTGAAGATCGAAGGTGCTCGTGGCGTCCTCTTCTCAGTATCTGGTGGCTACGATATGTCGATGAGCGAAATCCAAGAGGCTGCCGAAGTTATCACTGGCGCAGTTTCCCCAGATGCCAACATCATCTTTGGTGCATCGGTTCGCCCAGAACTACAAGACGAAATCTATGTTACTGTGGTGGCTACCGGCTTTGATTCAGATTACTCTACAGTTGATACTGTAGCTGAGCAACCAGCTGACGAAACTCCAGCCGAAAGCATGGAAAATGAAACTCCAGCTGCTGATCCTAAAGAATTTGCTGAGGAAAACAAGGGCAATGTTTGGGATTCCATTAAGGAAGAACCAGAACCAGAGCCTGAAGAAGACGACGAAATGGATGTGCCGCCTTCACTAAGAGAAAGACTTCGCAACCGCAAGAAAAAAGATTAAAGGTTTAGGAGGCGCGGATGGAACCGAAATTTCGAATTGGAGATAGCAAAGTTTTGGAAAGCCGCGAGACGGTTGATGGCAAGATGATTCGTAGGCGCCGTGAGGCGCCGGATGGGCATCGTTTTACAACGTATGAGCGTATTGAAATGCCACCACTTACGGTGTTAAAGCGCAGTGGCAACAAAGAGATTTTTGATCGTGATAAGTTGCTTCTTGCAGTGCGCCGTAGTGTAGGTAAATTCTTTAATTCTGAACTTGAAGTTGAAGAAGTAGTGAATAAAGCTTCAGATATCTTGTATGGTTACGGCACTGATCAAATTACTTCAAAACAAATTGGTGAGGCCGTCCTCGATGTGCTCGCTAAGGTAAATGAAGTTGCCTATGTGCGTTTTGCTAGTGTTTTTCGCGAATTTAAGACGCTCGATGACTTTGAGAAGATTTTGAAAGAACAACAAGCTAAAAAAGGTTAGAAAAAAATGATGGTGGTATGTATTTATAGAGATAACCAGGATTATTCGCGCATGGTTTTTGAGTGGCTTGAGAATTTTCGTCGCCAAACTGGCCGCGAGATTGAAGTGATTGACCCGGATGAGGATGAGATTTTCTGTGAGACCTATGACGTCGTGGAATATCCAACGATTTTGGCGCTGGATAATAATGGCTCGGTGGTGAGTAGCTGGCGGGGGAAGACTTTGCCACTGATTGATGAAGTGCTGTATTACGCGATTTAAGCGTGTGCAGTTTTCTTTACGATGCAAATATGATATGATGTAGAAAAGCGTTAGAGCAGCTATCAACTGCAAGCTGGCGAAAGAACGGGAAACCAAGTAGAATCGCTCGTGAATCTGCGTAAAAGACGAATTAAGGGCTAGCCTCGGCTAGAAATTGGATGGTACCGCTCATATGAGTTCCAATGCGAAAAGCATTGGATTTTTTAATTTAAAGGAGACAAAATGAAATACCAAGCAGGAAATCGTCGCCGCGCCATCGAGTACGAAAAAGCACTCGTGGAGTGGTGGAAGCAAGACAAAACCTTTGAAAAGTCGGTCGAAAACCGCCCGGCACATCAATCGTATGTGTTTTATGATGGGCCTCCGTTTATTACGGGTAACCCGCATCACGGCACGTTGCTTTCTTCAATTGTGAAGGATGCAGTGCCACGCTTTTGGACGATGAACGGCTACCGTGTGGAACGTCGTTGGGGTTGGGATTGCCATGGTCTCCCGGCAGAAAATTTCGTGGAAAAACAGCTTGGTATTACGGATCGCCGCGAAATTGGTACCAAATGGTCTCTTGAAGAATATATTATTAAGGCTCGTGAGTCGATGGTAGCAAATTCCGAAACTTGGCGTGGTACGATTGATCGTATCGGCCGTTGGGTGGATTTTGATAACTGCTATCGCACGATGAATAAGGACTTTATGGAGTCCGTGTGGTGGGCATTTAAGACGCTTTATGAAAAGGGCAAGATTTACGAAGGCCGCAAGGTGTTGATGTATGATACGAAGTTCGCAACACCAGTCTCAAAGGCCGAAGTGACGATGGATAACGACGCTTATCAGGTGGTAACGGATCCATCGGCCTATGTGAAGTTTAAAGTTGCCGGTGAGGATGCCTATTTCCTCGCTTGGACGACTACGCCATGGACTTTGCCAGCCAATATGGCGCTCGCTATTAATCCAAAACTTGAGTATGGTTACTTTGAAGTAGATGGGAGTACGCTAATTTTGGCTTTGGAGCGCGCTAAGGCGTTATTTGAGGGCGTTAAGCCAGTGAAAGCCGTGAAGGGCGAAGCTTTGGTTGGTAAAAAGTACGAACCAATCATTGAAGTGGCTGATGGTCTCTTTGATCTTGGTGCCGATGGCAAGGCTGGTACGGTACGACGCAAAGATACTTATACAGTGCTTCCAGGCGACTTTGTATCTGCTGAAGATGGTACTGGCATCGTACATATCGCACCGGCTTATGGTGAAGACGACTACGCGCTTTCGCAGAAGTTTGACATAGATTTTGTGGATTGCCTTGATGAAAATGGCTACTACTTGCCAGAAATGGCCGAAAAACTGCACGAACTTGGCGTGCGCGATACTGATGAAAGCGGCATCCAGGTGTGGGCAGGTAACAAATTCATCGCTAAATGCCTAGAAGAAAAGGGAATTATCTACAAGATTGAATATATCCAGCACGAATATCCATTTAACCCACGCAGCAAGGAACGCATTATTTACCGTGCATTTCCTAGCTGGTTCTTTGACGTGGATGGCTCAAAGGCTTTGATGCTCGCGGAGAATGAGAATATCAACTGGTTCCCAGAATACTTGAAACATGGCCGCTTTGCTAAGAATATTGAGGCGGCACCAGATTGGAACCTTTCTCGCGATCGCTTCTGGGCTACGGCAATGCCAGTTTGGAAGGGTGACAAAGGCACCGTGAAGGTGGTTGGCTCGTATGACGAGCTTTATGAGCTTTCTGGTAAGCGCCTAGAGGATTATCACCGCCCATGGGTGGATGAAATCGAGTTCGATATCGATGGTGAGCACTTCAAACGTATCGAAAAGGTGTTAGACTGTTGGTTTGAATCTGGCTCAATGCCATTCGCACAACTCCACTACCCATTTGAAAATAAAGAGAAGTTTGAGCAAAATTACCCAGCTGACTTTATTGTGGAGTATGTGGGCCAGGTGCGTGCATGGTTTTACTATGTTCACTGCGTAAATACGGCTCTATTTGGCCATAACGCGTATAAAAACGTGATTACAACCGGTACTTTGGCCGGTAACGATGGTCGCAAGATGAGCAAGTCGCTCGGTAACTACACCGATCCAAACGAATTGATGGATAAATATTCGGCAGATTCGCTTCGTTTCTTACTGCTTAGCTCACCAGTTTTGTCTGGCGAGGACTTCGCTTTGCTCGACAAGGACGTTTCCGATGTAAATCGTAAACTTTCGATGATTTGGAACGTTTATGACTTCTTCACGACTTATGCTGAAGCAGAAGGTTGGGATTCGGAGAATGGTTGGAGGCCAGCCGGTAAGCTGATTTCTGATCTAAAGAACCCACTAGATCGCTGGATTATAGCTCGTCTTTATGAAGTGAAGGCAGAAATTATTGAAGGTATGCATGAATATAATATTCCAAAGGCCCTTGAAGGCGTTTTGCCGTTTGTGGACGATCTTTCTAACTGGTTTGTGCGTCGTTCTCGTCGTCGTTTCAACAAAAATGAGAACGAGGAGGACAAGAAAGAGGCTTTCTGGACGCTTTATACAGTTCTTGTGCGCATCGCGATGATGATGGCGCCATTCACGCCATTCCTGGCTGAGGAACTATATCAGAAGATGACTGGTTCTGGAGAGTCTGTACACCTTTTGGATTATCCAAAGACTACAGAAATTGACGATTTGGATGTTCTAAACGATATGAAACGTTGCCGTGAGATTATTACCGAAGGTCTGGCTATGAGGATGAACAAAACAGAGACGGAAGAGCAAATTAAGGTGCGCCAGCCGCTCTCTGAGATGACCTATGCCGGCGAGAAATTGCCAGAATTCTATGAAGGCATCATTGCGGACGAGGTCAACGTTAAAAAAGTTACTCAGGGTGATAAAAATTATTTGAACAAAACCCTGACGCCAGAGCTTGAAGCCGAGGGCTTTGTGCGCGAGCTGATTCGCTCCGTACAAGCCGCCCGTAAGAAGGCTGGCCTTACTGTGAACGACCATATATTATTGTCTGTGTTATGCGAAGTACCAGAAGGTTTCACGGATCTATTCATGGCCGAAGTGTTGGCTGATAGCGTAGTGACCGAAGGGAACTATGCTTACGATGAAATTGTCAAAGTGAATGGTGAAAACGTGACGATTTCGTTGCAGAAAGCTTAACAAAACAAATACTAACAGTAATCTTTTGAGGGTCGCGTCGCTCGCTCCCGTTTGCCTTCGGCAATTCGTTCCGAGCGCCACGGGGCTCGCGCGCTCAACCTCGCGCTGGCGCGCTCCGGAAGCCCCTCAAAAGATGCTGTTAGTATTTTTTTGGTGTCGAGCTTTTTGCGAAATCGTTCAAAAATGGAGAGTTTTCTCTCTGTCAATTTGACAAAATCGTCATTTTTTAGCATAAACAGTATTGACTTTTTTGGTAAAGTGTGCTAATATAAAAATCAGTTAGACAATAAAATAAACAATCTAACAAACAACAAAAATAAAAAACTAACAAAAACAAAAAGGAAACGATAATATGGGTTCAAAGGAAATAATCAATACTTCGATCGGGTTTGAGGAATATCGAATTCCAAATATTAATAGGTCGCTCGGTAAGGTTGCTTTGAGTGCGGTAGCGGCCGAGAAGATTACTCAATTCCAAGCTAAACATAACTTATAAAGGAAAGGCAGGAAAGTCCGATGTAACGCAATAATTAAAATCAAAACGAATACAAAACTAAGGAGAGATTATATATAAGATAGATTAAATTAATCAAACCATTAAACCATAAATTACATCAGAAAACCGAACACTTTGTTCGGTTTTTTGATAGCAAATAATCTGTAAAAATCACAAAAAATGTTTGGTTTTTCAAAATGGTTGTGGTAAAATATTTTTAGATTAGGTCATAAAAAAATCATTAAATAAAGAAAGGTCTCCACACCATGAATGATTCTGATATCAACCAACAACAGCTCGAAGAGCAACTCCAAACAGCTTTAGCGGGCATGAACCCAGACGAAGTAAAAGACGTTTTCGTTCAAAGTTTAATTCTTGAAAAATACAGCGACAGAGATGACATCGACGATGAACTCTTTGAGGAAATCAAAAGAGATCTTAGCAATCGTCTTGATATCAAAATCAATGACAAATTGGTAGGTGCTTTACCGGCAGAAAAAGTTGACGAGCTTGACAAAGTAATTGAAGACGGTGCCAACTCAGACGCGATCCGTGGCTTGCTTGCCGATAACGGTGTTGATCTAGATAAACTCGTAGCAGATGCCATGAAAGATTTGCACGACGAATTCATTAACGACGCAGCTAACAACGAAGGGGAGTAAAAATGCCAAGTGTAGTTCCTAATGCAGGGGGCGCGACGGCAGGCGGTAACGCTGCGGCCGGTAACGCAGCACCTGGTGGCGCAGCGCCAGGGGCTGGAGCTAATGGTACGCCTGGAACAGGAGACCCAGGTGTTATCACTCAAATTGACCTAAGTGACGTTAGCGACAGAGTAAATGCGCTTAAAGATAAAGTTAAAGCTGACGTGATCGGTAGAAAGACGCTTGATGCCGTCCGCGCCAGCATTGATGTGGAGCATGTTGAAAACATCGCAAAAGGTTTAGCTTCTGATGCGATGGAAGATTATAAGACTATTGCAGATCGTAAAGCTGAGGCAGATTTGGCTGCCGCGGCCGATGAACGCAATATGTCCGTGGAAGAATATAAGAAGACTGGTGAATATAGAGCAAAGAAAATTGGTGGCGCTTTGTGGAAGGCTGCAAAAGTCGGTGCACTAGCGTTTGCCGGCTTTATGGGTGCTGGCGTCATCGGTGCCGGAGTATTAGCTGCTGGCGCTTTGTTGAAAAAGACAGCTGCTCGTTCATTGGATAAAACAGCCGCATTAAAGAATTATTATGAAGTTGCTAAGAATGCTATTTTGGAAACCGGTAACTTGGATGCAGGTAAAGCGGCAGTAGATAGATTCCAGGAAAGCGACTCTCGCGAAAAACTCTCGTTTAGAAAAGCGGCGAGGGAAGAGCGCAGCAGAGTCATTAAAGAAGTAGGAAATGATTACAAGGCTGGTGAAGGCTCTGAGCAATTCGTTTTTGAGCGTGCCAAAGAAGCCTTTAGGGATAAAAGTACGAGAGAATTGTACGAGGATAATGGCGAACAATTCTCAAAGGATGTGGAACTTGATGACAGCTCAATAGAGCTTAGAAACTTACTCGGTGATTATGCTTCGGATTATGCAAAATCTAATGGCGATGAAGATGCTCAAAAGAAAGCCGAAGAAACATTTAACGAAAAATATAACGAATGGGCCGAGAATAATATAAGTGACGCGGGCGTTGAGATTAAAGGTAATTACGACAACTTATTAAGAAGAGTGAGAGAGATTGCTGATAAAACTCAACAAGAGTTATTCACGAAAGACGAGTACAAAGATTATACAGCCGAAGAAAAAGCCCTCGCCTTGAAGCTTGCCGTAGAGGATAAGTTCCGTCTAAATTATGCCGATATGAATGCTGGTTTGAATACAAACGAAATTTTGACTTTGTCCGAAAAAGCTTCGTTTGTAAGATGTGGTGCGATCATTGGTGCGGCAGTTGGGTTTGGTAGCGAGCTCACAAAGACGGTAACACGTTCAGCTACGTTGCAATTCCTTTCACGTAGTTTGCCAACTACAATGAGTATTGCTGCTGCAATCGCTGGTGTGACTGGTGCTACTAAGAAAGCTCGTGAACTCAAGCGTGAGAATATTAAAGAAGCGCTTGGTAGAGATGATGGCGCAAATGCTGCTAACGCTCCTGATCCTAATGCTAACGCTGCCGATCCGGGCAAGAAGAGTTGGTTTAAGAAACTCCGCGAAAAAGTTAAGAGCGGTTCAGAGAAACTCGATAATTATATGGAAGAGGGCACTACCAAGTTCGAAATGTTTGATGTGACCGAAAGAGCAGATCGTTTGGCAGAGATTAATAGCTTGCTCAGCTCCAAGAGAAATAGGCCAAGTGACGAAGAAGTCGAGAAGTTGAAAGACGAAGCTCTAGGTATCATGGCGAAATATGAAGCCGCTAACAGATTGCAGAATAAGAACAAGAATAAGTTTAAATTGTTGAGGTTTACTGGCGGTCGTGAAAGCATTGAAGAAACAAGATTGTTGATGACCAGAAGAATGTTGGCCCTTAAGAAAACTCTTAGAGCTAACGACGTTAAAGGCGTCAATGATGTAGTTGCCGAACGCTGTGATAATTTCATGGAAAGAATGGGCGAGAAAGTTAACGAAGTTAAACAACATCGAAAAAATGCCATTCTTTGGGCAGGCTTCAAGAGTGCTGCTACGGCAGCTTGTGTGTCTGCTGCTACACGTGGTATCACCGCGATACTCAAAAATACCGGCGTGATGGGTACCCTTGTTGAAAAAGGTAGAGCCGCAGAAGACTGGCGTGCCAACGCCTTTAGAAAGATGGGCTTCAAAGAAGAAGGTGCCGTGATGCAATGGGTCAAGAAGACTTCTATTCTTGGCGGTGGCGTTCTTGCACCTAATGAAAATGAAGAGACGACTGTTGAAGATGATCAGCATCACAATCGACCACGAAACATTGAAGGTGAAGCAGAAAAAATTGAAAAGACTCCAGAGAACGAGCTTAACGCTGAAAGCGTACGCAAAGCTAATGCACCGATGATTATCGAAGACGACCCAGAGGGTGGTGTTTCGGTAGGCTTCGATATGGATGGCGATGGCCAGCTTGATCCAGAAGAATATCTATATGGTAAGGGCGAAGAGCCAGGTATTAACTTTACCGATAATGAGCAGTTCGACTCCTTTAAGAATAAACTCGAAAACGAGTTTAGATTGACTGCCGAAAGAGGCGAATATAATATCGACAAACTTGCCGATGTTAAAGTTAAAGACTTTGTTGGTCAACAAGATAATATAGTTGAAGCTAATATTAATAAGGTCAGTAGCCAAAGCAAGGCGCTTGTTACGATTCATCGTCCAACCACTACTACCACGATTGATGGTATGAATTACTTCGAGGTAAAGATCGATGGCAATATTCCAGAAGGCGCAAGTGCCTTTGTAGATCTCGATGGTGATGGCCCGATGCAAGCGATGCAGTTTGAAATTAGAAACGGCAAGGCTTTGGTGCCAGCCGGTGTAGTTGATACTGAATCATTTGCCAGCAACGGCAAGGCTAACTTTATTGGTAAATTTGCTGTAGGTAAAATTGATGAAAACGGTGACTTTATTAGTTATGGCGCCGATAGGGGTAAATTCCTAGACGGTGATACCGTGATTAAAGCTACCGAAAAAGCTAAGGGCGCGATTGTGACCGTGATTGATCAGGACACTGGCAATGCTTGGGCACAGGTGGCCGTAACTGAAAATGGCGCCAAAGAGACTGCCGAAAACTTGTCGCATCTCTTTAATGGCGACTATGGTCGTGTGCCAATTAACTTTGTGGTGGCTGAAGCCGATGGCCGCGGCCCACTTACATTGGCTAGCGGCGCTGAGATCGAAGACCTTGATTACAAGGGTGGTTATCGCCCAGAATATGACTCCGCGCTTAATGATATTCACAAGACTGGCGGTAACTCGAGCCTTGTTGGTATTCCATTTGAAGCCGACGTTAACGGCGATGGCGTATTAAGCGCAGAAGAAGAAGCCAGATTCGTAAAACAATGGTTTATTGCTACTGGTACCGATGCGAACGTTTTGGCGCAAAACGCTGCAAACTTTGGTATGCTCGAACCGGATGCCTTGAAGGACGCTTTGTTTAACGGTAATGAAGAAGAAATGCTTCGTACCCTCGAAATGTGGGGAATTAAAGGCGGCGCAATCGACAACATGACTGAGCTAAACGCGTTTATTGATCATTTGAAATTGGCAGAAAATGCCGATTTGTATGATAAATTGGTAAACTCTACAATTACCGAGATGCAAGATCAGATGCAGGGCTGTCATTTGAGCCTCGAGGATATCACTAGACGTGAATCGACCTATCTTTTGAAGGGTGATTTGTCACACTGTAGTAATGGTACACCTCGCCAAGCAGTATTCTTCTATCACGAAAAAGATGGCGAACGTATATATGATATTGGTAATAAAGGCTTCCTCGCTGAGGAACTTGGCGGCGAAGATGGCAAGGTCGGTGTGATGACCAACTGTAGGCAGACTGCGGTGGAAGAAGGCGATGGCCCGAAGCCAACTCCGAGCCCAACTGTGACTCCAAGGCCAACCGTGACTCCGAGCCCAACCGTGACTCCGAGCCCAACCGTGACTCCAACTCCAACTGCAACTCCAACCCCGACCGCAACTCCAACACCAACTACGACTCCAACTCCGACCGCAACTCCAACACCAACTACGACCCCTACCCCGACCGCAACTCCAACACCAACTACGACCCCAACCCCAACGGTGACCCCTACCCCGACCACAACTCCTACCCCAACGGTAACACCAACTCCAACCGTGACTCCAACTCCAACCGTGACTCCAACCCCAACTACGACTATTAAGCCAAAGGATGAGAAGTTGATGCGTGACATGGATAAAGAAGTTGAACAGGAAATTGCTAATGATACTGGTGCCGATAAGGTTCAGGTTGAGAAGATCAGCCCAGACCAAGGTAACACGGTAGAATCATTACCAGAAAATGATGCTGGTGCTGGCGATGTTGTTACTAACGATGCAGCTACTAGAACCGTCGAAAAGGGTGGTGAAGTAGTGCCAGCGGCAGAAGAAGTAAAGGTAAGCCCAGAAAACGATTACAGCCAAAACTTAAATGAAGCAAGCGGCGTGGTGAAGCCTGACGCTCAAGCTCAGGAAGAAGCTAACAGAATTGCAGCAGAAAAAGCTGAAGCTGTAAGATTAAGGAACGAACAAGAAGCAGCTGAAAAACTAGCACGTGAAGAAGCAGCCAGAAAAGCAGCGGAAGCAGAGGCAGCTAGAAAAGCAGCAGAAGCTGAAGCGGCTAAGAAAGCAGCGGAAGCCGAGGCGGCTAGACAAGCAGCCGATCTTGAAAAGGCCAGGTTGGCTGAGCAACAAGCAAAAGAGGCAGCTGAAGCAGTAGCTAAAGCCGAAGAAGAAGAGGCTGTAGCTAAGGCGGCAGAAAAGAAAGCGGAAGAAGTCGTAGCTCAAAGAGAACAAGAAGAACTGGACAGACTTGGCGATGCATTTGATGAGTTAATGAATAATTAAAGGGTGAGAAAGGAAAATATGAAAATAAGACTAAATAACAAAATAATAAGAACGCTTACTCTTGCTTTCTTGTTTGGGTTAGCCTTCTTGCCGTCTGCAGTGCTTGCGGATGAGCCAACCTGGGGTCCTGAACGTGACACTTACACAATGCAGGCCCCGGCTGATTATGCCGTGTTTAACTCAATTACTAACAACCCAACATTAGAAGATGAACGTAAGTTCGTTAGGGTGGCGCAAATTCCGTCGGATTGTATTCAAAACAAGATTGACTATAGCAAGCCGATTGATGGTACGGATGCTCCAGTGCCTGTAGCAAATGATACTGAGTGTGTACTTGATTTTAAGCAGAGCGTAGAAGTTGAGCCGGGCGAGCAATACATGGTGTATATTTACTACCATAATAATGCTGGCACCGATCGTAATGGCAGTACGTATGGCAGGCGTGGCATCGCCAAAAACGTTACGATGTTTTCGGACTATCCTGATTTGATTTTGGGACAGCGCGGTGAGATTTCGGCCGAAATCAAATACACTAAGATGCATAAGAATGCTGACGATACTTGGTCTTTTGACGATAAACAAAGCAGCGTTTGGGCTAAAGCATATTTGACTAATTCGGATAATGATCAGATTGCGCTGAGCTATGTCACTGGTAGCGCTAAACATTATAACGTAGGCCGAGCAGGCGATAGTGGTAAAATTTTGCCATTAACCGGAAGCCACGCAAGTGAGCCAAAAATTGTAGCCACGAAGAATGTAACTGACGCATTGTTCACTGACGAAGGCGCTTTACTTGGTTTTTACGATGGTATCACTGAAAGTGGTGACACTGGTAGCTTTGGCTCGGGTGACGTGTATGGTTGTGAGCCATTCCATGGTATCGTAACCTATGTCTTGCAAGCTGCAGAGTATAGAGGTGAGGTTGAAAAGACGGTCTCTATTGATAACGGTACAACCTATAAAGAAAGCGTTACTGTGGAGCCGGGTGCAGAAGTAACCTTCCGCGTAGCGGTTAATAACGTTGGCCAAACCGAGCTTACTCACGTGATTCTTGATGATATCTTGCCTACAGGTTTGACTTTGGTACCTGGTAGCGTTGAACTTTCCAAGAAGGGTTCAACCACTTGGGACAAGCAAAACGATAGCGATGAATACAATCTTGGTACGGTTGGCTCGGGCCAAACAGTATATATAAGATATAAGGCTAAGGCCGGGAACAATTTTGATTGTATTGGCAAGACGCTTAAAAACACAGCAAAAATTACCTATGATGGTATTACTTCGGCTGGCATTACCGATGAGGATCAAGCAACTGTAGTTGTTAGAAAAACTGGTGACGAATGTACAGACCTTGCTAAAGCCACTATTGAAAAGGAAGTTTCAATTAATAATGGTAAGACTTACAAAGAAGCAGTAGAAATTTTGCCTGGCGAAACTGCAACGTTCAAGGTAACCATTAAAAATGTTGGCAAAATGGATCTAGGTCATATCGACTTTGAGGATACGTTGCCTGCTGGCTTAACTCTTGTGGAAGGTAGCGTAAAGCTTACTAACTACGACGAAGAAGGCAACGCGGTTAGTGGTAGTAACCTAACTAGTTTGAAGGCCCGTATTGAGGTTTTGGCTCCTGGAGCAAGTGTTGAAATTACCTATAAGGCTCAGGCAGGGAAAGACTTTGACTGTAAGGGTAAAGAGCTTACCAACACTGCAAAAATCTCATACAAGAGTAGCGCCAGCGACAATGATGGCGAGACTAGCTCGGCCAAGGTTAGAGTAAAGAAATCTGGCGAAGAATGCGAAGAGCCAGAACCAACTTGTAAAACCAACCCAGAAATGGAAGGCTGTGAAGAGATGCCAGATACTGGTCCATTTGAAATTGCTATGGTTTCGATGATTGTTTGTGGTATCACCGGCGGTACAATTTACCTCATTCTAGCTAAACGTAGCTTGAAGAAGATGACGGCTAGTGTGATGGATGCTGATAGCCTTGGCAACCAAGACAAGAACGATGGCATGGGTGGTATGCCAAATGACGGAAGACAATAAAATTACAATTATCATCACCTTCAGAAATGAAGGTGATGAGGTTGAAAAAACCGTACAATCTATTCGCGAAACGACTAGAATAGACGAAGTACCAATTATTATGGTGGACGACGGCAGCGATGATGGCGTCGACTACCGTGCTGTATCTGAAAAATATCAGTGTAAATACCTGCGCTTACCGGAAGCTTCGGGCGGGCCGGCGATCGCGCGGATTATTGGCGCGGAATGGTGTGCTACAGATAAGTTCGCATTCATGGATGGGCATATGCGCTTATATGAACAGAATTGGAACGAACGAGTCTGCGAGGTCTTGAATGCCAATAGACGGTGTATTTTGTGTTCTGCTACGGCAAACTATGCGGATGGCAAAGAAAAAGAGAATCGCGGGGATTCGGGCGCTTATATCAGAATGGACAATCCGGCGGATTATTATTCGGCCGGATGGGCAAAAGGCTTGCCAGCGGAAGAAGGTAATTTGATTGAAGTGCCGTGTGTGTTGGGGGCGTTTTATGCTTTTACCCGGAGCTTTTGGGAGGAAATTAAGGGTTTGACCGGGCTCACTGGCTATGGTTTTGATGAGCCGTTTATGTCGTTAAAAGCCTGGTACCTTGGTGGCAAATGTTTGCTGCTCAGGGATTTTTATGTGGGGCATTTGTACCGTGATAAGTTCCCAAATAAGGTCGAAAGCGAAAGATTTTATGCAAATCAAATGATGTTGATTGATGTCTTTACGTTGGATAGCGAGAAGAGGGCAGAATATTTGGCGGCATTTCGTAATGTGTTCGATAAAGAGTTCTTTGATAAAGTTGAGGACGTATACAGCTCACAGATTAGGAGAATTGAGGAGTTGAAGGATTATATATATAGATATAAGGATGACGAGAATATCGCAAAATTTTGGCGTTTGAACGAAGAGCGACATGAATAGACATCTCACCCCTTGTAAAATCTAGGGAAGTGTGATAAAATCACATGAGTTAATTAACTAAGGATTAATATGAAGAAAGCAGTTATCCTCGTTGGCGGGAAACAATATCTCGTCGAAGAGAAAGAGACCCTACGGGTGGACCTCCTCCCGGAAGGCACTAAAGAGCTCGAAACTGACGCTTTGCTTCTTATCGATGGCGATACGAC
>JAILQE010000006.1 GCA_024699125.1 Candidatus Saccharimonadota bacterium
CAATCCCCGGATCAATTCTCGTTCTCAGATCCCCGAGGCTTATCGCAGAGTCCTACGGCCTTCATCGGTATTGATTGTCAAGGCATCCACTATCAGTGCCCTTAATTACCTTTTTATGCATTGACATAACTAGCAATCGAAGTTCGATTACTAAAATGTCGCCATTAAAAATCTTTTCATCGTTAATTTCAAATTGTTAATTTAGAAAGAGTCTTAAGAAACTACTCTTGAGGTGTTTAAAAGCGACCTCAAAAGATTTCCTCGCTTTTCTTTATCTTTTACAGAGGTCGCAAAGAGGCGACTTGATTAACTGTTGACTATTATAGCGCACATCGAAAAATAATGCAAGGGTTTTTTTGAAGATTTTTGGAGATTTTTGCAAAAATCGCTATTTTTGGGCTGAAAAGTCGATTTTTCCCTGTAACCAGGCCGAAAAATCGTCGTAATTATTGTATTTTGGGGTGTCTTCATCTTTATCGGAACGCAAAAAGTCGGCAATTTCGCCCTTCGAGATAATAATTACGGATGGCGAATACTTAACCTGATCGTGCAAAGGCGTGGTTTTAAGGGTGGCAAAATCCATATAATATATAGTAATGTTGTTATTTGAGGCGAAATCAGAGGTAAGACTGAGAAGCTTAGCGGTGCAACCTGGGAGATAACTGATTATAATAAAGGATTTTTTGGCCTCTACGAGGGATTCGTAGGTGGTTTTGTCGAGGGATTTTACCTCAAAATTGTCGATATATTCGGGGTCAAGGACAACCTTTACAGGGGTTTCCTTACTAGAAAACCAGCCACTCGCAGCGCCCACAAAGAAGATGCTGCCACTAAAAACCGCCACAGCGGCGAGCGCTAGGAGCACAAGTTTGAATTTTGACGTCTTTTTAGGAGCTTTTTTCATCTTATTTGGCGGTTAAATTGTCGAAGTTAATATCGTGATAAGGGACTTTGTAGAAGTCGTAGACTGTGGTGCCGTCGGCCTTGACGCGCTTAACTTCTACGTTGTTTTTGCCTTCGTAGAACCAGTAGCCACCAACATCGTAGATTTTATCGGCATCCCAGCCGTTAGCTACGAGCAAGTTTTTGGTCATGCCGGCATAACCGCCACCACCACACATCAAGAAGATAACTTTATCTTTTGGAAAGAGGTTTTCGAGAATAGAGACAGATTCTTCGTAATTTGCGGTGTAAGTGCCATCTTCACGAGCGGTAAAGAGGGTTTTACCCTGATAGGTGCTGCCTACGGCCTCTGGAAGGCCAGTAACATTCATAAGATATGGCAAAGGTACCACCTCGAAACCGGCCACAAAGCCAGAAAGATAGGAGTCGCCACCGATGGCTTCGTAGTTGCCTGGGTCCTTTAAGAGGCGCATATCGCGATAAACAGCGTCGCTGCGGCCAAGATAATCGTCAATGTTGGCCTCGTTGATGTTTTTATCGATGCCAAGCATGCCGCGCTCGCCTTCGGATACCTCTGGTTTTGGAAGGCCTTTTAGTCCAGTATTAGGAAGAACAAAGCGACCGAGCAAAAACGCCGCGATAATCAGCACGACTGCAGCGCTGATAATGCCGCCAAAATATTTTTTCATAGTATTAACTCCTTACTTATATATATTATATACCAATTGCGGGCTCGTTCGGACATTTTTCGAGGATACGCAAAATAGCTTCTTTTTCGGCTTTAGTGACCCACAAACTATATTTATATTTTACCGAAACCTGGCGCGCGACGTATTCACAGCGGAATTTCTTGTTTTTAGGTAGCCAGGTGGCGGCGTCGCCGTCGGATTTTTGTTGATTGGCGCTAGAATCCACCGCAAGGAGGTTAAGCGGATCGGTGGCTATCTGATAGCGGACGTCTTTATCCATATATTGGGCGCCTTTTTGCCAAGCATCAGAGAGAGCGACCACGTGGTCAATCTGGACTTTGCTTGAAATTTCAGATTTTTCAGTAAAGACCACTGTTTTGCCAGTATATGGCTCGAGATATTCGCCAGAAATCACGGTACAGCCATCAAGCACGGCGGTGTCACCAAAATCGCGTTTGATAATTCTCTGCCTTAGATTGCAACCGTCTATGGTTGGCCAGCCGTTATAGAACTCTTCGCGACTGTAACCAGTTTTTGGAGCGCGGCCCTTGACGGCGAGTTTTTCTAAGATATCGATGGCTTTTGGGCCGGATTCGGTAGTTTCATCCGTTACTTCGGCCACGGCCGGCACAGCGACGTCGTCATCTGTAGTAGTTTCAGCCTCTTCATAGCTGGCCGGGTTCACAAAAAGCCAAACCAGTGTTCCCACTAAGGCAAAACACGACAAAGCGATGCGCCGAAGTCGAAAATTCATATTCTGATTATAGTATAGGGGGAAAATATCTCAACCAGGTTAAGCCTTTTTGGCGGCTTTTTTTGCGGCTTTTTTGAGCTTGCGGCGCTCGCGCATTTCGTGCACTGCGCAGGCTTTATCGGCCATGCTAATAAGAAGTCCTTCTCTTGAGGTTGGCGGCAAAAATGTGCACGGGAACATATGACGTTTGATCATGCGGAGCTCGCGCTTGGTCATATCAAACTCTTTTTTGGCGTTCTTAGCAGCCTCGTGCGGGTGGCGAAGACAGTGCCAATAGCATTTGAGGGGGCCACCGCAATTGTGCCAGTCATACAGATAGTAATCGTGCAAGAGCGCAGCGCGCACCATGGATTTTTCGTTCACCTTAAGGTGAAACTTTTCGGCATAACGGAGGCTACGTTCGGCCACCGAGACAATGTGATCGTAGGTGGTGTAGTTGCCGTGCTGCATGAATTTTTTTTGCGAATTAAAAGTCTTGGACTTTAAAATGTCGCCGGCGTGCTGTTTGATTTTACTGTTCGGAATCTTCGTCATCTTTGTGCCTCAAAACCTTATGCAAATGTTTGGCGGTGCCAATATGATTATTCAAATTAAAGAGCGCATCGCCAACTTTGGTACTACGGAGCGCCTGGGTGCGGGCCTCGTAAGCCTGGTGGCGAAGTGGTGACATCGCCTCTTTTACGGCAAAGCGAGCGTCGTCTGCGGCCTCACGGCGGAGACGTTCTTCGTCGGAAATTTCATCTTTTGGCGCATCTTCTACCGGTTGCAATTTAGAGGTAGAGGTAGTGGCAACCTTGGTGAAAAGCCCGATGTACTCTTGATTGAGTGGCGAAGCAGCAAATTTAGCCTCAAAATCGGCATAATCGCTGCAAGTTTTGCCAAATTCTTCGATGCGAGCAAAGAGGTCGTCGATAGATTTTAGCGTTTCTTCATCTTTAATATCGTAGGCAGCAAAGAAGGCGTCCTTGCGGCCCTTAATAGCAGTATTAATATCCATGAAATCTATTATAGCACACCCACATTTAGTGTATTTTATGTATTGACAAACGCTATATATAGCGTATATAATCATAAGCATAATCTAATAAAGGACAAACATGAGAAATATTATCTATTTTAGCCCAGATGATGCCACTAAATTCGACCTCGAGCGCTTTTCAAAATCGCTCGCGCGCTACGCAAAAGTGCCAAAAGAAGCCATCGAAGAGGCATTGAAACCACTCGCACAATATGAAAACTTGCATGTAAGCCGCTTGGTAGAAACCGGCGTTGGCTTAATCGAGAAATTCGGCAAAGATGAGGATGCTAAGAAGTATTATGATGAGTATTCTCACTATTTTGGCAGCAATTTTGAAAGACTCCGCCGCATCACTGGCTATTTGGTCGGTACTTTGGATCGCTGGAACGATGCCAAAAAAGCCGAGGAAAAGGCCCGCGTCAAACACTCTGTAAATTCCTGCGTGGACGATCTCGTGCGTGCCGCCAAAATGCAAGACCAAATCTTGGCCCATAATGTATAATTGGGTTAATGGTTAAGCCTAAAAACGATTCTAAATTATTACCTTATCAAAAAGTTGGCATCTTTTGCCTGGTCACCGTCGCAGCCGGCTTCATCGGCTGGATTTACGAAACGATTTTTTATTTCTTTAACGACGATTTTAAGTGGTCATGGCAGGGTGGCAACTTTTTGCCGTGGATCAATATTTACGCCATCGGCGCTTTGCTCATCATCGCCACCACCTACAAATTGCGCAGTCGCCCGTGGCTGGTGTTTTTGGTTGGAACCCTGGTGACTGGGCTGACAGAGTTAATTGGCGGTTGGCTGGTTTACACTATCGGCAACGGCACGCGGTTTTGGGATTATAATGTGGAGATTTTGAATTTTGGCAACATTGGCGGGTTTATCTGCCTGCGTAGCGTGCTTTGCTTTGGAGTGTCGGCGCTACTTTTGATGTATGTGGTGCTGCCGCGCCTCGAGTGGATGGCTCGCAATATGTCTCGCCGTACGTTTTTAACGCTCTCCTTTTCCCTATTCACGGTTGTGATGGTAGACGAATTTTATAATATTTTTGCTAATTATCTCTTGAATTTACCAAGCGCTAGACAGATTTATTTGGGATGAAAAAACACCGCAATAGTGCTGCGGTGTCTTTTCGCTGGAATAGTTTTTAGATGTAGTCCTCCTTGCGGAGGCCCTCCGGGAAGTCAAACTTGGTTTTCCCATTGCGAAGCTCCCGAAGCGTCATACGCATAAAATCTTTAAACGCTTCTCTGGAAGACACACCGTGGCCGTTTCGAGCAAAGTCGAAAATTGCCAGGCTACCGACGTCGTCAGCAAAGTACTCCATCTCATCATCAGAACCGATCAGAAAATGTTCCAAAATATATTTCACATTTTCCTCGTCTTTGATGACGAACGGGAGAAATTCGTAGAATTCCTTGCTACCCGGCTCAATGGCCTGCATAGCCACCATGTCGTCCATGCAGAGGTCATCCGTCGCGACCAACTCTTTCATCAGGGACTCCGGGCAGTCATCTTCCGGCCAATGATATTGCTTGCACGGCCCACACGAGTCTCCGTAAACAGTTATGCCGACGTTATAGCATAGGCCTCTGACGAAGAACATCACGTCAAAGTTTTGGAAGTAAATCACTGTCTTACCTTCTTTTTCTGCAGTAAACATAAAATCCTCCATATCTTTCCATTTCCAGCGATGGAAAAGAACAAACTAAGACCGCCCTATTGCGGTCCCGTTTTTTAATTATAGCACAGATTAGGTGGTTTGTCAATCAGCAACAGAGGCGAGGCGAGCCAAAACTTTTTGCCAGACTTCCGAATAATATCTTTTGAGATACTTCGCGGCCTCTGGAATTGGCACCCATTCGGCTTTTTCGACTTCGCCCACTTGTGGAGTGACGTCACCGCCGATTGGCTCAGCAAGATACAATAATATAGTTTTATAGGTGGAACAACTTTTAACTAAGTGGCCAGTAACGATTGGGTCGTCGTCGGTAATTTTAACATCTAGACCAACTTCTTCCTTAGTTTCGCGAAGCGCGGTTTCGATGTCGGATTCACCAGAGTCTTGATGCCCTTTTGGAAAAGCCCAGAATAGTTCGCCATCGTCATCTAGGGCGCCGATCAAAAGCACCCTACCATCATTAATGATGATGCAGCCACAGCATCTTTCTTGGGGTAAATTCGAATAACCTTCCATACTGTTATTATACTAAAAATTCGATTATAATATTTATATGTTAACCCCGATTCTTTTAGCTTGCGCAGCGGCCACGTCTTTTGCGATTACAAATCACATCGACAAATATTTGATTTCGCGTGCCGTAAAAAATGCAGATCCACGCGCACTGATCGTGATTTCAACTTTGATTGCTGGTGCAATCATGTCTATTGTTTACATGTTCATTTGCAATTTTCAATTTACGTTTGATTTTTCTAGTATTGCTTTGCTCTTGTTTAATTCTGCACTCTATGTTGCGGCGCTGATATTTTATTTCAAAAGCCTAAGTCGCGACGACCCAACAATTATCGTTGTGATGTTCCAGCTGATCCCGGTTTTTATGCTGTTTCTTTCGCCGCTATTTTTGGAAAACCAAACTATCACGCCATGGCAACTTTTTGGAGGTATTCTTGTAACGCTCGCAGCACTGTTTATCACCTATGAACCAAGCAAACGACGCTTCAGTAAAAAGCGTTTGGCAACGCTTGCGATGATGGCCTTTGTGTCGCTAGCTTACGCGATTTGGTATATCGTCGAACGCTACGTTAACGAAACACATGATTTTAATCAAACAATCATGTGGTCCAATATCACGATGTTCATCATTGGTGTGTTCATTATGATTTTCTTAAAATCGTTCCGCAAATCATTTAACAAAATGATCAAAACCAACGGCGCAAAAGTCATGGGAATGAATTTTATAAACGAAGTTTTGAATTCGGCGGGCGGCATTTTGTCTACGCTCGCTGGCACGATGGCTTCGGTTGCGCTCGTGTCGTTCGTCTCGCAAAGCGTGCAACAATTTGCCGTGATGATAATCGGCGTTTTGATTGCAAAACTATTTCCAAAAACTCACAAAAGTAAACTACCGCGCAGCGATTTTATCAAACGCATTATTGCAATTATCATTTGTATAATCGGGCTTGGCTTTATTGAATTTGGATAATACTGTGCAGCGAATAAACACTAACGAATATTTTAAATTACTTTGCCCGGATTATCCGGAGTGGTTGGATGAATATATCAATACACCGAGAATGCAAAAGCAAGACGACATTAGTGTGTCTTCTGGCATGATCTATACGAATCTTTTTGTGAGTAAAGTTTTTTATTCGAGCTTGGAACATTCGATTGGTGTGGCGTTAATTATTTGGCATTTTACGCACGACAAAAAGCAAACGCTCGCCGGGCTTTTTCACGATATCGCAACGCCAGTTTTTAAACATTGTGTAGACGTGATGAATGGCGATGCACTGAAACAAGAATCAACCGAAAATCTTACTACGGAAATGATTAAAAACTCCGCTGAAATTATGGCGCTCTTAAAACGCGACGGTATCAAACTTGAGGAAGTTGATAATTATCATTTGTATCCAATCGCGGATAACGATACGCCGCAACTTGCCGCGGACCGTTTGGAATATTCCCTTTCGAATCCGCTGTTTATTTTTAACCAGGCCACGTTTGATGATATTAAAGAATTCTATAATGACCTTGAAATCCAAAAGAATGAATTTGGCGTGGACGAACTTGGTTTTAAAACTAAAACCATCGCGCGCAAATTCGCAAGGCTTTCTAATAAAATGTCCGTGATGTATCGGAACGACAGACGTCGTTTTACGATGCGAGTCCTGGCTGACATTTTGAAGCGCATGAAAGATGATGGTTTAATTACGGTTGAACAACTTTACGAAATGAAAGAAATTGAAATTGTTGAGCTGATTAAAAAATCGAAATACAAAGATATTTTTGAAATCCTGCAAAACGCCAATGATATTCGCGTTTCGAAAACCGCGCCAAAAGGGGTTTACTATGTGCACGAAAAACACAAAATTCGCTACGTCGACCCATTATATAATGGCCAGCGCATGTCTAGGGTTTGCAAGCTTGTGAAAAACGCGATCAACAAGAACTTAGCCTACGACATGGATAACTACTTGTATTTAGATTTTAAGTTTTAGCTTTTTTAGATGCTAAAATGTAATTATGGAAACAGAATTCTTAAAACAATTAGCAAAAGAAGCGGAGCAGATTTCGCAAAAAAATTTTGATGTCTACCAAAAAGACGATAAAGGTGACCTGGTGACTACGCTCGATAAAGAGATTGAAAAGTACTTAATCGAACAAATTATTCAAAACTATCCTGGTTTTGATATTGTTAGCGAAGAGTTCAACGCAGACGGCAAAGTCACAGACAACTGTTTTATCATTGACCCAATTGACGGCACAATTAATTTCGCCAATGGCATACCATTGTGGGGCATTCAAATTGCTTGCAGAAAAAACGGCGAGACAGTTGCAAGTGTTATCAATCTACCAAAGCTTGGCGAGCTTTACTATGCTGATAAAACCGGCGCTTATTTAAATGGCCAAAAGATTTCCATTCGCGAAGTTCCAATAAAGAATGCCGTTTATTGCGTAATTGGGCGCAATGCTTCTGGCGTTATTCCAAAAGTACGTGCGTATTCCAGAAACCATCGTAGCCTTGGCGCTTTGTGTGTGGCATTGGCGTTTGTAGCAAGCGGCAGACTTCACGGCGCCAACTTTAGGGTGAACACTCCATGGGACTATGAGCCGGGCCTTTTCCTTTGCAAAATGGCCGGTGCGGTCACCAAAAACATTGACGGCTTTCACGCCGCAGCCATGAATCAAGAGTTTTTGGATATTTTGGAAAAGGAGACCGCATTTTATGCACAGTAATATCATAATTACTTCTGGGCGCAAATATATAGATATTGATGCCTATGCTAGCATGATCGCATATCGCGAATTACTAAAAGCCGAGGGCAATCCAAATGTTACGGCTTCTACCACGGCCAGGCTTAATCAAAGCGTGCCACCACTCATTTTAAACTTAAAATATACCTTTGATGACCCCGTTGTAGCCGATGATAGCAAATTTATTCTGCTTGATGTTTCGAATCCGGATTTCTTTGACGAGCGAATCAAAATTGAAAATGTAATTGAAATCATCGACCATCATTCTGGATTTGAAAAATATTGGACAGACTTTCCGAATATTAATACTGAGATCGAGTTTATTGGTTCGGTTTGTACGATTATCTATGAAAAAATCGTTCGCGAAAATCATACCGAAATTTTAGACACCGATCTTTGTAAACTTTTGATTGCTGGGATTTTGGATAATACATTGAATCTTAAATCTAGTATTACTACAGAACGCGACCGCGCTGCATATAACGAGCTTTTAAAAATCGGCAACGTGCCTAGCGATTTTTATGCAGAATATTTTTCGGCCTGTGAGGCTGAAATATTGAAGGATTTTACTAAATCGATTAAGGACGATTTAAAAATCGAGAAGGCCGGCGATTTACCAGAAGTTATCGGGCAAATGATTGCGCTGAATATAAATAGCTTTAATCTTGATGAAATGAAAAAAGTTTTTGCTGAGTATTCAGAATGGATAATGAATGTGATTTCGCTTGAAGACGGCAAAAGCTACATTTACTTTGGCGGTGACGGTGTAAAGCAAAGACTGGAAAAAATCTTTGGCGTAGAAGCCACGCAAAGTGATTTGTTGATGCTTGATAATTTCCTACTGCGCAAACAAATTATGAAAATGGCGCGCGACGCTATTTGATTCTAGCTAAGATTGCGAAACGTTTATTTGTATTGCCATGCGAGTATGATGGGAGGTTATCACTAGCCACTGTGTTAATTTTTGGATCGATAATATTTTCTGCTAAAACGCCGGCAGCCAAGAATTGTTCTGTTGCGGCAGCAGACAAACTTTTGTCATCAAGTTTAAAAATCTTATAGTCTAGAGCGTATGGCGAAAAATAAATTTTAAGACCCTTTGGATTACTGCCAAATTCACTGGCAAAATAATCAACAAACTTTTGCGCACCGTTTTGTTCCAAATTTTGGCGACCAGCATGCAGTAAACCAAGCACGCCTAAATTTTCGTCGTAAACGACAGCGCCCAAGCAATCGGCGAGCGGTAGCAATAATCCTACGTCGGTGCATTTAGTAGCTAGGCCATCCGAAACTAAAATGTGTTGTTCGGACACGCGAATAACGTAGCTCGATAAATTATCGTACGTGATTTCCTGGTAGTTAGTAAAAACGTTTCTGTCACCGTATACAGTTCTCACGCGAGCGATTTGCTCGCCAGTTAGACCTACTTCCCTGCCTAGTTTTGATTGATTATTAATAATTTCCTCTTCGTTTTCGCTACCAAAAAATCGCATGTTGCCATCTCCAAGTTCAGAAATCACAACTTCAACTTTGCCGTTAAATAAAGAGCGTTTAATCATTTCTTGATTCTCTTTTCCCAAATCTTGCGCACGAATTTGAGCGAAAGCGTGGAGAGCGTAAAGCCAATCACTGGCACGAGCGATGACAAGAAAATGTTTGAAACTTTTTGAATTGTGAAGCTATAAATCACAACTACAAAATACGTGAGCACACAAATACAAAGCCGACGAGTCCATGATGTCTCCCATTTTTTGTCCAACTCAACGCGTGCGTTGCGGGCCTTAATTTTAGCAATTTCAGTTTCGAGTTTGTTATCCATTTTTTCTCCTTTACTTAATTATACTTAAATCACCATGCACAAAGGTTGGGCCAAAGCCCATGATTTCGTCGTACATTGGCCCAGAAAAGACATCGTTTTCGATAAAAATTTTTTTGTAATTGCGGTGCGCGATGTAGAGTTCGATTAGCGCCGCACCACCAACGTATCCTGAGATTCCATGCTTGTCGTAATTTAACAAATAAAATGCATCACACCATTTGCCAACTCGTTCTTCACTGTCTTCGAACAATTTTCGAATCAATTTGACGTGCGCTTCGTCACTTTCCTGCCAAGTTTTTTCTTCCAAATCTGGATCGTCAACAGTAGATGGCAACATTACTTCGTGGCCGAGCGCTTCGAGTTTTGCTTTTACTTCTGGCAATTTATTCCAGAAACTACTTGATGCGGCAAGAAAAATTTTCATATACCTCCTTTTTGAGCTCGTTCCATGTTGCGATCCATCATTCTATCAAATAGCGACATATTATCCTTTCTTTAATTATTGCCAAAATAATTTGTAGCTTCGTTTCTATCGATAATGTTGTGTGCAATTTTCATTTCTTCCGGCGTGTTGATGTAGGTGATTTTGAATTTGCCAGAAGTCGTCATGTTGGCGTAATCGTGATTGATTTCCGTAATTTGAATTAGGCCCCAATAGACCCACTTGCCGTTGATATTTTCAACAAGAAAGTTTCGTACTGGCGGCACACGATAAATTCTGATGCCCGGCTTGTTTTTGAATTCAAAAACCATGTCCTTAAAATCTTCGGCTTTGTACAGATTTTTGAAATGTTCTTCTAATTTCAATTGTGCCGGAAAACCTTGCTCTTTCGTGATTTGCAATGTATCGTTTAGTTCGATTTGAAAACCCATGGTGTCTCCTTATTTTATTTATTCATCGCCCAATCAGCGACGTTTTTCCCGTCAGGGAGTTTTTTGTCTTCAACGAAGAAACTAATAATCGTTTCACACTGCCGTCTTTTAATATCCTCATACATTTCGATCGTCTTTTTATAGTCATCCGAGGTCCATCCTGCAAACGTTTTTTTCACTTCACGAACCACGTTATCACTGCTATCATAATCAAAATTAACTCTGATTGGTAAACGGTTTTCATCCTTTAGACTTCTTTCGATAACTGCTTTGGCTGAGCCTTTTTGCGATAAGACAGCTGCTATCGTCAAGCCTGCAAGTGTCGAGTTTCTTACTCCGCCACCGCCATCAGACATCGCATAGTTTAGACATTTTATCTCTTCTTCGCTCAATCCTTCCTTATTTTTATCTGACATCATAACTGACACTATTTTTCCTCTCTCTCTAACTGAATAAATATAGATTTTCTTATCGGCAAGTTCCTCACTCAATAGCCCATCCTTCACCATTTGCTCCTGCAGAAACATATTGGCAACATCGTTAATTTCTTCAACTGGTATTATACCGTTTTCAGTGATAAAATTCTCTCTACCAGAACCATCATCGCTATCCATGTCTTCGTCAAGTCTAATCTTAATATTGTCGTTATGTGCTACGACGTCGTTAGCATTAGACACGTTCCCATTTTTGATTAGCAAGTAAACCGCCCGGGACGTCCTACCGTTGCCATCTGAAAATAGGTGTAAATTATTAATTGCGTAATAGGCCAGAAGTGCCTTTTTCTCTTTATCATCTATCTTTTTAATTGCTTCAAAATATTCATTAAATAATTCCTTTTGCAATTCTGGTTCTGGAGCAATAAGGTTTTTTGTACCGCCTAAGGTCTCGGAACCGACCATCATTCTATGGGTTTTATCACCATATATTTCGCTCTTTTTTGAAACTTTTTCATTGCGTAATTGGCTATTTATATGTTGCAAAAAATCTAACGCCGTTGCCGAGTCCATCTCGTTCAGCGCCTCATCAACGCTTTTTTCTTTTCCGTCTTCGCCGCCGCGCGCTTTTGCCAGCTCAACAAAACGCTGGACTCTTTCTCCTCTTGTTCGCTTCATGTGTGTATCAAAGTTTGGTTCCAAAGAAGGGCTCTGTTCGGTTTCTACTTGCTCTTGTCCGCCTGGGTTACTGTTTATTATTTCGGAATTGCTCATCTAATCTCCTTATTTACCTATATTATACACTAATCATTGTGCTAGATTTAGCGATGCCCAACCATATACCGCAAAAATATGGTATAATAACAGATATGAATTTAAAGATTGGAATTGTTGGGTTGCCGAATGTGGGCAAGTCGACATTGTTTAACGCGTTAACAAACGCCGGGGCACTCGCGGCGAATTATCCTTTTGCGACCATCGAGCCAAACGTTGGCATCGTGCCGGTGCCAGACGAGCGCTTGGATGTGCTAGCTAAAATGTATGAAACCGACAAAGTTGTGCCGGCCACAGTTGAGTTTGTTGATATCGCAGGTCTCGTTGCCGGCGCAAGCAAAGGCGAGGGCCTAGGCAATAAATTCCTCGCGCACATTCGCGAATGCCAAGCAATTTGCCATGTGGTGCGCGCGTTTGTGAATAACGACATTGTGCGTGCCGATAATAAAATCGAGGAAGACATCGTAGCACAAGCCAAAGACGATATTGATATTATTAATCTTGAACTTCAACTCGCTGACGATGAAACCAAAGAAAAAATTGCCGCGAAGCGCAAAAAAGATCCGCAGGACGAAAACATTCCGTTCCTCACCGAAAAGCCTGTGATTTATATGTTTAATGTGGACGAGTCCGGCCTTACCGATCCAGATCTGCAGAGCAAGTTGCGCGCACTCGTAGCGCCAGCTGAAGCGATTTTTGTAAATGCCAAACTCGAAGAAGAAATGGCCGGGATGAATCGCGACGAGCGCAAAGAATTTCTTGAAAGCTATGGCGTCAAAGACGACGCGCTCGGCGAACTCATTAAAGCCGCTTACAAAACTCTTGGTTTGCAATCCTTCCTTACCGCTGGCAAAAAAGAGTGTCGCTCTTGGACTATCAAGCAAGGCGCCACTGCCCCAGAGGCTGCCGGTACCATCCACACTGATTTTGAACGCGGATTTATTGCCGCATCAATTTGCAATTTTGACGATCTCAAAACTCTCGGCTCGGAACAAGCGGTGAAAGCTGCCGGCAAGCTTCGCACCGAAGGCAAAACCTATATCATGCAAGACGGCGATGTGGTTGAATTCAAATTCAACGTCTAACAAAAAAGAGCCGGCTAAGACCGGCTCTTTTTTTATTCTAGTACGGCGTTCTTGAAGGCAGTGATGAGGGCTTCGTCGGCAGCTTGGTCTGTGCTGCCAGCCATGAACCATTCATAGATTTGTTCTTTGGTGCTGAGATACGTCATCATGTGGGTGAACTTGTTGGTGTCGTTTCCCTTTTTCTCGTAGTAACGAGTACGATCTGAGCGGCCGGAGAGTGAGGTGAGTTCATAGTCTTCATAACGAGTTTCATCATCTACACCAAGCAAACCTTCAAGCAAATATGCAACGGTACCCGCACGGTCTGAGCCGGCACTACAGTGGAAGTAGATGTTCTTAGGATTTTCCGTATCGGCGATATCCGTCATGATATCTTTTACGGCCTTACGAGTCTTGCTGTAATCGCTGCTATCGTTTAGCTCGTCGCCTTCGTGGTATGAGAACTCATAGTGAATCACTTGGTCGTGAGTAAAGAGTTGCAATCTTGAAGCAGGTGGGTTGATAGCGTTCTGTTCACGCAAATCATATTCTTTATTGAAGCCAAGGTTCGTGAGGTCGGTAACCGTAGCGGAAATACCATTAAAATGTTCACCCCGCATCAGACGGCCATACTTAATGGTTCTGCCATCCGTAGTTGGGATGCCGCCAAGATCGCGAATGTTGCGGGTTGGACCAGCAGTAATAAAGCGGCGATTATTGGTGGACTTTGCTTTAACGTAGCCGTAGACACTGCTGTCATCGGATTTTTCCCAACGATAGGTTTGGCCCGGGATCAAGTTATATAATAGACCAGAATCTGATTTTGTATACGAAACTTCTTCGATCACGTTTCTGGTAGATTCGTCTACCAGGAACACTCTCATGGCATCAGTGAGACCAGTGTCGTATGGGACTGAGCCATCGCACGCTACCGTACCGCTGGCGCCATATTTATACTCGAAGTTATTGTCAACATTTGGGTTATTGGTCGTTATGCTACATTCGTTGTTGTCAAAGTTTTGCTTGAGTGCCGTTAGTAATGCATTTTTATCAGTGTTCCAGGTCTGAACATTTGCAAGATAGTTTTCGGCAGCTGGGCTGGAAACTGTATGTTCTACGATTTCGTCGCTGGATTCATATGTATTGTATACGGTGGAGAGGTCGAGCAAGCTGACTGGGACTTCGATAACTGGGCGGATGGCAGAAAGCTTATTGGCGGATACAGCGATGTTGCCGATATAGCGGCTTTGGGCATCGACCCTAAAGACGTTTTTGTTGCTACTGACTGGAGTCTCAGCCCAGTAGTTGCTTCTTAAGCCCGTAGTTTCAAAGTTCGTGTTTTCGAACAAGAATGCGCAGCGGTTTGGAATTTCACCAGCGGTTGCGCTGGTGCTGGCTTGTACGTCACAGGCCCTGTACAAATCCTGTGCGGTAACTAAGCGAGCAGCTTTGCCCTCATAACCGAATGCGGAAGTTGGTAAACCATTTGCAATCGGCATGCCACTTTGGCTGACAATTACGTGTGGAATTGAGTACAAATCAAGGTTGGTCCAGGATGATGAAGCTGGCAAGTATTCCACCGCCGTAGTTGGGCCTTCTTGGTTGTTGCTACCATAATTATGGTTGGTTGTATTGTCTACATGATCGGTCTCGTAGTTGTTGGAGTAGATGAGCGCGGCGTAATTATCATAGGTAGTGAGATAGTAGAATCTATCAGTGTAGTTGCCGTCACCGTTAAGATCGCAGTCGAAGGCGTCGCCAGCGGTGAGCACATTGTCTGATACACCGCCACGAACTTGGCCATAAGTAATGATGTTGTTGGCGCCAGTGTATCCAGCGGCTTTACAACCTTTACCGTCCTCGCTAGCACAAGTCGCTGTATGGATAGTGGAAGCTGTGGCGCGTTTACAAGTGAAGCTATCTCTTACTCTCTTGTAGTAGGTAACGTCTCCGGAGATTATGGTACTAGACTTCAATGCTGTGCCACCAACTTTTTGCGTAAACCAACCGGTGAAACCAGTGTCTTCTGCGGTTGGGATATTTTCAACCGTACCGCCGTGGGTGACTGTGCGAGTAGTGATAGTTGATTCATTGTTGTCCTTGAAGGATACTGTGTAAGTATCTGCTGGGTGAACCGTGATGCCCACAGTCTTGGTAGTTTCAGAAAGCGCACCCGTGATTGTAATAGTAGTGGTACCTTCGGCGACTGCAGTAACTAGGCCATTTTCATCAACCGTTGCGATCGATTCATCCTCCGAAGCAAAGGCATGTGGTTCGTAGTCGTTGACGTTTGTGATATTAATTTGCTCGGTTTCGACTGACTCAAGACGTAATTCAATATTTGAATTGGTAACGTCGGCTGAAGAAATATTTTTAACCCAGTGCGCAGTGTAAGAAATATCGGCAGTAGGAGTGATCTCGCCAGCAAATGGACCATCATCACCAATGTACCAACCGGTAAATGAATAGTTATTGCGGGTTGGGGTTGGCAAGGTCATCGATTCGCCAATTACAATCAAGTAGGCGCTTGGGGCAATTGTTGTTCCATTGCCAAGTAGGTTTACTTGATAGTGAGATTCGCGATCATCACCAAGCCTAATTTGCATATTGCTGAGCGTGCCTTTTAGTGCACGTTTGTAACCACGATCTAGTACGGCTTGATATGGCTCGTCTGGTTTTGCCGGAGTGGCACCAAACCAAGTGGTGATATCAAATGCGTCGTCATTTGAATCTTCCAAGGTCTGTATAAGGGCCAGGGTGCCGCCGTTAAGGCTGTACCAAATCTTGTCGTTTTTACGAACAATTCTAACCGTGGTGCCGCTAGCCGTTGCACCGTCAAACTTTGGAATTGGATTTTGTTGGCCATCGTTTTTACGGTAGTTGATTTCGATATCACTACCGCTACGGCGCACAATCAAACCAGCTCTTTTGTTTTCGGTGTCTTTGGCACTCACAAATGTTTGCTGTTTGTTTTCGTCGTCATAAAGTGGGTCAGGTTGTTGTGCGGACGCACTGTAGTCGTCGATTGTGAAGAGAATTTCGTAATTTTTATCAATATTGGCCGCATTGTAAAGTGAAACGCCAGTATCAATATATGGCTCACTTACATAGCTGGTGTCGCCTTGGCGACATTCGTCACCGGCAATAATGCCATTGTAAGCATCAAACACACATGGACCGTTCACCGAGAAGACGATCGGATATTGCCTATCATACCAGTGCGCATAGACCGTAACCTCGCCGGCTGGCATACGATATGAACCGTCGATTTTTACGGTTTCATCTGTATCGGGAACTGTAGTGAACCAGCCCATAAAGTCCCAACCATCGCCGCGATTTGGTGTTGGTAAGGTGCTTTCATCGATTTCTTTATCATATTCAAATTCTTGGTCACTAATTGCCGGAGCGTTTTCGTAGTTGGCAATAAAATGCATTGCGTATTTGTTTGCACTCCAGTGCGCATAGTAAACTTTGTCTTCCACGATTACGGTGTCGGCAGTAACTTGATCGCCGCCTTCTTGGGCGGTAAACCAACCAACAAAGCTAAAGCCAGTGCGTTCATCTACTGCAGATGGCAGTTCACTGCCAATTGTGTCACCGTAGAGTTTGGTGCTAACCGTGATTTCATCTTGACCATTAATAGTGCCGCCGTTGGCGTTAAACTTAATGGTTTGCACTCTACCTTCAAAGTGGGCAGTGTATTCGCGGGCGCCGGTGCTGCCTTTGGCGATGGTAACAACCATATTATTATCGCCAGTAAGACCAGTACCGCTCCAGCCGGTAAAGTTGTAGTGTTCTTTGGTTGGACTTCCTAAAGTGATTTGATCGCTTTCGATATTGTATGACGTAGTTGGGTCTTCAAATTCAGCACCTTCGAGGCCATAATAGCTAATTTCATAATTAATGGTTTTCCATTTTGCGTATAGTTCAACATCAGCACCATCTACGGTCGTGAGGTTGCTTTGAGCTTCGCTTGCGTTGTAGTATGAACCGGTACCATCAGCGTTGGTGGTCCAGCCATCAA
Organism: Candidatus Saccharimonadota bacterium; assembly: GCA_024699125.1. Taxonomy (GTDB): domain Bacteria; phylum Patescibacteriota; class Saccharimonadia; order Saccharimonadales; family Saccharimonadaceae; genus Nanosyncoccus. The sequence goes on from JAILQE010000006.1 coordinate 17,292, forward strand.
AGTCGTAGCCATTTCTTGTGAAGCTACTTGCGAGGTTGAGTGACTGATCGTACTCAGCGTCAAGTATTTCCATGTTGCCTTCGCCGCCGTTAGCGCGGAAAATTACGCGATAACGGATTGGGCTAAAGTGCGCATAAATAGTAACGTCGCCAGAGGCTTTGTTGTGCTCATTGTATGGAGAATCATCTTCGTTGAACCAACCTTCAAAACGGTAGCCGGTCTTGGTGAGTTGTGGCAAAGCACCGATTTCTTCGCCATCGGCTTTATAAAATTCGGTTTCTTCGACGCCTTCGCCGCCGTTTAGATCAAGTTTAATAGAATGCCAAATTGGTTCTGGCTGCGGTTCTGGCTCTGGATCTGGTTCCGGCTCAGGTTCTGGTTCTGGTTCAGGTTCTGGCTGTGGCTCAGGTTCTGGTTCTGGCTGTGGCGTCGGCTCAGGTTGTGGCTGTGGAGTCGGGGTAGGTGTAGGAGTTGGGGTTGGGGTTGGGGTTGGGGTTGAGGTTGGCTCCGGTTCCGGCTCAGGCTCTGGTTGTGGCGTCGGCTCAGGAGTTTTATTCACACATTTACCATCTTTTAGGATCTGGTTTTCTTTACAAGTTGGGGTTTCCGGCTCTTTCTCTGGTACTTTTTCACAGATATGCGTCAAAATTAAAAGCGGCGCCGCGATTAAAGTGATAATCAGCGCAATAATCCAAGCGCTAATTTTGCCAGCTTTGGCTTTTTTAATAATTAAAACGATGACTATAATAATAAGAATTATTAAAATTAGCCAACGCAAAATACCGATAAAATTATCGGCAGATACCAGAGATAATATATTACATTTTTGCATTTTTGTATGAGCCTTTTCAGGAATTGTAGCACCTTTATCTAAAAAGCGCAAGCATTATACTAAATTTCAAACCAGTCCGCTAGTTTGTAGCCAGCGCCAATAACGCTCGCCGCAGCAAGGTGCGGGTTGAAATTCTTGAATTGTGGATGAGTGTGCAAAAACGCTTCGGCGGCAAAATGCATTTTTTCAAGTTTTTTTGCGGTAATCGCTTCGAACGGCTGGCCGTGAGTGGCGGATTTGCGGTATTTTACTTCGGTAAAATAAATGTCGTTTTTAATAATCGAAATTACATCGATTTCGTAATATTTGGTTTTGAAGTTGCGCGTTAAAATTTGGTGGCCTTGGTCCTCTAAGTAATCTGCCACAATTCCCTCGGCTTTGCAGCCGATTTTAGTGGTATTTTTGGCTGGAACTTTTTTAACTGGGCCAAACGAAAAACGGTGTTCTGGGCAAGGGCCAAACTTGGCGAGTGCTGCTTGATGTGCAGCAGTGCCGTAGCCTACGTGCTTTTCGAATCCGTATTCTGGGTATTCGTTGGCGAGCTCATACATGTAGTGATCACGCGCAACCTTAGCGATAATTGAGGCGGCAGAGACTTCCTTTACGAGAAAATCGGCCTTAGGAAGAATCGAAACGTAGGGTGCAAGTTTGGTGCCGACTAGAAAATTATTGGTACCATCGATAATAATTTCGGTGAACAGCACGTGCTGAGTCTGCACGGCGATAACGGCGCGACGCGTGGCGAGTTTTAGAGCATTCGATAAGCCAATCTCGTCTAGCTCACGGCTAGAAACCCAGCCAAGGCCGGTGGCGGCGGCTTCTTTTAAAATAATTTCGTTCAAGGCTTCGCGTTTTTTTGCGGTGAGTTTTTTGGAATCGGTGAGTTCATCTACCCAGGATGGTTTTTGATCCGGCAAAATTACTGCGCCAATCACGAGCGGGCCCGCCCACGGACCGCGACCAACTTCATCTATCCCAAGAATTGCCATAGTTTTAGATTATCACAGGGACACAAAAATACCAACCTTGCGGTTGGTATTTTAAAGGCGAATTAATTATTCAGCGGCTGGAGTTTCTTCGACTGGAGCTTCAGCTTCAGCTTTAACTTCTTCAGCTGGAGCAGCTTCTTCTGCTTTGACTTCTTCAGCTGGAGCTTCTTCTTCGGCTACGGAGATGTCGTTAGCGGCAGCGCGGTCGAAATCTTTGCCAGCGAGGCGGGCAGATTTACCAGAGCGAGCGCGGAGGTAGCCCAAGTTGTTGCGGCGAACCTTAGAGCGCTTGGTGATTTCGATTTTCTCTACGAGTGGGCTGTGAAGAAGGAAGGATTTCTCAACGCCAACACCAGAGGTAACCTTGCGGACTACGATGCGAGCGGTGTGAGATTCTTTGCGATCAACACGGATAACAACACCTTCAAAAACCTGCAAACGGAATTTTTCACCTTCTTTAATTTTTTGGGTGACTTTAACGGTATCACCAGAACGGACGTCAACAACAGCTTTCTTCTTTTGGGCGTCACCGATTTGTTTTAAAATTGAAAAACTCATAATTTAACCTTTAATATTAGACAATTACCCGTTATTTTAACACAGTTGAATTATTTTTTCAAGGCTAATTTGATTCTTTCTTCGGTAGAAATTGCCTTGTCGATGCCATCAAGCGCCGCGGTGGCCTCTTTGAGTGGGAATCCGAGGGCGATGAGGGCGTCTAATGCCTCGTCATCGGCCGTATTAACAGGGGTGGTGACGGTGGTGCCGTAGTGGGATGGAATACCAACCTTGTCGCGGAGGTCTACAATCACGCGTTCAGCGGATTTTTTTCCTACACCGCTGGCTTTGGCCACAAATGCGGCATCGGCATTAGCGATGGCGTTGCGAACTTCTTCTGGGGCGGCGAGGCTAAGGATCGCCATGGCGGCCTTCGGACCAATTCCCTGCACAGAAATTAGGAGCTCGAAGAGTTTTTTGGCGGCTAAACTAGAGAAGCCGTAGAGTTCTTCGGAGTTTTCGCGGATAGAATGATAGGTGTAGAATTTGATTTCGTCACCGAGGTTGATGTTTTCAAAATCGAGCGCGGTGAGGGCGATTTCGTAACCCACGCCGTGGACGTCGACAATCACGGAGTTTAAGAATTTTTCGGCCACTTGGCCCTTGATGTGAGCAATCATATATATATTATACATCAAAAAACCTCCTCTTTTTGAGGAGGCTTTTTGGCGAATTATTCGCAGGTAACTACGTTCATGAATTCAACACAGTCATGGCTGTCCGAATTGTAGTTTCTTTCGTTTGCGTTCTTGATTGCATCGTATAGCTTACTAAATGCAGATGACATAGCATCACCAGTTGGGACTTCAAGCGGATAAATAACTATTGAACTTGGCAAACTTTCTTTTACATATTTTCCAAATTCATTATCCTTATAATTTGTATAGTCTTGGTAAACTGTTTCATGATCATCGGTATTGTGACACACGTACCCGCCAGCTTTCGTAGCAAGATAGGAAGCCTGACCTTTATCTCTCAGTGTTTTAGCCATAGTAACCCACGTCTCGCCGAACGATGCTAAGGTTTCATTTTTGGACTCTACTAGTGGTGCTGCTAGTGCTTCGATTTGATCGTCTGAGCTAATTGGGCTATCGCAGCCAAGACATCCACAGAAGAATGTAAAACCTTTTGCCCCGCCCTTGGTGTTGACCAAGAAGGCATGAAGCTCTTGATAAACGGCTAGTTTCTCATCGAGCCCTTCGCCAAAGGCTACTGTTTTGTCATATTCTTTTTTGAAGGCATCGTACTTTTCTTTGATATCTTTATCCTTAGTTACACCATCGGTTTCACCAAGAGCAGTGATAGATGAGCCAATAGTATCATCAACTTCGGTTTTGCATCCTTTGACATACTTATCGTACTCTTCTTTCGATACGCTGTTATATGACTCCGCATACTTAACCACCTTTTGGCAGTTAGTTTTGTCTGAAACTTCTTCTACGAGTTCTTTGACGTCTTTAGCTTTACGATAGGCGGATGTGTAATCAATCTTGTTAAGCATTGGGATAAGGAATGCTGCAGTGACACCGCCAGCGATGGCGATGAGCAAGATTACGATTACAATCACGAGGCCTGCTTTGGATTTTTTCTGAGCTGGTTCAGCGGCTGGTGCGGCAGCTGGGGCAGCTACTGGAGCTGGCTCGGTTACCGGGGCGGCTGGAGCTGCTGGTGCTGGCTCGGCCGGAGCCGGCGCAGGGGCTGGGGCTGCTGGAGCAACTGGCTCAGCTGGGGTAATTGGGTTTTGTTCGTCCATTTATTATCTCCTTATTGTGCTGGGGTAGCTGGACCAGCTGGATTAATTGGGTTAATTGGTGCGGTTGGCTCGGCTGGAGCGGCAGGAGCGGCTGGTTGAATTGGGGCAGCTGGAGCAGCTGGAGCAGGTGCCGGGGCTACCGGTGCTGGTGCAGGAGCTGGTGCAGCAGGAGCCGCAGGTGCGACTGGGGCTGGAGCAGCGGCTGGGGCAGCTGGTTGGGCTGGAGCTACTGGTGCAGCTGGCTGAGCAGGAGCTACAGGTGCAGCTGGCTGGGCTGGAGCGGCTGGGTTAGCAGCAATGTTTTGCATGGCTTCGGCAACCATGGCGTCTTCATCTTGGAAAACACGTTTTTTGTCGAAGGCAAGGATTGGGTAGCCTACGACCGGAAGGAGGAAAAGAAGAATCCAGAAGCCGTCGTCTGAGCCGAATTTTTCAGCGAGACCACGCGCAACTTTGTAGAGTACAAAGAGGTTGGCGATTGGGAGGAAGAACAAGGCGACATACCAGGTTGGTAGTTCCACAATTTCCATCATAACAATCAAGTTGTAGATTGGGACGATAGCCTCCCAACCATTTTTACCGGCTTTTTTATAGATGATCCACATGCACGCTATGAGAAAAGCGGCAACGGCAAGGCTAAATAGCATCGTTGGTAAGATAGCTGTCCAAACTGTTTCAGCGACAGCAGCCCCTAAGACAGCATCGACTGCCTTGTCATAATCATAATATGAATATGCGGCGAACATTTTTTCCTTTCATTAAAAATAATTAATATAGTTTGATTATAGCATAAGCTGTTTATTATTCTGCAAGATTTACGCGCATCATTAGAGAGTGCGTGATGGCGGCAGCGAGGGCGTCGGCAGCGTCGTCTGGTTTTGGACGGGTGCCGAGATTTAGATGGAGCTTGACCATGTCTTGGACCTGACCTTTTTTGGCGGAGCCGTAGCCGGTTAAAGTCTTTTTGATTTCGTTTGGCGTGTATTCAAAAACTGGCACGTTGTGCTGCTCGGCCACGAGCAAAACGATGCCGCGAGCTTCGGCCACGGAAATGCCGGTGGTGATATTTTTGCTAAAGAAGAGCTTTTCAACAGAGATTACGTCTGGCTTGGAGGTCTCCACGATTTCGGTAAGGCCTTCGTAGAGTTCTTTGAGGCGGGCCGGGAGCGGTGCGCCAATCACCGTGGTGACGACACCAAAATCTAGAGCTTGGTCGTTTTCGACGAGGCCAAAACCGCAGATGCCGATACCTGGATCGATGCCGAGAATTTTCATTTGACGTATTTGATTAGGGTTTCGCGGAGGTCTTTGACTGGAATAACGAATGAGTCTTTGGCTTTGCTTGGAGCGATGGCGTGAGTGAAGCCGAGCTTTTTGGCTTCGGCGATGCGCTGGTCGGCGCGGAAGGCGGAGCGGATTTCACCACCGAGGCCAACTTCGCCAAACACTACATAATTATCATCGAGTTTGCGGCCGGCCACAGCGCTCGCGATGGCAAGACACACAGCGAGGTCGGCGGCGGAATCATTGATTTTGAGGCCACCAACCACGTTGATAAAGATGTCTTTATCGCTGAGTTTGAGCTTGGTGCGGCGTTCGATCACAGCAATTAAAAGATTTAGACGATTCAAATCAAAACCAGACGCGGTGCGTTTTGGATAGCCGAAATTGCTTGGTGTAGCAAGAGCTTGAATCTCGACTAAAATTGGACGATTCCCCTCCATGGTGGCGAGAATAATCGAACCGTCGGTGTTCTGGCGCTCAGCGAGGAGCGCGGCGGAAGGGTTTTCGACTTCTTTCAAGCCTTTTTCATTCATTTCAAAAATTGCGACTTCGTTGGTGCCACCGAAACGGTTTTTGACGGCGCGCACAGTCTTGAAGCCGCCGTAGCGATCACCTTCAAAATTCAAAACTACATCCACTAGATGCTCGAGAGTTTTTGGCCCGGCTAACGTGCCTTCCTTAGTGACATGACCCACAATCACCACGGCGGTATCAGTGAGTTTGGCGGCGCGAATTAGCAAATTGCCGCAGTTGGTAACCTGTGAAACGGTGCCCGGCGCGGAAGAAATTTCGTTCATGGTGAGGGTCTGGATGGAATCGACGATTACGAAATCGAATTCGCCGGACTCGATAGTTTTGGCAATATCATTACCACTGGTGCTGCTCGCAAAGTTGAGATTATCGGAGCTAGCGCCCAGGCGCTCGGCGCGGAGTTTAATTTGGCCGGCCGATTCCTCGCCCGAAACGTAGAGGACCTTTTTCTTTTTGGCGATTTCGGCACAGATTTGCATGAGGAGCGTAGACTTACCAATGCCCGGCTGGCCAGCAAGTAGATTCACGGAGCCCTGCAAAAAGCCACCACCAAGCACGGTGTTTAGATCTTTAAAATTGGTCTTTAGGCGCTCTTTGGCGTCGGACGGAGTGACAGAATTTAGCTTTACGTAGTCGAGTTTTTTGCCGGAAACCTGGCCTTTACTGATGGCGGCCTTAGCCTCGGGCTCAATTACCTGCTCCACCAAAGAATTCCAAGACTCGCAATTAGAACATTGGCCGACCCACTTGGCATAAGTGGCGCCACATTGTTGACAGACAAAGTTGGTAGTCTTTTTCATACCTCTATTTTTATCTTTATTGCAAAAAAATGCAACCCCTTTGACGAGGTTGCACTAGGCTTTTTAATTATTGGCGAATGTAGACGGTGTCTGAGCCGAAGCTGTCGACTACGATAAGTTTTTTGCCGTCATCTTCGAGGCGATAGTTGAGAGTCATGCTAGAAGTGACGCCTTCGTATTGAATGGTAATGGAATCGCCGTTATCGGTGTAGGTGAATGGTTGATCCGGAATGTCAAAGGCATCGGTGCCATAGCCACCTTCGGTTTCGCTGGTGAAGTTGTAGTACCAGCTACCATATTCAGATTTCCATTTACCAACGAGCTTGCCTTTGTTGCCGCCAAGGATAAAGATGAGGGCAACGACGACGCCGATTACTACGACTGCAGCAGCGGCGATGATGGCAATCAAACCACCATTTGATTTCTTTTCTTTTGCTTTTTCCACTTTATTTCTCCTTTATTATTAATATTATATCACTTATGCTATTTTTTCGGGGCGGTAATGTTAGCCGGGCGGCCGTAGTCTGGCAAAATGATTTTGACTTGCTCGCCGTGATGGTTTCTTAGCGGAATGTTTAGCTCGGACGCGAGCGTGTTTACCACGGCAGCGCCGATGCGAAGGCCGGTAAACGAGCCTGGGCCAGACATAAAGGTAATTTCGGTTAAATCTTGCCATGTGGCGCCGTTTTCGGCGAGTTTGTCGCGGATGAAACCGTGCAACTGCTCGGCTAGATCGCGACCGGATTCCCATTCATAGGTTTTGTCATCGAGTTTCAAAATCGTGACCGGGCTTGAAGTGTCTAGATACATTTTCATAGGGTAACCTCGCGGGTGCCGTCGTCGTTATATTTAATTACAATCTTTTTCGTGCTGACTGGCAAAATGTTTTCAACGGAATTGGCCCATTCTACAAGCACAATGGCGTGCGGGTCACTGATGGCTTCGTCTAAATCTTCGGCCATGAGGCCTGGGTCTGGCAAGCGGTAAAAATCATAGTGCACGAGGCGGCCACCTTCATAGGCGTATTCTTTAGAAATCGTGAAGCTTGGGCTAGTGACTGGCGTTTTGATGCCGAGGCCTTCGGCCAAACCGCGCACAAAAGTAGTTTTGCCGGCGCCGACGTCGCCAATTAATTCGATCACTTGCGGGGCTTTGACGGTTTTTGCGAACTCGCGGCCGCAGTTAATCATTTCCTCTTCAGATGAGATTTTCATGGTAAAATTATAGCATGAAAATCTACATTTCAGGTATCTCTGGTACAGGGATGGGGCCACTAGCTTTGATGGCGAAAAACGCCGGTTTTGAAGTAGTTGGCTCGGACCTCGCTGCCGGAGCAATTTATGATGAATTAATTGAGAATAATATTGAGGTTAAAATCGGCCCGCAAGACGGCGAGTTTTTAAAAAGCCAAATCGACGGCGTCGATTGGTTTGTGCACACTTCTGCCCTGCCAGCTGATCACCCAGAACTGGTGCTGGCGCGCGAAGCCGGTATCAAGGTCACTAAGCGCGATGATTTTACCGCATTTTTGGTTGAAAAACTCGGCCTCAAAATGGTGGCGGTGGCCGGCACGCATGGCAAAACTACCACTACGTCGATGATTGTGTGGGGAGCACTTAAATCCAAGTTGCCAGTTGCCTACATTGTTGGCACCACGCTGGGTTTTGCCCCGAGCGGCGCTTATCACCCGGGCGACAAATATTTTGTTTACGAAGCCGATGAATACGATCGCAATTTCTTGAAATATCATCCATGGCTTTCCGTGATTCCATTTGTGAGCTACGACCATCCAGATATTTACCCAACTAAGGAAGATTACTTAGCTGCATTTGAACAGTTTGAAAAACAGAGTGAAACCGTGGTTAAAAAGTCTGAGATGTTCACGCCGGATCAGTTCACTTTGGCCGGCGAAGCACGCCGCATTGACGCTAGCCTTGCAACCGAAGCGGTGCATAGAATGACGATGCAGGAGTTCGAGGATAAACACATTCTCGTTAATTACACTCCGGCTCCCCTTATTAGTGCTATGAATGAATTCCCTGGCGTGGGCCGCCGTTTTGAACGCATTGCCGATGGCGCTTACAGCGATTACGCACACCATCCTGAGGAAATCGCTGCCACGATTGAAGTGGCGAAAGAAGAGGCAAAGCTCCGCGGCCTTAAGGGCGTAGTGGTGGCTTACCAGCCACATCAAAACACTCGCCAGCACGAAGTTTGGCCTGGTTACAAGGACGCATTTATTGGCGCCGACAAGGTCTTTTGGCTGCCTACTTATCTCACGCGCGAGAATCCTGATCTCGAAGTTTTGACGCCAGAAAAATTGATTTCCGGGCTCTCGAATGCCGAGATTGCCGAACCAGCCGAGGCCGATGATGTTTTGGCCGAGAAACTCAAAAAATACCAGGCTGATGGCTACCTGGTTTTGCTTCTCACTGCCGGCCCGGCCGACACGTGGTTTAGAAAAACTTTTAATTTGTTATAATAGATTTATGAAGAAAAAAGCCCTATCTTTCTATTGTATCACACTTATGTTTTTTTGTCAAATTCTTCTCTGTTGTGGTGCTGTCAGAGCTCTTAGCGAAAACGGTGCAAACTATATTGTAGATAACTGCGAACAGATTAAGACCAAACTTCGCAACGTGCAGCACAACGATTCGCGCGCCCGCGTTTATATTGGCGGTTATTACGAAAAATTTATTAGCAAATACATCACGCCGCTCAACGTGCGGTTAACTCGTAACAATATCACTGATGCTCCAGCACCGGAGTTGATGAGCAACCAAGCGGCATTTGCCACGGCGCAGACTAATTTTAAGGATGATTTCATCGATTACCAAAAGGCGCTCGAAGATTTGATTAATGCCGACTGCGGCAATTCGCAGGATTTTTACAATCAGCTGGTGACGGTGCGCGAAAAGCGCCAAACTATGGTGTTTGATATTAACAAAGTTTCCGAACTGATTAATAAACATCTTGAGCTGGTGCGCCAGCTAAGGGGGCGCCTATGAGCATGCCAAAGGGTAGCCGCAACATTTTGATTTTGGGTGTGCTAACGGTGGCGATTTCGGTGGTGCTCGCTTCGGTTTCACTGACGATTTATCACCAATCTGGCGACGTGTATCTCGATCGCTCGCGCCCGGGCTTTTTGCCAGACGAAGAAGAAATCGAGGACGATAGCAAGATTGAAAAATCCGATTTTGAGTTTTCGGATTCTGGTAATATCACGGCCGAGACGATTGATGAATATCTCGAAAACTTGTTAAAAGAAATCGAGCAATTAAACAGGTTTGAAAACCCGTTTGATGCGAAGGCATTGACGGACGAAACGCTGGGGGTTCCAACAGAATAAAAATAGCCGCTTCGGGGCGGCTATTTTTAATTTCTTTTGAGCATTACAGTGAAGGCTTCGGACGGGATGTCGATTTTGCCGAAGCGTTTCATGCGGGCTTTGCCGCGCTTCTGTTTTTCGAGCAACTTGGCTTTGCGATCACGGTCGCCGGTGTGAATTTTCACGGTCACGTCTTTACGGTAGGCGCCAATAGTTTCGCGGGAGATGATGCGGGCGCCGATGGCGGCCTGCAGTGCCACCTCGAAGTTTTGACGCGGAATGACTTCTTTGAGCTTTTTAGTGACGTCGCGCCCGATGGCATCCGCTTCGCTGCGGTGGCACATCACGGAGAGCGCGTCCATTTTGCTACCCGCCACGAGAAAATCCACACGCACCAAGTCTTCGGCGCGGTAGCCGCAGAGCTCGTAGTTAAAGCTGGCATAGCCAGAGGTGGCGGACTTTAATTGGTCGTAAAAATCAGTAAGGAGGTTCGCCATCGGCGCCTCAAAGTCGATCACGGCGCGGTCTTCAATGTAGCTCAAATTGGTTTGGTGGCCACGTTTTTCGTTAATCAAATTCAACACGTTTCCGATCATGCTGCTTGGCACGATGATTTCGCCCTTCACCCACGGCTCGCGAATTTCCTTGACCACAGAAATATCTGGCAAATCGGCAGCGGATTTAATTTCTAGCTCCTCGCCGTTTTGCAAAGTCACTTCGTAGTTCGTGGATGGATTCGTGATAATAAGATCAAGATTAAATTCGCGTTCCAAACGCTCCTTGATGATGTCCATATGAAGAAGGCCAAGGAAGCCGATGCGAAGACCAAAGCCAAGGACCGGCGAATTTTCTGGCTCAAATACCAGGGCGGAATCCGAAAGAGCGAGCTTTTCGAGAGCCTCTTTCAAATCTTTGTATTGGTCGTTTGAAACTGGGAAAAAACCAGCATAAACGAATGGCAAAACGTGCTTGTAGCCTGGGAGCGGAGTCGAGGCTGGGTTTTTAGCCAAAGTCACAGTATCACCGACTTTTGCTTCGCGCGTGGTTTTGAGGTTGGTCACGATGTAGCCAATATTTCCCTCTTCGAGCGCGTCTTTTGGTGACATTTTTGGCGTCAAAATACCGACTTCGAGCGCCAAACCGTTGGTGCCGGCAGCCATCATGCGAATTTCGGAATTTTTTGGAATGCGGCCGTTGAAGGTGCGCACGTAGAGCACCACACCGCGGTAATCATCGAAGTAAGAATCAAAAATCAAAGCGCGAGTTGGAGTTTCGGCGGCAGCGCTAGTAGTTTGCTCGACCACGCGTGGTGCCGGGCCGCGTTCGATAATCGCGTCCAGCACCTGCTCAACATTAAGGCCGGTTTTAGCGGAAACGCCAATAATATCTTCCTTTTTGCAGCCGAGCAAATTGACGATTTCGGCGGAGACTTTTTCAACGTCTGCCGCCGGCAGGTCAATTTTGTTAATCACTGGCAAAATCTCAAGGTCTTGCTCGAGCGCCAAGTAAACGTTCGACAAGGTTTGGGCCTGAATACCCTGAGTGGCGTCCACCACCAGCACCGCCGTCTCGACGGCCTGGAGCGAACGCGACACCTCGTAGCTAAAATCCACGTGGCCCGGGGTATCAATTAGGTTTAAGGTGTACCCCTTCCACCGCATCGTCACCGGCGTCAACTTAATCGTGATGCCCTTTTCGCGCTCCAGCTCCATCGAATCCAGCAGCTGCGCCTTCATTTCGCGCTTTTCTACCGTATCCGTGAGCTCCATCATGCGATCGGCCAGGGTCGATTTGCCGTGGTCGATGTGCGCGATGATGCAAAAGTTGCGGATTTTATCTGTATTCATAATCTAGTCTAGGTTTCGCATAGTAAGCGAGAGGCGGCCCTTGTCGTCGATAGCGACGAGGCGGACGCGGATTTTGTCGCCTTCGTGAAGGGCGTCGGTCACCTTGGCAAGGCGCTTGTCGGAAATTTGCGAAATATGAAGCATGCCGTCGATGCCTGGCATGATGTTCACAAATGCACCAAAGTCTTTGATGGTAACCACGGTACCTTCGTAAATTTTGCCAACTTCTGGCTCTTCGGTGAGCGAACGAACCCAATCGAGGGCTTTCTTGATGGCTTCTGGATCTTTGCCGGAAACGGTCACAAGACCAGAATCCTCGATATCGACTTCGGCGCCAGTTTCAGAGGTAATTTTGTTGATGGTTTCGCCACCTTTACCAATTACAGCACCAATTTTGTCTGGGTTAATCATCAATTTTTCGATGCGTGGAGCATACTTTGAAATCTCAGCGCGTGGTTTGTCGATCACAGAAAGGATGTGGTCGAGGATGAACATGCGGCCATCGTGAGATTGTTTCAAAGCTTTTTCCATGATTTCAACAGGGAGACCGTGGACTTTCATATCCATTTGAAGAGCGGTGATACCCTCAGTCGTACCGGTAACTTTGAAGTCCATATCGCCAGCAAAGTCTTCGGCATCCATCAAATCGGTGAGGACATAAGCTTTGTCGACATCAGCGGCGGTGATTTCCTGGCCTTTTGGCACATCAACCATGAGGCCCATGGCCACGCCAGAGACTGGGCGCTTCAAAGGCACGCCGGCATCCATCAAAGCCATACAGGAAGAACAGGTAGCGGCCATAGAAGTGGAACCGTTTTGAGACATAATCTCGGTGACGCTACGGATAGCGTATGGGAATTCTTCTTCGGTTGGAAGCACTGGCATAAGAGCGCGCTCGGCGAGGTAGCCGTGACCAACTTCGCGGCGTCCTGGAGAACCAAGGCGACCACATTCGCCAACCGTGTAGGAAGGCGCATTGTAGTGGTGCATGTAGCGGCGTTTGCCATCGGTAACTTCCATCGTATCAACATCTTGTGAGTAAGAAAGTGGCGCGAGGGTAACGATGTTCATAGCTTGGGTAAGACCACGAGTAAAGAGAGATGAACCGTGGGTGCGTGGCAAAATGCCAACCTGGGATGAAAGTGGACGCACTTCGGTAAGTTTGCGGCCATCTGGGCGGACGCCGTCTTCGATGATGGCGCGGCGCACTTCGTGGTTACGGGCGAGTTCGAATGCACCAGAGTAATCGGCTTTGTAGTTGGCTTCGTAATCGGCGATTTTTTCTTCTTCGGTTTCACCAGCGCCGAGTTCTTTGGCGAATTCTTCGTGCATTTTGGCTTCGTATTCTTGCAAAATTTCGTTGCGCTCGAGCACGTTGCCGCGGGCTTTCTGGCCGAGACCTTCTCTGGCCCAGAATTCATCAACTTTGGCTTGGATGGCTTCATCTGGCAAGATCAATTCGTAATCTTGTTTGGCGGCGTTAACTTTTTCAGCTAATTCGCGTTGCAGATCGAGAGCTGGCTTGACGTTGTCAACAGCCCAGTGCATGGCTTCGATCACGGTTGCTTCTGGAACTTCTTTGGCACCAGCTTCAACCATCATGATTTTGCCATCTTTACAGGCAACCACGAGATCGAGTGGAGAGGCTTCGCGCTCTTCTGGAGTTAAGAAGGCCTTGAATTCACCACCGAGGCGGCCGATGCGAAGACCGGCGACTGGGCCATCAAATGGCACGCCAGCGTTCATAAGGGCGGCGGAGGCAGCGAGCATCGCTACGCAGTCTGGGCGGAAGTTTGGGTCCATCGAGAGCACGGTGGTAACCACTTGCACCTCTTGGCGATAACCCTTTGGAAAGAGTGGGCGAATTGGGCGGTCGATCAAGCGACCAACCAAAATTGCCTCGTCGGCCGGTTTGCCTTCGCGTTTGATAAATTTGCTACCGCTGATTTTACCGGCGGCGTAGAACTTTTCTTCGTAGTCGATTGAGAGCGGGAAGAAGTCCTGCATGACTGGTTTTTGACCCACAACTACAGAGGCCAAGATGACGGTGTCGCCGTAGGTGGCGAGCACCGATGAGGTGGTGCGGAAACCAACACGGTTGACCTCGAGGGTGAGCTTGCGGCCGAGCCACTCAGTCGAAACCTGCATGGTTTGCTTGCCGCTAGGATTAATGATATCCATGAAAAAATTTCCTTTCTGGGAAAACATCAGATATAGAGGTAGGGCCTCTGCCGCTGTATCTGCCGTCTTCCCAAATGTTAATATTCTGTCTCTATTATAGCATGAAACTCCCAGATTTTTAAGGGGTGAAACGAGCTTTTCCCCACCCCTGTTGAAACCGCTCATGCTCTTTACAAAAAAGCAAAAGTGTGCTATAATAGTAAAGATTGGGGTAAATTTACCTACCCCTGTTGTTTTTCTCTTATGCGTCAAATATATGAAAGGGGTGGTGCTTCTTTGACGATAAAGGAATATTATGAGACTAAGTGCTCCGATTATCAGAAAGGTGCCGAGAAGGTTCGTCAGGCCATCGATTGGCTCAAGAGCGACGACGATAAGCTCAATGAAAAGAAAAAGTTCTGGATTGGGCAAATCGAGCACCGAATAAAGACGTTCGATTCCTTCTGCAAGAAGTGTCTTAAGAAGGGGCTCATCAAGTCGATTGATGACAAGAATGTTGATACTGATAAAATTGAATCGGAGATCCGTGACATCGCGGGCGTGCGCGTAATCTGCGTTTATATTGATTTGCTTGAGGATGTCATGGAAGCTATACGGCGGGTTCCCGGTGTAGAGGTTAAGAGGACTAAAAACTATATCGAAAGCCCGGAGCTCAAGCCAAATGGCTACCGAGCTATCCACCTTGAGCTGAGCGTACAGGTCCCGGATATCATCAGAGGAACTATTAGTGTTCTTGTTGAGGTCCAAATCCGTACATACCTTCAACACGTATGGTCTGTCGCAGAACATGCGATTCTTTATAAGCCGGGCTCTGAAATGCCCGAGGTTATAAAGCTCGTTCTGGGCGACTTCTTCGTTGAGCTTGGAAAGAAATTTGTCCGCATAGACGCCTCTATGGTTGTCGCGCGAGAACGCGCAGCGACAAATAGAAAGGATTTCGATCCGTTTGCTTATCTTACCAAGAAGCTAACGAAGAAAGTCCCCGAACTCAAGACCTTAGCAAAGGAGGAACTCGACGACATCACGAGTGTCCTACGGCTCGCGGCATAGTCTCTCGAACATTAATAAAGGCCCCCTCCGGGGCCTTTATTATTTGGCATCAAAAAAGCCCCCGAAGGGGCTTTTCTTATTTTCTTAAACCAAGCTTTGCGACGGTCTTCTTGTAGAGTTCGAAATCGGTCGTCTCGAGGTATTTGAGCAATTTTTTGCGTTTGCCCACCATTTGCATTAAACCTCTTTTAGCCATAAAGTCATGTTTATTATTCTTCACGTGCTCGGTAACTTCTTTGATACGAGCGGTGAGAATAGCAACTTGAACTTCAGGAGAACCGACGTCGTTCTTGTTACGAGCGACACTGGCAATAGCTTTGTCTTTATTCTCTTTTGTTATCATAGGGGTGATTATAGCACACTATTTTCAAGAGGTCAACCCCCGGGTGGACTTTTTATTTTTGGCGTGTTAGAGTGGCGTTAATGACAGATTTTATTGAAAAACTTAGAGCGTGGTTTAAGGTAAAACTTAGGCTCAAAACAAATCAGGTTTATCGAAGCGTCAACGAGGGTGAGGTTTGGTGGTGCCATGTCGGCGAAAACGTCGGTATAGAGATCAACGGAAAAAATGAAGACTTCACTAGACCAGTATTGATCTTAAACAAACTGAGTAATCTAGGGTTCTTGGGCGTCCCTTTAACTTCACAAAAACATTTCGGCAGTTGGTATGTCCCGTTCGTTTTTAAAGACAAGCAACAGTGTGCTGTTTTATCACAAATCAAGGTTTTTAGCGTGTATCGACTACAAAAGAAAATGGGGGAAATTTCGGAGACCGATTTCGTTTTTATTAAAGACGGATTTAGAAGGTTATATTTTTAGAAAAAATAACCCCTGACCTTGCGGTTAGGGTGGGCGGGTATCCCCGAATATGCTTCTATTCTAGCACACACGGCCCAAAAAGTCAACCCCTGTAAAAAGGCGGCAAAAAGTGTTATAATAGGAGAATGAAAATCAGAGAAAATGTGCCACTTAAAGAGCTCACAACCATGAGGCTTGGGGGCCCGGCGCGGTTTGTAATTGAGATTGAAGAGCCAGACGACATCGTCGAGGCGTTTGATTTTGTGCATGACAAGAATTTGCCGTTCTTTATCCTCGGCGGCGGGGCGAATACGCTCGGCCACGACGAGGGCTTCCCTGGCGTTGTCATCATTAATAAGATGCGCGGCGTGCGCGTGGACGGCGACAAGGTCAACGTGATGGGCGGCGAAGAGTGGGACAATGTGGTGGAAAAGGCCTGCGAGGCCAATCTCACCGGCATCGAAGCTCTGAGCAAAATCCCGGGCACGGCTGGGGCGGCGCCGGTGCAAAATATTGGGGCGTATGGCCAGGATATTTCGCAAGTTTTGGAGAGCGTCGAGGTATATGACACTCTGATTGACGAATTCAAGACCTTAAAGGCCGAGGATTTGAAGTTTTCTTATCGCAAAAGCATTCTAAATTCCGAAGAGGCCGGCCGCTATTTTGTGGTGGCGCTCACTTTGAAGCTCAAGGAGGGCCAGATGGAGCGTCCGTTTTATAATTCCCTCGAACGCTATATCGAGGCCAATAATGAAACTGATTTTTCGCCAAAGGCGATTCGCCGCATGGTGTCCGCGATTCGCGCCGACAAGTTGCCAGATCCAAAAGAGCACGCTTCGGCTGGGTCGTTTTTCAAAAATGTCTATCTAAATGACGATGAAGCCAAAGAGGCCGAGGCCAAGGGTTTGCCGGTTTATCACGGCAAAGATGGCAACAAGATCAACTCGGGCTGGCTGATTGAACACGCCGGTTTGCTCGGCAAAACTTTGCATGGCATGCGCGTAAACGAAAAGGCTGCGCTCGTGCTCATCAACGATTCCGCCAAAAGTTATGCCGACCTCGCGGCCGCGCGCCAAGAGATTATCGACGCAGTTTACGAAAAATTTGGTTACAAGCTCGAGCAAGAGCCAGTGGAGATTACCGCAGCATGAAGATTTTAAATGGTAGCGAACTTGCCGGGTTTATTAAGGAGCGCCAGTTTCAGGTGGTGCGCGGCATGAGCAAAAAGCCGTGCCTCGCGATTATCCGCGACAGCGATAATCCGGTGATTATGAAGTACGTGCAACTCAAACAACAATACGGCGAAGATATCGGCGTAGAGGTTCGCGATGTGTTGGCGCACGGCGTGGATGGTATCAGGACTGCTATCGAGCAAGCCAACAATGACCGCGACGTAAATGGTATTATTTTGCAACTCCCGATTTTAGACCGCGACGCTACCGATGGGCTCACGAATTTGATTGCGCCAGAAAAAGATGTGGACGGTTTGTCCACGAATGGCAACTTCGATTCCGCCACGGCTACGGCCATTAACTGGTTGCTCGGCGGCTACAATATCGACCTCGCCGGCAAGAAAATCGCGCTCGTGGGCCACGGCAAATTGGTTGGTGCGCCGCTTGAAAGAATGTGGACCAATTCTGGATTTGACGTGACCGTTTTCCAAAAGGGTGACGATTTAAGTACGCTTAGCAATTATGACATTATCGTGACCGCCACTGGCGTACCACATTTAATAAAAAATGAATTTGTGCGCGGCGGAGCTGTAGTGGTGGACGCCGGCACGGCCAGCGAAGACGGCGTGCTCGTGGGCGATCTCGACGAAGCTGTGCGCGAACGCCAAGACCTCGCCGCCATCACCCCACGCACCGGCGGTGTCGGGCCACTTACGGTAGGCTGCTTATTCGAACACGTGATTAACGCCTAGAACAAAAAAAGAATCCGCGTAACACGGATTCTTTTTTCTTTTTTAGAGATTAAGGTATTGACGCACTCTCTCATCTCTAAGGTTGTGCGAGATTCTAGGGTCAGAACGTGCCCTAGTGAGTGAATCACTGATTGTGGCCGTAAATGCAGTCAAAGCGACCGGGTTTGGTTTTGTTGGGTCATTAGGGTCTTCACCAACAATTGCTATCAAAGTCGTTAAGTCTAACTTGGCAATTTCGGCTGGGCCAAGATTTAGCTGGTTGTAGAAATCCACAGCAGAGTGGCCAGGCCCAATAGTAGATGTAAAATCGGTCTTTTTTAGAGCAATCATCTCGTTTGCATATCTGAGCTCATCGCCAGTCTTGCCAATAGCACCCTTTTTAAGTTCTCCGACATCAAGTTTGCTAATAGTCCTGGACCCATCAGGAACAGCTGGGGTTCGTCTATCTTCCCTGTTGGTTTGAGAAATAATGAACTTCATCTCATTTTTACTCATCTTATCAACGACGTCACCACCCTGATAGTTGTTGTCAACAAAGGCTTCAAAGCTGTTGTATTGAAGATCATCGTTTGCCGTGAGAGCAGCGTTGCCAGTGGCACCACCTCTTATCCATTCTTCATATGACACAGCGTTGGCTTGATTGCCAGCCGCAGTCATTTTTGCCAGATATTTCGCAAAACCCTTGCCAGAGATGGAGCCGGTTTTGCCCATGATTTCGATGTACGAATCCAGCTTCGTTTGATTGTTGCGAATCTCTTCCCAGTTAGCCGTACTGAAGTTGGCGCTACCAATCGCTGCACCAAGTACTTCTTGCACATCATCAGAAGCCCCCATTTTAACCATGACGTCAGCGAGTGCTCGGACGTCGTCCATATTCGTATCCCCAGTTCCGGTACCTTGTTGACTAATAAGCCGCGTAAGTTCCGCTTTCTGTTGGGCAGGGGTCAAAGAGCTAAACTGATCAAAGTATGCCTGGTAAGACTCACTTCGGCGTTTTGAGGAGACACGGCTTCTTGCAGTAGCAAGGCTTACGGCTGCAGCCGGGTTCTCGGCTTGAGCAATCTTGGTGTTAAATTCTGATTCAACGCCTGGTGCCAAGGAATTAGTCATAACTTCTTCGTAGTCTATACCATTCGCAGCTCCATAATCTTGTCTTGCATTATATTCAAGCCTATTTCTCTCCCTAGAGATCCGCTCGTCTTGCTGATGCATTCTAGCTGCATTGGTCGCCTCTTCAAGGCTCACTCTGTCTAGACCGGTAGTGGCCCTTGCTTGGCCCAGCCGCTTATTAAACTCAGAGTCCGTATTAATATTCTGCTGCCTACGCATGGTTGCAATATATAGGTCACGGGCAGCATCGTTGTCGCCACCTTTAAGAGCATACTCTCGCTCTTGTTTTTCCAGTGATAATTGAGTGTCCTCAACTCTTGTTCTGGCCTGGTGGCGGGCCATTTCGATTGTGATTTCAGGTGAGAGGTTTTCGGCATCGCCCATCTTAACGTTGAAGGCATTTTGCGCAGCGCGACCCTGGGCGGCGTCCATTGTTGCGACGTAGTCGCCTTGGTATCCGGCGCGAGCGGCAGTTTCCTGAGCCTCTTTTTGTTTGTTGAGGTAATTGTCTTCGTATTTTTGGATATCTTTTGCTCGGCCGAGCGTTCTGTTGGCGGCCGCAAGTTCCCTTCTGGCTCTTCGTCTATCGGCGATAGAGGAATTTGGATCGCTAAGCGTATTAATAGCGGCTCTTCTTTGGGCTTCGGCATCAGCAACCTGCGTTGCGTCTACGCCGTTCCTTCTGCGATGGCGTTGTTCGATAGCTTCCCTCGTGGTGCCACGACGAAGCGCTTCAGCGTCTTTACGGCGATCTTGAGCCTCTTTGTAGTGCTCGGTATTCTTGATGCCATCGGTGGCTCTCTTGCGGATACCACGGCCAAGTTGAGACATCCTTTCACCAAGCGAGGTGACGGCGCTAACGGCCTTAGCGACAAGCGACGGGATAAAGAAGTATGGGAACACGAGGATGGCGGCGATCACGACAGCACCAATAAAGCTACTGCTAGCATCGGACATCATCCTAGCGATAAGTCTAGACATACCTTGTACCAAGCCACACATTGGGTAGACCAGCATCAATGCTTTAAACCCATTGAGCCACTTGTCGAAATACTTCTTGGTGTTCGGCAGCGCGTAACACACTATCGCCAGAGGCGAAATCGCGATCAAAGTAATGACAGCCGCTTTGCGGATACCGAGTTGTACGAAGAAGAAGAGGATTGCGATCAAGACCACCAATAAGATAATCAATGCGCCAAATAGGAATGAAAGTAGGTTGTGGTCTAGAACCTTGAACGTGACGCCAATGCCAACGGCACCAAGGCCAGCGACTGCCAAAAGGTTGCCAATGAAGTTGACGATGCCGCCATCGCCTGGGCTTTCATAAAGAGAACTACTTCCTACTTCAATATTGTCTAGGAACCCTTCAATGTTGACGCCGATAATATTCGTGACGTCCACTACAATCTGACAAATGATAAACGAAAGGTTGATGAGGATTGCAACCATAATGAGTTTAGGCAAAACGCGTTTGATGCCGTAGTTATCGATGCCATAGCCGGTGAGTTGCGAGAAGATTACGAATAGGAACAAGATTACCAAAATAATGTTTGCGATATTCACGAAGGATTGCCATACGGTGTATGTACCGGATTCTTGGCTGGTCTCTTTTCTATCCATCGCGATCCAGGTTTCCGAAATGCTGTCATAAATTTTACTGGCCGCATCGGTCATAAACCTTGCAGCCTGACAAATTACCCAGCCCATCACAACTTGGCCTTCGCAGGTCTCGGTCGTGTCAATGTTTAATGTAGCACTTGGGTCAAGATTTCTAACCTCATCGAGTTCTACTAGCGAACCGGATGCCGCCCTATTTTCAAGTTTGGTATTATCACCGGTTACTTCTGCCCAATCTTTAGGTAAATGGCTTTCAATATATTCTGCTGAACCGCACCCGGTTATAATATTTTCTTTATTGTTTTCTTCAAAATGTTCGATACCAATAAGAATTTCTTTTAGGGCATTTCTTTCTTTTGTAACTTTAGGCTGCGCGCCCTCTGGAAGTTGGTGGTCATATCCCGGGAGGGAGAGTTTTCCGGCGCTACTTTTCACCGTATCTACGCTAATAAGGTCATCAAGAGCTTTGTTCACATACTCTATCTTCTTGTCGTAGTATCTTTCTTGCCTTGTAACATTTTCTTCTGCGAGATCAATTTCTTCAATTGGCCCAAATATAGTTTGAGCTTTAACGACTGCGTTATATATTTCTATGTTTTCGTTCCTAGCTGCCTCGTTGCTAGTAAACATATCCTTGTTACATTTATATCTGTTATAGCCGTATGGATCAGTATCTGGGCGTTCTTCATACATGTGAAAACAGTTAGCGTAGTCGCCGCCGCGTGCAGCTGATTCGACTTTCTCAAATGCAAGAGAGTTTTCTTCAATCTCTTCCTTATGGTCCTCAAGATATTTATCTCTATATTTTAGATTACAATAATAATTGCCGTACGCGCCATTATTATTCATAGTATAGCTATATAAACAGTTATAGACATACCCCCCATCATCACCGTTAAATTTTAAGTTGGTCTGAACGCTTTTTCTGATTTTTCCGATTTCGTCAAACTTCGTGGTCTTAATGCTGTCTACGACCTTTCTCTTTTGAGCAAGCTGGGTTTCGTAGTCGACGGCACAAACATCTTTATACTCTCTTTTAGCATTTTCCTTCAATGTTGACATGGCATATAACCAGACCTTGTCAGGAGCATCAGCGCGGCATGAAAGCTTATCTGTTTTTAGCTCGTATTTATTAGAGCCATCGAAGGCTATAAAGTTAGCATTGGCAAAATCACTCTCCGTTATTCTGCTAGGAACAAAAAATTCTGTACGCACTAGGCGCGGATAATTATCTGCCCCTTTGGTTACTACTGGATAATAGTACGTATTGCCGTATTCGCTTTTTTCTCCGTTATACTTTGAGCACCTATTTTTGTATGCTTCGGCGTATTGATAATACTGTTCATATTTCGTCAGGGCGAGGTTGTTAACGTAATCTTGAGTATTGTTGTATTCCCTTAATAAATCTTTTACCTTGCTAAGGCATCCGTCAAATGTTCCACATGTTGTGTTCAGGTGTATGTCGTTTCCACCTTTACCAATATCATCATTGGCGATAGCTATTCTTTCATAGCATTCTTTATTTTTGTATTCACTTTTTTCATAATACATATAATCCGTATCAACTTCATTACCAGGCTCCAGACCTAGCGCACAGAGAATTCTACCTTTTTCATAGATCGCAGTACTCCCTAGGTTTCCTAATCCTTCCCACGTTAAATCATTTTTTACGACACTCGACGACTTGTTCCTTATCGCCACAAAGCTCTCTATCGTTGCAGCAATAAGGCCTTTATTGCCGCTACTACCAAATATAGTACTATTACAATAGCTATGTGTGCCCAGGAGCGAATCCGTTTTCAATGTGCCTTGTTTTGTCCAATCATATCGATCCCATACCGTCTGCACTTTGGCATTGTTATCCCTCGTATCACCCTCAATTACGCCTTTGAGCGCGCTGCTTAATGTAAGCGCGTCGTCCTTATCCGTTGTGCGTGTATCAAAACTATCGTGACTATCGTCACGGTTCATTTTGTATAGACACGATGCTAAAAGTGATGCATAATACTTCGCTTCCCACGTTTCTTTCGGGGATATGACTTTTTCTGTTGATGTACCGCCATTGTTCGTCGGGTCGGCTAGCACCGTGCTGCCCACGGAGCCAACAATTGTCAAAGCAAAGGCTAGAAAAACTATGGCCCCGAGGCGGATTTTCTTAAACAAAAAACCGTGTCTGCGAGACTTAGCACCATCAGAATTAGTATGACCAGAAGTGCTCATGCTTAAATTATAGCACGCGGCATCCGATTTTTTGGAGCGGAGTTTATTCTTCATAGTCTAGGCCTTCATAATCATTGTCATAATCATCTTCGTAATCAACTTTTACCTTGTCGCTGTCAACACTAAACAGAATCTGTTCCAAATCATCAAGATTAACAGCTTGGCTAACAGTATTAAGCAAAACTTTAATTAGCGATTCTTTAGCATTGCGGATATAAGACGAATCAAATTTCCCAGAAAAGGTGCCGTAGTATAGCTCGTCGTTTAAAGCGCAGTAGGCTTGATTGTAGTTTGAGATCGCCTCATCCACATCAAAGCCATCTACGGTGAGGCCGTCCATGTCGCTCGCGGTCACTTCGAATGTGCATGGCTTGGTGGCGGTATCCTCATTAAGACTCTCTTGCACTGGCGTGATAAAGGCATCGTAAAAGGCACGCAAAGTAGTGATGTTGGTTTTTATATTTTCGAGGCCTGGTTTGATATTGGCCACAACTTGGTTGGCGTCATCATTAATGGTTGCGCCAAGGATGTTGAAATCCGTGTCGGCAACTTTTTCAAAATCATCCTCCAGCGCGTCGCTCATGATTTCGAGCATGATCAAAGTAGCTTTTTTCACGATAAACAGTTTATTAGTGTCTTCTAGCTCGTATGCCATGTCTTCGACTGGCTCATAGCCGATTTCGCTATAGTATTCGAGGAGGTCGCTGTAATCTTCGTAAAAATTCTCCAGAACAGTGAGTTTTTCTTTGCGGTCGGCAGCCTGGGCTTCGCTGGCGGCGCGGTTGCTGCTAGTGATAGCGACAATCGCCAAAATAAACAGCGTTACCACGGCAAGGCCGATGCCGGCTAGAATCAGGATGCGTTTTAAGCCAAGCTTTCCTCCTGGTTGGCTTGATGTCAAAACAATATCACCATGTGCGTTTGAATAAGAACCGCCAAATTGGATGGGGTCAGAAACCGGTGGCCAGGCGTTATTTTCTTGCCCACCATTAGGAGTAGACGGCTGTGCGCCGTAAGGATTTGTGTATGACGAATCCATATACCTAAAATTATAGCATAAGAATTTTGCAAATTCTACCAGAATTTTCCACCAAAAAACCCTCCAATAGGAGGGTTTTTGGTGTCGTCTAGGTCCACTAGACCAGAAGACGTGAAGCGGCCTAGATTACATTAATTTTTTACGGCTAGCAATGTAGTAGCCGAGTGCGGTAACCATCGCACCAGCACCGAGAGCGGCAACAACGATGTTGCTGGCACCAGTATCAGGGATTTTCTTGCAACCTTCCATTTCTGGGTTGGTTTCACAAGTTTTCTTTGGTTCTGGTTCTGGTTCTGGATCCGGTTCTGGATCCGGTTCAGGATCAGGGGTTGGACATTCGACGGGAAGTTGAACGTTAACAACGGTGTTGTCTTTTGCAGCAACTTTGCCGTTAACGGTGGAAGCAACCCAGTTTTCAAGTGAGTTGATAGCACCACAGTCTTTGAGACTCTTGTTTACAACCTTACCAGAGAAGTAAACTTCACCGAAGTCTTTGGCTAAGTAGTTACCAATGTTAACACCGGTAGTAGTCAAAGTATCAGGAATTTTTACACCTTCTGGGTAAACAGCATTACCAAGGATGGTAGTGCCAGGGATGTATTCAATGTTGTCAGGAAGAGCGTCACGAAGCATGACGTCGTACACTGGAACACTGGAGTTGTTGGTGAAGACGATTTTGTACTCGACTTCTTGGCCAACTTTGGCAGCAACTACATCGTGCCAGGTTTTTTCACCTTTAACACGAACAGATTGCTTAATGGTGGTTGAAACAGCGCTACGGATAGTAACATCAATAGTCACCATACCTTCGTACTTGAAACAACCAGGAATGTTGCCATCAAGAGCATCATAACCGATTTTTGCACCAGAGGTAATTACTTCGTCAGGAAGACTTGCAACACTACGAACAGACTCGCGTTGACCGTTACCACCAGGGATAAGATCACCCTCGTGATAGGTTTCATATTTAGCAGAGCCTTCAACATAGTCGATGTAGAAGTCTTCGTCAGAAACGAGTTCTACTTCATCCCAGTAACGGTCTGGAGTAGCGTTCGTAGAATCAATATAACCAACAATATTGTGAGATTTAGCGACGGTGTTAGGGATGGCAAAAGTGGTGGTCACATCCTTAGCAACAGCGTCGGTACCTTCAGGGTTGTTGTTGTGGACGTAAAGACGAATAGTATAGGTCTTGCCGTCTTCAACTTTAAGGGTATCAGCACTCCATTTACCTTCAGTGCCAGTAAGACGGGCACCTACGAAGTTCTTTTCGTTGCCGATAGTACCATTAGAGATAGAGTTAAAAGTGATTTTGTCACCAAGCACGTCATCATTGATTTGATCAAGTGTATATGATGGGCGGCCGCCTGGTTGGCTGTCGCCCCAAGCCATAACATTGGCAGGAGCAATGGCGCCGCTGATCATCGTAAGAGAAGCAGCAACACCAAGAATAGAATTAGAGAGTTTACTCATATTAAATCCTTTCTAATAAAATTTGATAGTTGGTTTGGCGTCTGGCCTTTTGGCCTCGCGCCGATTGGTTATATTAATTGGTTAGGCTTTGGCTTATTACAGCCTCTGCCTTGGTCTCTGGTTTCCGTCGAATTGTTAATTTTCGTCTTAACCATCAACCGAATCATCTCAGTCTCCATTGAACTTATTTCCGTGGTGGCGCATATAGCGCCACCACTGAATAAGGTACATATGAAACCGTGCGTTACAGGCCAAGGCCCTTCCAACCATTGTCCCGTTTAGTTTCATCTGTATTGTCTTTGTAAGGATTGCCGTCATAATCGACACCATCCGTCTTTTCAGTCGGATCATTAAGTGTGTCTGCATTACTGTCGACGTTCCCTGGTTGGAGCTTCATCTCCCCTGGATTATCACAATCAGGCACGTAGGTGTCGATTGGATTCACAGGAGTCGTCGGCTCCGGTTGATTCCTTTTGACCTCATCGTCGTGTTTCTTGGCAGACCCGTCATTCATAGAATTATTCGGGTTCTGAACAGATGATGTAGGTTTCGGGCTAGGGGTCGGAGATGCCGTCGGCTTAGCCGTTGGTGTAGGCGTTGCAGTTGCCTTCGGCACTCCAGTATCCTTACCTGTGCCATTTCCATCGTTCGGGTTAGAACCCCCGATCTTTGAATCTTCGGGGTTCTTCTTTGGCGTAGGTGTCGGGGTTGCGGTCGGGGTAGGGGTTGGCGTCACCGTTGCCGTCGGCGTCGGGGTCGACGTAGACGTCGGCGTTGCCGTAGGTGTCGGTGTCGGGGTCGACGTAGGAGTTGGGGTCGGGGTCGACGTAGGTGTCGGGGTAACCTTCTTAGTCGGTGTCGGGGTCGACGTAGGTGTCGGGGTAACCTTCTTCGTCGGTGTAGGCGTAGGGGTTACCTTTTTTGTCGGTATAGGCGTAGGGGTCGGCTTTTCTTTCCTTGGCAACAACGGCGCAATATCGTAGATATCGTACCACAGGTACCAAACGCTACCATCTTTATTTTCGATGGTGAAGAAAATAGCGTCATCCCATTTCTTTGCCTCTTTGTATCCTTCCTCGATTACGAGATTCGGAAGATCCTCGTACAGGTCTCTATGCGATCTTACGACCGCCTCTGTCTCGATTTCTTCATCGTAACCTACCGTACCGGAGTGCAACTTCCAGAACGCTACAGCGTACTGAAAGTATGACTTATTGAGTGTTCCGTCGCTTTTCAGAAAGGAAGACAAGTTCTTTTCATCCTTCTGATACAGAGACATGTACTCTTTTACCCAGTACGGGGTTTTGTCACCGAGCCTATACTCTGTCATCAGACAAATTGCGTAGCAAATGTCTGGGTTTAAAAGACGTTCCTGCCGAAATTCTTTCCCCATTGCCTCGGTAGATTTCCTGTCACGAAAGGGTGTCGCCACCGCATCGCCCAAGAGCCGGTCTTCCACACCGAAGTCTCGTGAAGACAACTCCGGTTTGGTTTTTCCAAGCTCCCAGCCGGCGAGATTCATAATATAATCAAATCTCGCATTAGCCATGTCGTAGACCTCTTCCATTTCCTTCCCGTTCTTATCGTCGTCATCCGAGACAACGACAGTCACGGTCGGGGTTGCGGTCGGGGTTGCAGTAACGCTAGGTGTTGTTGTTTCTGAAGTCGAGGTCGTAGACTTTTCAGGGGTCTTGTCTCTATTTGCATAAAGATAAGCCCTGTAGCCAAACAGCCACGCCAACAGTGCTGCTCCAATAATTGCAAACAGTACCAACAATACCATCCACCACTGGTAGTTCTTTGCTTTTCTCTTAGACCGAGCTTTTTTGAAGTACTTTCTCCTACTATCGTAGAAGTGCACTCTCGCCCAGTTCATGAGCAAATGCGTAAACCCAATGATGATCAGCGCCACTGGCAGGACAAAACACATGCTATAGAACCATCCCTGCTCAGCGACGTCTCGATATAACGCGGTCGCTTTACCGAGGATTCCAGCATAACCAACGATTACCAGTGCCAGCAAAAGGTGCTCCACGAACGTTGCACCTTCCTTATGGGCTTCTCTTGTAACGAGCACAAGAGCAGCCACGGAAAGGACTATTACTACACCGTAGAGCCATAGCCGGCCTGAATCAACGAAGTGTGCAGCTAAGGCGGCAATTGCCGCGATAACTACCCAAGCTACCGGAAACCTTCTGATTTTCGTGTTTTTCACAGATTTTCTTAAAGGGAGAAGATTTCCATACCCGTACATCTCCTTGCCGGTATTACCAGCGAGCCAGAGATACACGAGAGTAACGAATGCAATGATGATGGTTGAAGGCACAGGGCCAATCCAACCAATCAGATTTGATAATCCGTTCAAAATACCCTTCATGGGGGCCTCCTTTGTCATAATGTTACAACGGGGGCTCACGCTCCCGAGGGGAAAGGGAACGATTTGTTTCATGCACGGTTTCTCAGATCCATCAAAAAATGGGGATCTGAGATGATTCGGTTGTTAATGGTCGTCTAATTTAAGTTTCCACCTCTTAAACTTGACTACTTACATTTTATCACACTTTCGCTTTTTTGTCAATGGTTTTAACACCTTTTTCGCTTATGTTAAATTTTGTATTAAAAGGGTTGTGTTTTCCCTGTTTTTTGACACAAAAAATGCGCCTTTTTGGCGCCAAAATCCTTTTAAAATGGGAATGGGGTCGTGCGAATGGGCACGACCCCTGTGTGTGCAGTTTTTTAACCTTCTTCCTCCTCTTCGTTAAGAATAGTGATGATGTCTGCGATAGTGTTGACCGTAAAGTCGTCCGCCGTCTTGCGGGCCACAAACAACTTATCGCCGAGCTTGCGCACCGGCACCAGCTCAACAGACATACCATACTTCTTAAACACCTCGAGGTCGGCTCGAGACTCGATGTTCTTGTCGTTAATTCTGGAGATCAGGTCAACCTTCGCCTGGCTGCCAGTCATATCGACCAGAACGAGGCCATTGTCGTCGACATATTTCCAGATCTTTCCGGCAGCAATCAGGTTCGTCGCGGTAGCCTTCGACTTCTTGGCGGGCTTATCGGGATCCTTAGTAGTATCCTTTGTTGCCTGAGCCTTGATCGTGTTAGCCTCGGCTTCTGCCTGAGACTTGATCGTTTTAGCCTCGGCTTCTGCCTGAGACTTGATGGTCTGAGCTTCCTGGGTTGCCTTGTCCTTGATGGTCTGAGCTTCCTCGGTTGCCTTGTCCTTGATCGTCTTGGCCTCGGCTTCTGCCTGAGACTTGATGGTCTGAGCTTCCTGGGTTGCCTTGTCCTTGATGGCCTGGACATTAGGCTGAGGTGCTGCTTTGGGAGTCACCTTCTTAATGGCAAGCTCCATCAGCTCCTTCGCCTGATCGGTCGAAGCATCATACACCTCATAGTCGGCATAGAGGCTGGCCGGGGTAACATTCCCAGCTTCGATTTCAGCCTTAAGTTCCGCAAAGGAGATATACGTGCCACTTTCAGTGTTGAAGAAATCCTTCTTCTTGTTATTGGGGTTCTTCCCCTTATT
Organism: Candidatus Saccharimonadota bacterium; assembly: GCA_024699125.1. Lineage (GTDB taxonomy): Bacteria > Patescibacteriota > Saccharimonadia > Saccharimonadales > Saccharimonadaceae > Nanosyncoccus. The sequence continues at coordinate 46,163 of JAILQE010000006.1, forward strand.
GTTGTTATTATTCGTAGTCTGACTCATATTTGAGTTCCTCCTTATATGTTTTATATTTTTGAAAAAGACTTGACTCTTGGTTGCTATATATAAAACGGAGGGCAAATATTGAGCCCGACCGTGTTTTAAAGTTCAGAGTTTTACGAGCTGCACACATCTCGCAAAACTGTTAACATTGTAGCACAAAAGTGCGAAAAAGTCAATAGTAATGACACAATTTTGTGCTTATGGTTAGGTTCTTTCCCTGTTTCAAATTTACTTGACTATTTGTTTATAGTATGTTATTATTGCATGCACGCATCAACATAGTATTTATTTGCGACCTATGAGGGGAAAGGAGGCAAATATGAACATTTCAGAAGGTTTTGAACGTAATGTGCTTTATGATGTTTTAAGTTACCCAACCATTCAGGACCTGACAAAAGCATTCGAGTATTATAGAACCAATCTCGACGCCAGGATCGTCAGAATGAGTTGCGTACACCGGACTACGAAAGTTGCCCACGTGGCAAATGTCGAAATTACAGTTCGCAGTTTGGCGTACGGCCATGATAACCCCGCTTATGTTTCGTTTAGCGGTGACATCGTGCATGGTAAGATTGAGGGTGGACGCGGGGCCTATACTGCGATTATTCAAACAGAAAATGGGACCGGATCATTTACTTTCGAATAACACCTTCTAACAGGGGCCCGGGCGGAAGCTCGGGCTTTTTGGTGGGCTTAAGAGGAGGGAGGACGCTCGCTGAAGGAGGCTGGGTGCTTCGCACCCAGAATCTCGCTTCGCTCGATGCGAACCCTATAGGCCAACCCCCATACCAGAGAAAAAAACAGGGCCTAAAGGCCTGCTTTTTTCTCTGGTGCGAGTGGAGGGGGTCGAACCCTCATCCCAAGTTTGGAAAACTTGTATACTAACCGCTGTACTACACTCGCGTGTGGGGCGGGAAACAGGAAACGGATCTCGCGCTACGCGCTCGATTCGAACCTGTGACCTTCTCTGCCACACAGTTCTATCTGTGGGGCGGGAAACAGGAATCGAACCTGCGACCTTCTGGACCACAATCAGACGCTCTAACCAACTGAGCTATTCCCGCCATCCTTCGCTATTATATCATATTTAGCGGTGAATGCCAGGGTTAATGCCGGGATTTTTTGGCATTAACGGGCGCGAAGGCATCGGACGCGTGGTAAGAGGTTGGCTAGAGACAGGGGCAGCTGGGGTGTAGGTTTTGGCGCGCATTTGGCCGGTGGCGGAGCCGAGTTGGGAGTCACCGTATCTCTTAATAAATTGGCGATTTTGATCTATAGCACGGCGCGCGGCGAAGGTTTCGCTAGAGGCGGCGCCAATTTGGCCGCCATTTTGCGAGCGCGCAAAGGCAGATGAGTGAAAAACCTCGTCTTTATCGGGGTGGCTAATGTATTTTAGGAGTGGATTATTCATATTATTTCTTTGGTAATAAGAGGAAGGCTACGGTGCCTACGGCGGCGCCAAGGATAATCGTCAGGATGATGGCGATAATTGGGCCGATGTGGGAGTCTTTCTCTGGTTTATCGATGATTTGGACTGGGCCAGTCGGGGCTTCAACAGCGGTAGGCTCTGGTTTTTCGTAGACATTCTTTGAAAGTGGGCGTTTTTCGACCTGCACTGATTTTACAAATGGGGTATCTGGGGTCTTTAGGGCCTGAAATTCTGGTTCTTTGGCGGCTGGTGCCTCTATTACTGGGGCTTTTTCCTCTTTGGCTTTTTTGACGCTTGAACCAAAGAGTGAGCTACGGACTTTTTTGGATTTGGCCTCGGTGAGCTCGGCAGATGGGCGTGGAGCAGAAAGTGGGCGTTTTTCGACCTTGGCTGCGGTGAAAAATGGCTCGTAATCTTCGATCACACCATAAGATAATTCTCTGGTAGTAGTAAAAGTCTTGGCTTTTGGCTCAAAAGTTTCTGGTTTTGGAGCTGGGGTTGGAGCTGGAGTAGGTTTAACAGGGGTGACTGGCTTTGGAGCCGGCTTCATAGCTGGTTTTGGTGCTACTGGGCGGACAGGTTGGACTGGTTTGACCTCTTTAACTACAGTTCTGCGCACAAAAACAGCGGTAACTGGCTGAACAGGGGCCGGTTTTGGGGCCGGTGCAGGCACAGTTTTAGCTGGCGCCGCGGTAGGGCGCTTTTTTGCGGGGGCAAAATCTATGTAGCGTTTCGTCATTGAGTTACTCTTTTAGCTACTTCGATTATATCAGTGAACTCGTTTAAAATCAAGCTGGAGCCGCTCATGAGAAGGCCATTTACCCCTGGAACGGTGAGGTAGGCACCGGCATTAGATGGGTTGATACTGCCGCCAAATAGAATAGGGGTGGCGGCGGCGATTTCCTTGCCATAGGTTTCTTCGAGCGTAGCGCGGAGCATTTTCACGGCTTCGGACACTTCATCAGGGGTGGCAAGGCGAGCAGCGCTGTTACTTGAGATGGCCCAAACTGGGTCGTAGATAAAGATTACTTTGCTGACGTCCTCTGTAGAAACATCATTTAAGGCGCCAAGCATTTGGTCGCGTAAAACATCGGCGGTTTCATTGAAGGCACGTTCGGATTCGGTTTCACCGAGGCAAACAATCGGGGTAATTTTGTTGCGGAGGGCAGCCGCAACCTTCTTTTGAATATCCTTGTCGTCTTCGTGGAAAATATGGCGGCGTTCGGCGTGACCAATAATACAATAATCGGCAATGCCACGCAGCTGGGTAAAGGATGTTTCCCCTGTAAAGGCACCAAAATCACGATAAAACGCGTTTTGGGCGGCAAGCTTAAGTTTGTGGCGGTCTACCTGTAAAGACAGAGGCTGCAAAGCCAAAGTTGGCGGCGCAACGATGATTTCGAGATTGCGATACACCGGTAACGCCTTTAAAAGTTTATGAAGATAGATGGAAGATTCACCAACGGTAAAATTTAACTTCCAGTTGCCCACGATATAAGTTTTTGCCATATATAAATTATAGCATAAGCTTTTTTAAAATCCCTATGTTATAATTTGTTTATGAGTAGAATCTTAGTGATGGGCAATATTTTGAAGGACGTTTATCTGAATCTTGATGAGCGCACCGCAAAATTTGAGACCGATCGCGAGGGGACCAAATGGCTAAATCTGAGCTTTGATGCCAGTGATTATCACTTTTACCGCCGCAATAGTAGCTATGGCGGCGCCGCCGTGTCGCTTGAGGTGCTAAAAAAGCTTGGCCACGAGGTCAAAATTATGGGTTCTGACCTTGATCTTAACAACGATGGGCTATTTTCTAGGCAAGCGCCGAGCGTTTACCGCTATATTTTGGTGGCGGACGATTCCCAAATCGCCTACTTTACCCCTAGTCTGGTTTCGACTACCAATTTTATCGCCCCAACTGAGCCAACCGATTACCTTTATATCGACCGCTCAGTTGAACTAACAGAGAGCGTTGCCAAAGAAATTGAGAGCTTTTTGATTAGCACGCCAACCGTAAAACTAGTGATTTACCTCAAGAAAACCGAGCATTTCCACGAAAGGCGCCTGCTTTCGCGTGCTGAATTGGTGTTTGCGGAAGAAAAAACCGATTTGGTATCTGATGACAAGCTGGTTCTCATTAACGAAAAGTTTTTGCGTTATCGTGATTTATCTGAGCCAATCACTTTAATGCGCCCCGATCTTGCTACCCATCTTTCCTTGTATTCTACCGCGTCGGCTACGATTTTTGGCGCCTTTGCCCTAGGTAAACCAATGGCCGAGGCTCTGAAACTGGCGCACGCGAACGTTGAAAATTCCCAACTTGATAAAACTTTGGATCTCGCCCAGATGGAAGAATTAGCCGCAAATTACGGGGGTGGTGGTGCCGATCTAGAACTCATAGCTAAAAGCTTGCTGATTGGTAGCAAAGGCATCTTTGACCTATCTGAGGCGGCGACCGAGCAAAAAGATCATTTTGTGCTGAATGGCATCGCTGATAACTTTATCAATCGCCAAGATTACTACAGCAATTTACTCATGTCTACTCCACTTAGTGAAAAATACAACGGCGCTGCGCTTACTGAGGAGGCAGCTAGCCAATTTACCGATGATGGCCGCAATTTTCTTGATTTTCTCACCGATAACCGTGTGATGCCTGGCATCGTAATTGTAGGCGAAGTAAACGAAGATGAATGCAAAAAATTTGTTAGTATGTTCCGCCAGTGGAAACAAATGGGCGTGGGCTTTTTGAAATGGAATCTGCCAGCTGAAGGCGACCGCACGGAATTAATCAAAAACGCTACTAAATTTGCGCGTTGTGCCCTGACCGCCGGTTTGGTACCGGTAATCGACACTACAAAACGTCCGGAAAACCATCTAGACCACAAAGTAATTGATAGTTTGGCCGAAAACGACCTTAACTTAAAAGCTTGTATCGTGCTTTAACAAAAAACCGGCCTTTTAGGCCGGCTTTTTTGACTGTTTTTATTATTCAGCAGGAGTTTCAGAAGCTTCTTCTTCTGGTTTTTGACCGTTGTCAGAAGGAACATCAGCAGCGTCCACAGTTTCTTCAGCGGCAGCGGCTTCTTCGGCTTCACGAGCGGCAGCTTCGGCAGCTGGGTCGTAAACAGAGATCACAACTTGTTCTTTGTCGAGCTCTTTGTTGGCAAATTCTACGCCAGCAGGAAGCACGATGTCGGCAACGGTAAGTTTGTCATCGGCAGAAACGAGCTTAGAGGCATCGAGTTCGATTTCAGATGGAAGATCAGATGGTTTAGCTTTGATGTCGATTTCTTCCATAGCTTTGTTGTACATGAAGTGATAAAGTTTGGAAGCATCGGATTCACCAAAGCCTTTGATAACGATTGGGGTGGTTGCTTCAACCACTTCGTTGGCGGAAATAGCTTGGAATTCGATGTTGATGATGCGGCGAGAAACGGCATCAAGATTAACGTCTTTTACGATGGCAAGTTGTCTTTTGCCGTCAATAGTTAGATCGATTGGTGAGTGGTAACCGGCTTTTTCAAGCACCTTTTCGGTGGCTACGTATTCAGAGCTAGCGAGAATTGGGGTTTTGCCGCCATAAATAACAGATGGGATCAAACCTTTTTCACGCAAAGTTTTAGCTTTTTTACCGGTGAGTTCGCGTTTTTCAAGCGCTAATTTATATTCAGACATTCTGTAACTCCTTAAAATTTGTTAATTATTATACATTATTTTGCCATTATTGTAAATGTCGTACCTTGACCATGGCTGGGCGCAGGACCTCGTTTTCGTAATAATAGCCAGGACGTAAGGTTTCGGCGACGACTTCTTTTTCCCCTTCGCCGTCTTCTACCGTGATGGCATCGTGCAGGTTTGGATTAAACTCGGCGCCAGGGGCGGAATTGATTTTTTGTAAATGTAGTTCGTCTAGAGTTTTTTGCAAAGATTTTTGTAAGGGGGCTAGTTCTGGGTAAGTGATAATGGCGCGGTCTAGATCGTCGAGCAAAGGTAATACTTTATACACGGTGGCGAGTTTTGTGGTACCGGCCAGGGCTTGCTTTTGAGCTTCTACCTGTTTGCGGTAGTTTTCGAAGTCGGCGCGGGTGCGTTGCAAATCGTTGATTAGCTCGGCGACTTTGGCTTCGGCCTCGGTTTTGTCTTTTTTGATCATAATGTTTCCTCCAACATATTACCGGCTCGGCGCACAAGCGACATCACGCGTAGATAGTTTTGGCGGGTTGGACCCAGCACGCCGATATAACTTTTATCTGAAAATGGTGAACGGAATTTAGAAATGATGAGCGACACTTCGGAGTTTTTGCCGATTGGGTTTTCATGACCAATAAAGATATTGAGTGGCTCGCCCGGAGCGGCTTCGCGAAGCCATGGTTCTAAGTTATCGAGAAGTTTAGCTACAGCCTGCACGCGAGTGGTGTCTAGAAATTCTGGTTGAGTAAAGAGGCGTGAAATACCAGAAAGATAAAGTTGGTCGCCAATGGTAGCAAGGCCAAGGTTGCCAGTGAGCTCGGCGAGTGAATCCACGGCGCCGCGGATGGCGGCATCGGCACGAGATTGAGAATTGACGCGGACTTCGAGCACGTGAGCGCTGCGGTTAAAGGATGGTTCTTCTTCTATGGACTGCTCACGGTGCTCCAAATTATTGACATAAAAACGGTAGCCCGCATCGGTTGGTACACGGCCGGCCGAGGTGTGTGGTTGAGCGATAAAGCCTAGGGCTTCGAGCTTAGCCATTTCGGCGCGAATCGTCGCGGACGAAACATTAAAAAGTTTAGCCAGAGTGACGCTACCAACCGGCGAAGCGGTTTCGGCGTACTCTTCAATAATTGAACAAAGAATTTCTTGTTGGCGAGGAGTGATTTCCATGCTTATATTATATAAAATTAGCAGTAAAAAGGCAAGAGTGCTAATCCCCTGCTTCATGGGGTTTGTGTTATAATTTTAGTATGGAAGAAAAACTGATAAAAATTAGAGATTGGCTCGGTACTGGGTCTATTAATATTTTTGGTTTACCAATGTCTGGCAAAGATACGCAGGGCGTGCGCCTCGCTGAGGCCCTTGGGGCAAAATTCTTGTCATCTGGTTTAATTATTCGCGCCATGGAAGCTGAAACCCGCAAAAATCTTTCGGGTAGTGGCGAATTGATCCCAACTGATACCTTCTTTGAATGGGTTTTGCCATACTTTAGCCGCACCGATCTTAAAGGCTATCCTTTGGTGCTTTCCTCAATTGGCCGCTGGTATGGCGAAGAGAACGCCGTGATGAATGCCGCCGCCGATGGTGATCACCCAATCAAGGCCGTGGTAATTCTAAACATTTCCGAAGCTGATGTGATGAATCGTTTTGAAGAATCCAAGATTTTGAATGACCGTGGCATGCGCCGCGACGATGCCAACGAAAACATTTTTGAAAAGCGCCTATTAGAGTTTCGCCAAAAAACTTTGCCAGTTCTAAAACATTACAGAGATCTTGGCATGCTCGTTGAGGTTAACGGCGATCAAAGCCGTGACGAGGTATTTGCCGAACTCGTTGAAAAACTTTCCCAAAAAGCTTCTTAATTTCGAATCTAAATTCAAAGATAATGAGCCCTAACGCCAGGGCGATGATGCCCAGCACTGCGTAAAGCGCGGTAAAATTAGTGGTTTTTGGTTCGTCATCCGACAGTGATAGCGCCGTGGGATACTCGGCTCCGGTGTTGTTCTCAATGATTTTACAGCGCCCAGTGAGCGGGTTGAGATATTTCCCTTCTGGGCAGGTCTTGGTTGCCGCGGCCGTTGTTTTAGTGGTAGTTTCTTTAACGCAATTGCCGGTTTTTTCATTGATTACTTTTCCTTCCTCGCAGTTGCGATATTTTTGATAAATGTTGGCCGCGCCCGGCGTGATGTTGTATGTGGTCTGATATTCTTCGCCAATTCTAGCATACGAGGTCGCCTTCTTTTGTCCGGTTGGGTACGTGAGACTAGCCGCCACTGAGCCATCTTCATCAATTACCTCGATTAGATTAGAACGAATCGGGTTTTTGGTGAGTGCAAAATCCAAAAGTTCACGCACAAAATATCCTTCTGGCGCAACTGTGCCAACAAGTGGATAAAACTTGTTTTTATATTTGATCTCACAACCATCTAAAACTATCGATTCCTTGGTTGGGTTATAAAACTCAATGAATTGTTCCGATTGGTCTGATTCGTAATAGGTATATATTTCAGAAAACTCTAGCCCGCCGCAATGCGGCGCCGGCGCCGGCTCGGGCTCGCTTTTTGGTATTAACTCAAAATCGGCCGGTTCGGGTTCTGGAGTGGTTTCGGGTTCCGGATCTAGCAAATCTATTTGGTAATTCCCCAGCCCATACACTGGTTCGTATGTTTCTAAGTGCAAGAACCCATTAGTCTCAGCATCGCGCACTAATGTTGTAGGATTTGAAGACTTGAACTCGGCTAAACAATTTTCCTTACTATTCCAACAGACACTATCAATAATTGTTTCGCCACTAGTTAGCATGAGCGGGCCGGCTTTAAGGGCCAGGGTTTTGGAGTAGGTTAGATTAGCTAGCTCGCTGCCGGACGAGCTAGCCAAACGAAGGAGTATGCTCTCGCCGGTCATCCAACTGCCTTCTGGAAACTCATACAAAATGACGGAGTTCCCGCTGGAGTTAGTGTAGCTGAGGACAAAGCCAGCGAGCGAAAGTGAAGGGCTGTCGGGAGATTTGCCAAGTTCGATAAACTCTCCCACATTTGCTTCGCCATCAATCGTGTAGCCTGGGTTGATGGCTTTAATATAAACTTCCGGTAACAAAAATGGCTCAGTGGATTCTTCAAATGCCATTGTTTGGTGTAAGAATCCGGCCGAGCCAAGCGCGATTACAACTACTGAAATTATAAAAAACTTTTTCATGCCCTCAAGCTAACAGAACCACCCTGGAAATACAACCCCCTCCATGCTATAATTTAAGTATGAGCGTCTTCACCTCTTTGGGAATTTTGTTAATGGTTGCGCTTATTCAGGGTACCCTGCAACTCGCGCCGGGTGTTTTTGCGTATTTTTATCATTACGCTATTGGTAAACATTCGTTTAAAAAAGCACATCTGCTTAGCCCGTTTTTCATTCTTGGTATCATTTTCACTAATGCTCTAATTTTTGTAACTGTCGCTTCACTTATCACCGACTCCGAAATCCTGCGCGCCGTGATGGCAGGGATTTTTGTAGCCCTCGCCGTGGTGGGTGGCGTATTTTATTATCGCCAAGGTTCCGGTTCAAGACTTTACACTCCACGCAAGCTCGCTAGTGCTTTGCTAAGTGGCGCCAGAAATGCGAGTAGTGCGCATGAAGCGTTCCTACTTGGCATCGTGACTGGTTTTTCAGAAGTTTTATTTACTGTACCACTTGCCATTATGGTAGTTCTTCAGGTACGCACTTTTGAATCGCCGATTATTCAAGTTGGTTTAATTTCACTCGATGTTTTTCTAACCATTGTGCCGTTTATTGTAATCGCTATTATGTTTCGCACTGGCGGTAACCTCGCCGACATCGAACGCATGCGCGTTCGTAACAAAGGTTTTTATCGTTTGATGCTTTGTTTCTTGTTTCTTCTGCTTGCCGCCGGACTTTATAACTTTGGAATTATTTAAATGAAAACTTTTAATGAAAAAGCACTCAAAAAAGATTTACTAATCAACGCGAAAGCGCTCGGTATTCCAAGCGGTGCAGCCAGAACATTTGCCGACAAGATCGTAAAAAATGTTAGTAAAACTTTGAAGAATAAAAAAATCATAACAGAAAGCGATTTAAATCGCGCCGTTTTAAAGGAGCTCAACGTCTATAATGCTGATTTAGCTTATGTTTATGAAAACCGTGATAAAATAATATAAGATAGTGGGAATACAAATATATGGGAAAAAAATTAGATTTTGAATATATTGTAATCGGTAGCGGCCCAGCCGGTAGCGCGGTAGCTTTGACTTTGGCCAAGGCCCGCAAAAAAGTTGGCCTTATTGAGGGCAATAACTTTGGCGGCTCAAGCATCAACAATAGGAACGTACCATATATTGCAAGTCATAATCTTTCCCGCACTTATTTCAATTCCCAAAATGGTGCAAAGTTTGGTTTTTCAGATCTCGATTCTCACTTTAATTTCCTCTCAGCAAATTCTTGGCGCGACAAAATCCTAGCTAAGATTAGCGACGAAACCAAAAAAGAATTTGAAGATGCAGGCATTACTTGTATTAAAGGCTATGCCAACTTACTCGATAGTAACACGGTGGCCGTAGGCGACAAGCAGTATGCCGCCGCACGCATTGTGCTTGCCACTGGCTCCCGCCCAATCGATGGCGGTATTACCGGCGCTGATAATGTTGACGTGTTGTACCCAGAAACCGCGCTTAAACTCAAGCGCTTCCCTAAGGCTGTGGCTGTGGTGGGCGCTGGTACGAGCGGCTGTGAAATTGCTGAATACTTTAGCGAAATTGGTACCAAAGTTTTGTTGTTTGAAATGGCAGACAGAATTTTGCCACACGAAGACCAAGACGTTGGCAATTCTTTGGCTGAGTATTTCAAAAACGAACTCAAAATGATGGTTCTTACTGATTCCCGTGTGGTGGCAGTCGAACAAGATAGCTTGAGCAAACGTGTGATCTTTATGAATAACGGTCGCGAGCGTATGGTGCGTGTTGACACTATTGTGCTCGCCGTTGGCTCAAAACCAACCCTAGACTTTGGTCTCGAAAACGCTGGTGTCAAATACAAGAACAGCGGCGTTATTGTAAATCGTGCTTTGCAAACTTCCGCTAAAAACATTTTTGCCGTTGGTGATATCTTGGGTGGCGAATCCTCAACTGAGCGCGCTAACTACCAAGGTATGTTCCTAGTTAAGAATTTAATCTCTCGCAACAAAAACATCCTGAGTTACAGCGGTTTTCCTCGCATTATTAGAACTTATCCAGAAGTCGTGGTAGTTGGTATGACTGAAGACGACATGGCAAAGCGCGACAAAAAATGCCGCAAAGCCGTGGTAAAACTTGCTGACGTGGTGTCTGGCAAAATCGAGAATGATAATTATGGTTTTGTAAAACTGCTTGCCGATAGCAATGACAAGATCATCGGTGCCACTATCGTTGCACCAAACGCTGAGTTGATGGCCGGCGAGCTTACTTTGGCCGTGCGTTATCATCTTTCTGCACTCGAACTTGCTAGTGCCCCACATGTCATGGAAGCACCAAACATCGCAATTAAGCTTGCAGCGAAGCAATTAATTAGGAAAAAGAAATAGTCCTAAAACCAAAATTAGCGCTAATATTGGGGGGGCAATATTTAGCGCTAATTTTGGTTGCGGGGGTTCGATTTGAACGAACGACCTTTTGGTTATGAGCCAAACGAGCTACCAGGCTGCTCTACCCCGCGACGTGTGATTATTATATCGCACTCTCGGTTATTCGTCAAGAGGCTTAGCGTCGTCCTTCTTGCCTTTCATTTTGGCAATAATTTGTTCGCGTTTCCAAACAAAAATTGCGAGAACTAGCACTGCGATTCCCGTCACAATAGCCACCGGGACCAAATTGTCTTGGCTGATGCCCATACCAACGTAGTTTGTGATGATTATAGTTGGCAAGCGCCCAAGTGTAACTAACACTAGGAGTTTTTTAAGCGGGATATTGGTAAGACCAGCCATGTAGCCAATCATATCGTCTGGAAAACCAGGCAGTAAGAAAATTAAGAAAAAGATAATTGCGGCGCGATCACCCAAAGCAAAATCAAATTTATCGATAGCTTTTTTTTTGAAAATCTTTTCAAGAAGCGGACGGCCAAACTTGCGAGCAAGGCAGATTACGATAATGTAGCCAATGGTACCACCAATCAAACTCCAAAGTATTCCCCACCAGCCGAAGATAAAGCCACCGATGCCACCAACCACTTGACCTGGGATTGGTGCAATCACGGTTTGCACAATGGTTAGCAAAATAAATAATAATGGCGCCGCAGGCCCTAGGATTTCGAGTTTGCCCGTGACCCATTCGCGGTTGCCGAAGCGGCTAAAAATTGGGCCGCTCGTTGCGAGGTCCCAGAATATGTAGCCACATAACAAAAGAACACCAAGCGTGATGAGGATAAGTTTTACCCACGTCGATGGCTTGATGTTCTTTTTAATGATTTGCATGATTATTTGGCGTATTCAACAGCGCGAGTTTCGCGGATTACGTTGACTTTAATAACGCCAGGATAGCTCATGGTAGCTTCAATCTTGTCGGCAATATCACGAGCAAGCTTCAGTGCAGAAAGATCGTCGATTGACTTTGGCTCGACAATAACGCGAATTTCGCGACCAGCAGAAATGGCATAGGCTTTGTCGATACCTTGGAATGAGGTTGCGATGTTTTCGAGATCTTTCATACGTTCGGCAAAGTTCTCAGCAGAAATGTTGCGAGCGCCTGGGCGAGCGGCAGAAATTGCATCCATGATTTTAACGATGATAGCTTCTGGAGTGGTTGGCTCGATATCATCGTGGTGAGCGGCGATAGCATGAACTACTTCGTCTGGCATACCATACTTCTTGGCGAGCTCAGCACCGATCTCGGCGTGTTTGCCTTCGATTTTGTGAGTTACGGCTTTGCCGATGTCGTGAAGCAGGGTTGCAGTTTTGGCGATGCGTTTATCAGCACCGATTTCTTCTGCGATCATGCCAGCCATGTGGGCCATTTCGATGGAATGAAGAAGAACATTTTGACCATAGCTGGTGCGGAACTTGAGTTCACCAAGAAGGTGCAAGATTTCGCGTGGGATACCAACGACGCCAACTTCGCGAGCGGCATCTTCGCCAGCGCGAACAACTTCTTTTTCGATTTCTTTTTCGGCTTTAGCCACGGATTCTTCGATCGAAGCTGGGTTGATACGACCGTCTTTCATCAAGCGCTCCATAGCGTAGCGAGCAACTTGGCGGCGGATTGGATCGAAGGAGCTTAGAACCACCATGCCTGGAGTATCATCAACTAAGATATCAACACCAGTGGCACGTTGCAAAGCTTGAATGTTGCGGCCTTCCTTACCAATGATGCGACCCTTCATATCGTCATCAGGAAGTTTGAGAGCGGTAATAGTGCGGTCTGCCGTAACTTCAGAAGACATGCGTTCCATGGCAGTAAGAAGAATGGCTTGCGCGGTTTCTTCGACGTCGTGTTTGATTTCCTTTTGCTCTTTGTTAATGAGGCCGACGAGATCTTGTTTGATGTCGTTTTCGGTCATTTGCATGAGTTTTTCGCGAGCATCAGCTTTTGAAAGGCCAGCGATTTTCTCGAGTTTCTCATGCTGCTTGGTGCGAATGTCACGCACTTCGTTTTTAAGATCTTCGAGCTCTTTTTCTTCTTTTGAGAGCTTCTCAGATTTTTTCTCGAGTTGGTCGAGCTTGTTGTCGAGAGTGGTTTCGCGCTCGGCGAGACGGTTCTCGGTTTTCTTCCATTCTTTGCGGCGGTCGTTTTCTTCGGCTTGATTTTTTTCGGTCAAAGCCGCAGCTTCTTTTTTGGCGTTTAAAACGATTTCGCTGGCTTCGTTTTTGGCTTTGCGAATCAGATCGTCGGCTTTATTTTTGCCACCGTTCTCTTTTTTCTTGTTGTAGGCAAAAATACCACCGGCACCAGCGGCCAAACCGGCCACAGCGGTAAGTATTGGAATTAAACTTTCCATATTTCCCTTTCTAATTGTTTTTGTGCTGATATTTTTCTCTATATCAGCGGGTTAACAAATAAATATAAATTAATAAGTTTCCACTTCTTATTATAGCACGGACGCCAAATTTTTGGCGTAAATTTAGGCTGCTTTAAAGCGTGCGTCTACACAATGTGTAGAAGTATTAACAGCGATATAATCTACGCCATTGGCGGCTCTCTCAACGCGATGCGTGATGCGACCATTTTTTACTACTACTAACGTATTGGAAAGGAGGCTCCCTTCAATGTGGGAAACCGTTCCATCCGAGTCCCGATAAATGAGACCGTTACGTAGTAACATTTCTTCTAAAACACCCATTGCACTTTTAGTGTAGAACGCCAAAAATAAAAATGCAAGCATCAGCGTATTAAATTGTGAAAATTATCCCCAGAACGAACGTTTCTTGTTGTTTTTGAATTCTTCGAGTAATTCTTTTTGTTTTTTGCTGAGGTTTTTTGGAGTTTCAACAATCACGGTAACGATGTGTGGACCGCGGTCACCATCGGCACGGAACTGCACGCCGTGGCCAGAAAGTTTGAATGGGGTGCCGGATTGGGTGCCAGCTGGGACTTTCATGGTAATGTTGCCATCAACGGTTTCGACATTGATTTCGCAACCAAGCGCAGCGTCGACCATGTCGATTTTTTCTTCGGACAAAATAATGTTACCCTCACGAGTGAGGTGCTTGTGTGGTTTGACGCGGATGCGAACATAAAGATCGCCTGGCTCGCTGCCACCTTCTGGTGCTGGACCGCCCTTGCCACGCAAACGAATAGACATACCGTCGTCGATGCCGGCTGGAATTTTGACTTTGAATTTTTCGCCATTAATATCAAGTTCTTTAGTGGTGCCGAAAATGGCTTCTTCAAAGGTGAGCGTAACATTAGTTTGATAATCGTCACCACGGCGTGGGCGACGAGCGCCACCGCCAAAGCCAAAGATGTTACTAATAATGTCTTCAAAACCGCCAGCGCCACCAAAATCAAAGTTAAAGGATTGGCCGTTGAAGTTGCCAAACGGATTGCCACCACCAAATGGGTTGCCGCCACCGTTGCCACCCACACCGGCATGACCAAATTGGTCATAGCGGGCACGTTTTTGCTTGTCACTCAAAACGTCGTGAGCCTCGTTAATCTCTTTAAACTTCTCTTCGGCTTCTTTGTCGCCTGGGTTTTTGTCGGGATGATATTTAATCGCAAGTTTGCGATAGGCTTTTTTAATCTCGTCATCAGATGCGCTTTTTGGAACGCCTAAAACTTCATAGTAATCTCGTTTTGCCATAATATGAATTATAGTACTTTAGCACTCAAAATTCAAGAGTGCTAGTTTTGGCCAGGAGCTTTTTTGGCGCCTGGGTTGGTGGTAATCAAAGATTCCTCGGTAGAAGAGGCAATGATTTGCATATGAACGTGATTTTGGCCGGCAAAGAAGAGGCCTTGGCCGACTGGGAAGTTAGTGAGACGGCGTTTCTCTTCTTCGGTAAGTTTGAAGACATCGGCAAGCATATCAACGGCAGACGGAGATTGTTTCAAAAGCAGTTGCATAGATGAGTTTGCCACAATAGCACGGCCCATTTTGCTGCTGATGAAATCTTCCACGTCCTGCGTGATAGTAGTAAGACCAAGGTAGTATTTGCGGGCGCGCTTGGCGAGGCTAAAGAGGAAGTTAGCAGAATCTTCGTATTTCATTAATTGCCAGGCCTCATCAACGATGAGCAGGCGTTTCTTTTGCTCGGCACGCACAATGTTCCAAATGTGTGAAAGCACGATATACATAGCAACCGGGCGAAGCTCATCTTCGAGATCGCGAATATTAAAGACGACCATTTGGTTATTGATATCAACGTTGGATTGTTGGCTAAAGATACCAGCGAAAGTACCGGTAGTGTACTTGCGGAGACGTTGCGCGAGTTGTGGACCAGTGCCACCCATGTGGAGCAAAGTATCATAAAGATTTGCAATCGTTGGTGGGGTGGATTGGTGAGTCAATGGGTCTGAAGTAATACCAGCACGAGCATAAGTATCGATCAAGGCTTGGTCGAGGTCGGCTTCTTCGTTGGCGTTCAAGGCCGGCACGGCTTGACCGCTGGCGTTGATTTGGGTGCCACCAAGCATCAAGCGGAAGAGGCCGTGAAGAGTAACCAAGTTGGCACGGAGGGCGTCGTTGGCATCTTCGGAGTCGACTACCTTTGGCAAATCGAATGGGTTAATACGCACATCAGAGTTGAGACTGAGACGAATATATGAACCGCCTACAGCATCACAGAGCTTTTGATACTCGTTTTCTGGGTCAATAATAATAATTTCGGAACCAATCATCATGGAGCGGAGCGCCTCGAGCTTCACAGTGAAGGATTTACCTGCACCAGACTTAGCGAAGACTACCATGTTGGCATTTTCAAGTGAAAAGCGGTCGAAAATCACGAGGCCGTTGTTGTGCATATTGATACCATACAAAATACCCTTATCTTGCGTGAGGTCGGCAGAAGTGAATGGGAAGCTGGTAGAAATTGCACCAGTGTTCATGTTGCGGCGAATTTGAAGCTGGTCGGTACATTGTGGCATGATGGAATTAATGCCCTGCTCTTGTTGTGAAGTAGCGACCTTAGAAAAGATCATTTGTTGGCCAAAAATGGTTTCAATCTTTTGTTGCACGAATTTAAGCTCATCCAAGGAATCAGCCCACAAAGTCACATAAAGGCCAAAACGGAAGAAACGCTCAGCGCCAACCTGGAGTTGGTCACGGAGTTCCTCGGCATCATTGATAGCGGCTTCGAGCTCTGGGTCGCGGACGCGACCTTTTTCAGCGTTCAAATTCATGGAAGCCTCAAGTTGGGTAACTTTGGTGCGGAGGTTTTTCATCACCACGGCAGATTCAACCGGGTAAATATACATTGAAACGTCGATCACTTCGTCGATATTAATAATTGGCGAAATCCAACCGGTATAAAGGCTGCGTGGATAACCATATATATATAGTGTGCGGCCATATTTGGTGCCAAGGCGGAAATAATCGCCGTGAATTTCGATAGAAGAAGGCGAAATGAGGTCACGGAGAGTATTAGTACCCTGTTCAAAGGCCTGTTGGATACGGGCATTTTCGGCAGCTTGCGCTTGGGCGGCAAGTTCGGCTTCTGTAGGTTTTTTTCTACCCATTTTGCTGTTCTCCTTTTCTTACATACATAGTAGCGACTTTGGTGAAATCAACTAACGGTTCACGCACGGCAGTATCTGGGTTGTTAAAGTTGTAGAACAACTCGCCGAGCTCTTTGGTTTTGAGGCGGGCAGACTGAATACCAATTTGGTAGAGGCCGGCCATCACGCTATCAACGCGGTTATTAAGCTCGGTTACGGCCTTGTCATAAGTGACGCGATCAATCGTAGTGACTTCTGGCTGTTTGGCTTTGAGGAAGGATTTGAAGAAGTTCTTGGTTTGTTGAACGATTTTTTCAGCATCAACAGAAGAGTAATATGGGATCACAATAAAGAAGGATTTGTCCATAATGTTGGCTTCTTGCGAAAGCGCATCGATGAAGTCGATGTAATCATCCATCAAAACACCGAGCAACATGTTGTCGTTGTTGCGTCGAATCTCGCTGAGTTTTTCGATGTATGGACCAATATCAACGCGTTGTGAACGCATCAAAATTTGCGTGGTGAAATTAAGCGAGTTGAGGAAGTTTTGATATGAATACTCGACACCTTCCCTTTCGATGTCGGACATAAGATCAAAGTTGATGGATTTACAGGCTACCACGGCGCGGAAGGAACCATCTTTCATAATTACCATGTTGTCGCGAATCTCAGAAATGAGAAGCGTGGACTGGGTTGATGATGGGTTTTCTTGATTTGGTGAAACCGGTGCGGCCTTTTTGGCATTAATAGCAGCGGCACCAAGCGCAGCGGAATTGGCGTTTTGTTGAGGCATTGGTTGAGCCGGCAAAATCATTTGCGGGGTTATTTGGCCCTGGTAAGCTGGCTGCCCCATTGGCATTGGCTGGCCCATCGGCTGGGCTGGCATTTGACCTGGTTGCATGAATTGTTGTTGTTGCTGTGGATTCATGTCATTAATGTAGCGAAATGAAAACTTCGCCGTCGTCCTTTCCTTTAATGCGGTTGGCTTGTTCTGCGATAGTCGCAACTGATAAATCAGAAGTATTGGCTAGTTCTATTATACCTGGTTTTGGCGGAATAGTGCTAGTGTTTTTTTGCGGCTCTGGCTCCATTTCTGGGATCGGTTCTGGTTCTGGCTCTGGCTCCTGAGCTGGTTCTGGTTCTGGCGGTAAGCCTGGCTGCACGACGTTTGGTGAATTAAAGATTGCACTTTCTACCGGCAGGATAATTTCTGGCTGTGGTGGCAAGGTTGGAGCGATAGACCTAAAGTTTGGTTCTGGTAAAGACTCTTCGTTCTTAATCGCAAGTGAGTCTGGCGTGATTGGCGCATAGGTTGGGGCCGGAGCAGTTGGCGTTGGTTGCGCGATTGGCGCAGCCACTGGCAGTTCTGGCGCGGCAGCAGCGGCAAAGTTGCGCGTAATTTGCGGTTCAACCGGAGCGGTTTCCTGTTTGAGGTATCTATTATCCGATGAGATTGCCTTGCGCATAGCATCAATAACCTTGGAATGGTGTTCTTCGGTGTCTTTTTCGATGGCCTCGTCTAGGCGTGAAGAGCGATAACTATCAAACATATCTTCGGTGGCGTTGGCCTCGGCCATTAAATCTTCACGCATTGGGTTACCCTGGATGGCACGGCCTTGCGTATCCACGATGTCCGCCAAAAAGGAGAGGCGGTGCGTGGCTTCCTCGCTTGAAATATCGCGAGTGCGGTTTTCTTCTACCACCTTTGGTGCGGTAATTAGAATTGTGGATTCGCGCTGGCCTGGATTCCAGATACGCTTGCGTGGTTTAAGATAAAACGAGATTAGGGCCGCAAGATAGGTCTCCATTGGCTGGTCTTTGCGCAGCGGCAAAGCCAGGGCGCCAAAAAGCAGGATTAGCGGAATTGGAATAATCGCTAACACAATAAACACTTGGGCCAGAAGTACAGCGATGGCAATCAACCCAGCAACGATCAAGAGATAGACAAATTGCCGGAATGAAAATGGTCCAATAAGCTTATCATCGGCCTCAACGTCTTGAGGGACTTTATATTGCGCCATATACTATATATTATAGCATATGCGGATTGAAATATTCACTATTCTCCGTCGTTATAGTAAATCGCAATAACGTCGTCAATGAGCTCTTGAACGGTGGCATATCCTCTCAAGATTTCGTGAAGTTCACGAATGCTTTGTTTTTGCTCAGCGTTCAAACCATAGCGAGGGTTGTCCATCGCGTTAAGGATGGTTTCGTACACCTGTTCAATAGTTGCTGGTGCTTCGGCTGGGTTACGGTCGTTATTAGCCATACGCAAGTTATTTAGGAAGATGTTGATAAATTCATCAGTATGGTCTGGTGATGGGGCTTGGTCTTCCGTATCCTGAGTAGGAGGCGGTGGAGTACCATCGTCGCGGTTACCGGAAGTGTTGTAGCCAAGATACTCTTCGATGATACGATCATCGTTAAGACCAAGGGCATCGATAAGACCAGTCTTGGTATCGCCTTGCCAACCCTTCCTGTAGGACTTAGCAAGCGTCTTCTTAATATCTGGCCTGATACTGTCGCGGATTTCTTGATATGCAGATCTCTTCTGCTCTTCTTCGGTAGCGTTTGGATTGTCATTACGGACCAACTTCTTATAGGCTGCAAGTTCTGCACCAAGAACATCAGTCTTAGTCTTACTGACTTGGTTAGAAACCTGAGCATCCCAGAAGCTATTCATACGATCTTTTCTAAAGTCATAGAACATTCTACGGTCTTCTTCTGAAGCATCATATTTATCAAGGAATTTATCATCCAAGGTATCATCGTAAATGATGCCGCCTCTATCATTTCTGACGATTTGACCATTTTCTTCTTTTGGTCTAACACCGGATACGAATTGTGCCCAAGCGATTACTGGCTCACCACCAGACAAGTAACCGAATTGGTCGCTAACAACGTTCGGCAAGATAGCATTCCAGATTTCTTTCTGCTTTGCGGTATATTTTCTCATATCGAGTTTGTCGACACCATTTTCTTTATAGGAACAGGCTCTTTCGATTGCTTTGTTAATATCATCGAAGGCCAAGCGCTCTACGGTCTTGAAGTCGGTACCATTAAGCAACGTCGATGCACCACGTTTTGGATAAACCATGTCACCGTTTTCGAGTTGGTAACCACCGAGAATATACTCGTTGAAGTCGATACTTTCTTTTGGACGGCGGTTGTACTTTCTTGTACCGTCAGCTCTAATCTCAATTTCCTCTTCGCCTTCTTTGAGGTTGTTAAACATCTTAGCGGTCTCAAGGTTAATATATTTACCAAAGCGGCGAATGACCGGGCTATTACCTTTAACTTCAAACATTGCGAAGCTGGCCAAAGCTTGAGATGCATATGTACCAAGCTTGAGTTTGTTGTTTTCACAGATCTTATAAATGGCGTCTTCGACCAAGTCGGTATCGCCACGTTCATTGAGCACGCGCATACCAGCGATAATCGAATCAATGTTTTCGCTTGAATCACTTCTGCTGGCGAGCTCATCAACAAGGTGAACCACGTCTTGGGTTGGAACGGTCATATTATATAGTTTTTGGAATTTGCCTTGACGGACTTGAGCTTGAGCATTATAGGCAGAAGCAGACTCTGCAACAACATATTGAACATCGCTGAGATTCTTGTCCATATTGGTATCTTTGAACTTGCTCATGATAGTGTTGTAGCGCTCAATAGCAGCTTCGCGGTCTCTGATATTGTGATATCTATAACCGTGTTCTCTGCCACCATATTCTTCGTCCATATGGGCATTAATCGCATCTTTGTAGCGCTTGTAGCGACCCTTGGCATTGTGCTGATCAATAGTAGCAGCACGGGCAGACTCATCAAATAGGGCGTCAGCAGCATTGACGTTTTCAAGGTCAAGCTTTAAGAGCTCCTCGTATTCTGGGTCGTTCTTGTCGAAGTGAGATGAGAAACCTTCATTGAAGTTGTTCTTATCGTTTTCGAGCACTTCGTTAAGACGCATATCGCGAGCCTGTTGAGCATACTCTTCCTTACCGATCTTAGTTAGGCCACCTCTACCATCATATTTACGGCGGGCTCTATAAGCCAAGCCTTTGAGCTTGACGGTATTTTGGTTATCGGCAGTATCAGCCTCACGAGCGATGCGGTGTTTGCTCAAGAATTGAGACAACCTAGCATACGGTGTGTATGGGTCGTTTTTAAGCATTTCTGATTTTCTAAGCGCACGGTGAGATTCGGCCCAAGCGGTGTTCGAGGCAATAAGTGGGCGAGTCATGTTGGTGAGCTTGCCGCTGATGGTGCCAAGGATAGTATCAGACATCTTCATTAACTTGAATGACAAGAATAGTGGGAAGAATTGGACAGCCTTACCAAGTAAGATCATGAAACCATTAGATGCACCACGGATGATTGCCCAACCAGCAAGGTTGGAGGCGCCAAAGAGCAAGCCCATAATTGGGAAGAATACCAACATCTTGATAAATAGCTTCTTCCATTTTTTGAAGAGGTCTTCGGTGTTAGGCAAGATGTAGGCCACGAGGGCAAGTGGTGAAACCATCACAAGTAGCACCACAAGTGCTTGACGCATGGCTACAGTAATAAGACCAATCGCTACAGAGATAAGTGAGGCAAGAACGGTTGGAATAAGCATCCAAATAGTACCGCTTTCGATAGCGATAAGAAGGCCAGCAATAGTTATACCGCCAGCGCCAGTGATTGCTTTATAATACTCTGCATAGGTAGCTGACAACTCATGAACACTCTGTTCTCCAGCGATTGAGCTTTCAATACTAGCAAACAAACCGCGAATATTAGTACCGACAATGTTTGAAACATCAACGGCTAGTGAACAGATGATAAAGCTGAGGTTGACTAGGATTGCAGCAATGACAATCTTAGGCAGGGCTTTTTTGATGCCGTAATTATTAATACCGACACCAGTAATCTGGGAGAATGTGACTACGAGTAAGAAAATGATGAATACGACGTTCGCAATGTCGCGACAGTATTTCCAGATTTCATAAACTGGCTCACCATCTTTGGCCGCAACAGGGTTAAGGACCAAAATTTCTTCGATCTTTTCATAGATCCAGTCTGCGCCTTCAGATGCTTTTTCGGTCTCTGGGCAGAGGCGCCAGCTAATTTGGCCAAGTTCATCCTCACAGGCGTTCTTGGTTTTTTTGGTTTCTTTTTTAGTTTTCTCTTGCGTTTGCTGAGTTTGCTGAGTTTCAGGGGTAGATTCACCTTCAGCGAGAGCAGTATTTGGGGTAGCAAACACGTTTAAGAGCATGAAAAAACCACCAAAGATAGCTATAAACAGATTTTTGATTGATAATTTTTTCATACGCATAAAATGCCTCCCAAGTAGGCATTAATTAATTATAGCACGCATAAGCGTTTTTGTCAAGAGTAATTACCCGTTATTTGCTATTTTCTTTTGGATGGACTTTTTGGAGTTTTATGCTAATATAAACTTAAGTAAACAGTTGAATTCAAAATGAGAAAAGTTTTCAAAAAAATATTAATTGTAGCGTTGATGATTGCGGCTATTTTGCCTGCTACTTCTCTTGGGACAAGGCAAAGTTATGCGGCAACCTGCGGCACAGACGGAAAATTTGCCGATGAAGCCGGGTTCTTAGGCCTCAGGTCTTGGTATTCTGGTTTGGATTGCCAAGGCAACAATGTTAAAACCCCAGAGTGCCAAGGAAGTGAGTGCGCTGAACTCAGCCGGTTTATCTGGCAAATTGTTGGTAACGTTTTGCAAGATCTTTCAATTCTCGCTGCTTATCTTACGATTGGCTTCGTTATCTACGGTGGCTATCAATATTTACTAGCGCGCGGTTCTACCGAAAAGGCCTTGAATGGCAAAAAGACTATTATTACAGCATTTATTGGCTTAGGCATTTCAATGCTTTCATATATTATCTTTGGCGCCATTAAATTCGCAATGCTCAAAGGCGCTAACCCAACCAGCACGATTACTATCGGTGATGGTATCACGGTGAGCGTGCCAAATACTTCTCCAGACGATGCATTCTTGAACACTCTCAACTGGGTAGTTGGTATTGCTGGTTTTGTGGCGCTGATCTTTATCGTATATGGTGGTGCGTTGTATGTAAGCTCACGCGGTGAACCGACAAAGATTGAGACCGCCAAAAAGACTTTGATGTATTCAATAATTGGCCTATTCCTAGTTGCCGTGGCCGAAGTTGGTATCGGTATGGTAAGTGCAAATATCCGCGATGCCAGAGACAAGGCATTTGAAGACGCAAAATTATCACAAGTAATCACTATTAAAAAGGAGCAAGCATGAAAAAACTAAGTAAACTATTAATTGTGGCCTTGGCTGTGGCTGGGCTAGTATTGCCAATGGCAACTAATGCAGTCTATGCCGATGGCGAAGACCCATTCTGTAATGAAAACGTACCTGAAGACGTTAGAAAAAGCATGGGCTGTGATCTGACCGGCGAACAAGCTGGCGAGGCCTTCTCAAACACCATCATAAACATTATCAATGCTGTTCTTAGCGTAATTGGTATCGTTGCCGTAATCTTCATAATCTATGGTGGTTTCCTATATCTCACCTCTGCCGGCGATGCAACCAAAGTTAAAAAAGGCAAAGAAACTCTTCTTTATGCCTGTATCGGCCTCGCTATTGTTGGTCTTTCATTCGCCATCGTGAACTTCGTAATCTTAAAGCTCATCAACCAATAATTAAATTCTATGTACTCCCCTTTACCGGGGAGTATTTTTTTGCCAAAAAGCATAACCTTGACAATATCTGTTGTTATAGATATACTTAAGAAAAGCATAAGCAAAGGAAAAAACATGAACATCCTAACATTACTGGCAGTTAACATGGGCACCGTATCGGAGAAATTTTGGTGCGTAAATGCTGCAGGCGACAAAAGTGCAATAATGAGTGATGGCGTCGAAAAATACACAACAAGAGCAGAGTGTATAAATGATGGTCATATTTGGGAAGCTGCTCCTATGGAAGAAAGCGCCAAAGGCAACATCAACAATATTGTCATCAACGTTATCAACGCTATCCTCGGCGTAGTTGGCCTTATTGCTGTCGTTATGATTATCCTCGGTGGTATTTCCTACATGACCTCTGCTGGTGATGCTAGCAAAGTCAAAAAAGGCAAAGATACCATCCTTTACGGTATCATTGGTCTTGTCATCGTTGGTCTTGCATTTGCTATCGTCAACTTCGTGATTGCAA
>JAILQE010000012.1 GCA_024699125.1 Candidatus Saccharimonadota bacterium
ACTGCATCTTAGATTTTGATAAAGAACTAAAAGAACCAACGGAATCTGACAACGGACCGTTGGAACTTGATGAAGAATAGAAGCCTTGTCTGGACCGACAAGATTTAGCGAGGATAAACCTCATATTGTCGGCAGATAAGGTACTGGATGCTTTTTTGACTGCCTATTAGTCAATTGCGGCCACTTATCGATCCGGATAAAGCTTCTATTCATGTCCCGACTCAACTCGCAAGAAATACTTAGTGGAGGTGTATGGCTCGCAAAGTTGAGCCGGAGCAAATATGGCAAATTATTTATTCAATTTCAAGTAACCATAAATACTCCTTAAAGTTGATTAATATTAGCTCGTGTACTAGTGGGATATCCACTCGGACTGTCGTTTTTAGATGCTTACGAAAAGATTTATTTGCGATCAGAGGCGACAGCCTATGAGAAACAAAAAACTGCTCTGGCTTGTATACCAGAGCAGTACTATATTTATTCGAAATGGAGCCGCGAACCGGGTTTGAACCGGTGACCTTCGCCTTACCATGGCGACGCTCTACCGACTGAGCTATCGCGGCACATACCACAATGTATTGTTAAATCCGCTCGTTAGCCTCGTTTGGCAGAGTTTTTATTCCAGAGGTAAGTGTCTATCCTTACCATGGATGCGCTCTACCAACTGAGCTATCGCGGCAACTTTAAATATTATATCACAAAAAATCGCATTGGCGAATTATTTTTCCAAAAGTACCCAGCCGCGATTAACGTAGAAATCTTGGGCGGTTGGCATGTCGAGGTTTTTGAGGGTGAGGTTGATGAGGTCGTCGATTATAATGATCGAGAACAGGGCGATGGCGATGGTGAGGAATTTTTTGCGAGACATGCGTTGGGCGAGCTTAATACAGTGTGGTAAGAGACAATAAACGAGCAATAGCGCGCCAAGACCAAAAACGCAGGCGCTAGCTGGGCAAACAAAGCCGTTGATGTGACCGATGCCGATGGCGGAGTCCGAGTAGTCCCAATAGCGGGTGCCGTTCCCTACCGTGTAAACGAGCCAGCCAGCGAACCATTCCAGAAGTCCGGTAGAGATTGCGCCGGTTAGAAATACCGCCCACGGGTGCTTGCGCATGCGATAAGTGGTGAGCAGGATGACAATGGCGCCGTAGGCGTAGAGGTTCATCCATGGCAATAAGTTGCCGCCGTTGACGTAGAAATTGCGAAAACCACCTTTGAATTCGGCCAGAATAAATTCCCAAGTCCAGCCAATAAACCCGGCGACTACGATAACTAACAAAATCACGCCAAGTCGTTGCCATTTGTCTAAGTGGGCTTCTTCAAGGTAGTCTCGGTACTGACTTTTTGCCTTAGCTTGTTTTTTCATAATCTTGATTATGCTTACTGTCTATATGATACCATAAGAATTGCTCTTTGCAAATAAAAACCGGCCACTAGGACCGGTAGGTTTTGGGTTTTTGTACTAGGTTTTTTCGTACATCTTGTATATCTGATCGAATAGTGCGTCTTCGTAATCATATAGGTCGATATTGCATTGATTGTAGAACTTTTTAATAACGCCCATGAGTGTTTCTAGGAATTGTTCGGCAGCCCATGCAACATCTTTGGTTCGCAGGTAGAAAAACACGAACGCCCGGATTGCGTCTCCATGGGTTAGGAAATTTTCATATTCCCCACGGCACCCATAATTATCACCATCGCGACGACAATCAGCGCATTCTTTATGGTCGAACCTTATGATTCTGGCGTATTCCAGCATGACATTTTCTAGCTTCTCGAGGTCTGGGACCTGGCGAGTCAAATAGAAGTGCTCTTCTGGCGCTACGGCATTTTCTGGGCCCATACGGCCTTGGCGGAAAGAAAATAGTTTAGTGTAGCTATATATTGCTACGTATTCTTTCTCCCAATACCTGCGTTCGCGAGCATAGATATCGTCTAGCGCGCTGGCGTTAATTTTGCCGTCCAGCGTGTCTCGCATAAACTGGATGGCTTGTTCTTCTAGATACATGCGAAATTCTTCTCTTGTTTTAGCCAAAATATCACCTACTTTCTAATGTTCACCCTAAAACCTGAATATATTATAACATTTTTTGCGCTAATGGTCAATTTGGAGACCAAAAAAATAAGCCCCGAGGGGCGTATTTAATCGTGGTGCTGGAAGTAGGACTCGAACCTACGAAGCCCGAAGGCGAGAGATTTACAGTCTCTTGTCATTGCCACTAGACGATTCCAGCGCTGCAGTCATTATAACACAAACTATTTCAAAAATCCATTGATGATTTTGGATTCAGCTTCTGCTTCGGTAAGGCCGAGTGAGCAGAGTTTGATGATCTCGTCGCCGGCGATTTTGCCGATGGCGGCTTCGTGAATTAATGCAGCATCTGGGCTTTTAGCATCGAGGGCTGGTTCAGCGAGTACGCTGGCATCTTCCATTAAAATAGCATCGCAAGCTGAGTGGCCACGGCAGCGGCTGTTGCCAACAATACAAGAAGCAAACTTTTGCCTTGAAATATCTCTAGCAACGGCGCGCGAATTGATGTCCGCAGTAGAATCTTCTCCAAGTTCGATTTGGTAGACGCTTTCGGCGGTCTGGCGACCATGCGTGAGCAAACGTTCCTCAACGACAATGTGAGCGTCCTTTGCGAGATTAGCCTTCGTGATACGAATTGTCGAATCGACACCCTTAAGCTGCTCCATATAGAGGGTAGCTTCGGAGTTTTCGCCAACTTCGAGTTCGGTGGTTGGGTTCAAAATCTTGCCGCCGGCTCCGCGACCAAGTCCGAGATGGCGCTCAATGTACTTAACTTTGCAGTTCTTGCCGATAAAGAAGCGATGAATGCCATTGTGGACAGAGTTTTCGCCACCGCAATTGTAGATACCGCAACCAGCGACGATTGTGACGTCGGAGTTGTCGCCGATATGGAAGTCATTATAAACATCTTCCTCGATGCCGGTGACGCTGATGGCTACTGGGATGTGTACGATTTCGTTCTTAGTGTCAGCTTTGATATAAATTTCTAGGCCGCTGACGTCGGTTTTAGGTTTGATATCAATATTTTCACTAGATTGGCGGCCGACGGATTTGCCGTTGACTCTAAAATTATAGGCTCCGGCCGGAATTTCCGTCAGCTCGGCGACTTCGCAGAAAATCTGTTTGACTTCTTCGCTGAGTCTCATTTTTGGCCCTCCAGAATTTTTGGCAAAATCTCGGTGGCTGGGCCGAAGGATTTGATTTTGCCTTTTTCTAGGATCATAATTTGGTCGGCAATTTTTAGAATCCTTTCTTGGTGCGAAATAATCATGATGGAGCGGTCTTTGGTTTGGTCTCTAAGTTCGCTGAAAGTGTCGGTGAGTTTCTCGAAGCTCCAGAGATCGATACCAGCTTCTGGTTCATCAAAAATCGTCAGTTTGGCTTCTCTTGCCAGAGCGGAAGCGATTTCGATACGCTTCAATTCCCCACCAGAAAGCGTGGAGCTGAGTTCGCGGTCTAGATATTCGGTCGGGTCGAGACCGACTTTCGTCAAAACACCTTCGACATTTTTGCCGGCAATTTCGAGAAGTTCTCGTACGGTGAGTCCCTTAAACTTAACTGGTTGCTGAAAAGCAAAAGCGAGGCCAAGTTTGGCGCGCTCGGTAACGCTAAACTCGGTGATGTCTTGGCTGTCAAAAAGGATTTGTCCGGCACTTGGTTTTTTGATGCCCATCAGAATCTGGGCTAGAGTCGATTTACCAGAACCATTTGGGCCGGTGATTACCAAAAAACTACCCGGTTCAAGCCGAAAAGAAACATTGTCCAAAATTTTACGTCCATCAGCGACGAACGAAATGTTTTTGACCTCTAACATATAAGTTTATTATACCAAATCTGGTGTATTATAGGAGTATGAATTCGTATGTTGGAGCCGAGGTAATTGTGAATCCAGAACTCAAAGCCTATGTCGAAGAGCATATTTTTCCGGAGTATGCCAAAAACGACGGTGGACATAATTTGGCACATATCAAAGAGGTGATTCGTCGCAGCTTTGAGCTGAATGAAGCTTTTGGTTTGCAGCTGAAACCAGATTTGATCTATACGATTGCTGCTTGTCATGATTGGGGCAAATATGAAGACCACGAAAAGCATCATTTGATCGCAGCGCGTAATTTCGCCAACGATGACGGTCTGAAAAAGTTTTTCACGGTCGAAGAACGCCAAATAATTAAAGAAGCTATCGAGGATCACCGTTCTTCTAAGGAGGATGAACCGCGTAGTGTTTACGGGAAATTGGTTTCTTCAGCGGATCGCAACTCGAGAATCGATATCGTTTTTATTCGTAGTTTTTTCGTGGCGAAAGAGCGTATGCCGGACGAGAATATTGAGGATTATTTGAATTTTACGATTGAGCGCCTGTCTAAGAGATATTCCGAGGAAGATTCGGAAAATATGTTTTTTGAAGACGAGAACTACCGTGATTTCTTAAAAGAAATGCGCGAATTATTAAAAAATGAGGACGAGTTTAAGAGACGTTATTGCGAAGTGAATCATATTTCGTCTAGACAGCACAAAGTTAAAGAGGAACCTGGCGCAATAGAATATTTATAAGCGTTATAATGTAGCCATGAACGGTAATACGGTAAACGGGGTGGGGTTTATAGGGCACTGTTTGAGGCGCAAGCTGAAGGATACCGCTAAAAAAAGTGAAGGCCGGCCCACGAGGGACCGACCTTTCTTTAGGTGTTTGCTACGACAAACTGCTGCTGTGCAGCGATGTGACGCTTAGCGTCCGCCAGGCAGAGCGGGCAATACCATCTGTCTAGAGCGCGTGCGTCTTTGGCGTGCTGGACAAACTCCGGCACATTCATACCCTGCTGCATAATGCAGCCGTGCTGGGCGCAATGTATGCCCAGTTTTGGCTCGGTTTTCCTGCGATAAGGATTCGCAGCCATATTGAGGGTATGGCCGAGCTCGTGCAGCACGACGGCTTTGATAGCCAGCGCTTTTTCCTCTTCGTTGAGACTAGAGGCATGGCGGTAGCGATAGACGCTCTGCACCGTAACACGCCCACATGCAGCACCAAAGCAGAAATTTAAACGCTTCGTTGTGATGTCGTCCGAGACGAAAACCACATCAATATGCGGTCTTTTTTGCTGCCAAGGTTCGTTCATCAGCAGGCTGAGCATGCTCTCCGCATCGAGTTGCTGGTGACCGATTTCCAGCTTATTGATTTTGTCTGTATGCTGGACGTACCAGTCCGCGCAGTTGTACGAACCATTGCCCCAAGAGCTTCTGCCGTAGTTACGGATTTCTCGCTCCGGGAACAGCGCCTTAAATTCTTTAAGAGCGCTAACGATTGCGTTCTCCTCGTCCGTCGTGATACCGCTGTCGTAGCAGCAATATATAGGATAAATGTACTGTGTCATGGTGACACCTCCTTTACGTATGTAATTGTGTTATTATACCACAAAAATACACTATGGTCAATAATGCTAATAGTTTTATTTGAGAATAATAAAGCCTAAAGATACGGAAATGCCGTTCAAAATGAAAGACAACAAAAACGGCTTGATCGCTCGATAATCTTTGAAAGCGTATTTATAAAGAAAGCCCTCGGCAATAACTGCCAGGACCTCCATAATAGCCATAGTTATATAAAAACTAACGAGGTCGTAGTGGCCAGCTATAAGATACATAGCTAGGTTCGAGGTCAGTACTACTATAGGGTTGGTGACAATCTGAGCTAATACTACGATGAGGATATCCCATTTGCGGACGCCCAAAATGATAGCGAGTGTAGTCTCGATCAAAATTGTCAGACCCAGACAGGTTAGCAGTAGCTGAATTAACGAACCTAGCATGTATGAGGTTTATTCTTCGATTTTTGGTTCTTCAGCCTTTGGCTCTTCCTTAGTTGGTTCATCGGCTGGTTTGTCGGCCAATTCTTTGTCGGATTTGTCTTCGCCAGGTTTATCTTCGCTAGGCTTGTTGTCGCCATCTTTATCGCCGGCGGTTTTTTCGCCACTGCGGCGAGCGCGAATAATGATAAGGGCGGTGACTGCGGCAGCAAGTAGGCCGGCACAGACCAAGAGCCAAATCATCGTCATCGTGGAATTATCATGAGCTTCGGCATAGTCATAGGTTGGAATGTCTGGGATAGGGTTCGTGATGGCATCTTCGATTGCTTTGCCTTTTTGCTTTTCGAGTTCTTCGATTTCTGCTTTTGGAGCACCTTTTATCCAGCCCGTAATCGTGTCATTTTTGAACGAAATATGGTACCAAACTTCATCGTCGGAGACGCGGTAGTAATAATCAGCATAATAACGGCTTCCAGCTGCGATGGTTTCGCCAATTTCTTTACCGTTTACCGCGTCGAGAATTGGGCGATCAATTTCGGCATATTGCTCTTTTGTGCCGGTAGAAATGCTGTCAGCGAGAACGATGTTGTCGACCCATCCAGTGTGTCTGCCGGCTTCATCGCGCCATTCAACATAAGAACGTTCAGTCTCGTCTTCGAAATAGAAGTTAGGGTTGGTTGAGGCGGTGTTGGAAGTGTAAATCTTGCGCACTTCAACGCTGGCCGGAATTGTAGCAATAGTTGCTCCCGAGTCAACAAATTCAGAAACAGTAGCTTCGCCCTCCTTAGCAACCATAGCGTAGCTGTAGTTGTTGTTTACGGAAAATGCTATGTCGTAGCTAAGTGAGTTTTTGTGATACCAGCCGGCCTTATCGCCGTAAGAAATGTAAACTTGGCTCTCGTACTTACTAAGGTTAAAAACATAGAGTACTGGAAGTTCAGTTAGTGGGGTAGTTTCAATAGTGGCAACGACTTTGCCGTCTTCGTATGGCGTATCTTTGAGCTCGACTTTATTGCGAGTAGTGATGATGTTAGAGTTCCATTCACTAGTGGCAATGTCGGCAGTGTTTGGGTGTTTTTGGAAAATATTAAAGTGGTTAATCCAGCCAGTGTGGCCTTCGTATGAGGTATACATCCAGTACCCGTCGTAGTAATCCGCAGAGACTACAATTCCTTTTGGCAAGTGATAGTTGTCGTCGACTTTGCCGAATTGTTCGCCCGGGCCTTTGTATAAATATGCTTCGTCGTTGATAACATATTGTTTTAGCGGTGATGTTTCTTTCTCAATAGTGGACAAATCAAAGTTCTTGTTGGCCATACTGATGTCTTGTGGCGAGACCGAACATTGCTCATCTATGACATAGTAGCTTTCTATCTTGTTAGAACTGACGGTGTCTCCATAGTCTTGCATAGCTTTGAACTTCGCTCCGTTAGCGAGCGTCTTGACGGTTTTGCCGTTGCCGTCCTTACATTGTGCGCCGTTCGGATTAGTGATTACGAGCTCAAACGTATAAGCATATGGTGCGCCCATGTCTGCCGATGCCCTCCTTGGCAAAATTACTGGTACGGCGGCCACAGCGGCCGAAGCGAGGCTAAGGCCAAGAGCTAATTTATTCGTCTTTTTCACGCTTTAATTCCTTCCTGACGAGATAGGCCGTCGTTAATATAACAATGAGCGTTAAAGCTGCAGCGATAATAAATGGCAGCGAAGTTGCGAGCCAAGACGGCGTGATGGATGTGATATTAATCTCAGGCATTCTTTGGGCCTTCTACGGCTGGAGCCTTTTTGCTGCGGGAGCAAAGGATAGCTAGCATAATGAGGTTGGCGACTAAGATACCGGAGTTGATGATGGTGAAGGCAAGAATCAAAACTTCTTTAATATTGCTTTCTTCGGCTGGTTCTTCGGTAGTGGTTACCGGACGGCGGCCACCAGGGGTGATGACGTCGGCATAAGAATTAGCGACGAATAGACCAGAGATCGCAAAGATAGCAGCGATGGCAATAGCCGAGATGGTTAAAGTTTTCTTCATTTTGACTCCTTTCTTGTTATTTTCATTAAGATGAAGAAACAAATAATGGTGGCAATTACGATGAGGGCGCAGTTCGTGAAGAAATTGCCAAGCTTGATGAAGAATACCGGGGCAGTGCCGAGGAATAGCCCAATCGTGGTGAGGCCAAAGGCTAGGCCAGGGGCTTTTTTGAGTACGGAGACGAGCAATGCGAGCGTAATCGACATCGTCATCGAGAACAGCATGACGCCAATTAGTGAGACAATCATAACGTTGTCGCCGAAAAGTAAGAATGGTAGAGCGCCAAGCACGCTGATGATGGCGGTTTTGCGGACGCCGATCTTGTCGCACAAAATACCACCGAGACCTTTGCCGATGCCCATGAACGAAAATAGCAGGATGGTCTGGAAAGTACTCTTGTTCCAGGAAGTTGGGATGCCGTAGCCCATGTAGCCGCGTACGATGACGATAAACACCGCAGCAACGATTAGCAGTCCAGCCGATACAGCCGGATTGGCGTAGTTGAAATTCTTGCAAGGATTTTCGTCTTTGGCGGTCTTTTTGCGATATTCTTCGGCGATATGGATGAATGGAATGGCGGTAGCTGCGAGAGTTAGAATGACCCAGAATGGGGCGAAGTCACCAAGCAATCTACCAGTAATGACGCCGAACGAACCGCCAGCCACAAAGATAGCACTAGGGGCAATTTTGCCGTTCGATGAGCGCAAGGTGACTTCGGCGCCCGCTACGTGCATGCAAGCATTACCAAAGCAGATGAGTATGAGCGGTAGGAATATCGAGAGCTGCGGCAAAAGCGCAAAAATAGCTAGGCCAACCATCATCGTCAGCATACCGATTATCCCGAACGGAATTTTATCGAACTTGTCGCTAAGATGGCCGATTAGGGATTGTGGTACAAATGCAAGCGCGTCATAGACAAACGGGATCGTCCAGGCTAGAATACTGTCGCCGATGTAGGAATAAAGAAAATAGAAGCAAAGCACTTCGGTGACGAAATGGATGTAGAAATAAAGAATTCCCGACGCACTTCCCTTCATATATTTTTATTTTAGCATAACTTTTTTGCATGGAAGTATGATTTTAACAAAAAACCGGCCCCCTAAAAGGGCCGGATTTTAAGATTTTAGTAGTCGGTGCCGGTGTAGTTTTGGATATCGCCCAAGATCTCTCCTAGTTGTTTGGCGTCGTCATTGAGCCATCTTTGCTCGTATGCGTCATCGCCAGGAACCGTGATGTCGTATCGCTCATACCATTCTTTGTCGAAGATTTGAACATAAATTTCTTTGTCCCCGTTTACAGTGCCAACATATTTGCGATTTGTAGCATCTTCTGGGACATTTTCGAGGCCATCGAAGATTTCGATTTCGGCAAGACCGTATTCGTTGCCTTCTTTGGTGGCGAAGCTTGGAGTATCGTCGCAGTCATCGCCTTCTAGGCAAGTATGGTACCAGAGACGGAGCCTGCGGAGGCCGCCGTAGCTTTCTGAATATTCGTAGTCTGTGATTCTACCAACTTGGCCATCGAGACGAATAAATAATTCCTTAAAGAGGAAGTGCCAGATACCTTTGTCGGAATCTTGCGAGAGGGAGATTTTGTCCTCGTATTTTGGCTCATCTTTTTTTGGCTCGTCCTTCTTTGGCTCATCCTTTGGTTCTTCTTTGACGGTTTTGCCGGAAGTGACCGTGCGGCCAAGTAGGCTGGTCGAACCATCTACAAAGAATAGATAGCAAAGGCCACCACAGCCGATAATGGCGAAGATAGCGAGGACGATGGTTGCGATTTTCCATCCTGTACCACGTTTAACTTTGGTTTCGCTCGCAGTTACCGGAGCGCTGACGGCTTGAATTTTGTCTTCGAGCGTTTCGGATTTGTTTTCTGATGTTTCGTTCATTTAAAAAATACTCCTTATGGCTTTATTTTAACATAGGAGCGGAAAAAACTTCAATATAATAAGGTTACTTACTCTGGCCCATCCCTGGTAATTTCTCGCGTTTTATGTTATAATATGTGATGAACGGGGTGGATTTTTTGAGTTTTACCCCCGTACCTTAACTGTTTGGAGGAAGATAATATGTTCCCTACCTATGCTCCGTGGCATCCACGGATTCAAGAAGAAACGCTGAAGCAGGCTACTCGTAATGGAGGGAGGTTGATGTTGCTAGATGTACAACTTGGCTCGGCCTGCAATGGCCATTGCCCTCGCTGCGATAGTTCGTGTGCGGCACTCAGTGAGCCGGCAGAACTCGATATCGATGCTGTGGCGGCGCTTGCTGCCGAGATTGATAAGAGAAACGAGGCCCGTATCCCCAATGTGGGCTTTGTCTGCGGATTAGGTGAGCCGACCTTTGGTCGTAACCTAATCATATTGAAGAAGTTAATCGCCGCGACTGCAGATTGTCATTTCGTTTGGTCCATTTTTAATAATGGAATTTACTGGGATGATGAGCTGGAGGAGTATGTAAAGGATGGTCGCTTAGCTGTGATGGTTCAGTATAACAGCGATCGGCCGGAAACTGTGGCCGAAATGCTGGGGGTTGGACCGGAATTGGCAGCTAGACACATCGCAAACCGGAGACATCTGTTGATGCTCGCAAGAGAGCTCGGACAGCGCTGCAACAGCGGCGTGACCAATATTGCGGCATCGATTGTCCCGGAGCGCGGTAACCTTGGCGAGCTGATGGGCATCATTGATCAGTGCGTGAGCAACGGAGTATTTCCGTTGATCGGCGAACTCGAAAACGCTGGTGATTCCGAAAACGAGTATTATGCTGAGCATAAACTTAGCAATGAGGAATTGACTGACCTGCACGCGCAGATTGGCCGGCGTTTTGGCATCAACTATGAGGTGCCGTTTTGCCCTGCTGCGATTGGCGCAATTCATGTCAATAATCGCAACATCGTGACGGTAGACAAGTTAACCGGGCTGTCGTGCAGCTGGTTTGGGATGAGTAATCCTGAGCCGTATGAGATCGGCGATATTAGAAAGATGTCGTACGACGGAATCGTTCGTATGGTCATGGCGTATCGCGACGCGCGTATCCCGGAGGTTCGTAAAGCAATTCAGGAATATCCTGAAATGGTCTTTGGCGGCTGCGGTGGCAATGCGCGTATGTTGTTGGAAAAATATGTTTCATTGTATGGGGGTGGAAAATGAATAAGACTAAGACTGTGAATAGAAAAATTTTGGGAGATCTCCCCGAGGCCTTCGTTAAGTTATTTGACGAAGTGGCCGCGCGAACGATGCCGGCATTTTGCCGCAAAGACGACTTCGAGCCGTACTTGGCGTTTACGATCAAACGCACGTATTATCATGACGGAGGAACAACACACTTTGACGGTGTTGAAGCGGAAAGTGTTATTTACACAACGTCGGACGGTGACGTTTTTCCTGATAGGCCAATTGACTATGTTAATTGGTCTATCGGCGGACCGGAGACTCATACGGTCATCACGCCGAGCCCTAGCTCCTTGTGCGACGAAGATGGCGTATTGAGCGTCAGCAACGAATTTTACACGTGTTTCATAGAAGTCGCAAATGCGTGCGACGTAGAGAAGCTCAAGGGTGGCCGTGGCCGTGTTTCTTGTAAGGGTCGTGAAGGCGACATTCAATTATGCCTGCTGGATCGGGCAAAAAACGCATTGATGATGCGCTTGCTGCTTCCCGGCGAGTTTGCTCTCGCTTCTCCAACATTAATCGGGTTGTATCCGCATCCGATTGAAAAGTTAGGTGTGAAAGTCGACCGAATGGAGACAATAGTCAAAGAGGCTGTTGCTACAGAGCTCAAAAAAGCCCTTTCGGAGACTATTGAAAGCCTATGAAGTTAAAAGCTCCTGCAGTTTTGCGGGGGCTTTTTCTGTGTGTTACAATCGTCGCATGAGACTATTTCTAACTAGCCACGACTTTGGAGACTATCAAAATGAATTACTTAGCTTAATGGGCTCAGGGCGCAAAGCGCTAATTATCACAAATGCTCGCGATTATTATCCGGACGAAAAAAGAGCGTCCGATGTGTCTAGCAAATTAGCAGTGATGATGCAAGCGGGTATCGAAGCAAAAGAGCTGGATCTTAGGGCATATTTTGGCAAACAAGATGAACTGGCCGCATTTATAGATTCTTATCGACCGGATTTGATTTTTGCGATTGGCGGGAATGTGTTTCTTTTGGCGGCGGCCTGCCATTTGAGTGGTTTCGACAAGATTGTTCGTAATGATTTAAAACAGGACAAATATGTTTACGGCGGCAATAGCGCCGGAGCCATGTTGGCAGCCGACACTTTGAAATATTATGGTCACGATCATCTTATGCCAGAAGCGGTACCGGAAATCTATGGGGTAGACCCTATATATAGTGGGCTTGGACTAATCGACCAATATATTATCGCTCACGCTGATATCCCGGACCATGCCGAAGCGACCAAGCTTTATAAAGAACGTATCGAAAAGGCCGGTCTTAAGGCTTTGCTGCTAAACCAAAGAGCAGCTGTCGTCGTAGATGAGGACAGCCAAAAAATACTTGGTCAATAATTATTGATAATAAATTATCTTGTAGGTTACGCCATCGACAACTTCGGTGACTACCGAGTCGATACCGACCGATGTGGCGCCAGATTCGGTTGCGGTGATATGGCTGGCGTTATTGACTGCGGCCGCGCCGCCTCTTAACGTACCATCAAACATCGAGACGTTAACACTGGAATCCGTCAAAGAGTTTGGGGAAATCCTAAGAATATAAAACAAGGACGAAGCCGGCGAGGATATTATCTTTGTGCAATATAACTATTATTATACTTGCGAAGTTGAGGGCAGAGTTGGCGAACAAAGTTTAGATGATGGCGAGAAAGAGGCTGGTTTTGCCTTAAAATTTGCTCCAATCGACGAAGCTATTGTTGCAAACAGCGCCTTCCGGGGTAGCTCAATGAAACAACGGATGGTGGAGCGAGAAAAGGGAGAACGATCATTTCCTCGCACCGTGCTCCAGAAGAATCTTTGATACAGTCATGAGAATCTATGTTAAAACGAGACGAGAAAATACGAAATATTTTCTAAGGATATAAAAAAATACAAAATCAAGAGCTTGCTCTTACGTTTTTATAATACCTAGAATTTTGCGATTTTCTTAAGGCTTTTTTCCATTTTGGATTGTCTTTTACGATGACAAATAATTAGAATTATAGCCAGAGCAACCAGTAAGAGCAAAACAACAAACCATACTGGCACGATGATAATTTGTTTTTCGATGACTTCAGACTTTCCAAGCACGCTTACGATAGCAGTTAAATGATAAATTCCGAACATCGGAGTATCAGGCCAATAGATTTCCATTTGACTTTGGTTTTCCGGAAAGATCATAGCGACCTTAGTGCTATCAAAAATTGTTTCTCCTGACGATGAGGTGACTTTAAGAGTTAGGTTTGGCTTTATGTCGACGTTGCCAATATTTTCTACTGAAGCTCTTGCGAATACTTTTCCGCCCAGTACGATGTCAGAATTGGATTCTAAAGTAGTGATTTTTGCGTCATTAACGGTCTCTCCTGAGACGTCGGCGAAGATCTTAACAGCAGTGCGGGAAACTGTGATAATGGAGCTTGATTCTTCGGAGTTGTCAGGTACAGTTTCGACAAAAATACACGCATGTTGGCTACCACCAGGAGCAGATTCTGGGACCGTTATGCGATAGTTGATAGTCTCAGCTTTGCCTGGCTCGATAGAAAAGTGGGCACTTTCAGCAAAGTCGAAGCTAGAAGTTTGGATTTTAATCCAATGATAGATTTGAGTATATTCAGACTGAGTTTCAAAATCCGAACCGCCAGTTTCTTTTATGATCGAATATGGAGCAGTATAAACTCGGATGTTAAGTTTTTGGTCTCCATGATTAGCGACACGAATAGATTTATCGGCTTGCGTACCCGGATTGAGCGAAAGCTCATCTATAACCGGCGCTACTTGCATTATAGGGCTATTTCCCGATTCCTTAGTATTTGCAAAAGTGGAAGTGGACGTTATGCTCAAAAAGATGACGCTTAGCAAGCCTGTCAATATAAAACCAAGTTTCTTCATTTATCCCTCAGACTCATAGGTAATCATTGCGGTGCGGAAGTTGTTGATGAGTGCTGCATCTGCGGTCTTGTCGAT
The DNA here is from genome assembly GCA_024699125.1 of Candidatus Saccharimonadota bacterium. Classification (GTDB taxonomy): domain Bacteria; phylum Patescibacteriota; class Saccharimonadia; order Saccharimonadales; family Saccharimonadaceae; genus Nanosyncoccus. Next base: position 13,996 of record JAILQE010000012.1, read on the forward strand.
CGAGCCATACATATACCAATCATAGACATTTTGGCCGGTTTCAAGAAAGGTCATCATATAGGTAAAGCGTTTAGTATTGCTACCTTCGTACTCGAAGTAGCGGTTGCGGTCGACGGCGCCGTAAAAGGTAGAGAGTTCGTAATCGCCTAGTCTAGCTTCGTCGGTCACGCCGAGTAAGCCCTCTAGCACCCAGGCAAGTGTACCAGTACGGTCAGAGCCATAAGAACAGTGGAGGTAGATATTATCACCGTTAATTACATTTTGCATGGCGCGAGTTACTACTGCACGCAGAGTATCATAATTCGAGGTATCAACACCTTGCTTGACCGCATACTGGACAACTGTATCGTTGCGGTAGCCAGCTAATCTGCTATCGGAGCTTCCCTCGCCAGGGCTTCTCACATCGATTTCGAAGTTGGCACCGAGATTAGTGAATTTGTCGGCGTTGGCACCGTTGGCGGTCCAGAGACGTTCAGCGCGGAAGATGCGACCATAGTTAGTGTAACCATCAATTGTGCCATTGTAATCAGTATCAACTGGCAGACCACCGATTTCGCGGGTGTTGCGAGTGATTTGAGAACCACTAACTCTGCTATTGTCGCCTTGGGTAAAGTTCAGAATGCGGTGCTTACCGGTAGCTTTGACTAGGCCGTAAGTTGTTGGGTCGTCGGCTAATTCCCAATAGTAAGTCTTGCCCGGAATCATGTTGTAAATGAGGCCATTTGTAGCTCCAGTGTAGGATAAAGCGTTACCGGTCTTTTGTTGGTTTGTGGTGTCATAGAGGTAGACATTGAGCGCACCAGTCTGACCAGTATCGTAAGCCCTAGACTGGTCACAGTAATTGGAGCCGTCGGTCCAGCCGTAAGCGACAGCTGAATCTAAATAGCCGTTATTGTCGCGATAATTATAAATCTTACAGCCAGACTTTTCAAATGTCTCTCGCATGTTTGCTAGGAAGCTAGCCTTGGTTTTAGTCGCATCCCAAGCGTCACGACTATTATAGTATATCTGAATTGGATCTGGAGTAATGTTGAATAGTGGGATGCCAGATTCACTGACGTAGACATTGTAGTAGGCTCTCTTGGCGCCGAGTACAGTGATAGTAGCCTCGCCTGGGTTAATGGCGGTAACTACACCATTGCTGTCAACGGTTGCAATTGAAGTATCGCTTGACTTGAATTGCACGGAAGATCCCATATCCATACCTGTTAAGTCAATCGTAGCAGTGGAAGTACCACGAGTCTTCTCGAGATTAATTTCATGATATTCGTTCACTACTGGCACAATTGGATCCCAGATTGGATAGAGGGTGAGATTGGCGCTTGGCGTAAATATACTGCCTGCTGGGTAGCTAGCACCGGAGCCATCCGCAGCGGTATTCCACTCGGAAAGTACATATAGAGGCTTGACTGGTGTCGGCAAGGTAACCGTATCGATGCTGTCAAATGTGATTGTCAATCTGATGTTGGTCAAATCAATCTTTGAATTTCTGAATAGCTGGTTACTCCCACTCAATCCAGCACCAAAGACGAGTGGTGAATCAAATGTATTGGCGAGATGATTGAAGTCTACGACAGATGTTTCGTTACTGTTTAGGTACATTGCACCATTAACACGGCGGAGCCTGAATCCATCAGTGTTATTAATATTGTTGAGGGTATATTTGTCGGAATTTGTCGTTGAAGCATTTGCTACGAAGTTATACTTAGTCACAGGGTTGGCAGACGAACCGTAGCGCACGACGAAACCTGGATAAGGTTGGCCAGCCTCGCTCATTGCGGTAACGATATTATTTATATTATCTGAATTCGTTACATAAGTAGCGGTACCCATATTAAGCGACAAATCAAAGTCCTTAGAGTTTAGAGCCGAGCTAAATAATTTAATATTCGTGTCGAGTGAGTTGGTGCCATCAAATGATTCATTGCCGAAGACATAAGTTAGGTCATGCTGGGTCACTTGAGTCCACCTTGCATAAAGCGTCATATCTGCCGTAAGTGTGACCGAAGCCTCATCGGCATATCGAGTGCCGCTACCATTGGCCTCCGTATTCCATCCGTCGAAAGTATAACCATTGATGACGTAGGCGTTAGGATTAAGATTCGTAGCTATATTCTCGACAATGCTTTGATTTGCCATTGTTCCAGTAGGAGTCGGCGCTCCAGTAGGTGCATTCGCGAGGAAAGTGACAGTATGAGTCGTAACGGGAACATCGCTTAGCCAAACTGGGTAAAGTGTTATGTCATCATTTACCGTAACCGTATCTCCACCATTATAGGACGCGCCAGTATTATCGGCAGCGGTGTTCCAGTGCAGGAACGTGTCATTGGTCTTAGTTGGAGTCGGTAAAGTCACCGTAGTGCCATGATTATACTTAATCTTAAGAAGAATATCACTAACATCGACGTCGGAATAGCGGAACGGCTGGCCGTTTTTAAGACCTGCACCGAATGTAAGTGGAGTGTCAAAAGTATTCGCCAAATTATTAAAATTAAGCACAGCTGTAGTATGATTATCATTCAAGTACAAATACCCACTAGTGCGTTCTAGCTTGAGCCCAACACTCAGTCCTGGGTTCGCATTTAATTTATCGCTTTGAGCTGTGGTGACATTACCATTTATATTATACGTATTGTTCTTATTGATATTGTCAGAGTTGAATCGCACTACAAACCCCGGCCATGGTGAGCCCGATTCGTCCATAGAGTTCGCCACATTATTAAAGTTTCCATCCTGGCCAGTTAGGAATGTTGGATTTGCCATGCCGAATGACAGAGTAAAATCATTGCTTATCAATTCTGAACTAAATAGCTTTATCTTTGTGTCGATGTAACCAGACCCGTCAAAAGATTCGTCGCCAAAGTCATAGTTGACATAATGCTGCAACACCTGTGTCCACTGTGCATAGAGTATCAAATCAGCGGCGAGCGTGACCGACGCCCCATCGGCATATCGAGTGCTGCTACCGTTTGCAGCCGTATTCCAGCCATTAAACTCATATCCACTGATGGCGAAACCATTTGGAGTCAGATTAGTAGCCACATTATCAGCGACGGTTTGATTTGCCATTGTGCCAGTAGGCGTAGGTGCGCCAGCCGGTGCATTAGCAAGAAAAGTCACGGTATGTGTTGCGCCTGGAGCTGTGCTTTGCCAAATTGGATAAAGCGTAAGACTTCTAGACAGTGTAACCGTAGCTCCACCGCTATAATGAGCACCAGAGCCATCAGCGACAGTATCCCAATAGAGGAAAGTGTCGTTGGTCTTGGTCGGCGTTGGCAAGGTTACAGTATCGTTATATGCATAGTTAATCGTCAAAATGATATCAGTTAAAGTAGCATTGGAATAGCGCCAAGGAACATTACTTCCGCTAAGTCCAGCGCCAAAAACCAGTGGCGAATCAAATGTGCCAGCTAAATTATTATAATCAAGCACAGGGTTAGTGGTAGCGTTGTTGAAATATAATAGCCCGCTCCCTCTTCTTAATTGAACGCCAGACGTAACGGCAAATTGAGTGCCAGGATCATATTTTATGCTTCCCGTCGCATTCGCAATGATCTTATAGGTATCGTTTTTATCACTAGTGCTTCGGCGAATCACGAAACCCGGATAGGGATTACTTTCCTGCATAGCAGTCGCAAAGTTATTTAGATTGTTACTTTGACCACTTACGTTAGTCACATTGCTTATGGTGAATGATAGCATGAAATCTTTATTGATTAGGCCCGTATCGAACAACTTAGTCTTTGTATCAATATAACTTGACCCATCAAAGACTTCAGTACCATAGTTATAAGTAACCGCATAAACCATATTCCACTGTGCATAGAGCGTCACGTCTGCATTCGGCGTAATGCTAGCCCCATTGGCGTAAGACGTACCAGTGCCGTTGGCTGAGGTATTCCAGCCGGTAAAAGTATATCCAGGAAGCATAAAGGTATTAGGTCTCAAGGTGTCACTAGCGCCTGCAGCAATAGACATCGGTGCCATCGTACCCGTAGCTGTGCCAGCTCCGGCTGGTTCATTAGCTTGGAATGTAATCGTGCGATAGACAACGGCTTCGTCGCGAGAGATGCACCTCACTGGATAACCAAGATTACGTTTACTATTGCTTGGCGCATTAACGGAAGTACTTGATTCATATAGCGTCTCTGCTTCGCTGCTGCTGTTGGCCGCACTAGTCCAAATACCACTACCTCGACCGCCACGTGTCATTGGCCCCGTAGCTTCTGACGCATCGACGTAGCCGGCCCTAGTCATATAGAACGGAGCGGCCTCGAGCTTGGCGGAACTGTTTGTGATATTTTGATTATTATTTAAGACAAAATTTAATCGTTTTACCTCATCATACGAGCCTTCATTCGTGTAATTTGGGCTAGCCGTTGTAGTAAGTGGTAATCGCCAACCAGCGGGGCAGATTGAGTTTTGAGGGTTATTAGCGATATTGGCGAGCGTTGAGGAACGGTAGCTAGAAGTATCATTCGACGCTACGGCAGCTGACCAGGTATAATAATTACCCACATGGCCATGCACGCCATTGCCTGCAAATGGAGTCGTGCTAAAGAAAGACTGCCACAGGGCTGAAGAATGATCATCGTCGAGTAAATTGATTGCAGGAGAGTTTAGGGATGTCTGGAAGGTGTCGGTGTAATAATAATCTCCAGGGTCGAGAGAATAATTCGTAGTATAACTGTTAGATGCAGCCCAGTTGCTAGCAACCATCTCTTCTGCTGTAAGCGTAGCGCGTTCAGGAGTCCAAGTGATCACGTTGGTTGTGCTATCCTGCGAATAGCCTAGAGCATCTGTGTAGCCGTTAGCGTTGTATACATTGAGGTCGGTGTTTTCGGAAGTTAAGGCCGCGACTTTATTTGGTGTTGTCTCGATATCGAGATCGAGATTCTGCGTCATCCAGCAGTGACCATCTGCCATCTTGGCAATCCAGTAGGTCTTGCCGTCACGAATATCAGTGAGTAACTCTGTATCACCAACCCCAAGATAAGGACAGCGCGCGTAGTTTTGAATAATATTTTGTGACCATTGCGCATAGAGCGTAATAGTCGTATTGACGGCGGTTAAATTAGTTACACTGGCGCCATCAGCGTAGCTCGCTCCAGAGCCATCAGCTGCTGTATTCCATCCCGTGAATGCGTATCCAGTAACCTCAAAAGTATTAGCCGTCAAAGGAGTAGGTACACCTTTGGTAATACTCTGGTTTTCCATTGTGCCAGTAGCGGTTGGCGCACCGCTAGGTTCATTAGCATCAAAGGCTACCGTATAATTAACACAAGTATTATCCATTTCCAGCGTATACACAATGCGACCGTTATCTGCCATAGAATAAGTACCAGCCAACATAGAACCATCATACGAAGCGCCATAAGTTAGAGTGTGTGTATTATTCACACCAGGTGTGTAGTCACCCACACCAACATTAAACCATGCTACTGGAGTACTGCTAACCCCGGAATATAGATCGTTGTTAACTAATATACCCCATGTATCTGCACTAAGCATAGCGGGGGTACTTAATGTACCAGAAGAAGTGGTAAATTTGTTGGTGGTTTCCGAATCGTCTCCATCAAGATAGAGATTAAAATCACCGGTTTCATTGTCGTTTATACCGTTAACTGAAATAATGTAGCCGTTTGGACAAGTAGTATTTGCCGTTATGGTGCTGCTAGCAGTACCAATGCCAGACGCACCAGCCAAATCGATGTTAACTGAACCTGCCCCAGATAACGAAGCAGAATAGGCATCTGCATATACGGAATTCTTATTAACAAAAATACTAAAAATAGATACTAGAAAAACAAAAAATAGCACACGAGTGGACGATAACCAACTTGAGTAATCGTGCTTGCCAAGACTAACGCTTTGCCATTTTTGCATTTAACCTAATAGCTCCCAAGCCTTACGATACTATTTTAACATATGCGAAATGATTGTGCTAAAGTTTTCAAAGTAATTCTCAATTTTTTACACAGTACAAAGAATTGATTTATTCGCTTCTTAAAACTTCAACCGAGTCTTGCTTCGAAGCCAAACAAGCCGAGACGCAACATACAAAGTCGGTACGTATAAAAATGGAAGGGATTTAACCAAGAAATTTATAGGTGTCAAGCCGTATCCATGGCTCGAAAAATTGAAAAAAAAACGGCTAAAAAATAACCCCAGAAATTTGCAAGGGTTTTAACCGCGATTTACAGGGGAAAAATGGTGAAAAAGTCGTTTATATTCTGAATGGTGGATCTTACTGGGCAGGGATGTCGTCGCTTCGCTCCTCCATAGGGATGTCGTCGCTTCGCTCCTCCATTCGAACCTTGGTTCTCGCCCAGCAAGCTAGGATCGCCAACAAAAAAATACCCTTCGGGTATTCTTTTTTGGCGATGGTGGATCTTACTGGGCTCGAACCAGTGACCTTACGAATGTGAATCGTACGCTCTAGCCAACTGAGCTAAAGATCCATGCAGATATTATAACATAATTTGGGGAGGGCGTGCTATAATTTTGGCATGGCAAAAATGTATTTGATGCATGGACTCTCGGGGGCTGGCAAGACTGAATTTGCTAAGCGCTTCGCGAAGGAAAACAACTTGCGATATCTATCGATCGAGGATTTTTATGCTGCATTTTTTGGTTCTGAACTCATTCATAAAAACGAGGAAGAAGTTTGGGCCGCCTTTGAAATTGCGATTCGAGTTTCAGAAAGAGAGCAAGCCGACATTATTGTTGATACTAATTCCCCGCGCCGGGCGGACCGTAATTGGTTTTTTGAGAAATTCCCTACCTACTCTATAAATTTGATTATTGTTGATACTCCGGTGAAGGAATGTTTGGAGAATAATCGCCGCCGCGAGCGTCGCATTCCGGAAGACGAAATGCAAAAAATGATTGCGGAGCTTGAGCCGGTAACGAAAGACGAGTTGCCGCGTTATGAAAGCGTGACAGTCTACAAGAACAACGGCAGAAACTTTGACGCTGGCACGCGCCTAGCTTAAGATATGGTATAATATTTTTATGGATAAATACGCCGCAGAATTAAAGGAACTACAAGATTTTATGATGAGTGCCGATGCGCACGCGGACCCAAATTTTGGTGCCAAAATGCGTCGTATGGCCGAGTTGACCGAGATTAAATCTACTTATGACCAAATCGCACAGGCCGAGCAGGGCCTGGCCGAAGCTAAAGAGCTTGCTGACGACCCAGAACTCGGCGCGCTCGCTAAAGATGATATTGCTAATTTAACTGCTAAAATTGCTGAACTAAATGCTAAACTTGAAGAATTGACTATCCCACGCGATCCGGACGACGATAAACCTGCTATTCTTGAGATTCGTGCTGGCGCTGGTGGTGATGAGGCTTCACTTTTTGCCGGCGAACTTTATCGTATGTATGTAAAATATGCTGAACGTCACGGGTTAAAGGTAGAATTGATGTCTCAAAACGAAAACGAAGCCGGTGGTATGAAGGAAGTTATTTTTAAGGTTAGTGGCGACCGCGCCTACGGCCAGCTCAAATTTGAAGGCGGTGTGCACCGCGTGCAGCGTGTGCCGGTTACCGAATCCCAGGGCCGCATTCATACTTCAACCGCTACCGTTGCTGTGCTTCCAGAAGCATCCGAAACTGATTTAGAAATTAAACCAGAAGATCTTCGCATTGATATTTACCGTTCAGGCGGGCATGGTGGCCAGGGCGTCAACACGACCGACTCTGCCGTACGTATTACTCACCTTCCGACTGGTTTGGTGGTAGCGATGCAGGATGAGCGTTCGCAACAACAAAACCGCGTGAAAGCTATGAATATTTTGCGTTCTCGCCTTCTTGAACGCAAGAAAGAAGAAGAGCGCAAAAACGCTTCTGAGGCTCGTAAATCCCTCATTGGTACGGGCGATCGCAGCGAAAAAATCCGTACTTATAACTTCCCACAGGATAGAATTACCGATCATCGTATCCATTATTCCCGCTCCAATGTGACCGCGGCGATGGACGGCGATATTGACGATTTGATTGAGGAGCTAACCAAAAATGAACGTGAGCTCGTGGCTGACGGCGGCCAAAACTAAACTTGATCCTGTTGATGCTGAGCTTATTATTTTGAATATACTCCATGACGAGATTGATCGTCCTTGGCTGGTTTCGCATAATGATTATATTTTGAGTGAAAGTGAACAACAAAGGGCTGATGAAGACTTGAACCGTCGTATGGCGGGTGAGCCTTTAGCTTATATTCGTGGTTATAAATATTTTTATGGTCGTAAATTCTTGGTAGATAATTCAGTGCTGATTCCCCGTCCTGAAACCGAAGATCTTATTGATTTTGTGTTAGGTCTAAAACCGCAAAAAATTCTTGATGTAGGTACTGGCTCTGGCTGTATTGCTGTTACTTTGGCTTTGGAGCTTCCCCAGGCGAAAGTTGTTGCCTCTGACATCCATCAGCCGACGGTTGCTATTAAAAATGCCGAGCAACTAAACGCGCGCGTTGATTTTGTGGTTTCTGATTTAATGGATGATATTAATGGAAATTTTGATGTGATTGTGGCGAATTTGCCTTATGTCGACAAAAATTGGGATTGGATTGATGATTCTTTGAAATTTGAGCCAGACGAAGCTCTTTATGCCGATGATGGCGGTCTATATTTAATCAAGAAGCTTATCCTTCAAATTAAAGGACGCACAAAATATTTGATTCTTGAGGCTGATACTTCGCAGCATCCGGATATAATTAAGTTTGCTAAAGGATGTGGTCTTGAACTTGTCCACGACCGCAGATTTGCGATTTGTTTTAGATATTAAAGATTGGGTTGCTAAACCAAATCACAATAATCGCGATTAGAATTGCGCCAAAGGCTACTGGTGCGGCAATGTCTTTGAATTTGAAATCTTCTTGGTGTTTGATGATGGCCTGGCGGGCGCTGTTATAAACGAAAGCGAAGATTGTGAGAATGATGGCGAGTTGTGGAATGCGAACGCCAGTGGTTCCAAATGTGTAAATAATGGTCCAGGAATGGCAAAGCCAAGCGATTTCGGAGAAGATGAGGCCACAAGTGAGAGTGGTAAGTAAGAAGTCGTGGTCATTGGTTTGGATGAGCACGTGGCGGGAGGCGGCATAGCCGATGAAGAAGGCGGCGAGTACGATCAGGATTGAATTAAGGCTGGCCGAGGCGATGGTGGCGGCAGACATACCTAAGAATACTGCGACCAAGGACTGGGCCAGGTTTGCTTTTTCGGACGTGAGTGGCTTAATGAAGATCAGCCAGACACAATAAAAGCCGGCCAAAATAAAGTCGACTGGAAGAATTGAGCTACCAGTGTAATAGGTAAGCAGGACGATGCTGATGCCCACGATCAAATCTACGAGGCTAGCTTTGAAGTTGGTCAAAATATAGCGTGGTCGCACAGCGAATACGCGCCATTTCGATGCTAAAACTAGAATAATACCAATCAGGGGGCTGCCGCTAAATATTGTAACTAGAACAGAGCCGAGGCCGAGTAAAATATTCAGAAAAACATGCACAGCGGAGCTTGCGATATTACGTGATTTGCGGATGAAAATGAAATCAGCCATAATCATATTATAGCAAAAAAGTGTTATAATGGTTGCTATGAAGCCAACTTTTTTCCAGAAGCACCCACTTGTTAAAGATATTCTTAGTTTGGTGATTTTTGTGAGCGCTGTTGTACTTGGCGCAATCTTTCTTGATACCTTTGTCTATCGCTCGTACAACGTAGTTGGCGGTAGTATGGAAAATACCTTGCACGAGAATGACCGTGTACTAGTGAATCGTTTAGCTGTATCGCTCGCCCACATGTCTGGGCATGAATATGTGCCAGATCGTGGCCAAATTATTGTGTTTGCTGCTGAAGATAAAGAATTAGTGCGATCATACAAGGCACAAGGTGTTGAAAACCCAATGACCTGCAATATTCCAAGTAACACCGACGAGCAATATATTATCAAACGCGTGATCGCTTTTCCGGGTGAGCGCGTAACTGTCAAGGACGGTGTTCTTAAGGTTTATAACTCTGAGCATCCAGATGGTTTTGTTTATGATAATGAATATCGTGACGGCGAGAGTGGTCCTAAGACCGATATTTCTGGTGAAGTCGACGTGATTGTCCCAGAAGGTGAATTATTTGTGTCTGGCGATAATCGCGAAGGCTCACATTCTTGGGATTCCCGCAATGGTCTCGGCACGATTCCTTATTGCCGAATTATCGGGCCGGTTTTCTTCCGGTTATTCCCATTCGATAAAATACGTGGCTTCTAATAAGAATCAAAAAACATGTTTTCTAAGTGAGCGCTTCGGGCCGCTAGGCCAAGTCTTACTCACTTAGAAAACAGCTTTTTGATTCTTTAGACCTCCCCGATCATTTTTATTGAATCGGATTCCGGAAGTTCTTCTACGTCGCGGAGCTTGCGTTCAATCTGGCGAGAGGTGGTTTTGGCTGATTCAATCTTGTTAGCAGATTCTTGGAGTTTCTTTTGGACGCCGTCTAGTAAATCGCCGAACTTACTAAATTGAGTTTTGACGGCACCTAGTGTATTCCAAACATCGGCAGAGCGTTTTTCGATGGCGAGCGTGCGGAAGCCCATCACGAGGCCATTTAACATGACTGGCAATGTGGATGGTGAGGCAATCGCGACGCTGAATTTCTTGCGAATTTCGTCTGATAAGCCTGGGATGCGGATGATTTCGGCATAAAGTGACTCGGTTGGTACAAACATTATACCAAAATCGGTGGTCATTGGTGGCTCGAGATACTTAGTTGAGATCTTCTTAGCCTGCTCTTTTACGTCGTTTGCCAGAGCCTTTTGATAGGTTAAAATATCGTCTTTATTGCCGGCGTCGTAGGCAGCGATTAAGCGAGAGTAGTTTTCTACTGGGAACTTGGAGTCGATCGGCAGGAAGACATTATCTTCTTTGCCTGGCATTTTGATGGCAAACTCAACGCGGTCGTTGGAGCCAGGCTTAGTGATGATATTTTCTTCGTACTGAGATTTATTGAGCATATCCTCGATGATAGCACCAAGTTGAACCTCGCCGTAGATACCGCGGGTTTTGACGCCTTCCATGACTTTTTTGAGGTCGCCGACTTCGTTGGCCATGTTTTTCATCTCGCCGAGGCCCTGATAAACCTGAGTGAGCTGGGTTGAAATGGATTTGAAGCTTTCGTTGAAGCGTTTTTCGACCGAGGCTTTGAGCTTTTCGTCGACGGTTTCGCGCATTTCTTCGAGCTTTTTCTCGTTGCCGGTTTGGATGCGTTCCAAGTTTTCGGCGATTTCCTTGCGGTTTTCGCGGAAGTTGCGATCGATGGCCGGATTTAGCTTATTAACTTCGCCCTCAACGCGGATTAAGCGTTCCTCGAGAGGCTTGAGGTCTACAGTTGCTGATGATTTTTTGCTGAGTTTAAAAATGATGATGCCAAGAAGAACTAGATTGACACACCCAATAATGATTAAGGCTATTTCCATATTGCCATTATAGCACAAAAATCCCCTCTTGCTCATTTGCAAGAGGGGCGGGGAGGCTACACAAAATTTTTTGTATCCACCGGGCATTCCCAGAGATAGCTATATTTATCGGTAAATCTTAAATCATGTCCGTCGTGCAAGAATCTATAAAAACCTTTACAGGCCTTATTACGATTAACACGATATTTTTTGCCGTTTACCGTTTCTATGATGAGGCCTTTCTTTGATGCCTTGTATATTTTTTCAATATTAAGGCTTATAAAGGCCGAGCCATCCGGTCGTTTTGCATCGTTGCAGATTGTGCCATATAAGCGACACGCACCTGGCACGGGAAATACGATTTCAGAGTTCTTTTTGTCCAAGAACAAGAGTAGACCTTGTGTAATGGCATTACGATCTCTGAAGCGCAGTTGCGCTGCCGGTGGTCTAGGAAAAGCCAATCCCCATTCTTTGATAATTGGGAAATTTGGTTCGCTCATATGCTCACCTCCTTTCAAGATACTCCCAACCTGATGTAACTATAGCATAAATGGGGTAAAAAGTCAATGTGGACTAGGTTTGAACCGTTGGCGAAGCCCAGTTCCCAAACAAAAAAGCTCCTCTGGAGCAATTACGGTGGAGCCGTTGGCGAAGCCCGGTCTCCCGTGGAGCCGACTGACGGGATCGAACCGACGACCTACGGTTTACAAAACCGTTGCTCTACCAGCTGAGCTAAGTCGGCATAGAATTATCTTAGCATAATAAATTTTTTTCGTCAAAAAGCCCCGATTTTCGGGGCTTTTTGAATGTGCTATAGCATAATTTGCTCGATTGGTACTTCTTTGCCTATAAGGAGATAAGCTCTTTCTTTGTTTTTAGGATTGTATACTATCCTTTCGCCTTCTTCGTTTGTATCGATTACAGCGTCTGGAATTACAAAAAATCCTTGCGGAAAACCTTTCTCGTTATATAGATCTCCAATGATTGCACCATCGTTATCTTTATGCCATCTCTTAATGTAGGGCATTTTACCACCTCCCTGGTTTGATGTCCTTGCAAAGTATAACATAAATAATTTCCTATGTATATGTGCTGTGATATAATTTTTCTACTATGTTAGATGTGAAAAATTTGAATTTTAAGATTGACGGACGTGAGATCCTCAAAGATTTTTCGCTTTCCGTTAAGCCTGGCGAGCTTGTCGTCATTACTGGCCCAAACGGCAGCGGTAAATCTACGCTGGCGCAGGTTTTAATGGGCATCAAAAACCCAGATATCGGCCAAATTTTGTTAGATGGCCAGGATATTACTAAACTCGATATTGCCGAGCGCGCAAAAGCAGGTGTTGCACTATCTTTTCAGCAGCCAGTTCATTTTAAGGGCGTGAAGGTTAAGGATTTACTTGGCGTAGCCTTGACCGGTGAAGATACGGTTTTTGCTGAAAACCTAGATGAAAAGGCAATTTCTGATGCGCTTTTAAAGGTTGGGCTTAAACCTGAAGAATATTTGGACCGCGAAGTTAATAATTCCCTATCAGGAGGTGAGCTAAAGAGAATCGAAGTGGCTTCGGTACTGGTACGTAAGCCAAAGCTCCTCATTTTTGACGAACCAGAAGCCGGTATCGATATCTGGAGTTTTGATAATTTGGTGCAAATTTTCCAAGATATCAAGGCGGCTAAAACCACGACGCTGATTATTTCGCACCAAGAGCGCTTGATGAAGATTGCGGATCGAATTATTGTGATTGAAAACGGCAAAATCAAGGCTGATGGTAAGTTCTCGGAGGTGATAAAATGATGAATTTGGATGAAATTGAAAAGAGTTTGATCAAGGAAGTCTCTGGCGTGACTGGCGTGCCGGATGGCGCATATAACTTCCGCCTTAATGGTAAGTCGATCGGTCGTAAAAGTTCTGATAATATCAATGTTGACTCTTTGACAGATAAAGATGGTCTAAAAATTACAATTCAGCCTGGCACCAAAAATGAAGCGGTGCATATCCCTGTGATTATTGATGCTAGCGGTCATAAGGAGACCGTACACAATGAATTTATAATTGGCGAAGGTGCCGAAGTCACGATTGTGGCGGGCTGCGGCATCTATAACTGTGGCGTAGATAATTCGATGCACAATGGTGTGCACGTTTTTCGTGTCGGCAAAAACGCACGTGTTCGCTACATCGAGAAACATTATGGTATGGGCCCAGGCGCTGGTAAGATTTTGAACCCAACCACTGAATTATATCTAGAAGAAGGTGCCGAAGCCGAGCTTGAGATGGAACAAATCAAAGGTGTAGATTCTGCCAATCGCAAAACTGTTGCGGAGCTTGCGGCTGGTGCTAAGATTAAGATTAATGAGCGCCTATTTACTCATGGTCGCCAAACTGTAGATAGTAAAATCCAGGTTACTCTTGTTGGTGAAGATTCTACCGCAGATATTGTGTCGCGCGCTGTGGCTAGAGATAAATCCGCTCAAAACACTGCTCTTGAAATTACCGGTCAAGCTAAGTGTCGTGGCCACTCAGAATGTGACGCCATCTTAATGGGCGACGCCAAAGTTAAGGCTACTCCTATTCTTAACGCTGAGAATTTGGATGCTGAGCTGATTCATGAGGCCGCCATTGGCAAAATCGCCGGTGAGCAGCTGATCAAGCTGATGACTCTGGGCCTTACTCGTGAGCAGGCTGAAGCCCAAATCATCAACGGTTTCTTGAAATAATTATTGAGGTAAAACAGGGGTGGTAATGTTTCCCTTTTTGTGCTAGAATGAAGAAAAGCGGGCGCTTAATTTTTTTTGCCCGGGAACATTTATTTTTAGGAGGTATGTGTATGATTATTCGCAAAATTGTCCTAACCGGCGGTCCTTGCGCGGGTAAAACCACTGCTATCAGCTGGATTGTGAATTATTTCACTAAGCTCGGATGGTATGTTTTGGTTGCCGATGAGGCTGCTACGGAGCTCATTTTGTCTGGACTGCGTCCGGATGATAAGTTCAAAATGAAACTCTTCTTCCAGAAAGCCTTAATTAAAACACAACTTTTCAAGGAAAAACGCTGTGACAGGGCGGCATCCTCCAAGGAAGATATTGAAAAGGCCCTGATTGTCTGCGACAGAGGTGTTTATGACAATAAGGCTTATATGACAGAGGATGAATTTGAGGAGTGTTTAAAGTGGATTCCGGATGCGCGCAAAGCATATAAGAGTTATGATGCGGTTTTTCATCTGGTTACTGCTGCTGATGGCGCCGAAGAGTTTTATACTACGACCAATAACGAGGCACGTAATGAAGATCTTGAGAAAGCAAGGCTTCTTGATATGAAGACTATGAATGCATGGGTTGGACAGGCGCATTTTCGGATTATCAAGAATGATGGTTGCACTTTCGAGCAAAAGCTCGAGAAACTTATTAAAGAGGTTTCTTCTGCCTTGGGTGAGCCTGAGCCTTTCGAAATTGATCGGAAGTTCTTAATCCAACATCCCGAGGTGGACTATCTGATTTCGCTTCCTAATTGTCAGCGTGTTGAGATTTCGCAGTATTATCTTCCGACCTTTGATGGCAACGAGGTCCGCGTTAGGAAACGGTCTTTTGATGGTAATACTATCTATACCGAGACTACCAAGATCAAATCTGACGATCCGGCCAAACGCATCGAGCGTGAAAGACAGCTTACCGAAAGAGAGTTCGAGACATCGGTCGCGTTGGCGGACTATGCTTCTAAGCTTACTGGTAAGCCCTATGTCGTTAAGAAAACGCGCTATTGCCTTATGGACCGCGAGCATGGGCAGTATTTGGAAATCGATGTTTTCCCCGATTCTCCCAACAAGGCTCTTCTTGAGGTTGAACTTTCCTCAAGCGATCAGGAAGTTTTTATACCTGACTATCTTAAACTTATCAAGGATGTCACGGGCGATACCTATTACTCGAATGCTGAGATTGCGCAGCGAAATAATCTCCTTTAAAAAATGTCCCCCGGTTTTGCCGGGGGCGTTTTTATGCGTTGTATTGGTTTGGATCTTGCTGATCTGGCTTATCTTTGATGATGCGGACGATATCTTTGCCGTCTTTGATGGTACCCTTGATATTTTCCATCGTAAGGGCGGAGATTACTTCAATTATACCTGCTACAGTGGTGAGAACGCCCATAATAATGAACCCGGTCGTGTTAATGGTGTCGGATGCGAAGATGAAATATGGGCCTACGGCAAGTTCGATTACGGTGAGTACGAGCATGAATTTCCAGCGGAAATCTTTGTTGTTGCGGTATTTATAGGCGTTGATCACGCCAAGTACGCCGTTGAAGGTGGTGAAACCGCCAGCCATGAGGTTGAGGATCTTATTGGTAAAGCCTTCGTTAACTAAAAGAAAGACGCCAAGTACAGCGATAGCGATATATACTAATGCTTCGAGGCTTTGTAAAAGAATGGCGCGACGTCCGGCTTTTTTATCTTGTGGGGATGGATCTTCGTTGCCATCTAGGTTGGATTTGACGTAGCCAAGGCGGTAAAATGCCCAAAACGAGAACACGGCGCCCGCTATTGTAATTACTAGAGGCAAGGTTTTAGTGTCGTTGCCTTTGCCGTTAAGGGCCGCGATAAACATCATTACACCCGAAAACAGCATCATAAGTGACATCGCGATTTTGTTTTTTAGAAAGATTTTATAGGCGTAGAGCCCACGTTTCACTAATTTATTCATAACTTGATTGTAGCACAAGTTTTTTAATTTGTTTTATAATAGGTTTATCTGTTGCTTTGCAAAGTCCTTTGAAAATGCGCTATGTCTGTTGGGACCAAAAATACTAGAAATGAGGTGATTTTATGATTTTTAACTATCTCAAATGGAGACTAAAGGCTTTTATTGCTCTGGATTTGATTCTTATTTCCTTCATTGTCCTTGCAAAACTTGATTATGTCGCTTATACCGAGGCCGCCTTTGGCTATTTTATCCTATTTGCTCTGTATTTTGTTCTAATCATAATCGTCCCTAGGCT
Source organism: Candidatus Saccharimonadota bacterium (assembly GCA_024699125.1). Lineage (GTDB taxonomy): Bacteria > Patescibacteriota > Saccharimonadia > Saccharimonadales > Saccharimonadaceae > Nanosyncoccus. Next base: position 30,435 of record JAILQE010000012.1, read on the forward strand.
AAACTATTTAATGGCGCCTGGGTATATGCTCCCTTTTACAGGCATTACTATACGTATTATTATCCCTTCGATGGTTGAATACTCCTCTATCTTGACGATGATATTTGTTTTTATCGTGTTTTTCCCAACTATTCACGATTTGCATCAGACTTTTATCGTTCGAAACAGAGAGAAAGAACTATCCATTATGCCTTATTCGTTCTAACATGCGTAGCGTTTTTGCCTGGCCCTACAGTGGCCAGGCACTTTTTTATCTTGACTTTTTAGAGCGCTTATGCTATAATATAAGAATAGGCTATTGTTGCCGGTGCACCTTAAAATACGCGTTATACGCTAGCATCGGCTCAAATTTTAGGAGGTTGAATATGAAGAACGAAAAAATGCGTTGGAACAAGGAGCTCGTACTAATTGATGCGCTCATCATTATCGAGTTTTTAGGCCAAATGTTATTCCTTTTAAGTGATGCGTACCGACTTGCCTTCTGGGTTTCGCTCGGTATTTTTATCTTTGCTGCGGTTTATTTCTTTATAGACCGCGCAGACTGTCCCGGGTATTTGTTTATGACCTCTTTGATGCTCGGGTTCAACCCGGTGTTCTTTCTCATCGACTCTTTTAGGCCCGGATGCTGGTTCGGCGTCCTATTCATGTCGATGTTATCGTTAGTCTCTGCCGTTTCGGCAAACATAAGAATATCCAATGGATATTCTGCGTATTAGCGCGTTTGGCCTGGTTCTTCGTGAGCCAGGCCCTTTTTGTTAATGCATTTTTGACAAATTTTATACTGATTTACCACTGTTACATGCAAAATTGGCCACTATTCTTGCAAATTTCCGTAAAAGTGGTATAATAATTTCACTTTGTCCTTTAAAAATTAATCATACTCTAGGAGGAATTGCCATGAAGAAGTCAGTTTTAAGTGATCGTGTGTATCTGTTATTGTTTTTTATGATAGTGTTCTTTTATTTTACCGAGCGCCATCTTTTGCTACTCGGTGAATATTCCTATGCTCAGCATGTCTGCGCTTTAGGAGTTGTCACTGCAGTAGTAATCACTATATTGATGTTTGGTAAATTTCAAGAAGTAGGCGTATCGTTCGGTGTTGCAGTTTGTGGTTATAGCATGGCCCCCATGGTTGTGTTTTCGTCCTTTTCTGTTGGGCTCGGAAGTTTCCTTATTATTGTTTTTACATTAGTAGGGCTTATAGGGCATATTGCATTTATTTCGAATCCCCCAGGAAAAGAATTAATACCGGAAGGAGTGTGATATTTTTGCCTGGCTTCGTCCTGGGCTATTTTTTTGCTCAAAAAATGCCCTTTTTACGGGGCACTTTTTGTTTATGACCTTAAATGCAGGTATAACCACCATCTACCGGCAAGATAACACCGGTCACATAGGAAGCTTCTTCGGAGGCTAGGAACACGGCGGCGGCGTTGAGTTCGCCTGGTTTGCCGTAGCGTTGCATTGGAACGTGGGTTCTAGCGAATGTCTGGAATTGCTCGGTGTCTAGGACCTCTTTGGTAAGCTCAGTTTCAAAATAACCTGGACAGATCGCGTTGCAGGTAATGCCGCTTAGGGCTAGCTCTGCAGCCACGGCGCGGGTGAAGTTTACCACGGCACCCTTTGAAGCGTGATATGCAGTAGTGTAAATTTCGGTGTTCCCCACCAGGCCATACATTGATGCGATATTGATGATGCGGCCATAGTTATTCTTCTTCATGATGGCGGCAAAAGCGCGGGTCATCTTAAAGACGCTGGTTTCGTCTGTGGCGATGGTAAAATCCCATTCTTCATCTGTCATGTTGACGACGTCGTTGTTTTTAGCTGAGCCGGCGCAGTTGAGCAAGATATCTACTTTGCCAAATTCTTTCTCGACTTCGGCAGCCACGGCATTGATATTATCAGTATCGGTAACATCGCATTTGTAGGTGACTACTTTGCTGGCGCCAGCTGCGATAAGTTCTGGCTTAAATTCCTCTAGTTTTTCAACACGGCGCGCCAAAATTGCGAGATCTGCACCTTGTTTGGCGAATGCAAGCGCCATTTGCTTGCCTAGTCCAGACGATGCGCCCGAGACAACAGCAACTTTACCTTTCAAATTGAACATTTATTCCTCCTTTTCTAATAATTTTAACATAAAAAATGGAGCCGCGAACGAGATTTGAACTCGTGACCTCATCCTTACCATGGATGCGCTCTACCAACTGAGCTATCGCGGCGTCTTACCGCCCTATTATATCATAAAGCGGTAGGATTTAAAGTAGTTTTGTTTTAAGTTGTGAATTATTCGGTTATGCAGCGGATTGAGTATCCCTGAATCTTGTAATCCATGCCGTTGCCAGGAGTCAAATCTGAGACGTTTACACTAAAATCTCTAGTGAAGTTTGGGTTATTGCCGTATGTGCTCCAGAATATACCGCTCGAACCTTGTCCTACTGAACCTTCATTTTGGCTCATCATGCCCGATAGTGTGAAGTTGTATGGAGCCGAGCGGAACAAATTTGAAATATCTTTACCCTGTTCACCACCAACGTAGTTTGGCGCACTTCCATTGTTGTCTGGTAATCCCATAGCGAGATATAAATCACCAAATTCGCCAGTGCTCTGACCAGTAGGCATGCGCCATCCAGATGGACAAAGGTCTCCGCTTACATTTGTTCCGCTGACCGACTGAGTACCATTACCTGCTGTAGCAGTGTACCAGTTATAATAACTTCCATATCCATATCGCAATTCCGTATTCGTATTGTTTAGGTTCTTGATATTTTCGTTGTTGTGCTCAAGGCTATTTGTACATTCCTCATCGTACTCTTTACACCAATCAGATAATGACGCAGGATTCTGTACCACGGCTGTCAAGAATTCTGAAGTAGGATTATTGGTATTTGAGGCATTAATTTTGTCGCCATATTTCGACAGGTCAAGACGCAAGTTTTCGGTCATCCAGCATTTGCCATCGTCCAGTTTTGCTATCGTATACGTTTGACCATCACGCGTATCTGTTAGGGCCGTAACGGCTCCACTTGCCAAAGCGCTACAATCAAAGCCTTGTAGATTTCCGGTAGATTGGATCCATTGGGCATAGACTTTTAGTTTAGTACTTTCTGGAATTGGGACTGTTTCATTTGGTCCATACATTGTTCCACTACCATTTTTTTCGGTGTTCCAGCCTAGAAAACCATATCCTTCCTTCGCGAAGTTTGGCCCACTAAGTTGAATGTCTGCGGTTTCAAATGTCTGGATGCCCATCGCGCCAGTTCCACCGTTGGCTTTATACGATACTGAGTTATTTGGTTGGGCGAGAGTCCACTGTGCGTAGAGTGTTAGTGGCTCTTTTGATGATACTTCTCCGCCCATATTTTGCTCGTCATCATATACATCACCTGTACCATCTTCATTTGTGGTCCAATGTGAGAATTCGTAACCTTCCTTTGTGAATTCGTTTGCTTTCAAAGTGTCTCCGTTCAGAGTAGATACGCTGACGTAAGCGCTCGTCATGGTGCCTTCGCCGCCATTCGCATTGTAACGGATGTAGCGAGAATTCTTCGGTGTGAAGTAGCCTGGCTTGCCGTTATCTGGATCGTCAATACGACCATATTCTGCTTCCAGATGACTATAGCTGTATCCCGTGTTTGCACCACCCTTTAGCTTGGTATCGAAGTACGGGGCGTAGCCGTTTGCGCTACTTAGATCTGTATTATCGTTTGCATAGATTGTTTCTAGGTTGCGCGCTTCATATACGAACCATCCCACATCTGTAACCTTTCTAGCGTCAAAGTGCGTGAGATCGATTTCTGTTATACCTGCTCCAGTGAAGACTCCATTAATACTTTTTACATTGCTAGTATTAAATGCTGTAATATCTAAGTTTGTTAGGCTATTTGTCCCCCTAAACATGTTTGCCATGGTCGTAACATTAGACGTATCAAAGTGCGACACATCTATGCTCGTAAGGCTCGTCATGCCAGCGAACAAACCCGACATGTCTTTGACGCTGCTCGTGTTAAAGTGCGTAACGTCTAGTGTCGTTAATGTCTTTACGTCGTTAAACATATTTGACATAGTCGTGACGGCAGAGGTATTGAAGTGAGTGACATCGAGACTGGTAAGGGATTCACAACCTTTTTTGAATTGGTCACCACCAAACATTCCGGACATATTTGTAACCTTCTCGGTATTCCAGCCAGCAAGATTGAGCGTTGTGAGTCCAGTGCAGCCCTGGAACATCTGAGACATGTTTGTAACATTTCCAGTTTTCCATCCACCAAGATCAAGTGAGGTTAGAGACTTACAACCTTCGCCGTTGTAGCTGAGGCCACCAAACATGTTAGCCATAGTTGTGACTTTTTCTGTATTCCAGTTTTTAATATTTAGCGACGATAAGCTTGTACACCCGGCAAACATATTATTCATTTTCGTAACGTTGCCCGTATTCCATCCAGAAGCGTTTATTATCGCGAGTGATGAACACCCGGCGAACATGCTTTCGAAAGTCGTAGCAGCATCCGTACTAAGCGTTGTTCCGTCAATCGTCGTCAGACTACTACAACCATTGAACATGCTCGTCATGTTTGTAACTGCGCTTGTATTCCAGTTATCTGTTTTAACTTCGACTAGATTCTTACACCCGAAGAACATATTCGACATATTTGTGACCGCGCTAGTGTTCCAGTTACTGAGATCTAATACGGTAAGGCTTTCATCGCCCTTCAAACCCCAGTCTGGCCTGCCGAACATTTGTGACATGTTCGTGACTTTGCTGGTGTCCCAGTTTGCAATACTGAGTGACTCAAGCGATGGACAGTTGCGGAACATGGCAGACATATTTGTAACGCGGCTAGTATTGAAGTGTGTAGTTTCTATTTCGGTCACGTCTACTAACGAATCGAACATTGCTGCCGAATTTGCGTTCAAATGAAATTCCTCAGCTTCTGTCCAATAATAAGCGGTCTCCGTGTTTTTGTCATACCAACCATAAATTGGATAGTAGGATCCTTTAATGGATAGAGTTTCGTATGCAATGTTGTTAAGATCTGGCGCCGTGGTTGATTCTTTGATTTTTCTGATTGTATGGTCGGTAGTAACTAGGCCTTTCATTTTGCTATTAACCGTTGCGCCCGTATCAAATACGGCTGTCATTTCCGCCCATTCAGCATAGAGGTTGACTGTGCCAGTTACGCTAAGGTTTACAACTTCTTGTTCGTTGTCGTAGTGCTTACCTTTGCCGTCCTGCTTGGAATTCCAGCCCATGAATGCGTAGCCGTTGATAAAATACTGGTTGGCTGGTAGATTAAATCGGTCACCAAATTCCTTGGTTAGATCCTCCATTGTGCCATTTACAGTTTCTCCATCTGGTTCGTTACTATTAAAGATAATGGTATACGGCGTTTTGCCCCACTCGGCATATAGATCGAGCTTGCCGAAAGCGTCATCAAAGGTTTCTTCATCCGAGAAGTGTCTACCGCTTCCGTCCGGTTCAGTGTTCCAACCGCCAAATACACGGCCATATTGCTGCGTATTAACGGTATATTGGTTTGCATTAAGTGTAACCGTTGAGTTTGCCTGTAAGTTGAGTTGGCTTTGCATCGTGCCGCTTACTGGGCCTGTTTCTGCGCTTTCGTTTGAATGATAGAAGATGTTGAGCCTGTTCTTATCTGTGAAATAGCCAGGGTTCGTGGAACCACCATCAATGCGAGCATAGTCTTTATTGAGGTGTGCGCCATTATATGTTGTTCCCATACCGCCTACGATATCTATAGCTTGGCTAAACAAGGATGCTGTTTCGCTTACGCCTGTCGTATTGAAGTTTTCGGAGGCGTATACTGTTTCTAATGCACTGCTTCTAAACATATCCGTCATAGACGTTGCGCTTGCGGTGTTAAATGAACTAATATCTACCATCTTTAATGCTGATGTGCTAAAGAACACGCCGGACATATTTCTTACACTCGAAACGTTAAAGCTATCACCGAACGTAATACTTGTAAGTTTAGGTGTCACTTCGAACACGTAATCCATTGTTGTAAGATTGCCATGACCGAGCATAGATACGTCAATTGTCTCTAGGTTCGGACAACTAGCAAACATGTGGCTGATGTTTCCAAGTAGTGGAGCATTCCAGGCGCTCATATCTACCGTGACCACGCCCGATTTGCTAAACATATATGCAGTCGACGTTGCTTTGCTCACATCCATTTTCGAGACATTAATGTTTGTTAGTTTAGAGCAAGCATAGAACATATTCGCAAAGCTATTTACTTCTGAGGTCTTGAAATTTGTGATGTCAAGCGATTCTAAGCCAGAGCATCCTTCAAACATCGAAATCATTGATGTCACATTTTCCGTATTAAAGCTTGACAAGTTGAGCGATGTTAGTGCACGACAATTTTTGAACATTGAATGCATGATAGTAACGTTTCCGGTATTAAATCCGCTTAGATCGATGTTTTGCAGCGCTACATCACCCGAGAATAGCCACGCCATATCTGTAGTGGCTGAAGTGTCGATATTTGAGACTTCTATCACCGTTGCGTTACTCAGGTTCGCAAACATGCTTCTTGCATCGCTATTCATTGCAGGAACATTGTCTTCGCTCCAATAGTACAACGTGCCACCCTCCATCCAGGCATAAATCTTGTCCGGTGAAGAGAATGCAGAGATCACGTTTGCGCTCGTGAAATTACTTGTGTCTGGTACACCTACATATCTACGGACTGCCGTAATATTTGCCAGGTTACCGTCGGCCAATGCCTTCATGGTGTCATTTACGCCTACGCCAGTATTAAATATAGCTTCTACGTCGCGCCATTGAGCATATAAAGTTATGGTGCCATCAATGGCTACGTTTACTACGTCTACCTGATCGCCATAGCTTTTACCGGAACCATCTGGCTCAGTGTTCCAACTTGCTAGTTTGTGGTCGTTGTAGGTGAATCCACAAGCTGGTAAGTTTACATGTTCACCATATTCTATGTTTTCAACTGGTAGCATTGTGCCGGTAGCATTTTCATTGTTTGCGTCAAATGCGATAGTGTATGGAGTTCTACCCCATTCAGCATAGAGTGTTACAATTGCACCATCTTCATCGGTTAGGTTGGTTACGGATTGTTTATCATCATAGTGTATACCTGAACCATCTGCTTCGGTATTCCAGCCACCGTATTTAAATCCGGCTTCGTCGATTGTAAATTGGTTTTCGCCGAGCGCTTGACTTACGTTATATGTAAATTCTTGTTCCTCCATTGAGCCGCCAATGGTATGTGTACCTGGGTTCTTATCGAATGCTACAGTGTAGACGTTTGGTCTAAAGTTGGCAGTATAAGTTAGGTCACCGGTTATACCAACTGGCACCATGACAATGATTTGAGGCGTGCTGCCATTGTCGCCCGTCCAGCCGGTAAAGGTGTAGCCGGCGTGAGTTGGAACGTCTAGCGTGAAGCCGTTTTCTACGGTGTAGCTGGTTGGGTTATGCATCAAGGCAAGTTCGTCTTCCGTGAGATCGTCTAGACCAGTGTAAGTGATGCCGTAAGATATAGTGCTCCAGTGTGCGGTATAGCTACAGGCGCCTTGGCTACCAACCGGGATGGTTACAGACATATTATTTTCGCCATCTAAACCAGTACCGCTCCAGCCGGTAAAGTTATAGCCTGCGCGGGTTGGGTTATTTAGCGTAATTTGGTCTTCGATAGTATAGCTACCTGGGTTATCTGCGGTGCCGCCGTTCAAATTGTAAGTGATTTCTTGTGGTGTAGCTTCCCAAACAGCATAGAAATTTACTGTCCAACCATTGTTAGTGCTCAAATTACTGACAGATTGGCCCAAATCATAATCTTTGGTGTTATTCGCGCTTTCAGTCAGGCTCCAGCCAACTAGAGTGTAACCTTCGCGGGTGTAGCCAGTGCCATCGGAAAGATTAAATGTGTCACCATATTTAATATTACTTTGAGCCGTTGTGGCACCATTACCACCATTATTATGATAATTGATGTGGTATTTTATTGGTCTCCAGATTACGTAGAAATCACAAATGTTGGTAGTAAGATCACAGTTTTGAGTGGTTGCAATTGCCTGGGTGTCTAGATATGTTAATCCCATATGGATTTCATTAAAATCTGGGACATTAGCTACGCCTGTTAGAGTGTAGCCTGGAGCATTATATCCGTAGCCATCCTGTGCAGGTAGTTGAATATCGTCGATAACTGTGTATTTGGTATCCAGATCAAAGTATTCTGGGCCAGTGATGCTGGAATTTGCTGGTGCGTTTTTGTGAATTCTAACCGTAAACTCGGTAAGATCCCACATAGCATAAAGCGTAACTTCGTTATCTACTGGTTGGTTTAAGACATTTAATGCTGAACTTCCTGCATAATAGATATTATTATCACCGTTACAGTTACGTGTGCTTGCCCAATATTTAAAGGTTGCGGTGCCTGCTATTATATCTGCTGGTTCATAGGTTGCCGTGGTTACATAATTATATTCGCCAGAAGGCTTCCTAAGTTCTACATCTTTAACATTAAATGCAGTGCCCCAGACTTCTTGTTGTGGATCACCCGGAATGAGGTTTGAGATATACATCTCTGTTCCTTCCTCTTCTTCGTCGTACACCGTTAAGGCTGATTTGTAACACAAGCTGTCTGCGTAGTTCACCGTGTAGGCATGTCCTTCATATTTAGCGTAAAGATTGACTATGGCACCATTTTCCGTGGTTAGATTTATAATATCCGCGCCCGGAGCAATAGCTACGTCACCATTTTCTGTAAGTGCAAAGCCAATGAAGTTGTAGCCCGTGTTGGATGGATTGTATGAGTTTGGAATCGCAACATCGTAATACATAGGTTGATCTGCGATTTCGTCTGGGCTGGCACCAAGCATGAAGTGCAAGGTATATTGAATCGGATCAAAGTGCGCAGTATATTCACGTGCACCGTAAGAACTTTGTGTAATAGTTACAGTCATATTGTCTTCACCTTCAAGTCCAGTGCCGCTCCAACCGGTAAAGATGTAGCCGATTTTGGTTGGATTGTTCAGAGTAAAGGTTGCAGTTTCTGGTGAATAGACCGTGTAATTATTTGCGGTGCCACCGTCTAGGTTGTAGATAATATCATATGGAATTGAGCCCCATTGTGCGTAGAGGGTGGTTTCTTGATTATCTACGGTGGTGTAATTGTGAACACTGTTGCCTGGGGTGTATGCAGTACCTAGGCCATCAGCTTGAGTATTCCATCCGGTAAAGGCCCAGCCATCATGCGTGAAGCCATTATTCGGCAATACATCTTCGCCGCTATTATCATCGTAGGCAAAGGTATAATTTGCCATGCTGCCTTGGCCGCCATTTGCATCAAAGACAAAGATAAAGTGAATTGGTGACCAGTGGGCGGTGTAAGTTTTTGCTTCATATGGTTCAAACGCCACATCTACGCTCATGTTATTCTCGCCGGTGAGTTCGTTACCGCTCCAGCCGGTAAAGTTATAGCCTTCGCGTGTTGGATTGTTGAGGTGGATTGGGCCTGATTCGGCATTGTACGAATCTGGGTTGCCAGTTGCTGTGCCACCGTTTAGTACGTAGCTAATTCCAAAGTCAACAGTGCTCCACTGAGCTACGCAGGTGATGGTTTGATCTTTGTCGGTGGCGAGATTTGCAAAATTGGCACCAGCTGGGTAGTGTGATCCATCACAAACCCAATCTATGAAGCTATATCCATCTTTAGTAAAGCCATTAAAAGCAAGCGTATCTGGGGTGTCAAAGGTGACGGTTTGATCTGCAACTTGGCCGCTCGTAGCGCCATTACCATCGTAGTGAATAGTATAGGTGCCGGCTTGCCAGTTAGCATTCAAAGTAACCGTTGCGCCGTCTACACTAGAGAGGTTTTTGATTGAATCGCCATCGTTGAAGCTTTCTGAAGCTAGGCTCCAATTCGTAAAACTGTAACCTGGGCGGGTGAATTGATTTAGTGGTAAAGTTTTGATTTCGTCATAAGCCACCGTGATGTCTTCCATTGTACCAGTGGCAGTGTCTGCGTTTTTGTTGAATTTTACGGAGTAGTGAATTGGGGTGAATTTTGGAGTTAGATCGATATCGCCGGTGATTGGCGCGTTTGGATCATAATCATTGCCGTCGCCATCGGCGTAGCCGTCAAAAGTGTACCCTTCTGGTGCGTCTGGGGCTGGAATATCGCCACCTGGCTCACCGTAATCAATGGTTTTGTTGGCGGTGCCACTACCGGTTGGATAAGTGATATTCAGTTTGTTGTAAAAGCCGAGTTGGTTTTTGATTGTAATAGTGTCGCTAATTGTAGAAAGAGCGGTAAGAGGAGCTACGATAGAAAGTGCCAACGTAACAGCTAGCGTAATTCCGGCAGCTTTTTTGTGTTTCTTTACATAAAATGCGATTGCGATAATAACGCCAATAAGGAGAACCAAAAATGGAAAGATCGGCACCGCTTTGCTGCCGTCTTTTTCGGTGGAACCGGTGTTTGGAATAGCGGTATCGTCGTAGGTGTTTGGCACCACGATGACTTCTTCCTCCTCAACGTTTCCAGACTCATCCTCGTATGAAATCGTGATTACTACATCGGCCTTTTGATCGCGGTTGGTAATGTCTTCGACTGTAGTTTTGTAGATAGTCTTTAATACGAAGTCAAAGGATTCGCCTTCGGCCACAGTTGCTTCAAAATCCTCATTATATTCGTACGCGAGGTAAGGATTTTCGCTTGTAGCCGAGATTTTTATAATCTTATAAGTCTTGGAATCGGAGTTTAGAAGCCCAAGCTTATAGGTCACGTACTCGTTTAGAGCGTGATATTCGACCCTTGTTGATACTTCCGTATCGTTAAAGTTGATAATTTCAGCCTCTGTTTGTGGAGACTTCTCCGTAATTTCGGCTGATGTTAGTTTAAAGGTGTTGCCACTGGCGCCTGCTATGCGAATCGCGGTTATTGCACCGAAAAACGCAAAAAAGATGCCAAATAAAACACCTAATTTACCTCGCTTTTTCACAAAATAACTCCTTTTTTGCTACTGCTTATATTTTAGCATGAACGAAATAGACATAACAACACGTGATTTTTATAAAATTTATGTTTAATTACTTGATTAATTAGTATATTTCTTGCATGAAAAATCGCCGCACGTAAAGCGCGACGATTCTTCGGGTCACTGTGATTCTATCTCTTCTGACAATCTGCTGAAATTTTCATCGTAATTGAAATACTTTCGGCTGTACCATAGCATCATTTGTAGCCATGTACATTCGGGTTTCATGACATCACGTACTTTGTCATTCAAGTTCAAATCCTTCCAGCCCGGCGAAACACCCTGTCGCTTTTCAATCAACCAAGCCATATCATCGGTTACGATATTTTTGGCTGCTGTAACGAGTTTTGCCTCCGGAGTTCTACCTTCTTCGTACTCTAGATACAACTGCTCGAGCGGATAGCCAACCTGGAGTTTTTCGATCAACTTGTTGAATTCGTCAACGTTACTTCCGATTTGCTTATCGGAATCTTTTTGAGAGATTGGAATGTCCTTCGGGATAAACTTGCGGATTAAATTCATTGTTAACGCTTTTTTAATGTTAACAGGGTATTCGAATGCAAGATGCGTAATTACCGTTGCAAACTGTGAAAGAATCGTATTTTCCGCGATTGTCTCAATATCGTCAAGAACTCTATCAGCTCCATAGAATACCCAACCTGCTCGAGGAACATTTGTGTTTCGGTATGTTGTCAAAATGAAATCCTCAGAATCGTTGTCGATATCAAAATCCTCCGAGCTGACGCTATCTTCATCAAAAGCAACATCGTTTACTTTGTCGACGAAGGATTTAACTTCGGATATGTTTTCTTCATCGTCAATTTCTTCGAGTAACTTAACGAACCATTCATTATTTTGGCCTATCCTCTGGACTTTTCTTGCAATATGTCCCGGAAGCCACGATACGAGCTCTTCAACCACGATATATGCTATTACATCCTCGAGGTTTATCGTATTACCTTTCAGTGTTGCGATCGCGATAATCTGGTTGACGAAAGTCGTTTTAAAGGCAGTTAAATATCCAACGTCATTTTCTCTGAAAAACTTAGTTTCTCTTTCGTTCGACAACATTAGTTCGCGAAGTAGGTCAGCAACCAACTTCGCTTTCTCTTTTTCGTCTTGTTTCTGCATAAAACACCTCCTACATAGAATCACATTGTTAAAGTAAAAAATGGCTCAAAGGCCATAAAAATTATAACATAAGATATGGGTTTTGTCATCAGGTGGAGCGCTGGAAGTAGAGTGGAAGTAGGACAGCCGCTTTGCTTCGCAAAGCGACAACGCAGGGCGTCGGCTCAAAAAAGTTTGAGTAAACTCAACTTTTTACTCGCCTCCTTCTGCGTCCGAACCTACGGTTCTCGTCCTAACTCCAAATGTCACGAAATAAAAATAAAGCCCTGTGGGCTTATTTTTATTTCGTGGTGCTGGAAGTAGGACTCGAACCTACGAAGGCCGAAGCCGAGAGATTTACAGTCTCTTGTCATTGCCACTAGACGATTCCAGCACGCATAGATATTATAGCAAATTTTATGCCAAAATCAAATAACTTTTTTCGGGCGCGAGATTTTTGCTGCAGTCTTAGCAATTGGTTTTCTGATCGGTTTTGTCACAGTTGAGGCTGCGGCAACGGATTTTTTGGCGATACGTCCCAAAGCCGGTTTGGTGCGGCGTAAAATTGGCGCAGGTTTCTTTTTGGCGCTATCCTCAGCAATTTGCTCCTCGATGCGGGCCGAGGTTGCGATGATATTCTCTGCATCCTCCATGGTTTCGTATAGCGCCAAGATTTGACGCAAAGTCGTAACATTACGATCGAGTTCGTAGGCATTTTCGAGTGCCTCAATAGCTTTTTTCGGGTTACCGAGTTTTTCTTCGGCCTTGGCTAGCGCAATATAACGAGCTGGAACATCGCCCTCAAGTTCGATGGCCTGTTGGAAGGCCATTTCGGCCTTTTCATAGGCACCAGTCTCAAGATAAATCAGGCCCACGTTGTGGATTGAGGCTGGGTTATTATCTAGAGATTGAGCAATTTCAAAACACTCCACGGCCTCATCATATTTTTGACCTTTAGCGTACAAAATGCCAAGACGGTTGTAGGCTGCGGCATTTTTTTCGTCTACTTTAAGAATGGCAAGCAAAGCTTTTTCGGCGCGCAAAGGCTTGCGCTCACGCATGGACGTTTGGGCAATTTGCCATAGTTTTTTAACCTGAGTTGCATACTTTGGCGATTTTTCCTCTTCCTTTTTGGCACGTGGTTCTAGCGGCAAGAAAAAGATTAGAAAACTGGCGATAAGAATAATACAGATAATTGCTATCATAATACTATTTTAACACGCAACGAACGCTATATTGAGTGTTTTTGTACTCATTTTGGAGGGTTTGGATCAATTGTAGGTCACTTGAGTGGTAGAGCGAAAGACCTTTTGCATGGTCGCCATCGACAGATTCGGAGGTCCAGAAGCGGACTGCTCCACCAGGTAGAAGCACGCGCCCATATTCTGTTGAATAGCCTGCAAAGGTAATGTAATGTGGGCCATCAAGCAGGGTGGTAAGGTCTAGATCAGCCTTAAAGGTGATAGCATCGTTTTCATCGGTTATCGCCGAGTCGCTTGCAGTGTTAAAGGCAACATGTTCGTCAGTGAGTAAGCCAGAAAGCGTGCTACCAGAATCTGGATCAGTAATTAGCTTTGGTAAAGTCCAGCCCTTTGGACAGATGGACTCAGTAGCGACACCATCTTCGAGTTCGCTTCCAGCTGCGGCGGCTTCCCATGAGTAGTATGAACCAACATGATAGTGCCAGGAAGAATCAGAGTCGGAGAGCGTGGTGGAGTCGGCACTCGTATCTAAGCCACCTACAAAGTAGATATCTCCGCCATCTTTGTAGCGAACGTTAGATTCGGCATCTACCGTCAATGTCTTGTCGGCGGTTACATCCGTCATTGCTGCAGTAAGCAAGGTGCCTTTCTTTGAGATTTCGAAGTCAAGGTTTTGTGTCATCCAGACCACACCGTTAATCTTGGTGATGAAGTAGTTCTTGCCATCGCGATAATCCATAAGTTGGTATGCAGTGTCTGCGGTCATAGTAGCTGCGACAGTGCTGTTGACGTCTTGCATACAGACTGCTTCAGAAATATTGGACGCGGATGAGTTGCATGGTGTACGCCAGACTGCGTAAATAGTGGTTGGCTCACCCGGGATAAGTGTTAGGAGATCTTCGGTGTTTGAAAAATCTGGGAGGTTGGCATCTGCCGTAAGTGCCCAGCCGAGGAAGTTTTTGCCGGCCAAAGTTGGGGCTTCGGTGCCCATTGGGAGCGTCATCTCGATGCTTTCATCCCAAGTTATGCGGTGGTACTGTGCTGGTGCGTTTGAGCCACCATTTGCATCATAGGTCAAAGTGAATTCATTTGGTGGATTTGCGACACAGCGGACCGAGAAGCCGTCGGTACGGGAGCCTTCTTCAATGCTGATATTGTTGCTCGTGATCTCAAAATATTTAATATCGTTTGCGGTGGTGCCAGTAGATGATGTCCAGAGATATAGGGCGCCGCTGTCTGGGTTTGCACCATCATAGATACCGATTACGTTGCCAGTGGTACTATCAAAGTGGCCGCTGCGAACTAGTGGGCGATTAACCGTAAAGAGCGAGCCTTCGCTTGGGGTTGGAAGACGCCAGCCTTTTGGACAAACAGATTCGGCGGCGGCGGTGTTGGCGGCACTTACGCTTCCGCCGGTGCCAGCAGTGGCTGAGCTCCATGAGTAATATGAGCCAGCGCTAAACTTGAATTCGTCGCCATATGGACTAAGGTCATCGGTATCGATTGGAGTTTTGTAACCTTCCGGGAAATACAAATCTTCGGTAGCACGGTAATAATATATGTCGCTTGTCGAGGTGGCCCATGGTTCAACCATGGTCATAACGCGCTCTTCAGTGACGTCTGAGCTGGCTGGGCGAAGCACGGTGTATACCGGCACGCCGCCTTCGATATCATTTGTGAATTCTAGATCAAGATTTTGCTCCATGAAGATTTGGCCATCGTGTTTGACGACCCAGTATGACTTACCATCGCGGTTATCGCGTAGTTGATAGCTAGTGTCTTCTTGCATGCTCGTAGCAACTTCAGCGCTCATTTGTTGCATGAATTCGATGCTACGGATCGTATCAGGAATAACATTTGGCACCACCTGAAAATCGATCGTGCAAAGATAATGGCCGGAAGCCGTCTCGTTATTGATGCGAGTGCCGATTACAGTGCTAACTGTACGATCCTGAACCGGCGAATCGTAGTTTTCGATTAACATATTCGTAGTGGCTGGGAGGAAGAGATCTGGATCCTGAGCCGGGAAGCTGAGCCCCCAACGATTAAGTGGAAAATCTTCGGTAATATTTGGGGCTTCATTTGGAATGGTTGGGATACGCTTATCCATATCTGCGGTGTTTATAAAATCGGTATTAACAACTGAAGCATAGGCTGTGTAACCAGTAACGTGATTAGTGCTGACATCAAAACCAAACTCTGCATAGTGTAAAATACTATCCGAGCGAATCTCGAACTCAAAACGTTCTGGTATAGTTACATTAAGAATCGTATCAATGTCAACACTAAAGCGTGCCTTGGTGTTTTGCTTTGGTGCAACATTCTCAGGGACGGCATTTGCGGAAGAAATAAAAAGACCAGTTGCAAAAACAGTAGCGCCTAGCCATAATGCCTTACCAAAAGCTCTCTTCACTCTATTAGCCTTAAGCATATTTTTATTATAGCATAAGGCTTTTAAAAATATGCAACAATTTTTATATTAAATCTGCCACGAGATGAAGTTTTAAATGGCCATTTTTTTCGATGTTAGAATAGGCCGTGAGAAACTTTGGGATTTTCTTTACGAAGACTTGATTTTTGGTTTTGAAATACGATTTATAAAGCATTTCAATTGTGACGCCGAGCACTTCGAGCGCGAAGGCGCGGGTGCCGTCTTTTTTCTTGGCGATGGTTTCGGCGAGTGCTGGCAAATCTTTTGGCGTAGCGGTGATAAATTGGCGGGCTAGATTTTTTACTTCGTCGCTTGCAACAATATCGCTGTCGAGCGTAGTATTGGTTTTTAGAAAATATATCAGCGAGCGCGACAAAACAGTTGGTAAGATTTGAGATGGATTGCTGGTGAGTAATACGAAATGATAATGTTCGCCTGGTTCTTCAAGATTTTTGAGTAGAGCGTTGCCCGAGCTAGCGTTCAAGGCCTCGGCTGGGCGGATAATAATATATTGTTCGCGGCGTTCTTTGCTGTTTAGGAGCGCAGTGATTTTGCGTACTTGCTCGATACTAATCGTTGCTTTAGCTTCTGGCTCAATTTTGAGCGCGTTCTTAATTTCGACGTCGTTTAACTGATTTTTTGGCAGTACAAAAATGGCGCAGCCGGTGTTTTTGGCGATTTCTTCGATGCTATTTATGTCGTCAAAGAACATCGCTAAATTCCTTTGGCAGGGGGGCCGAAAAGGTTTTGCGTTCCCCACCCGGCAAAGTGATTTCAAGCTCAGCAGCATGCAAGAATAGACGCTTATCGGCGCCGCTACCGTACACGACGTCACCGAGGATTGGTGTACCAATGTATTTTAGATGAACTCTGAGTTGGTGCGTGCGGCCAGTTTTTGGCTTGAGCTCCACTAAACTATACTTATCATCGGACTTTACGACTTTGTAGTAGGTTTCGGACGGGCGGCCGCCAGCTTCTACACGGAAGGTGTTTGGGCGCTTTAAGTCACGGTTGATCGGGAGGTCAATATTGGCTTCGTCTAGTTTTGGACGACCTTCGACAATGGCATAGTAGGTTTTGTGGGCTTTCCTATCTTGGAATTGTTTTCTTAAGAAAGTCTGAGTTTCTTCGTTTTTGGCTAAAATCACCACGCCGGATGTATCGCGGTCCAAGCGGTGCACGAGCAGGCCATAATCTTCCAAGGTTTTTTCTGGACAATATTCGCCTTTCGCCATGCTGAGTAGGCCGGCAGGTTTATTTAAAACTAAAACGTTGTCGTCTTCGTAAATCACGTCTGGTTTTAAATCGGCGTTTTTGATATCTTCAGGGACCTTGAGATCGAGCTTAACGTCTGCAACGAATTTCTGATTTGGTTTTTTGGCTACCACGCCATCAACCGTGACGTAGCCGAGCTCGATAAACTTTTGCAGGGTGGAGCGATTGTAGCTTTTGTATTTATTAACCAGCAAAATATCTAGGCGTTCCTTTGGAACTTCCTCTGGGGCCTCGTCGAGCACCGTATCGCCGTTGATCACGCGCGACATTTCGGGCTTGCTGAATTTTTTGCCGGTAATAATCATGTGGCTCCTAACGCAAGTTAAAGGCTTTTTGGGCTTCGAGAAGTTTCTTGTTGGCAACTTCATTAGCGTAGGTTTCACCCTTGGCTAGAAGTTCGTAAACCTCACCATCTGAAATGCTGGCGAGCTTGGATTGGAACTCAGAAAGCATAGCCGAAACGCTTGATGCGACCTTTTTCTTGAGGTCGCCGTAGCTAGTTTGGCCAGCCCAGGTGGCGACTACGTCTTCCAAAGGAAGACCAGTGAGTTGGGATTCGATGACAAGAAGGTTAGAAATGCCAGGTTGGTTAAACATGTCGAACTTGATTTTACCGAGCGAATCGGTGGTGGCGGACATGATTTTCTTGGCGGCTTTTTCCGGATCGTCGTCGAGCATGATTTTGGAGTTCTCGGCGGCGGTAGATTTGCTCATTTTCTTTTCTGGGTTCAAAAGATCGCGAATACGGAGGCCTTCGTCGAGTTTCATAAACTTAACTTGGTCTGAAGTTTTAGCTGGCACGGTAAAGATTTCGCCAAAGCGATTATTGAAGCGCATCGCAAGGTTGCGGGTGAGTTCGATGTGCTGGAATTGATCTTCGCCGAGCGGAATATAGGTAGCGTCGTAAAGCAAAATATCTGCAGCCATCAAGATTGGGTAGTCAAAAATACCAACGTTGCAGGATTCCTGGCCTTTGGATTTTTCCTTATATTGAATCATACGGGAAGTTTCGCCCATGGTGGCAACACAGTTCAAAATCCAGCAAAGTTCGGAGTGAGCTGGCACGTAGGATTGGCGATAAATGTGGACATTGTCGTTAATTTCAAGTCCAGCAGCTAGATAGTATTTGAGCGTGCGGATGGTGTTCTCCTTGAGGTCACCATCAACATCGGAAATAATCGAATGAAGATCAGGAACAAAAATATTAACTTGCCATTCTTTGCTGTACTCATTGGCAAGGCGAACCATCGGAAGAAGGGCGCCAAGGTAATTACCTAGGGTTAGTATACTGTTTGACCGGATGCCGGTGAGAATGGTTTTGTTCATATTTTTCCTTTCTATATTGATTATAACACAATAGTTATGATATAATATAGGTACCCTGTTGGGGCATTAGCTCATTTGGTAGAGCGCTTCCATGGCATGGAAGAGGTGAGGAGTTCGAATCTCCTATGCTCCACCATTTTTGTTTAAAAACAAACTTCAAAATAAGTCGATTCGGATCTCGCTTCGCTCGATGCGAATCTCTTTTTTTTGACAAAAAAAACGCTCCGGCCTTTCTTCCGGAGCGGGGTGATTGGTTGATTGTCTAGCTACGGGTTTCCCCAAAGAAATTCTTGAGATTGGAAAGCCGAGCACAAGGTCTCCCCTGGTATTCGTCGGGCTCGTATTCGTCGGTATCATCGTCTAAATAGACAACTTTACCTGCGTCTACGATGCCTTCCGGACGATTGTCCTCGTCGCCCCAGCCCGGCTCAGCCGCAGTGTCGCGAGGTCCGCGCACCCGAAGTCTGCAGCCGTTGACTATCATGTTCAGCGGGGCATATTCGCCATCAACTTCTCTGATAAGTCCTATTGAACAGGAGATATCTAAGAAGTCGCTGACGTGCTCCCACTCCACCATATGGCAGGTGTTCATGGTAATCGCGAGCGGCGAGTGGACGACCTTCATCAGCGGGAACCGGCTTTCATCCCAACCGTCATTTACACGATATTCCTCACGGAACGTCATGAAATGCTCGATTTCCTGGATGTAGCGGTACCGGATGCCGGAGTACTGTCTATAGATACGAATTCCGTGGCCATAGACTTTTTCGTACTCGCTGAGCGCCCGTCCTAAAGCAAACGCGAACGACGTACGATCAATTTCGTCGTCGCATGTCACCTGAGCGCGGCCATTATTCTCTTCGAACTCGAAAACGATCCTTTCGATCTTTTCGTAGTCGAGACAATAGGCGCTGATTGCCGGTACAACATAAATGGCACAGGCAAACTTCTGGTTGAACATAATTCTACCCCCCTTGCATTGTGTTATTTTTTGCTGTTGGTTGCAGCCCTCGCAAGTTTTAATGTCTTGCGATACATCGCGGGTATAATACCCCCGCTTCTGCTGCCTTTTTGGCCACAGGAGCGGAGGTATTATCAACCTATCAACCTTAATGTGCTATTCTTTCGAATTACTGTAATTATAATATATTTTTGACGTTCTGTAAACAATATGGCGATGCCTTTTAAAATAACAGAGAGAACCTAAATCCAATTTTGTAAAACTGACTTCAACAAATTTATAGCATAAAAAAAATAACCCCATTTACGGGGTTATTAGTCAATTCTACTAGCGAATATCACCAGGCGCTGCGTGGCGTCACCGCCGCCTAAGGATTTGCCGTGGCAGGTCATAATCGAAAGATCATATTGTATACCGCCAAATTTGGCCTTAGCGACTTGCCCCATATAATTTATGCCGTCGCCGAGTTCGATGGTACCTTTGGCCACATTTTTATCAAAGATCACCGTTTTTGCGATTTTATATGTGTGGGTTGCCCCATCGATGCCCACCTTAAAAGTGGCACCAACTCCTAAACTTTTCAGGCTGCCAAAGACCGCAGCATTATTATGGCCATAAAGGAAGCGACCATCATAGTTGCCCTTTTTGTAGCGATTGACATGATTACCTGAGTCGATGGTGGTATCTGACACGGTAGTGATGCTAAGAGTCTTGCCGGCAATTGTAATGGAATCTTTAACTGGCGCTGCTACGGGCACAGTTTTTACTACTGGCGCCTGAGTTACAGGAGTTTTTGTTTCGGAAACGACTGTTGCTTTCGGCTTTTGAGCCTCTTCTACTAATTGCTCTACGACGCGCGTTTCAACGCCCGCATCAGCAATGTCTGTGATAACCGTAGTTTGATCGGCCACTGAAAAAGCTGGGGTGAGGACCCCTGTTAAAAATATAGATAGTATCAAAAAAAGGTGTTTTTTCACCTCTCAAACACTCCCAGTGATTACTATCTATAATTATAGCACACTTTTGGCAAAATGTCAATGTAGCACCCCTTAACATGCCGTGCTATAATGCCATCAAGGTTAGTGTGGCGTTCTTTAACTTAGAGAGGAAGGTGATTTTTGTGGTAATTACTCATACCCTTGAGGGGATACGCGCCGCTAAAATTTATATCAATTTCCGGCTCGAAGATTTTATGACTCGAATCGGGCATGAAGATGTTGTTTCTGAGCTTAGCTTTGGACTTCCTATAGAGGAAGTCCAGGCCTACAAACAAGCCAAGTTGCAGAGGGCGGAGGAACTTCGCGAGAAGCTTGGTCTTTCAAATTCGAACTTCAAAAGCCTTGGTACCCAGGTTATAAGTTGCCATAATGCTGGTATAGTGCAGCTATTTACTGTGCTCAATCTCGTCAATCGGAATTTGTTCACGCCGGAAGAGTTTCAGTATATTATAATGACACTTGTTCTCCACGATTATCCCGAGTACGCAAAGGGAGACACGCGTGATTATATCAACACTCGCGCCCAAAGTGTCGACGTCGACGAGAGACATATTCTTACTCGAGACGTCGCTGGCTGCGAAAACACTGTGTTGGTTGCTTGGGTGCTCTTCTACGACCGTATCATGCGCGAATACAAATTCGACAACGGCCCCGGTAATTTCATGTTTATGGTGATAAATGCGATTTTCTAGCTTCTCTTTTAGTGTATGAATCTATTGGGCTTGGCGGCGATATCCGCTATAAAGACCTAGGTAAGCTTAACACATTCGATATGCGAAGCATCGAGATCACAAGGTCGCATCGGCCGGCGGATGTTTTCCTTTGCAATCTCTTGCTCAACTATCCAGACACCATCAAACAAAAGTGGTTCCCGCTCTTCATGGAGTTTATGAAGTCGGTAGCTTGGGTCGCAAGAGAAGGTCAAGATGAAGATTCCAGAAATCTGAGATGGCTTGATGAGTATCTCGCAAACTTTTAACCCACTAACCTTTGGTCTAGGCTATTGCCTAGGCCTTTTTTATGCTAAAATATTAAAAAAGGAGGTTAAATGAGCAAATTTGATGAGCAGTATCTGGACCTGTGCGAGAGGATTCTGAAACATGGCGAAAAAGTCACCACCGACCCTTCTGTGCTTAGTAAGACTACCGCAAAATCTACCAGCACTAACATGCCAACCCACTTGGCGCAAACTGCCAAGCCTACCACTACTTATTCGTTGCCACACCAGGTTTTAACCTTTGATCTTGAAGAAGAATTCCCAATTCTCACCACTAAATTTGTAGCCTTTAAATCGGCCGTGCTTGAGATGCTTTGGATTTACCAGGCCATGAGCAACGACGTACGTTGGCTACACGAACGCGGCATTAAGATCTGGGACGAATGGGAGATCGACGAAAACGGCGACTACATGGGCAAACACTTCGGCAAAGAATTCGCCCACACCATCGGCACTGCCTATGGCTGGATTGTAAATAAGTATCAGCTCACTCCTTCTCTTATTGAAACCCTTAAAACCGACCCGGCCAACCGCCGCATGATTATGTCACTCTGGCAAAATGAGTGGCTACCTACTGCCGCTTTACCTTCCTGTGTTTGGAATTCGCAATGGAATGTTACTGGCGGTCGTCTCAACATGATGGTTACTGTGCGCTCTAATGACGTGCCGCTCGGCATGCCATTCAACGTGGCTCAATATGCGGTGCTTTGTCATCTCCTGGCTCAAGTCACCGGTCTAAGGCCTGGCCAATTTACCTACGTAATCAACAATGCCCACATCTACGAAAACCAAATCGACGGCATCAAAGAACAACTTGCTCGCCGCGACGAGAAGATCAAAAAAGACGGCAAGCTATTTGACGCGCCAAAGCTTTGGATTAATCCAGAAATCAAAGATTTCTTCAAGTTTGACAACTCCAAAGAGCTCAAAGATATAAAACTAGAAGGCTACGAGCATCAAGGCAAAATCTCGATGCCGGTTACGGAGTAAAATGTTTAGTATTATTGCTTGTATTGGTAAAAATCGTGAACTCGGCAACCAGGGCGGGCTGGTTTTTCAAATCAAAGAAGATATGCAATTTTTTAAAGAGACCACTATGGGCCACCCAGTGATTATGGGCGACCGCACTTTCACATCTTTGCCGCATGCGCTGCCTGGCCGCACTAATTATGTTTTGACGCGCCACCCAGAGCGCTTGCCAGAAGGCGTAATTGCTGTTAATGATATCGAAGCGTTTATTAAAGAACACACTAACGAGGAAGTATTCGTGATTGGTGGCGGATTTGTTTACAACGAATTCCTGCCATATGCCGACAATTTGTATTTAACAGAAGTAGACGCTGAGGCCGAGGCCGACACGTTCTTCCCAGAATTCGACAAATCAAAGTATGAGAAAACTATAATCAAGAAAGGTCAAAGCGATGATTTAACCTACGCCTTCGCCAAATATACCAAACTTAATTAAGGAGCTAATATGGATCCAGTATTTAAACTAATTGAGGGTGAGAAAAAACGCCAAAGCGAAGGGCTGGAGCTAATTCCAAGCGAAAACTACGTTTCTGCGGCGGTATTAGAGGCGATGGGGTCGGTTTTGACCAATAAATATTCCGAAGGTTACCCAAATTTTGAGGGCGTCCCGGGTTGGAAAGAAGATAAAATCGCTAAGGAAATCTTGCCAAATTACCGCTACTACGGTGGCCAAGACAACATCGACCGTATCGAACGCATTGCGATTGACCGCGCTTGCCGTTTGTTCCACGCCGACCACGCCAACGTGCAACCACACTCTGGCGCCCAGGCCAACAACGCTGTGTACTTTGCTTGGCTCGAGCCAGGCGACACTGTGCTTGGCATGTCTCTACCTGCCGGTGGCCACCTTACACACGGTGCCCCTGTCACTTTGTCTGCCCATATCTATAATTTCGTAGGCTATGGTGTAGCTGAAGATGGCGATATTGATTACGGTGATTTTGAGAAAAAGGCACTTGAATGCGATCCGAAAATCATGCTAGTTGGCTATTCCGCCTTCATGAAAATCCCTGATTTCGACCGCGTAGCCGAAATCCGCAAGAAAGCCGTTGAAAAATTCGGCCATGAGATCCTCTTGATGGCCGATATGGCGCACGTGGCTGGTCTCATCGCCGGTGGCGTCCATCCAAACCCACTCGATCACGGCTTTGACGTAATGACAACCACCACCCACAAGACTCTCCGTGGCCCACGCGGTGGCATCATCCTTTCAAAAGGCAACGTTGCTTCCCCGCTCAAAAGACCAGAGAAGACTCTTGCAAATATTCCAATCTTGATTGATCGCGCCGTGTTCCCTGGTACCCAGGGTGGTCCACTCGAGCATGTGATTGCCGCAAAAGCTGTGGCCTTTGGCGAAGATTTGAAACCAGAGTTTAAAGAATATGCTACGAATATCGTTAAAAATGCCAAGACCTTGGCCGCTGAGCTCATGAATTACGGCTTCGTGCTTCAAGGTAACGGCACCGAGAACCACCTTATCCTTGCTGATGTCAAAAAGAGCTTCGGCTTTGACGGTAAGGTTTATGAGCGCGCGCTCGATATGGTTGGCCTGACCTTGAACGCTAACGCCGTAGCCTCTGACAAAGGTGGTGCTTTCCGCCCATCTGGCGTGCGCCTTGGTACTCCAGCTATGACCACTCGTGGCCTTGGCGTTGAGGAAATGAAGACCTTGGCTGGTTGGATGAAGAAAGTTGCCGATATCTGCGTAAAAGTTGGCGATGAAGACAAGCTCGGCGATTACAAAGCTGAGCTCGATGCGATCCGCGAAGAAGTTCGTGAACTTGCGCTTAAATTCCCAGTTCCTGGTATCTAAAACCACAAAAATAAGCCCTGCGGGGCTTATTTTTGTTGTGGAGCGTGCGGGAAGAGCTCCCTAACGCTCCCCCAAAAATAAAAAAGTGAGAGCAAGCTCTCAATTTTCGTGGTCCTCCCGCTTACGCGGTAGACCACAGGGCGTCACCTCAAAAAAGCCAAAGCAAGCTTTGGTTTTTCTCGGTTCCTACTGTGGTGGAGCGTGCGGGAATCAAACCCGCGACCTCAGCAATGCGAATGCTGCGCTCTATCAGCTGAGCTAACGCCCCGTGCCTATAATTTTATCACATCTAATTTTTTATATAAAGAAAAGCCCGCCGATAGTGCTGGCGGGCTTTTCGGGTCACGCTTCTAATATAGGATGATAGTTATCCGCTTCGAATGCCGTCTCAATGTCTATCGTAATATCGTCTGTTACTCTTGCATTAAACATGCAAATAATCTGATTTGCCTTCTCGGTGCTTTCGATTTTTTTAGTCGATATCACGACGCTATTCTTCTTTTTCGGACATTCGAAAATACTGCAATTGTGGCTTGACGCTTTCCAACTAACCAGTTTGCCAGGTTCGTCGACATTCTCGACATATAACCCATACGCGGTCGGGTTTGGAACGAGCTCCGAGAACTCACCATCCGTGAAGTATACGATTATTCCGGTTCGAGAGGACTGTCCAACGAGTTGCTTTCCGAATACAAGACGAACTCCTTCCTGCGGATCCGCGTTGTCCTGAACATATCCTCGTATTGTCTGGTCGCTGCGATCCACCATCAAATACCCGTTAATATGGATACGAGGATCTATTTCTTCTTTCTCGTTTTCCTTCTTCTTTTTCTTTTTGACGATTACCGTCTGTGTGACCCCAATTTCGTAAAGTGCGTAAACTTTAGGTTTTGTTAGTTTTTCATCACTCATTTTGCATACCCTCCTATGAAAATTTTTTTAGAGCGATAGGGGTATTATAGCATATTTTGCCATATTTTTCCAACGTGAAGGCTTGAAAAAGCCCGCTCATGCGGGCTCTTCCGGGGGTGATTGTAGCGGTACATAGTCGTTGTTTTCCCAGAGTCGGTAGACTGTTCCGTAATCGTGGAAAATTTTATTGAATAATGTCTCGACAGTGCTTAACTCTTTTTTCTCTGTGATCTTCGTAAACCTTCCGTAGACATCTTCATTATCTGGCGATCCATTAAACAACTCTATTTCATCTGCGAATACCATGAGGGTGCCAGGGCCATCCGGCCAAGCTCCTACATAGCCATAGAGCTTCGTGTTAAATAAACCTCCGCCTTCGACTCCGATATAAAACTCCGTCGTCTTGCCGTTTCGATGCCCACCGACAAAGCGTCTTGCCATTGGAGCAGCGCTCCATAACTTGTGCTTCGATGACATGCGCTCGTATTCTCCCATTAGCAAATAGTCATCAACAAAGCCGTGAAACTTCTTTTTGTCGCTCGTGATGACATATCCGCTCATGATCTGCTTATCCTCTTCAGTTGGTTTTTGCTTGCCGCTATATATCTCAATCTTGTAGTATTCACCCACCAATACCACCTCCTTTCAAGGTACGTACAAATATTATAACATTTTTCGCCTTTTTTCGCTACTTTTTTGTTTACATTTATTATTATTTGTGCTATAATAATATATACAGTGTAGCGATACAGTTCTATGAGTATCGCCGTGACCACTGTGTTTCGGTGTGGGATGAAGCCCCCATCTCAATTAGCCGTCGGGCTACGAGTAGAAAAGAGCTTCAAATGACAAACTAACTCAAACAATATAACTGGGAGAGTGACCTACAACAAAGCTTCATCACTCATGCACCTTGGAGCAGCTTCTCCTCTAGAAATCTATATAGTATTCAATCAAAGCGTAAAGTCATAGATTTCTATAGAGAGAAAGGATGTGACCATGAAGTCACATGATCAACTCACTTCTAGCGAAGATTCCTACAGTTCCGTTAACTGTATGATGCGCCGAGTTAAGGACTTGGTATGCATTATAAAAGCCCGAAAAGGCAGATAATCACGAGACTTACAGGAAAAAACTTACACCGTTCGCTACGAAGTGGCTCACAATTTCATATCGTGGGGTCCGCAAATCACCGACGCGGACCCTTTTTCCTGCCCCATTTTTTTTCAGACATCAAAAAAGTACCATATTGTGGCATTTCGGAGCGCGGCAGCGCGAGAATTAGCGCCGGTCGCCCATGGCGATGGGCCGACCGGACGCGGCCACAATTGGTACTTTTTGATGTTAACGCTTGCTGAACTGTTCTTTCTTGCGGGCAGAGCGCAAACCATATTTTTTGCGTTCTTTTTCGCGTGGGTCGCGTTTCATCATGCCAGCCTTCTTGAGCACTGGACGTAGGTCTGGAGCTTCAAGAGTGATAGCTTTTGAAATAGCGAGCTTGATAGCGTCAACTTGGCCAGCCAAGCCACCGCCTTTGACTACGATGGTAATATCGTAATCTTTTTGCTTGCCAGCGATGGCAAGTGGATCGGTGATCTCAGCGAGCTGAGTTTTGTTGCCAGAAAGATATTCTAGAGCAGGCTTGTCGTTGATGGTGATTTCGCCTTTGCCTTTGTAGAGGCGGGCGGTAGCGGTCGCAGCTTTGCGGCGGCCAAGACCATAGGTATATTTCTTAGTAGTAGCCATTATTTAATCTCCTTTGGGTTTTGAGCGGCGTGAGCATGCTCGGCACCTTCGAAGATGCGAAGGCGAGCGAGGCGGTCAGCAGCTAATTTGTTCTTTGGGAGCATACCCTTAACGGCTTCGCGAATTGCGAGGCTTGGGTCTTTTTCGATGATCTCTTCAAGTTTGAGTTCACGAAGACCACCTGGGAATCCGCTGTGGCTGTAATACTTTTTATCGGTCATTTTGTTACCGGTAACCACAAGATTCTTAGCATTGGTTACTACTACGTAGTCACCATTGTCGATATGTGGGGTGTAGGTAACTTTAGATTTGCCCATCAATTTGTCGGCAATAACGACGGCGAGTTTGCCAAGTGGCAAGACAGAAGCGTCGATTACCCACCATTCGCGGCTAATTTCTGAGCCTTTTTGTGAATAAGTCTTCATTATTTAGCCTCCTTCTTAGCGGCTTTCTTCTCGAGTGAGATTTCATCTACAAAAGAGATGGTACCCATTTCGGAATTGTCGCCGCGACGGAAACCGGTGTGCTCAATTTTGAGATAGCCAGAGTCACGTTTGATTTGTGGGGCGATTACATCTACCAAGAGGTCGGCAGTTTCGATGTCGCCCAGTCTTGCGATAATCAAGCGACGGTTAGCTAGGCCACCTTTTTTGGCGAGAGTAATTAATTTCTCAGTTGAGCGACGGATTTCTTTGGCACGCGCGAGCGTGGTTTCGATAGATTGATATTTAATCAGGGAGCACATCAGCCCACGAGTGAGTGCTAGCCTCTGATCGGTTTCGCGGCCGAACTTGCGGCCTTTGTATCCGTGGCGATGCATATTAAATATTTAACTCCGTTAACTTTTCTTTAACTTCGTCTAACGCTTTAGCACCAAAGCCTTTGAGATCTTTGAGATCGGTCTCAGAGAGCATGACGAGGTCACGCACGGTCTTGATGTCGTTGTTGATAAGGGCGTTAGCGGTGCGAGCGGAGAGGTCGAGCTCTTCAATTGGGAGCATCAAACCAGATTCATCTTCTTCGCTCTTGGTGCCTGGGGCTGGAGCAGATTCGACAGTAGTGCTGCCAGCGAGGGCAGTATATTGATTGACGAGGATAGCAGCAGCTTCTTCAAAGGCTTCCTTTGGAGTGATGGTGCCATCGGTATCAATAGTGATGGTGAGTTGTTGAAGGTTGGTGTCTTGACCAACACGAGTATTCTCAACTTTGTAGCGTACGCGAAGAACTGGAGTAAAGACAGCGTCGAGGGCGATCATATCACCGTGAACACGTTCTTCACCAGATTTTTCAAGTGAAAGATAGCCGCGGCCAGTTTCGACGACAAAGCTCATCTTGAGGACGAATTTTGGGTCATCGATGTGGCAGATAACTTGGTTTGGATTGGCGATTTCAACTTCGGCTGGAAGTTTGATATCACCAGCAACCACGCGTTTGTCACCATCTTTTTCAGATTGATCAGAACCTTTAATTTCAAGGCTAAGTTCAACTGGAGCATCGGTGTGGCATTTGAAGCGAATGTTCTTCAAATTGAGCATGATATCAACGACGTCTTCGCGGATGCCTGGGATGGCAGCGAATTCGTGGGTTGAACCAGCGATGCTAAAAGAAGTGATAGCGGCACCTTTAATGCTAGAAAGGAGAACGCGGCGAAGTGAGTTACCAAGAGTGTTACCGTAGCCATAGTAAAGTGGCTTGATGACAAACTCGGCACTGTTCTTACCTAGCTCTTTAACTTCAGCAAGAGCAGCTTCGTGAATAGTTTTTGTAGTCATATTCTAGTTTCTCCTTAGCGTGAGTAATACTCAACGATTAATTGTTCGTTAATGCCTGGTTCAGCCTCTTCGCGTTTTGGCAAACCAGTAATTTCGATTTTCATTTTCTTAGCGTCGGCTTTCAACCAGGAAACTGGAGTAGCGCCGGCTGCGCTGATGATATTTGGGAGATTCTTGAAATATTCAGAAGTAGTAGATTTAGAACGAACCTCTAGAACATCACCCGGGTTCAAACGAATTGAAGGAATATCAATTCGGCGACCGTTCAAGAGAAAATGTCCGTGCGAGACGAGTTGGCGAGCTTGGCGGCGAGTAGTCGCGAAGCCAGCACGAAAGACGGCGTTATCGGCGCGGCGCTCGAGGTACTCGAGCAAGTTTTCACCGGTAAGACCTTCGGCTTCAGTAGCCTCTTTCATAACTTTCGCAAATTGTTTCTCAAGAAGACCGTACAAACGGCGGACTTTTTGTTTTTCGCGGAGCTGAGTAAGATAAAGGCTGCCGCCACGTACGCGCATATCGCCGTGCTGACCTGGAATACCAGATTTCTTAGCCATGACTTTATGAGCTTTTGGAGCGAGAGCGAAACCTTCACGACGGCTCTGCTTGACGATTGGAGAATGATCACGTGCCATATTACGGTTTCCTTTCTCCCTTTGGACGCACACCACCGTGCGCGATTGGGGTTACATCAGTAATGCTATCAATTTTAATGCCAACAGTAGAGACGGCGCGGATTGCGCTATCGCGGCCAAGACCAATACCTTTTACGTAGACATCTACGGAATTAAGAGCGTGATCTTTTTTGGCGGCGCTCAAAGCTTTTTCAGCTGCAATTTGAGCGGCATAGGCGGTACCTTTTTTAGAACCGCGGAAGCCGTTAGCGCCAGCTGATGAAGCGGTGAGGATTTCGCCTTTTTTGTCGGTGACACTAATGATAGTGTTGTTAAACGTAGCTTGAATATGCAATTCACCTGCGTTAACGATTCTTTTACCTTTTTTGCCAGCTTTGGACTTTTTAGCTTCTGGAGCTTCAACGGCTTCAGCAGTTTCAGGAGTCTCAGTGGCAACAGTTTTAATTTCTTCTTCTGCCATGATTTATCCTTTCTAAGTTTTACTTGCTGCTTTAGGTTGTGTACCACCGACCGCGATCGCCTTACCCTTACGTGTACGTGCGTTCGTACGAGTACGTTGGCCGTTGACTGGCAATTTTGCCTTGTGGCGGATACCTTTATAAGAGTTGATATCCTTTAAACGTTTGATATTGTTGCTCACGAGGCGTCTCAAATCACCCTCAACATGATATTTCGCGGAAATAATGTCGTTGATTTTTTGTTCTTCAGCCTCGGTGAGATCTTTCACCCGAGTGGTAGGCTCGATTTTAGCCTCCGCAAGGATGGCTTTTGAGGTTGTACGTCCGATTCCGTAAACGTAAGTCAGGGCAATCCAGACTTGCTTTTCGGAAGGGATGACAACACTAGCTATTCTAGCCATATATTTTTAACCCTGCCTTTGCTTATTCTTAGGTTTTTTCTTGTTGATAACACGAAGTACACCTTTGCGGCGCACAATAATGTCATCAGGGGAGATTTTTTTAACACTTGCACGTACTTTCATAGTGTCAAAATATCCTTTCCTGTTATGTTGTATTTTTTACAACACGCGCAATACATGTTGCACAAAATTACAACAGTTGATATTAATCTTTGAGACGAAAGCTGATTCTGCCCTTTGTAAGATCGTAAGGGGTTAACTCAACCTCGACTCCGTCACCCGGGACAAGACGAATGTAATTCTTGCGCATGCGTCCGCTCATATGGGCAACAATAATATGACCATTCTCGAGTTCAACCCGAAATTGGGTATTAGGCAAAGCCTCAACGACTTTACCCGTGAGTTTAATCACTTCTTTTTGACTAGCCATAAATTACCATTCAAGTGTAGCACATAAAAGCGTTATTGTAAAGAGGAAAAATACTAATTTTTGGGGTCGCGTCGCCTCGGCCCGTCGCCACGGGCGAGGCGCGCTAAATCCTCGCGCTGCCGCGCTCCGGACTACCCCAAAAATTATATTTTTACTCGTTTACGATAACCGCTCTTAGGAACTGCCTTGAAAGGTAAGTTTTTTGCTTGTCAGACCACTCGCCGGTGCAAGTGATAATAGTTACGGATTCTTTGCCTGGCTCTGGGGATTGCTGTGCGGTGCGCATATAGGCATCTGCTTCAGATAGTAAAACAGATTTGTTTTCTACGACTTTGTACTTAAAAATAGTGCCGTCACCACGCTCGATCTCGATGATATCGCCTTCGGCTACCGCTGGGAGATTCTTAAAAATCCCGATTTTGCTTGGGCCACCATTGTGGCCGTCAATTAAGAGAGTGCCGCCTTGGCCTGGTTTGCCTGAGCCACCGTACCAACCGGCATCAAAAATATTAGCCGGGGTGCCAAGCTCGCCGCTCGCTTTTACCCACACGGTAATCACGCGGGCTTTATAAACGCCAATTTTGGAGATTGTAAGATAGCGTGGTTGGTCGGCTGGGACAGTGTATTCGCGAACTTCTGGCTCGGTAGGCTCGGTTTCGTCAACTTCTTCGATAGTCTTCTCGACGCTGCTCACGCCTTCGACTTGGGCACGCTCAGAGCCTTCTTTTTCGTTATAATACTGAGCCTCAAAAACTGATGTTTTAATGATAAAAATCAACAGTAAGAGCCCAATAATGCCCCAAATTACGTAAGGGATGAACTTTTTCCAATTATTTATCTTCAGGTTCGTCATTGCTGTAGTCATCGTAGGTTACCATTAACGCGCGCGAGTCGAGCGAGCGGAGGTTCTCGAGTGCCACCGTCACTACGATAAGAAGCCCAGTACCAGAGATTGACAAACCAATCGGATATCCGATAAACATAATAAAGATATAGTCGGTAATGAATGGTAACATGGCGATGAGGCCAAGAGCAAGGGCACCAAAGAAGTTAAGACGGTTCACAACCTTGCTGAGGTAGTTAGCCGTGGTAATACCTGGGCGTACGCCTTCAATAAAGCCGCCTTGTTTTTGCAAGTTATCGGCAATTTCTTTGGTATTAAAGATGATTGACGTGTAGAAGTAGGTAAAGGTAAATACCAAGATGAAGTAGACTACTGGATATACAAACCATTGTGCGGTGATGCCGTCTGGATAGGCGGTTTGGAAGTTATTCGCTGATGGTGCCGTAAACAACGTAGTAAGGGTAGCACCGAATTGGTTGTCTGGATTAACCGTAGTAATCACCTGGCCAATAAGTGCCGGAAGCGACAAGAAAGCGGTCGCGAAGATCACTGGGATCACGCCTGCGGCAATCAATTTGATTGGAAGGATTGATTTAATGCCACCATATGACGAGTTGCCATGCACACGCTTGGCGTAGTTAATCGTAATAATACGCTGCGCCTCGTTGATCTTTACTAGGAAGTAAATTACCACGATGAGAGCAATCACGAAGAATACCAAGATCCAGAAGATCTCTGGGTTTACTGGGAGCTCGAGCCAGCCAAACAAGTTGAGTGGGCCAGAAGCGGTAGTATCAAAGAGAGCCGTGCCGAGAGAAGCCAAGGTGGTAGGAAGTTGTGAAATGATGGATGCAAAGATGATCATCGAAGCACCGTTGCCGATTCCCTGCTCAGTAATGAGCTCGCCGAGCCACATCAAGATAATAGAGCCAGCCGTCATGGCGGTGACCGAAAGTGCCCAGTCGCTCATGGTTGGCACAAAATCGGTGGCGATGTTAGCCGAAACGGTAGATTGATAAAGAATAAAGATGTAAGCAATTGATTGGACGATTGCAAGAGGCACCGCAATCATACGGGTCCATTGGTTGATCTTGCGACGGCCAGTTTCACCATCTTGAGAGATTTCTTCGAGAGACGGAATAGCTTTTGTAAGAAGTTGAATAATAATGGAACCGGTAATATATGGTGAAAGACCGACGAGGATAATACTGAATGAGGCCAAACCACCACCAGAAATGAGGTTCAAGAAACTAGAGAAATCAGACTTTTCAAGCAAGTTCGAAACGGCTTCTTTAAAGGTAGAAGCGTCACCCATTGGCACTGGAATGTGTGCAAGCAAGCGGTAAGCCACAAGGATGCCAAGGATAATAAATATGCGTTTCAGCATATCTTTATTTTTGAACGATTTGAAAATAGTCTTGAAATGCATAGAACCTCTGTCAATTACTTTAATTATCATATCATAAATCTTTTCGAAAATAAACAAAAAACAGCCAAATTCCTTTTCGGAGAGAGTAACCTTGGGCTAGCGCCCTTGTTCGCCATAGGCGTACGAAGTTGCGCTCTCTCCGGAAAGGCGATTTGGCTGTTTATTTGCTTAGTTTTGCCTTAGATTTCGGCAAGTTCTTCTTCAGTTGGCTCTTCGTCGGAAGCTTCAACTGGAGTTTCGATTGGCGTAACGCCGGTACCTACAGGGATCTTGCGACCAATGATCACGTTCTCCTTGAGACCCTTCAAGTGGTCAACACGGCCATTGATGGCAGCATTGATAAGTACACGAGTTGTATCCTGGAAGGATGCAGCTGAGAGGAAGGAATCTGAGAAGATAGATACTTTGGTGATACCAAGGAGCAAGTTGTTGTAGGTGGCAAGTTTCTTGCCAGCAGCTTCGAGCTCTTTGTTGGCAGCCACTGCAGCAGCTTTCGAAATCACATCGCCAGAGACGAATTCAGAGTCACCTGAGTCAACGATTTGAACGCGTGAGAACATTTGGCGAACCAAGATCTCAAGGTGCTTTGGAGAAATCTCATGGCCCTGAGCGGCATACACGTTAAGAACATCGTTCATAATGTAGCGTTCAGTAGCTTCGATGCCTTTGTACTTCATGAGGTCTTGGAGGTTCAAAGAACCAGAGGTGAGACGATCACCGGCGGTGAGGACGTCACCAGACTTCACGAGCATTTCGGCGTCTCCAGGGATTTCAACTTTCACTGGAGCAGATGCAGCGTTTACAACGATAACAGCATCTTTAGTGATTTGAGCGTTACCATCGTGGGTAGCTTTAGCGATAACCTTGCGGCCTTTCTTGATGAGGGCAGCACCGGCTTTTACGGCTTCGCCATCTTTAACGGCAACAGTGCCGTCTTCAATAGCAAAGCGTTCTACAGCGCCAGAGGTTGGGGTGATTTGAGCCACATAGTGGTTACCATCTTCCCAAACTTCCACAGTACCATCGATTGGAGTGATGTAGGCTTGGCCTTTTGGTGGACGGGCCTCGAGGAGCTCCTCTACACGAGGAAGACCACGGGCGATAGCACCAGAACCAGCAACACCAGAACCGTGTTTGGTATCGAGGGTAAGCTGCGTACCTGGTTCACCGAGGGATTGAGCGGCGATCACGCCGACTGGTTCGTTAGCGGCCACGAGTTCACGGGTAGACATATCTACACCGTAAGCCTTGCGAGGCACACCATCCACAGCGGTGGTAGAAAGCACGGATTGAATCTTTACGGATTCAATGTTTTCGTCTGCTTCGATTTGATCTGCAACTTCTTTGGTAATGAGTTGATCGTTGTCAACGTAGCCAGGAACCGCTTCGGCAGTGTAACGACCGGCGAGGCGAGCGGCAAAGCCGATGCCAGAAAGCTCGGTTTCATTGCGGAATACGGTGAAGCCTGGGTCTTCAGCTTCTTCATCAGTAGTGAAGACGTCTTGAGACACATCTACGAGACGGCGGGTAAGGTAACCAGAGTCTGCAGTACGAAGAGCGGTAGACACCTGACCTTGACGTGCACCACGAGTGGCGATGAAGGATTCGAGGGTGTTAAGACCTTTCTTGTAGCTAGACTTTACAGGAAGCTCGATTTCGTTGTTGTTGATATCCACCATGATACCAATTTCAGCAGATGCGAGCTTGATGTTAGAAATGTTACCACGAGCACCGGAGTTAACCATCACAGCGATATCGGTATCCATCTCGGCGAGTTTGCCCTGGAGGAATTCCGAAATCTTCTTATCGATGTCACGCCAGTTAGCGATAGTAAGCTTGTAGCGCTCTTCTTCGGTAACGAGACCGTCGGCGAATTGGCCTTGGATAAGAGCGGTTTTAGCATCACCTTCGGCGATGAAGTCATCAATTTCTGGGTAGGTTGGGTAATCACCTTTTGCGGTAGAGATAGAAGCAATAGTTTCATACTCAAAGGCCAAATCTTTCAAAGCATCGGCAGTGCGAACGGTAACGTCGGCGCCGTACATATCAAAGATGTTAGCCATAACTTTAGAAAGGTGTTTCTTGTTTTGCACGGAGTTATCGTATGGATAATCAGCTGGCAAAATCTCGTTGAAGATCACACGACCAAGAGTGGTGGTGCGGATTTCTTTCTTAGCGAACACGCGAATTGGAGTCTGCAAGTGGATCAAACCTTGATCATAAGCAAGCTCAGCTTCGTAAACCGATGAGAATGGTTTTGGTTCACCTTGATCGGTGCCTGGTTTGTCGTAGGTAAGGTAGTAAGCACCAAGCACGACGTCCTGGTAAATAGCGAGTACTGGCGCGCCATCGGCTGGCTTCAAGAGGTTCTTGTCAGCAGCCATGAGTTCGCGAGCCTCAGCCTGAGCAGCGTCAGAAAGTGGCAAGTGAACGGCCATTTGGTCACCATCGTAGTCAGCGTTAAAGCCGGATGCTACGAGTGGGTGCAACTTGATAGCTTTACCATCGATGAGGCGTGGTTGGAAGGCCTGCAACGACAAGCGGTGAAGCGATGGTGCACGGTTAAGGATTACATATTTACCCTTAATGACTTCGTCAAGAGCATCCCAAACCACGGTTTCTTTTGCCTCGATGAGGCGAGAAGCAGCGCGGATGTTGTTGGCGTGCTCGTTAGCGATGAGCCAAGAGATTACGAATGGCTTAAAGAGCTCAAGTGCCATTTGTTTTGGCAAACCACATTCGTGAAGTTTGAGTTCTGGGCCTACCACGATTACGGAACGACCAGAGTAGTCGACACGTTTACCAAGCAAGTTCTGGCGGAAGCGGCCTTGTTTACCTTTCAAGAGGTCTGAAAGGGATTTCAGGCGACGGCGACCGTTTTGAGAGCTGGCACCGTGAGAAGCGGCGTTATCAATCAAAGCGTCAACAGCCTCTTGAAGCATGCGCATTTCGTTGCGGCAGATAACTTCTGGAGCATTGAGGTCGAGCAACTTTTTAAGGCGGTTGTTACGGTTAATCACGCGGCGATAAAGATCGTTCAAATCGGAGGTAGCGAAACGGCCACCAGGAAGTGCGATCATTGGGCGTAGGTCTGGTGGGATCACTGGGATAACAGTGAGTACGAGGTCGGTTGGCTTGATGCCAGCGGCTTGCATACCTTCAAGAGTCTTCAAGCGTTTTTGAATTCTCTTCTCTTTTTGACCTTTGGCGTTTTCGCCTTCAGCGTGAAGTTCTTCAATAAGTTTGTCGAGGTCGATTTCGTCGAGCATCTTCTTAATTGCAGTTGCACCCATTTCAACCGTGATCAAATCTTCGTATTCCTCTGGGAGGTTGCGATATTCAACTTCGGTAATGGTGCCGCCTTTCTTGAATGAATCAAGAGTGGTTTTTCTTGCAAGATAGTCGCTTTCAACTTCGGCAAGTTCTTTGGTTTCAGCTTCGGCAAGGGCTTTTACATCAGCACCTTCGGCCTTAGCTTCTTTGCTATAGCGGATTTTGATAGCTTCGCGGGCAGCGTTGGTTTGATTTTCCAAAGCCTCGAGCGTGCTTTCAATTTCAGCAGTTTTAGCATCGGTAATGAGGTAAGTAGCAAAGTAAACTACTTTCTCGATGTTTTTAACAGTTACATCCAAGAGCAAGCTGATTGCAGATGGAGTACCGCGCATAAACCAAATGTGAGCAACAGGAGCAGCCAATGAGATGTGGCCCATGCGTTCGCGGCGGGTGATAGATTTGGTAACGAGGTTACCTTCCTTATCGACAGCAGCTTCGCGGGAGCGGACACCTTTGAGCTTGGAATCGTGTGGATTAATATCTTTGGTTGGACCGAAGATACGTTCGCAGAACAAACCATCACGTTCTGGTTTTTGGGTGCGGTAGTTAATGGTTTCTGGTTTTGTGACTTCGCCGTAGCTCCAGTTCAAGATATCGTCGTGGCTTGCAACAGTCAAACGAATTGAATCGAAGTCTGAGGCGCTAATGAAGTTATCCATCCAGGCCATATTAAAACTCCTCTCCGAGGTCGATTGTACCATCGTCTTCATCGCCCTCTGTTATTTCGATACCCTCCTCATCGAGCATGGCCTCGGTTTCTTCGTCATCGAGGTCGACGATTTCTGGCTCGGTATCTTTCTTGTGTTGATCGTAGATGGATTGATCATCTTTGTTTCTTTCAATTTCGCGGGAAGTCTTTTCAATCACGTCGCTAGCATCGCTAGATTCACCGTGGTCAAGAAGATCTACCTTAAGGCCAAGACCTTGAAGCTCTTTAACGAGAACGTTGAAGCCTTCTGGAAGTTTTGGACCTTCGATTGGTTCGCGTTTGATGATAGATTCATAAGCGCGAGCACGGCCGTAGACATCATCTGACTTGATGGTGAGCATTTCTTGAAGGATGGTAGCAGCACCGTAAGCTTCAAGAGCCCACACCTCCATTTCACCAAAGCGCTGGCCACCGTTCTGAGCTTTACCACCGAGAGGTTGTTGGGTAACCATGGTGTATGGGCCGGTAGAACGGGCGTGGATTTTATCCTCGACCATGTGGTGAAGTTTGAGCATGTGCATGACACCTACTGAGGTGCGTTCTTCGAATGGTTCACCAGTGAGGCCATCGTAAAGTTGGACACGACCATCACGGGCGAAGCCAGCTTTTTCGAGCTCATCACTGATTTTTTCGTCTGGAACACCGTTGAAGGATGGGGTTGCGACCTTGTAACCAAGAGCGCGAGCAGCCATACCAAGGTGAGTTTCAAACAACTGACCGAGGTTCATACGAGAAGGCACACCCATTGGAGAGAGTACGATATCGATTGGCGTACCATCGGCCATAAATGGCATATCTTCAACTGGAAGTACGCGGGAGACCACACCTTTGTTACCGTGGCGACCTGCAAGCTTATCACCGACGCCGATTTTGCGCATTTCAGCGACGAAGATTTTGATTTGCATTAAGACACCAGCTTTAAGTTCGTGGCCTTGTTCGCGGGTATAGATGCGAACACCGACAACTTTACCGGTAGGACCGTTCATACGAACTGAAGTATCGCGGACGTCTTTGGCTTTTTCACCGAAGATTGCGCGAAGGAGGCGTTCCTCAGAGCTGAGCTCTTGTTCGCCTTTTGGCGTAATTTTACCAACGAGGATATCGCCGGCTTTAACTTCGGAACCAACTACTACGATACCATCTTCGCCAAGGTGGCGGAGAGAGTGTTCGGAAACGTTTGGAATATCGCGAGTGACTTGCTCTGGGCCAAGCTTAGTTTCGCGGACTTCTACGTCAAAGTCTTTGATGTTGATAGAGGTGAGTTCATCATCTTCGACTAGACGGTTAGAGATAACGATAGCATCATCCATGTTGTAACCACGCCATGGCATGAAGGCCACGAGGAGATCTTTACCAAGGGCAAGCTCGCCGTTATTGACGGAAGCACCTTCGATAAGGACATCACCCTTTTTGACCTTTTGGCCGCGTTTTACAACACAGCGTTGGTTGTAACAACGGTCATCGTTGGTCTTTTCAAAGTGGGTGAGTTTATATTCTTTGTCACCACCCTTGTCGTAGGTGACGACGATGGATTCGCCGTCGGCTTTCTTAATAGTACCGGCACCTTCGGCAAAGACGATTTGTGAAGTGTTTTTAGCGACTTCACGCTCTACACCAGTACCAACGATTGGGTTGTCGGTATGAAGTAGAGGCACTGCCTGTTTCTGCATGGCGCAGGCCATGAGGGAGCGGTCAACACGGTTTTTCTCTACGAATGGAATGAGAGATGCGGACACACCAAGAATTTCCTTGTGGGCGGCATCAATGTGGGTAACGTTTTTGGATTCTACCTGGGCAGGAGCACCGTGAACACGGGCGGATACCCAGTCTTCGACGAATTTGCCGTCTTTGTCTAGTTTAACGGAGGCGTCGGCGATGATCATGTCATCTTCGGCGGCAGCGTCTACGTAAACAACTTCGTTCGTGACTTTACCGTTTTTAACTACGCGATATGGAGCTTCGATGAAGCCATATTCATTGATACGAGCGTAGGTAGCGAGGTTAAGCACGAGACCCACGTTGCCACCTTCTGGGGTTTCTACAGTACAGATACGACCATAGTGGGTTGGGTGAGCATCGCGGACATCGAAGCCAGCGCGTTCACGAGTCAAGCCACCAGGACCCATCGAGCTTAGACGGCGTTTGTGTGCAAGCTCAGAGAATGGGTTGGTTTCATCCATAAGCTGTGAAAGCTGAGAAGTGGCAAAGAACTCTTTAACGGCGGCCACGACTGGGCGGGAGTTAAGGAGTTGAGATGGGGTAACATCTTCCATGTTTGCCATCGACATACGGTCCAAAATGTTACGTTGCAAACGAAGCATACCAAGACGAAATTGACGTTGCACGAGCTCGCCAACGAGTTTAACGCGGCGGTTTGCAAGAGAGTCGATATCATCAGCTGGCTCTTGAGTATTGTTGAGGCGAATGATTTCGCTGATAATACCAAGAACATCTTTGATTTGAAGAGTGCGGCACTCTGGGACGTTTGGCGTATCATAACCAAGACGGCGATTGATCTTGAAACGACCGACATTAGAGTAGTCGTAGCGCTTTGGATCAAAGAAAGTGCGCTCAATCATGGATTTTGCGTTTTCAACCGTGGCGAGATCGCCTGGGCGAAGACGGCGGTAAACCTCAAGCAAAGCTTCGCCTTGGCTTGAAGTAGTGTCTTTATCAAAGGTAGCATCGATGTAGTTGATTTCACCGGTGTCAACTTTTTCAAAGGCGGATTTGATTTCGGTTTTGTTGAGACCAAGGGCGCGGAGGAAGGTGGTTACTGGCACCTTGCGGCGGCGGTCGATCTTAACGTTGATAGAGTTGTTCGCGGCAGTCTCGAATTCGAGCCAGGCACCACGACCAGGGATAACCTTGGCGCCATAGTAGCGTTTGAGACCCAAAGTATCGGCGGTAAAGAATACACCGGCCGAGCGAATGAGCTGTGAAACGATAACGCGTTCGGTACCATTGATGATGAAGGTTGCACGATCGGTCATCCATGGATAATCGCCAAAGTAAATGTCCTGCTCTTTCTTGGTACCGTTTTGCTTGTTTTCAAGCTCAACCAAGACGTGGAGTGGGGCTTCATAAGTAGCGAGGTTGTATTTGGCCTCGTACTCGGTTTCCTTTGGCTCCTTAAAGTAATAATCTTTGAAACGGAGAGAGAGTTTTTGACCGGTATAATCGTCGATTGGATTAAGCTCGGTAAAAATCTCGCGGAGTCCGTTTTTGACAAAGTCTTCCCAAGAATCCTTTTGATGTGCGATCAAATCAGGAATTGGAAGGGCTTGGTCACCTTCGGTGAAAAACACACGTTCACCGACTTTCGGTTTTGTACTCACAAGTCACCTCTTTTTTTAGTTTAATAATCTTTTTTGAGCAATCACCACTTAGATGGGCCCTGCTCTCAGCGCCGAAGATTACTGCTAGTTTTTACCATCCCGAATTGCCGGTTCAAGATGGCTATCAAAAACGTAGCACACTATACTTCTTGTATGATATTTTATTTGATTTGAAAAGAAAATGCAAGGGTTTTTCACCAAAAAACCACCCAAAAGGTGGATTTCTAGACATAGATAAGCTCTCAACTTTTATGTGAATAAGCCGACTCGCAGTTAGCTTATGATTATTGTATCGAATTTTGGCATAATTGTCAAGCTTAATTTTGCACAAAAAATGCTCCGTTTTTTCAAGCGGAGCATCTTAGTTTTAATCTGTAATTAGATGTCTAAATCGTCGAGATCGGCGAGTTCGGCGCGGGTTTTTTCGGCGAGCTCGGAAGAAATTTCTTCGGTTTCTTCGGCTGGCTCTTCAGCGACTTCTTCTACGGCTTCGGCAGCGTCTGCAGCTGGGGCTTCGGCGGCTTTTGGAGCCTTTGGAGCTGGTTTTGCTTCGCCACCTTCAAAGTTGTCGGTGTTTACGATTTTAAGGTTGTAACGGGCATCGTTTTTGGTGCCAAGTGCACGAAGAAGGGTGCGGATAGATTGAGCGGTGGCGCCACGTTTGCCGATTACACGACCGACGTCTTCTGGATCTACGGTAAGGGAGAGCAAAACGCCTTTTTCATCGATGGTGCGGTCTACAGCGACATTTCCTGGATTATTGACTAGAGTTTTTACGATGTATTCTACGAATTGTTGGTCGATTGTTGCCATTTCTGGTTCTCCAAGTTATGTTAATGTTTTAATTATATCACAAATCAAAAATGCAATAGTTTTTACTGGCCTTCAAAGACTTCTTTGATTTTGGCCTTGGCGGCCTCAACGGTGTCATAATTTGGCTCCATAACATAGTAGTAATTGGCGCCATAGTTGCCGGCCTCGTACTTACCGTAGGAATAGATGTCGCTGTGCGAGTCATAACCTTCCATGTGACAATCCAAAACTTCCCACTTTGGCATGTTGTCTAGTTGATTATTAATTAGCTGGTAGATTTTTTGTTCTGGGATGCTGGTTTCAAAGTTATTCTGGACGGCCGACAAGATACTTGAATAGTTTTTAATGATCTCTGGAGAGAGAATCTTGTTGAGGATTGCGGTTAACACATGCTGTTGATTTTGGATACGCTGAATATCGCCGGTGCCGTAGGCTTTACGTTCGCGGGCGTAGCGCAAGGCGCAGGCGCCGTTATACCAGGTGGTAACGCCTTCGTTGTACCAACAGTTGTTACCGTCATAGGCACGGTAGAAGGTGAAGTTTGGCGTGAGGTAGACGCCGCCAATAGCGTTTACGAGATTAACTACACTACTAAAGTTCACACGGATGAAGTAGTTGATCTTGATATTCAGGAAATCTTCGACGGTCTTAACTGTCATAGTTGGGCCGTAAATGCCGCTGTGGGTTAGCTTGTCTTTGAGACCAGTTGTACCATGGAGTTGTATATAGAAGTCGCGCGGAATGCTGGTGAGAAGTACTTTGTGAGTTTTTGGATTCACTGTTACGATCATATTCACATCGCTACGCGACACTTGCGAGATGTCGCCTTCGACATCAATACCACTAATGTAAATATTGAATGACTCGTTTAAGACGTCGACATCTGACACTTCGACAGCATCATATACTTTAACCTCAATGGTGTGGATGCTACGAATCTTCTCTGAGAAACCTTCTTCCATGTCTTCGATAATGCCGACGTATGAGTCGCTAAGCATGATGAAGTCCGCTTCACCACGCATGAAGGCCGACGCAGCGTTAAGGTAGGTGTCGTGTAGGATTGCGTTGAAATTGATGATTTGTTTTAGCTCCTCAAATGCTTCAGTATATGAAGTGACGGTGTCTACATAGCTAGCGTAGCGTTTATCGTTGAGCTCCGAAAGTTCTTGATACTCAGAGTCTTTATGCACGAGCACAGAATATTTGACCGTATAGTATTCCCTGGCTTTGGTTTGATTGAAGAAATCTTTGGTGCTAAATAAGTAGCTTAAGCCGAGGCACATGAAGCCAGAGATGATGAGAAGAGTTACGCTAACGATGATTGCCGATACTTTGTGTTTTTTTGAGATAAAAAACATCAGGAAACCAACTGCTGAAAATAACACAACTCCCGCCACAACGATTGCGAAGTATTTGGCTGGCAAGATACCCATAGAAACCACCATGAACACGATGATGGTAGAAATTATCGTGAAAATGATGGCGCTAGCTAAAACGAACCCTCTTAATACAAGCGAGATCCGCTTCGACGCGGTGATACTGAAGGATTTCTTTTTGGTGTGGCTAAAGTTATATAGGTTTAACATTTTGTTTTATTTTAGCATATAGCACATCTTCACACTACTTTCTGTGCACTATGTATTCTTTTAGTTCTATTATTTCTTTTCGGAAAAGCAACATACTAACGAGTAAATGAGTACCTAATAGGATGCCACTATATAATATTGCGTGGGATATCCAATTCATTATAGTGTATTCCCGAATTGGCAACCCTATTATACAGAGCGCGCATATGCAACTTGTAGAGATTGCAAACGCAAGAAATCCCTTCATGAATTTGCGAACTGGTCTATTA
Organism: Candidatus Saccharimonadota bacterium; assembly: GCA_024699125.1. Taxonomy (GTDB): domain Bacteria; phylum Patescibacteriota; class Saccharimonadia; order Saccharimonadales; family Saccharimonadaceae; genus Nanosyncoccus. The sequence continues at coordinate 73,280 of JAILQE010000012.1, forward strand.
ATTAAATGTTTCCTTAAATACCAGACTTGAAATAGTGTGCGGTAAGTCATAGCTACGACTGTGCCCACAGCGACACCAATAATTCCTAGCCATGGAACAAGCGCTATGGAGATTGCAATATTCAATATGGCCTCAATTATGGCCGGAACACGTATTTCTTTAAACTTGTTTGCCGAATATGCGATCGCCGTGTATGGCTCTCTGATAATGTACATAGTCTCCGCTATCAGAATCAGAACGCCAAAAATCGGTTGATTATAATTAACATCTGTTATGTTTGAAGTGTAAATCTGAACAAAGGGGGTAATTAAGGTTGCTGCGACGCCAAACATAAAGAATGAAACAAAAAATGTTATATATTCAAAGGTATCGAATTTTTTGTTTAACTCTTTTTGATCGCCGGAAGCATATAGTTTACCTATCGATGGACTGAGGGCTTTCCACAATGCCTGACAGAGCTGTTTTATGCCACTCACAACAAGCGCATATACGCTATAGACCGAGGCTTCCTTGAGCCCGCGAAAAATACTAATTACGGCAATATCCGTATTTGAATGAACAAAATATGCGACGTTTATTGCGAACCCATCCCAGCGATTCGCCAATAGTTGTTTATCTGTTGAAACATTCTTTTCTAGAGGATAGTGCTTTTTGATGTAGTAATTGTAAATAATCGGCTGCGACATGAATATAATGGCCGATATTAGTTTAAATATATGAATATTTGGAATTAGCTTTATAACAGCAACCGCAATTATTGTGTCTGCGACAATGAGCGCAATTTGAGTTAAAGAAACAATGTATACTTTTTTATCTGCGTTAAGTAAGTTGCGCAACGACAGTGAAAAACAGTATTGTACGAATAGTTTAATTGATAAAATCAAAGTAAGCGTGAATATAAAGCCCCAACTGAAGCTCGTTTTGAACAAGAGTGGATATACTATTGCTAATACAATAGTGTAGCAAACAAACACAATTGATATTTTTTTAAAGAAACTATTTGAGGTTTTTATAATAGAGCTGACCTTTTTATAGTCCTTTGCAACTAGAGGTTTGTAAAGATTCGCCATTATCACACCATTGAGACCGCCTTCAACAAGGGCTATATAGTTTAGAAACTGCTGAAGAGAAGAAATTAAACCATTGGTCTCAGAGCCAAAAGTCGACAGAATTAACTTTGGAATTATGAAGCCACTAATAATTGTGACTATTTGTAAAGCCAAAGTCGTTACAACGTTGCGCAATGTAACTTTGTTTTTTCGCATCAGATATTATTGTCCGCTCAATCTCTTTTTAATGTCTGTGGAACAGATTCCTTTTGTTCTCTTGAGCCTTACCACTTCTTTACCATGTGCGAGGCACCACTCTGCAGACTTCTGCCAACGTTCAGCTACATGATCTTCGCCCAATGCCAGCACATCAAAATCGATCTTCTCCAAAAATTCTGGGCTGATGACTTCATAGGTAATTACCTCGTCAACTATCCTAATTGCTTCCACCATTTCAATTCTTTGCTCAGTCGTGTATAAAACTTTAGCCTCAGGTTTATACTTTAGAATAAAATCCCCTTCTTGCACTGCAACAATCAAATAATCGCCATGTTCTTTACATTGTTTAAACAAACGCAAATGCCCAAGGTGAAAATAATCATAAACTCCAAATGTTATTACTTTTTTCATATTACTCTCCTTTGCTTTTATAATATGCCTTAAAGTTATGATTGCTTACTCGTTTTTCTTTTGGCGGAAGCTCCATATAGTTGCCATACATGCGTTTTAGCACTGAATCGTAGTTCTTTATTGCCATCGCTTTGATCCCCTCAAATTCTACATCTATATATTCGTTAAAGTTCTTGCTATTTTGAAACTCTTTTTTTCTGGAATAGCCTGGCCAGTTGTGGCACATTTTCTTTGTTGGTTTATCTGGCAATTTTTCATATTTTTTAATATATGATTTGACACAATTAATGTGAAAAATCCGAGAAATAAGATATGCAACTTTTGCTTGACCATAAAAACTAGAAAACGGGCCATTTTTGCGTTGTGCCCATATACCATTTTTAAGAAAACGAATATGTTGCCAAAACACGATTCTCCTTATCGGGTTGTTTGGCAAATTATGATAAACAAATATATCCAAAAATACTCCATAATCCGGGATTCTTTTAAATCCAACTTCTTCAACAGCCGTATCGGCCGCAACAAGTTTTGCGAAAGGATACGGATAGCCTTGATTACCCGGTAGGAGTAATTTAAAGTTTTCGTTTGGCTCCTTCTTTATCGCTTCGACTAGTTTTAGGTATTCTTTTCTGTTTAGCCCAACATCGATATCGTCATCCCATGGAATTATCCCCTTGTGCCTGATAGCACCGATAAGGGATCCACCGTCCAACGAATACTTAATGTCGTGTTTTCTGCAAACATCATTAAAATAACGGAATATCTCTACGAGCTTATTCTTAATGTCGTCATCCGACATTAATCGCTTTTTTTTATTATTACTATCTGGTGATTCTTTCATAAATTCGCAGTTGTCTTTGTACTATGATACCATAGTTTTTTGCAATAATTGTAATTGCACTGGAATAGTCAATACTATAATGCCAATATGAATGACTAGCATACAAATTCTGTTCTCGTTTATGCATTTCTTGCCGTTTCGTTTAAGCTATTCTGTATGCGTCCTAACATTCTGTATACAGCTTTTTTTGTTAGCCATGACAAAAATGGAATGTTTGGAAAAACAATGATTTTGTTTTTGTAGCAAGCCACGGCATATCCAGACCACAAAACCTTCTTAAAGGCGCGCCTATTATATATCTCGAATTTTCGGTTTTGCCTAATTGCTCTTTTAATAAATTGCTTTAGCTCACTTCTATTATTTATTTTCGTTTGGCCAGACAGCATAAGCAAATATCTTACGTCTTCTTCGCTCATGTGTAGCTTCGTCAACGCATAATTATGAATTTTGCAAACTTTTTCCGTCTGTTCATTCCTTTTAGCGGTACTTACCTGACCGACGTGCGTCCTATAACGCAGCACATAGCTTTTAATGATAGCAATTTTTTCGCCATGTATTGCCATCCTTTGCCAGAGTTCATAGTCTTCTGCACGTTCATATTTTGGGTTATACTGATATTTTTTAATAACTGTCGCCTTCATAATCACGGTAGGGTGAGCTATCGGGTTAGTGTAAAACAATTTAGCACAAATATCATTCGGCTTTACAAATGGCTCATTCGCTATTGTGTTTATATCGCCAAATTTCCTATAAAAGGTTGATGCTACAGCTACTTTACTGTTTTCCTCCATATATGCAACCTGTTTTTCGATTCGGTCTTTTTCCGATATGTCGTCAGCGTCCATGCGAATGATGTATTTACCTATAGACATTGCGATCGCTTCGTTTAACGACTCTGCTACTCCTTTGGTTTTATCATGCTTAATGATAAGAATGCGTTCGTCGCTGAATCGTTCTTTGATATATTTTTCATCATTACCGCCATCTGCAATAATTATTAATTCAAGATTCTTATGGGTCTGCTTCAAGACACTTTCAATTGATCGTTCAAGGAATCCTGCTTCAGTATTCAGGGTTGGTAAAATCACGGAGACAAATACGATGTCATTTTTTTTCTTTAGACTATCGTGCGCTATCGCTATGTACAGTAGCAGTATATATAAAACTTCGTGATGAAAAACCGATAAGAATAGCACAGCGACAAGAACAAACGATAAGAGAATTATTGGCGATGCGTCTATCTTAGATACTCTTATAGCCCAAACTATTAGAGCTATAACGAAAAACATAAAGATAGTAATGCCGATTACACCGTTTTCTGCTAACATCTCTAAGTATGTGTTGTGTGCGTATTTATTATACTTATATTTTGTCTTCATGTATGTAAATAAATTGCCTTGTCCAATGCCGTTTATTGGCCTCTCTTTGAAAATTTCGATTGTTCTCGTCCATAGAGTAATTCTTCCAGAGCCGTTATCCGAAAATGCCTGAGACATTCTTTCCGCAATAGATTTGTCTGTTGATTTATTTACTACTGAGTTTAATGCACTATTATCAAAAGCTTGGTCTTTAGCCGACGAAGCTGGTACCGCAACTTCCGGCTTAGTTTGTATCTCCGTTTCATTTACACTAGTCGTAGATCCGTCCATTACAAGATTAACAGCAGCAGACGAGACAAGGAAGGAAATTGCAACTATAAGAGCCACAAGAACCCTTTGTCTAAGTTTACCACCTCCAAACATCAGCAGGGTACATAAAGCACATATGATTGCGATGGTTGCACCCCTTGATACGGTTAATGCTATTAGCACCGATGCAAAGACTAGCATACAGGTATTTTTTTTGGTTAATTTTTGCTTCATGAAATATACAAACGGAATCGCGAGAAAGAGCGCTGTAATATTCGGGTCGGTCGAAGCAATAGATATAAGCCTTGGCATTCGACGATCAATCATGACACCTAACAGTCTTGTATTTGCTATATCAAAGTTAAACCCAAGATATATGAGCCCAGATGCGTACAAAAGCGCAGTGGTTATTAGCAATAATACACTTGCCCAATAAAATGCTTTTTTTCTTGAGGTGTCTTCGACGAGATACGCTAAGCTTCTAATCTCCCAAATGGAGAAAACTACCAACACTATCTTTCCAAGCACTTTTGCGCTCCTTAGCGGGTCATATGCGAATATAGCATTTATCCCAATAAATACAAACAATAATGCAAAGATAATCTCAGCCCTAGTGATGCGTGGCTTCTTTTTTTCTTTTATTATAATTTTAAGTATTGCTATGATCGCACCCATAACCATCATCGGCAATACCGAAAAACCGCCGACTTCAATGGTAAACACGTTTAAGCCGCAAACAATGAACGAGAGAAATAATAATACCGTCTTAAAATTTTCAAAATGCCTTTTACTATCGACTCCATATTCAGAATTTAGCCTTTCATATAACCTAGCCGCGTTCTTTCTGTCGTTATTATCATAAAAATCCTTTTTGCGTTTAAGATACTTTGGCAATTCAACAAATGAGTCTTTTTGAAATATTTCCTGCACAAATTTAACCACCTTATTCCTATTCGTGAAAACCGGGCCAAAACCATCTATATTATAGTCAAAATAGCCGGTCTTAAGCTGTTTTTCTCTGTAGTCTTTCTGATCGAATTGAAAATATATAACTGGTTTCTCCATATATGCGAAATCCATCGACACGCTTGAGTAGTCCGTAATCATCATGGATGATCGTCTCATAATTTCTTGAATGTCCGTATCCGAGGTTATTATTTCAATATTCTTAGAGGAAGAAACAAATGAACCTAGAAATCTCTCCATATTAATGTGCGGATAAAACTTCACCTTGATATCATTTTTTTCAACAAAGTTTATAAATTCTTTGTCGTTTATGAGCCCATTCCAGTTTTTGAAGTATTCCGACTCTTCAAAGTTTTCTTCTTTAGCAAATTTGTTTGTCTCTCGTCCTAACCAGTTTCTCCATGTCGGCATAATTAATATTTGTTTTTTCCCCTTGCTTTCGTCAATTAGACTATCGAAACGTGGGAAACCAGTATAGGCTACGTTATCATCTGGATAACCAAAATTCTCTTTAATATATTCATATTCTTTTTTTGCCCCACATGTAATAAGCCTGAATTTAGTATTTTTGTAGAACATCCACTCTCCATTGTTTATCGTGATACCATGTTGGAGGAATATACGGTTTCTAAGAAGACCAAACTTAACGTGTAAAACATAGAATAACGCCTGGGCGGGGTTCCCGTTTTTTTGGTTGCTAATATTATATTCAGCACTAATATAATATATCCAATGTTTAACACTACGGAATTGTATTATATTGCCAAAATTTTTAACTTTTTCGTAATCATGAGCTTTTTTATCTATTACATAATATGCTTTGACGCTTTTATGTTCGGTGCGCAAATACCTAAAATAGTAATACCCGTTGTCGCGAGCGACATGCCCGTCTTCACATATTAACCAAATATGCTTTTTTGATATTTTGGCATACAGTCTATATATTACCGCCGGCAAGATTAATGCTAAGAATATAAAAATAGACGCAATATCATAAAGTTTGATATATTTTAGATTACTGAGAAGTTTTTTCATATCCTTCTCCTAACAGCATTAAATGCATAAAAGCAAAAGTAGTAGAAGCTTTTTACAACGTTAAACTTTTCAACTTTACGATATAGATTCCACGTGCGTTTTATTGCAGTCTTTTTATTTGCGGAAAGAGTACCGTCGCTACGGCGATAATACATATATACCTTCGGAATTCCGTAGGCATATTTAATCTTTTTTAATATTTTCCACCATGTCGCAGTGTCTTCGCTTGGTACATTAGGCATTTCGATATCTTTTTTTGACAGCTTTTCTAAATCGAGCATTACAGCAGGCGTTGATATAGTTGTGTTTTTCAGAGCTTGCTTATATGAAATCTTACGCGGCACTATAACTTTTTTCCCATTAGGCCTGCCATTCGCATCTGCAAATTCATACCCAGTAAATGAAAAGGCGCAATCTTTTTCCAGCATAAACCTAACTTGTTCTTCTAGTTTGTCTTTTTCCCATAAATCGTCGGCGTCGAGAAACGCAACATATCGCCCATTTGCACGCTTCACGCCTTCATTTCTGGCTGTAGATGCCCCACTGTTTTTTATTAAATCATACCATCTAATTCTTTTGTCTTTTAGGTACGGTCTGACCACCTCCTTACTATTGTCGTCTGAGCAGTCATTTACAAAAATCAGCTCCCAGTTTTCATAGGTTTGAGATAAAACCGTTTTGGTTGTATCCACAATATATCTTTCTGCATTAAATACCGGAACAATGATGCTTACTAGCGGTTTTAGATTCTTGAGTTCTTCTTTCGTTTGCTTGAGCATTTCAATTTCATTTTCGACTGAGCGTTTTTTATGATGGACGCCATCTTGCGAGACAACGGCTTTAATTGTTAGAAAGAATACTTTGATATCTTCAAACAATGAAAGGTTTTCGACATATTCAATATCATATTTAATTTTTTCAAGGATATTAATATTGTTACGGCCACTTACTTGTGCCAAGCCAGCGATGCCCGGGCGCACATCGTGGCGGCGACGCTGTTCGGTGTTCATATTCTCATAATAATCTTTGACCCATGGCCTTGGCCCGATAAACGACATATTTCCCTTTAACACGTTCCAAATTTGAGGCAATTCATCGATACTTGTTTTTCTGATAAACTCACCTAGTTTAGTTATCTTATCTTCTTCTTTAAAATCATACATATTATTATCAATTGTCATACTGCGGAATTTTATCAGTTTAAATGGTTTGCCATTTTTTCCAATGCGGACTTGTTTGAAAAAAATCGGACCACCATCTTGCAATTTAATAAGGGAACCGAAAATGAGGATAACTGGGATCAAAAAGACAACACCAATAAGGCTGAAAACGATGTCTAGCAAGCGCTTGAACGCGCAATAAACAATCGGTAAACCTTTTCTCGCAGTTGTCATAACAATAACTCTATTATAGCAAAAAACGCTCATGTTTGCAGCGTTTTCTTATTTCAATTATACCACAAATAAGGGGTGCGAAAAAAATAACCACCTCGCGGTGGCTATTTTTTTGCTTTTCTAATTAGGCTTCGGCTGGAGCGTCGGCAGCTGGTTCTTCAGCTGGGGCAGCTTCTTCAGCAGGAGCGGCTTCGACAGGAGCTTCGGCGGCTGGAGCTTCTTCAGCAGGAGCTTCAGCTGGGGCTTCTTCGACTGGCTCTTCTTTTGGCTGGTTTTTGCGGAGCTTGTCAGCGTGTTTGGCTTTGACGGCCTTGGCTGGAGCTTCTTTGTACCAGGCTGGGAGCTTGACGCCGTTCTTCTTCAAGATGAAGGCGACGCGAGAGCTTGGCTGAGCGCCGTTTTTAAGATATTTATCCACGGCTTCCTTGTCGAGGGTGAGAGCCTTGGTGGCTGGGTTGTAATTGCCGACCTCAGCAACGACACGACCTGAAAGAGGGTGGCGCTGCGCTTCTTGGACGACTATCCGGTACATCGGGAGATGTGCACGGCCATTACGTTGCATGCGAATCGCTAGCATTGGATTTCTCCTAATTAATTAATATTGACCTATTTTACCTTATTTTGCGGAAAAAGTAAAGGGTGCCGGCACAAAAAGGGGTCACCAACTGGCGACCCCAAGGTTTTCACCTCCTCTTCTTCGGTTAGCTAGCAAACACAATCGAGTCAATGGGCCTTATCGCAATATCATAGGCCTTTTCGTTGCTTACGCCAAGGACACCCTTGACACGTCGACATTCATCCGGACTAGTCACATGCTGAGTAAGCCATTCAACAGTGAGTATTCTGTTGCCAGAAAGCGGATAGAATCCCACATTCTCGCAGAAATCATTGAGAATCTTGAGTTCCGTCTCGACTTCGCCGAGCTTGTCCTTGATTCTCTCCTCACTGTGAACGTCCGGTCTGCTTTTTGCAAGCAGATACTGATACCACAAGTCAAAGGTGTAGAACCCTTTCCTGTAGTAATCAGCCTTCTGATTGTTAGTTGCTTTTGAGTTATTCATATGTGCCACCCTCCTTTTAGTTTTTTCTTTGACATACAAAAACTCGCAGTTCCGAAGAACATACATTGATTATACCACAATATCCCTTAAAAGTCAATAGGCCACCCTTGTGGGCGGCCCTTTGGCTATTTGATATCGTATTTCGCCTTAAATTCATACCAGGCGCTTTTGCAGATGTTAAACAGGGTGATATCCTGATCTCCTGCCTTTCGCGCCAGCTGAATCTTCCGGTAGACGAATCTCCGGAAATCGTTTTCAATGAATTTGATATCCCTATTCTCTCCGACCGGCCTGGGGTTATATGAGAAACAATCCAAGAGCTTCTTGAAATTGTCGATTGTTTCGACGCCCCTCTTTTTATCGATCTCTACAATCTCTCCAACGAGCTTAAGGCAACGCGCCCAGCAGCCAGACGGTTCAAAGTTTTCATCATCCGGGATACCGACCGAGTACCTAAGTCTCGCCATCGCATCGAGCACCCGCTTTCGCGGAATTTTGTAGATTGGAGTGAAGCCTTCACCCTTCTTCGGCTGCAGATATCGCAGTCTAAAGTAGGTCCGGTTTTTCACCTCTTCCCATCTGATAACGCCGTCGATATAAAGCTCCATTTCCTCGTACGTATGCCGTACTTTCATAAGCTTAGCCAGGGCGCCATCCTGCTGGTCTGTATTAAACAGTTCAAGCAGTAGAGAATAGTATTCATTGGCATTAAAAATGTAAGGTTCCATAGTTTTACCTCCGTAGGTTCAAGATGTCGTGCCAAAACTATCTGGTTGCTATTATTATAACAGAAATTCGCAAAAAATCAACCTGTGATACAATATTCTTATGGAAATCGATATCCGCTTTATTATTGCCCAGGGCCTCAGCATTATTGGCTGGCTTTTCCTGGTTTATAGCTACTATAAAGACGATATCCAAAAACTTTTGAAGCTTCAAATTGTTACTTGCACGCTCGAGACCCTCAGTTACTTCATGCTTGGCGCCACCGCAGGTATTTTTGCCTGTATTTTGGACCTTGTTAAGGTGGTCCTCTATTATAAGTTCGACAAGGATATGCTCGTATTCCTTGTTACTTTGCCGCTTTACGGCGTGTTGATGTTCTTCTCTATTCAAGAAGAAGGTATGATTTCGCTGCTCCCGGCTATTGGCGGCATTATCGATGGTTTCGTGCTCACTCGCAACAAAACCGTGGCTACCGCCGGCACCATCCTTGCTAGCACGCTCTGGATTATCTACGATATTATCACTATGGCTTATGCCGCTGCCGCTACCGATACTATCCTTGTGATTTCCAATTTCTTTGTTCTTTTCCTCGGCTACAGCCGCATCCTACATATCGACAAGCTACACGTGATTAAGTGTCATTATCTTTCGCGCAGTATCAGCGCCAATATTTTGGCCCTCGACCACGACGTTTATGCCCAGGAATACCTTTGGACGATTGACGAGCAAAAGAACACGTTTAATCTGAACCCAGATTCCATTATGCTAATTCGCGACAAAAAACACACTGTTGGCTACATTAATTACATTACTATCACCGAAGAAGAATACGAGCGCATCAAGCGAGCCCAAACCTTCTACCAGAATATTTCGCCAAAAGATATCACTTCCTTACGCCGTCGCCGCAAAAATTATCTCCTACTCGAGAGCGTTTGCATTAGCAAAAGTTATGAATCACAAAAAATGGCCGACTTCGTAAGCAAACACCTGCGCCGCATGCTCCGATATAAACGCGGCCAAGGCATCAATGTACACGGTATTTTATCTGTGGCCATCTCTGATTTCGAAAAGACCTTTATGGATACCATCGGCGCCACTCATCTCAAAGATTATCGCGAAGGCGAATCCCTCTACGAGCTAGACGAAACCGCCGTATCACGCTACGTCAAGGGCCTAGCCCCTGTGCCAACTGTCGACGAAATCACTGCTGCTCTCGCCGAAAAATAGCCAAGAAAAAGCCACCTGTTTAGGTGGCCAGGGTATTATTTTTTCTTTCTTTTTCTCTCAAATCTTCTTAGAAAATGATCTACGACAAATTTCATGGTTTCTATTTCTTCTTCGGGTTTTCTCTTTGGTTCTTCGTTTTCGTGGAAACATGTATATAAATAAGTTTCTCTAAACACCTTTGTCCATTTGTGACAAACCCTATATACGCCAAGAAATTTCTTGTCTGCTTTCGCATTTCGTATTTCGAGACTAATTTGCTCGGCGATATTCGTCGCATATTCTCCCAAGTTTTTCTCATAGAAGAAGTCATCGCAGTTTACTCTAAATATGGAGTTTTTTTGCACGATCGAGCTAATTTCATTCCGCCATGCATCTGTGCCAAAGACTAAGCTTTGCTTTCGCTTTTTTTCTCTCTTGATGAACTTGGATATTTCTTTAGCAACGGCACCCATGTTGCGCCAGTATGTTTTACTATCGAATTCATTTTCTTTCGACAAATATATCACCTCGTTTCTATAATGTGCTCCATATAATACCCTTCCGGATATTATACCATGAAAAATGGCCGCCTAAGCGGCCAGGGTATTACGTAATCCAGCTTTCTTTGAAAAAGTGCTGTGTTGTATGAATTTGTCTCGGATAATCCTCCGAGAGTGACTCGATTTCTTTCATTACTCGCTCGATTCCATCGACGCGATCTTTAAAATAGGCTTCTATGTCTTTCGGCATCTTATTGAGAACCGTCTCGCCACACTCGCGATATTCGCCAATTGCCCGCGCAACAAGTGCGTGGCCGTCCATCGGTGGATTATTAATCCCGAGTTCCTTACCGTATTTCACGACGTTGGCATACTCAGCTCCAACTTTACCAGAAATAGCATCTTCGCTAACGGCGCCGGCACAAAGCTTCTTGTATTCTTCAGCTTTCGCTCTAGCTTTAAACCCAAAGTATGGAATATGTTTCACGTTTTTTGCGCCACGTTTCCCATTCTTGTCTACGGTTTCTTCGCTATGCCAAAAAGCGTACAGCGCCTCGTTCTTTTTATCATCAAGATAATTTCTGATATATAAAAAGATTCTTTTATTAGCTTCCCAGTATGCTTTACTCGCTACGTCTCTGTCCATATTTCACCCCTTTCAAGCACTTTTTCAAAGAGCAATCAACAAAAATACCCTGCCATAATTATACCATCTTATGACAGGGTAATCAAATTCGTTGGAATTACTTAGCGGCTTTCTTATATTCCTTAACACCTTCACGCGCGGCGGCGGTTTGGGCTTCTTGCTTGGAGTGCCCAGTCCCAACACCCTTCAATTTGTCACCCACATATACGCCCACGGTAAAGGTTTTGTCATGGTCTGGACCTTCTTCCTTCATCGTGCGATAAAGTGGCGTTACGCCATCGGCTTTTTGGGCAAGTTCCTGCAAATACGACTTTGGATCGCGCCAAGAACCATCTTCTAGAATCTCATCAATTTTGTTTAAAATGTGTTTATAGATGAAGTCTTTAGCAACTTCGTAGCCTTTGTCTAGATAAATTGCGCCAATCACAGCTTCAAAACAATCCGCCAGAATCACGTCATGAGCGCGGTCTGAACCGTGTTTTTCTCCCTTTGAAAGGCGTACGAGTGGCTCGTAGCCAAGCTCTTTGCCGGCCGCGCCAATTGATTCGGTGCGTACCAAGGCTGCGCGCCAGGAAGTCATGATACCTTCGGGCTCGTTGTAATTGCGGTACAAGAAATCCGAAGAAACCATTTCTAGGATGGCGTCGCCCAAGAACTCGAGGCGTTCGTTGTGGTCGTGTACGCTGGCTTTATGCTCGTTTACGTAACTACGGTGAGTTAAAGCGGTCACCAGCAAGTTAATATCGTCAAATTCAAAACCAAGTTTTTCCTTGGCAAATTCCTGATATGGAGTAGTGTCCATTACAAATCTCCTGCTCTAATTTTCTTTTTTGCAATAAGCATCAGTTTTTCGATGTCGTCGTATTCGATGGCGTCAAGGGCGTCGGCAAAGGAGAACCATTTGATCCCCTTCATCCATTTTTCTTTCATTGGGTGTTCTTTTTCATCCAAGGCCTGCACCAAATAAATCTGAGTGGTCATAAGTACCAGTTTATCTAGGCGGCGATATTTGAAGTGGATTTTACCAAGCCAAGACAAAATCGAAACGTTTTTAAGGCCAGTTTCTTCCTCGATTTCGCGACGCGCCGTAACCTTGGCGGTTTCGCCTGGTTCGATGTGGCCTTTTGGAATTGTCCAACGCTCTTTGGAATCTTGAATCAACAAGATTTCGATATCTTTTTTATCTTCAGTGTAACGAAAAACAATTCCGCCGGAAGTTGGCTCGCGCACAATTTCTTGGATTGCTGGTTTTTTACGAAAAACCGCGGTTTTAATTTTTTCTAGAGGTGAAGTTTTAATTTTCTCCGTCGGCAGAGCTTCCGGAACCTTCAACGTTCTCCTCTCCATCGGTTCCTGCGATGGCTGTTTTTCTTGAATCATGTGTTCCTTCTGACTCTTCTTCGGTAATACCAAGTTCGCGGTAGGCGGTACCTAGCACGCCGTTGATAAACTTTGAAGAATTGTCGGCGCCGAAGGCTTTTGCAAGCTCTACGGCTTCGTTAATAGCAACTTTCGGCGGGATGCTGTCGCGGCACTCCGAAAGTTCGTATAGTCCCATCCTTAAGACGTTACGATCGATAGCGGAAATCGAAGAGATTGGCCATTCTGGGGCCATTGGTTGCAAAGCCTTGTCGAGAGTCTCAAAATTCTTTGCGACTCCGTGCGCAAGGTTGTAAACAAATTCGGTATCACCGAGCGCTTTTTCATAAGGCTCGATGTTTTTGGCTACGATCGTGTCTAAATCGACTTCGGGATCATGCGCTAAGCTTCTGAGTTCGTACTCGTACAAACTCTGCAATACGATAACTCTACCTAAATGTCGATTACTAGCCATACTTATTTATCTTCTTTTTTGCAAGATTTTTTGCAAGTTTTAACTTTTAGATTTGGGGTCTTTTTAGCGGTCTCAAAGGCCTTAACTGGCGATTTGGCGTTAACGGCACGAGCCAATTTGAGGCGAAGATGAGAACGGCGAAGGCCGGTCTTTCTTGGGCTGCTTTGTTTTTTAGGTTCAGGCATTTAAATGCTCCTTAGTTGTTAATAGATAATTTTAGCTATTTTACCACCATTTTTTGTATGATGCAAGCGGAAACTATTTTTCAAAACGAGCCTACGGTTTGTCTGCGATATCGGTGAAGTAACCCGGATTATCTACGCCGCCGTCGATATGAGCGAATTGGATGCTGTCGCCATGACCAGACCAAGTTGTGCCTGCGCCACCTACGATTGCGCTTTGTCTTCTAAACATGAAGGTGGATTTAGTGACGTTGGTTGTCACGAATTTGTCACTAGCGTAGATCGTCACAAGATTTTGTGTGGCGCCCGTTTCTTCGTGACCGCGGAACATCTCAGTCATATTTTCAACCTTCGAGGTATCAAATGAGCTTATGTCGATGACTCTCGCACCAGTGTCATGGAACATATTATTCATATCTTTAACGTTTGCGGTGTTTAACATCGATAAATCAATCACTTCAAGCGATTTTGTACCAAAGAACATATTGCTCATATCTTCAACCCGGCTTGTGTCCATATTGCCAAGGCTGATTGATTCTAGTTTTTCACAAGAAGCGAACATATAACTCACGTTCGTAAATGCGGTTTCCTCGAATTGGGTATAATCAAATTCTCTTAGGCTGTAAAAGCCTCTGAATAGATCTGAAGAGTCCTCATTCAAGGATACTTTCTCTGCTAGGGTATACCAATACGCTGTACTATCGCTACTATCATCGTACCATGCGTAAATTGGCAAATTGGAATCGGTAGACGAAATAGTTCTAATTCTATTGCTATCCAGGTTTGGCATAGAACTTGCACGCACAATGTGCTTAACGGCGCGGTTTGGATGCGACGACTCGGAGCCGGCGTTTGAGAGGCGTTTAATCGTAGCGTTGACATTTTTACCAATATCGAATTTAGCGATCGATTCTACCCATTCGGCATAGAGGGTAATCTCGCCATCATTAATAACATTGATTACCGATTCGCCATCATCAAAGTGTCTACCAGTACCATCGGCTTTAGTATTCCAACCAGTCTGGACATAGTGTTCTCTAGCAAACCCAGATTGATTCAAGTTTACGCGCTCGCCATAATTCACACTCATCGATGCCGTTGTGCCAGTCACGCCGGCGCCGTTTTTGTCAAAGATAATAGTATACGGTGTAATGCCCCACTCGGCATAGAGATTTAATGAACCAAAGGCGTCCACAATAGTTTGACCATTATCATAATGTTCACCACTGCCATCCGGCTCTGTATTCCAACCGCCAAAGGAATATCCCTCACCCCTAAAGAATTGGTTTGTATTTAGGGTAATTGTGCCGGCAGCCTGATTCTGGACTGGCATTTCACCAGTCGCTCTATCGTCGTTTTTGTGATATGTGATAATAATCCTGTTTTTATCGGTAAAGTAGCCTGGGTTATCCGGACCGCCATCGATATGAGCACGGGCGTGGTTGATGAATTGGCCACTGAATCTCGTTCCAAGCCCACCAACGAGTTTGCCACATTGATAGAACATGAGTTGCGAGTTGCCGACCGAGCTTGTTACAAATTTATCAGAAACGTAAATTGTTTCGAGGTTAGGATTATAAGCGAACGTATATTGCATACCCGTAACATTGCTCGTATCAAAGCTGCTTAGGTCTAGTTTTTTCACATTCGTTAGGCCAAGGAAGGTATGGTTCAGATTTGTTACGTTGCTCGTATCAAAGTTGGTTACGTTGAGACTTGTTATAGTATTACAGTTATAGAACATACCACCGATACTGTTGGCTGCACTTGTTACGAATCCAGATACATCAAGTTCGGTAACGCTCTTACATCCCCTAAACATCTCTTCAAACGACGTGACACCCGCAGTATTAAAACCACTCACATCAATCGTGGCAAGTTTTTCGCAGTTTTTGAACATGGCATTCATCTTTGTGGCGCTGTTTGTAATAAAGCCTGAGACGTCAAGAGTCGTTAAATTCTTCATGTCAGTAAACATGCTATGGAAATCTGTAACGTTGGCCGTATTAAACCCTGTAACATCCAATGTTTCTACGAGCACCCCGGCGAACATATTCGACATATCCGTTACGTCTTTAGTTTCAAAACTTGTTATATCTAGCGTAGATAGCGACTTACATCCTGCAAACATACTACGCATGTCGGTCACGCCGTCAGTATCGAAATTGCTAAGATCAATGGATTGAAGCGAGCTATTACCCCAGAACATACCGGCCATGTTTACTGCTTTTGATGTATCGAATTCTTCAATATCGGCATCTTCTAGCGCCCCGAGCTGTGAGAACATATACTCAGAGTGTTCTGGGAGATATACGGTTTCGGCCTCGCTCCACCAGCTGATCGTGCCGGTTTCCTCATCGAACCAAATATAGATTGGCAAGTTTGAATTGCTTGCTGATACTTTATTCCATTTGCCATTCTTTATTTCGTCACTTGGCTCAACTTGTGATCGTTTGAAATGTTTGATAGTGTTATTGCCATGGCTGTAAGTATCTCCAGAGTTTCCAACAAGTGCCTTCATATATTTGTTGATACCAGAGTTGGCGCTATGGTTCATTAGTATTGCGGTAGATTCAAGCCATTCGGCGTAGAGCGTAACCTCGCCATCTGTATCTAGATTGATGACGTTTTCTTGGTCGCCATAGTGTTCACCAGAGCCGTCTGCTTCAGTGTTCCAACCTTGGAATATATAACTTTGTCTTGTAAATGTACTGGCCGGAAGATCAAAGTGTTCGCCATAAATTTTACTGATGCTCTCCATGCTACCCTGTGCATCGTCAGCGTTTTTATCAAAGATCACCGTGTATGGGCTCTCACCCCATTGAGCATAGAGTTTCAGGAAACCATTCTTCGTGACTATTTGTTCGTCATCATAGTGGTCGCCAGAGCCATCTGTTTCTGTATTCCAGCCACCAAATTTATATCCGGTCTTTTCATACTGGTTTGCATTCAGTTTCACGCCTTCACCGACTACAACACCGAGCTGGTCTTCCATTGTGCCGGTGGCTTCGTTGTCATTTGGATAGTAAAATACATTGAGTTTAGTTTTATCCGTGAAGTAGCCCGGATTGCTTGGGCCGCCGTCTATGTGTGCATAGCTTTTATCCATGTGATCGGATGACCACTTAGTGCCCATGCCGCCAACAATTTGGCTTGCCCAGTAGAACATCCCGCCATGTCCGGTGCCTGGATTCGTTTCATCCATATTAGCGTTTTCAACCGTAAAGGCGTCTGTGGCGTAAATAGTCGTTAGGCTCTTGGCATCCCTAAACATCTGAGTCATATCCGTAACGTTAGCTGTGTTAAACGTGGTCAAATCGAGCACCTTAACCCCAGACGTAGAAAACATGCCGCTCATATCTGTTACATTCGTAGTGACAAAGTTTGCGCCAAAGGTTATGGTCTCTGCTTTTGCTTCTTGGAACATCCCGCTCATTGAAACGACATTGGAAGTATTGAATGAGCTAAGGTCTAAACTGGACACTTCGGTTCTGCAGAACATTCTCGCCATATTTTTTGCGCTGGTCGTCACGAACCCGCTTCCGAGATTAAGCGAAGTTAGCTGATGTGCACCTTCAAACATACTGCTGAAGTCTTCTACTTTAGTAGGCGTGAATGTGCTCAAATCAAGTTCCTCGATCTTACTCCAGAAGAACATGTTCGACATATTTGTCACTTCTTGGGCTTTAAAGTTAGGACCGAACGTGATGCGTTTTACGCCACTGCTCCTAAACATGTTTGCCATATTCTTAGTGTTCGTAGTATCAAACATGCTTAAATCAAGCTCTTCTACTGGAAGCCCACTAAATAGACTCCCCATCGAACCAACCTTACTCGTATCGAAATTTGGCCCAAACGTAATTGATGCAAGAGATGAATCGCCGGCGAACAAGTTAGCCATGTTCGTTAGGCTCGGCGTGCTAAACTTACTAAAGTCTACGACCTCAAGTTTATTGCAATATTCAAACATGCCTTGCATATTTGACAAGATCGGTAGGTTCGCGCTCGTACCAAAGTCGACGGAAATAAGATTATATGAGCTTCCGAACATCCTCGTAGCTGCCGTGAGTTCAGGAGCATCGAAGTTTGCAAACTTAATATATTTGCTCTTAGAGCCGATAAACATTTGGTATGCGGTTTTTACCTTTGCGAAACTGAAGTTTGTGAGGTCCAGTGTTTCCATTTCTGGATTATCGCCCACGCCACTGAATGTTTCGTAAAAGGTCGTGACGTTTTCGGTATCAAATGAAGCGGTACTAAATTTAGCTACATTAACTCCTTTAAACATATAGGACATATCTTGGACTTTACTCGTGTCAAAGCCAGTTAAGTCTAGATATTCAACTTTGCTGTCGCCAGTAAACATGCCACTCATGTTGACCGTGTCGCCAGTATTAATATTTGCAACATCTATTACGGTAGCATTGGCGAATCCGCTAAACATACTTTTTGCGTTCACGTTCATTGTCGGAACAGAGTCTTCGGTCCACCAATAAATCGTAGTAGTGTCTTTGTCATACCAAGTATAGATTGGATCTACTGAGTCTGAAACCGAAATAATATTGTCGTCCGTCAAATTGGCTTGCGCTGGGGTGCCGTTAAAGCGCCTTACGGCCGTTACGTCTTCTAGGGTATGTCCCTCTTCTTCCACTAGCTGGGTGAATTTCGCCTTAACGAAAGAACCAGTCTCAAATGTTGCGTCGGTTTCGCGCCATTTTCCGTAAAGATGGACTTCGCCGCTGTTTGCGTTTAGGTTTCTAACCGTGGCCTTGTCTTCGTATTCGACGCCAGTGCCATCTGCGTTGGTGGTCCAACCGAGTAGCTTGTGTTTCCACCAAGTATAGGCGCTTGGGCTAAGCTGAGTATCCACATCGTAAGTCACCACCTGAGGCGACATAACGTTTGGATTATCGACGTTATCGCTATTAGCATGGAATACGATAGTATATTGGGTTGGGTTCCACTTTGCATAGAGCGTTACGGTTGCATTAGCTTCAGTGGTGAGGTTATTAACTTGCTGTCCATCCGTATAGTCTTGGCCTAGGCCGTCGGCTTGACTGTTCCATCCGCCAAATGTGTAACCAGCGCGCTCATAGATATTTACAGTAAGATTAGCTGCTGTATCATAGTGCATCTCTAAGTTCGCCATTTCACCAGTAGCTTCGACAGCGTTTTTATCAAATGCGATTTCGTAGGTATTGGCGCGCCATTCGGCGTAAAGGTTTACGGTGCCGTCGATATCAAGATTAATTACGCGTTGTTGATCGTCGTAATGATCGCCAGTGCCGTTTGCTTCGGTATTCCAACCCATAAATGTATAGCCAGTACGAGCAAAGCCATTTGCCAGCAAGTTTTCTGGCACGCCGTAGGCAATTTCTTGGCTTGCCATCGTGCCGGTAGCCTCGTTGCTGTTTTTATCATAAATCACCGTATATGGCGTAACTGCCCATTGCGCATAAAGCGTTACCGTGCCCTGCTCGGCTAAGTTCGTAACCATCGAACCATTATTATATTTATCACCAGAGCCATCAGCTCTTGTGTTCCAGCTGTCAAACGCAGAGCCAAGCACACCAAACATATTAAGTGGCAAAGCTTTAGTTTCGCCGTAGACCATTGGGAAGTTGTCCATCGTACCAATGAGATTCGCATGGTTACCATCTAAGATAATTTCATAAGTATTGGCTTCCCATTGAGCAAAGAGCGTACTTTCACCTTCGGTCCTGAGGTTTTCAACTTCTTCGCCATCCGTATAGGCGCTGCCAGAACCGTCCGCGGCTGTGTTCCAGCTTACAAAGTGATGACCGGTTTTGGTAAATGCGTTGGCGGTGAGATTTGTGGCTTGGTCGTAGGTGAGGGTTTGGCTATTCATCGTGCCAGCACCAGTATTGCCATCAAAGATTACGTTATAAGTATTTGGCGTGTAGTGAGCTTCGAATTCGAGGTTTTGCCTGGTGTGCTGTGCCACGGTAACTGCTAGGTTTTCATCGCCAGTAAGGCCAGTGCCAGACCAGCCCTTAAACTGGTAGCCGAGTTTGGTCGGGTTAACAAGCGTGAACGCTTCGGTTTCTTTAGTAAACTCAGTGCGGTTAGCTGTGGCCGTAGTGCCGCCGTTCAAGTTATAGGTGATTGTATATACGGTAGACGAAACTGGTTCCCATACGGCGACGAAATTTTTGTTGTCCATCGAACCTGCGTTTGGCAAAGTAACGGTATTAGAGATTGTTCCGCCATCATTCCAACCAACAAAGATTTCGGTAGCGTCACCGTCGCCATCGCGCCTTGTCTCAGGATTTCTAAGAGTAAATGATGCCGTCTCGATATTGTAGGAAGTTGGGTTATACATCAATACCAACTCTTCTGGCGTAATGTTGTCATAAGTGATGCGATAATTTACTGGCGTGTAGTTTGCAGTATATTCACGATTGCCGGTGCTACCGGTGGCAATCACTATATTTTTGGTTAGCTCAGTTAAATCGGTGCCAGCCCAGCCAGTAAATTCATAATGCTCTTTGGTTGGCTCGATCAAAGTAATGCTGTCATTAACTGTATAACTTGTAGCGTTGCTAGTTGCCGTAGTGCCACCATTTAGATCATAAGAAATCGTGTAATTATCTACGGTGAAAACTGCTTTGATTTTGGCATCGTCTGTGATTGGCGTGGCCGGGTTAAATGGATTGCCGTTTTCGTCTTGCCAGCCAGCAAAAGTGTAGCCGGCCTTTTGCGGAGTTACAAGGCTCAAGGTGCCGCCATAATTTACGACGGATTTTGTCTCTATGCCATTAACTTCGCTAGTTACATATAGCAAATCTTTGAGGTTGATTTCGTTTGCAATTTCAAATGTAAAGTTTGCGCTCACAGCGTTTGTGACTGTCATCGTGGCAAGCGTACCGAGTACGGCAAGCATGATGGCTTTGGTTTTGATATCTAATTTAGTTTTATAAAGACCGCAAATTATCAATACCACACCGATGATAGCAGCCGTAATAAATAATGGATTGGCACTGGCACCTGATTTTTCGGCAGTGTTTGCGCCAGTATCCGGGACAACCGTGTCATCATTGGTATTTGGAACCACGATTTCTTCATCGTCTTCGACTGGTTCTTCGGCGATCTCTTCATAGTCTAGTAAAAATTTGACATCAAAATTTTGGATGCGAGCTTCTGGATCTGGAATATTATTTACGTAAGTAACCGTAACGTCGAGTTTTAGATTGCCGCCGGCCACAACTTCTTCACCAGCGTGGCTTGCGTAGCTATAGGCAAGATATGGATTGGAATTATCATCCGTGATGGCGGAGATTTTGAAGTTTTTGTCTGTGGTGTTTTGCAAAGTGACCGCATAAGTAATGCTGCCGTTCACCTGGTAGAACGTAGCGCTGGAATTAATTTTAGTATCCTCAAAGCTGTTAATCGTAGCATCCACACCACCGGTTTTATTGGTGATGGTGGCGTCAGAAATCTTGAACGGACTCGAGGCGGCCGTCACATTTAGCGCAATCCAGGCAAACGCAAAAATCACTAAGCCTAACGGCATAGCTATCCGGCTAAATAAGCTTAGCCTGCGTCTACCTCGCATAGCGCACACTCCACTCATGCTTTAATTTTAGTACAAGCATAATGAAATGTCTACATAAAAAATCATAATAATTACTTTTAGAAGACATCTTCTATTACACTATTTTAGTCAGTTATAATTAGTGGTTATATAAGAGGTTTCTTTTAGTCTTCTAAAAGTAGTTTTATGATTTTTATGAATAGCATTTTATAATGTTTATATGAAAATTATTTTGGTGAGACATGGGGAGACGGATTGGAATTTGGAAAGCCGCCTGATGGGGCAGACTGATATTCCACTGAATAAACACGGTATCGAACAGGCTCACACTTTAAAAGACAGTCTTGCGGGTGTTGAATTTGACTGTTGTTTTTCTTCGCCACTACTTAGAGCTAAGGAAACTGCTGATATAATTCGCGAAGATCGAAACTGCGATGTTGTTTGCGATGATTTATTGATGGAGCGTTTTGGCGGCAAGTTCGAAGGACAGGTTCTTGATAGTTGGGCTGAAGTCACAAAGGACGAAACCGCTGAGACTTCGGATCAACTCCTGGACCGCGCACGAAATTTTTTCGAAAAACTCAAAAAGACAAAGTGCAACGCCGTTTTAGTCGTTACTCATAATGGTATCCTCAAAAATCTACGCCACGTAATCAAAGGCAATACTGGCCCACTCGATTATCATTCTGATAGTTTCAAAAACTGCGAATTCGAAGTCTACGAGATTTAAGCAACAATATTTACAAGTTTAGCTTTTTTGACAAAGATTACTTTCTTTGGTTCGCCGGAAACGAATTTCTTTACTTTTTCGTTTTCAAGAGCGAGGGATTTGATCTTTTCTTCGTCTTCAATGTCTTCGGCTGGCACGCTGAGTTTGGCGCGGAGTTTGCCGTTCACTTGGACAACGATTTCGACGGTGTCAGAAACTAAGTGTTTATCATCCCAAGTTGGCCATTCGTCGTCGGCGCCAAGTTTTTCGAGCATTTCAGAGGCAAGATGTGGGGCAAATGGCTTCAAGAGTTTGGCGAGGGCGACAAGGTCGTCGTTTGACACGCCAACTTTGTAAAGCTCGTTCACGTATTCCATCAATGCAGCGACAGCCGTATTGAAGTTGCAGCGATAAATGTCTTCGGTAACCTTTTTGATCGTCTTGTGGCGAGCTTGTGCGGTCTGCACAGGTTCAGCTTTTTTAGCGTCGGCAAAGCAGAGGCTCCAGCATCGGTTGAGGAAGCGATAAACGCCACCCACCGAGCGTGGATCCCAAGCAGCATCGAGCTCGACTGGGCCAATAAACATTTCGTAAGTACGAAGCGTATCGGCGCCATAGCCATCATTGATCACATCAAGCGGATCGATCACGTTGCCTTTGCTCTTAGACATCTTTTTACCATCCGGTGCGTTGATGTAGCCATGATAAATCAATTTCTTGATTGGTTCGCGGAATGGCAAGAAACCTTGGTCGGCAAAGAATTTGCACCAGAAGCGAACGTAGAGCAAGTGAGCCACAGCGTGGTCGGCACCTACGTATACATCAACTGGTTCCCAGTACTTAATTGCTTCTGGATTCCAGGCGTAGTTATCATCATGTGGTGAAGCATAGCGCCACAAGTACCAGCTCGAGCAGGCGTAGCCATCAAGCGTATCGGTTTCGCGGGTCATTTCTTCGCCATCGATTGTGACTTTGAGCCAGTCTTTGCATTTGGCAAGGGCGGAGCGGCCAGTGTTGTCTGGTTTGTAATCCTCAACTTCTGGGATCATCACTGGAAGTTGATCTTCTGGAATGGCATGTGGGTTGCCATCTTTGTCGTATGCAATTGGAATTGGACAGCCCCAGTAGCGCTGGCGAGAAATCAACCAGTCACGCATCTTGTAGGTGGTTTTTGGTGAGCCAATACCGCGTTCGCCGAGCCATGCATTGATTTGTTCGCGGGCATCTTCGGATGCGGTGCCGCTAAATTGGCCAGAGTTTACCAGTACGCCTTCGCCGTGATAGCAGGCACTATCGTCGTCGGAATTCTCTGGTTTTTCAATAACTTTTTTAACTTTGAGATCAAATTTTTGAGCAAAATCGAAGTCGCGTTCATCGTGAGCTGGCACGGCCATCACGGCGCCTTCGCCGTAACCCATCAATACATAGTCAGCTACCCAAATTGGCATTTCTTCGCCGGTTAATGGGTTAATCGCATAAGCACCGGTAAATACGCCGGTCTTTTCTTTGTTTTCTTGGCGTTCGATTTCAGATTTTTTAATCGCGTTCTTGCAGTATTCAGCAACTTTTTCGCGAGTATTATCGTTTACAAGTTCAGAAATCATTGGATGTTCTGGAGCGAGCACGATAAAGGTCGCGCCAAAAATCGTATCCACGCGAGTGGTGAAAACTTTGATTTCCTGCTGAGTGTCTTTGACGGCAAAATTGACGATTGAGCCTTTAGAGCGACCAATCCAGTTCTTTTGCATGGTCTTGATTTTTTCTGGCCAATCAAGGGCGTCTACTTCGTCGAGCAATTCATCGGCATATTCAGTGATCTTAAAGAACCACTGTTTCATTTTCTTTTTCTCGACTTCGTGACCACAGCGCCAGCAGCAACCGTTTTCTACTTGCTCGTTTGCTAGCACGGTTTGATCAACCGGGCACCACCATTGATAAGATTCTTTTTGATACGCCAAACCCTTTTTGAAGAGTTGCAAGAAGCACCACTGGGTCCATTTGTAGTAGGCTGGATCCGAGGTGTTGATTTCACGATCCCAATCGATTGCATAGCCAAGACGTTTGGCTTGCTTGCGGAAGTTGTCGATATTAACTTTGGTGGCACTTTGTGGTGAGGTGCCAGTTTTGATAGCGTAGTTTTCGGCTGGCAGACCAAATGTATCGTAGCCGAATGGGCGCATTACATTTAGTCTTTGCTGCGCATAAAAACGTGACAACACATCCACGATGGTGAAGTTGCGCACGTGGCCGACATGAAGGCCTGCACCAGATGGGTATGGGAACATCTCGGCGAGGAACATTTTCGGCGCGTCAGATTTTTCAGTTGCTTTGAATGGCTTCTCGCTTTCCCAGCGGGCTTGCCACTTTTCTTCAATTTTGATTGGGTCGTATCTTTCCATGAAAATATTATACCATAAAAATCACCTTGCTACTAGATGTAGCAAGGTGTATGTAAAAGGGTTTTTAGGCCCTTAATGTACAATGTGCGCCACGCGGTCGCACACTATTCCTCAACCTTTCGGTAATTTAAGCACAGCGGAGATTTATTAAATCAGTATTCCTATGTTTTTCAACACATATGGTCCTTATTGTGCGTATTACCGCGTTTCCTCCCCGACTCACTCCTTGGCGACTCGTAAGCTCGCATTTCAGTCGTCCCTACTTTGCGACGGGATTCGATTTTAACTTTCGACCGCGTGGGTTACATTGTGTTTTACATCTCCAACTGCTTAGGAGGACATGCCATGGCCATTTTTGAGACTGGAGGCCAGGCTTTAGTAGTTTATCGTAAATCTAAATTATTGTCAATACTAAAAAAGAGAGGGGCCCCGCAAAGAACACGGGACCCAAAGGAGGTTTCATGATCGTAAGACAGCCCGACCATGAAATAACGAACTGCGCGTGTCGTGAGATAAACTCACGAAGCATTTCGGGGTTTTGTATCCCATCCCTATTAGAGCATCCTTAACCGACCACAATACTCGGAAGCCAAACGGCCATCCAGTGCAATCCTTATAGGGAGTAATACAAAAAGCGGTCTCGCATTACAAGGACGCACCGAGTGACTGCCCAGCCTCTTTTTTCATGGTACCCTACTCTGCTTACGCGCTATGCTAAAGAACAACGTCTGGGAATCGAAGACTTAAGAGGAGATTCTTTTGGCCTCACACAATGCACACCAGACGCTATAATTATACAATCCGATTATGGTGGTGTCAAGAAATGTGCTATAATACCCCCATGGAAATCATTCTAGTATTAGATAATATCCGCTCCACGTACAATGTGGGTGCAATTCTCCGTTCGGCAGAGGGTTTTGGTGTGTCTAAGGTGGTTTTGTCTGGTTATACCCCTCGTGTGCATGATAAGAATCTACTGCCGCATCTTCGCGCTAAGCTCGATAAAGAGATCCATAAATCTGCCCTTGGTGCGGAAGATATGCTAGATATTTATTCGTCTGGTGATATAATTTCGGACCTAAAATCATATGCGGCGTCAGGGTACCAAATTGTTGGACTCGAAAATAACATTCCGGATAAAAAACCGTTTCTTCTCTGTAGTAAAGAGATGAAAAGCCAACTTAAAGATAAAATCGTGCTGGTTTTAGGGGAAGAAGTACATGGTATTGATTATTCTCTGTATGATATAATTGATCTTTTTGTTGAAATCCCGATGAAAGGCCAAAAAGAATCATTCAACGTTTCGGTGGCGGCAGGCATCGCACTGTTTGGTTTATGCTATAATTAGGTTATGAAAATCGTTATTGCTACCGCTGTTTATTATCCAATGGCAAACGGCGTGGCTGTATTTGCTTTCAACCTCGCTTCCGGCATGGCACGCCGCGGCCACGACGTAATGGTGCTCTGTCCTAGCCAAACCGGTAAAGGTCATGTCGAAATTCAAGACGGCGTCAAAGTAGTTTATTTGAAGTCTAAAAAGATGCATCTCTATGCCGATCAGCTGCACCCGATCCCACCGAAAAAGAAATTGTTTGGCAAGGAATTGCCACACGTTTATTATAAAAATGGTTTTTGGATTTCGGCTATGCCAGCTCATCAGGTCAAAAAGGCGCTCGACAAGTTTAAGCCAGACATTATTCATAGCCAAGGCGCCGATCCAGTTGGTCTTGCCGCTATTAGTTATGCGCGCAAACATTGCATTCCGCTAGTTACTACCGAACACAACATGCCAGACGTCTTTACTGGCCCACTTAAGTTGCCAAAACCAGTTAAGAAGCCAGTTAATGCCCTACTTGCTACTTATTTTGTGAATCACCAAAAGCACAGCGATTACGTAACTATGCCAACCCAACTTGCAATTGATGATTTAATCACTGAAAGACGCGAAAAGAAGTTTAAAGCCCCAGTCGAGGCGGTTTCTAATGGTGTGGATTTATCTGCCTTTAAATCTGGCCCGGCCGACCCACGCGTGCTCAAAAAATATCATCTGCCAAACGAATATATGCTTTATGTTGGCCGCGTCGACCCCGAAAAACAGCTAACCTACATCATAAAAGCTTTTGCTAAGGCTCTAAAGGAATCTCCAAATGCCCGTTTTGTAATTGTGGGTGATGGCGTAGACAAGGCTAATCTCGAAAAACTCGCCAAAAAATTGAAACTTGGCAATTCAATTATTTTCCTTGGCCGCGTATTACCACCAGATGTTTATGATATTTATCGCGGCGGCATGTTCTTTGCGACGGCCAGCGAAATCGAAACTCAAGGTATTGTTTTGATTGAGGCTGCTGCTACTGGCCTACCACTACTCGCCGTAGATAAGGGCGCCGTAGCCGATATTTGCCGGAACAACGAAAACGGCTTCCTTTGTCAGCCAAAAGACGTTGACGCTTTGGCTGCTGGAATGGCGAAATTATTCAACGATAAAGATCTTCGCAAAAAGTTTAGTGCCCGTAGCCTTGAGCTTGCACAAAAGCACGACATAACTAGAACTTTGACTCGTTTCGAAGAGATTTATACCGAAGTTCTTAGTAACGCCAAGAAGAATTAAATTAGTTTTTCAGCTTTTAGGGCTTTTTTGATGGCTGGGCGATCAAAGCCCACGATGCGCTGGCCGGCGATTTCGGTAACTGGCACAGCAATAATCTCTGGATCAGTACTGGCGTCAACTTCTTCAAAATCAACACCTAGGTCTTCAAGCCAATCCATAAGAGCGTGGCAGTATGGGCAAGTTTCGGTTGAATAGACTTTAACCATTAGAGCTCCTTCGCCTT
Source organism: Candidatus Saccharimonadota bacterium (assembly GCA_024699125.1). Taxonomy (GTDB): domain Bacteria; phylum Patescibacteriota; class Saccharimonadia; order Saccharimonadales; family Saccharimonadaceae; genus Nanosyncoccus. Next base: position 100,472 of record JAILQE010000012.1, read on the forward strand.
ATCTAGTTGCGGATCTTTCATCGTATTAATATCTTCGTAGGTGCGCAAAACTTCGATATCTGGCGTAATGCCGCCTTTATTGATTGAGCGATCTTTTGGCGTGTACCAGCTGGCAATGGTGACTTTGAGCATCGAGCCACTATCAAGATCAAACATTTGTTGAATTACGCCTTTGCCGTAGGTTTTTTCGCCGAGGATGGTGGCCTTGCCATAATCTTGTAAAGCACCGGCTACAATTTCGGAAGCTGAAGCAGTAGAACCATTAACGAGTACGATGGTTTTCATGTCTTTAAGCAAAGCCCTGCCAAAGTATGATGCAACTTTGGTGGTGCCAAAATGCATAGATTTTTGAATTAGGATATCTTGATTTTCAATCCAGAGGCTGAGAAGATCTTGTGCAGCTGACACATAACCACCACCATTGTCGCGAAGATCCAAAATCACTTTATTAATTCCCTTGCTGGCAAACTCTTTCGCAAAATCATAAACCATCGTACCAGTATCGCTATCAAAGCGCGTAACAGTAACGATTGCAGTGCTACCTTCATAGTTGACGTAGGCCGAAACGTTGTTAATGGTTTCGCGAATCATCGTAAAGGAAAGCTCTTTGCCTTCGCGCACAACCGTAAGTTTAACTTCGGTGCCGGTTTCACCACGTACTTTATTGGCAATTTCTTCAGTTGAGAGAGTGTAGACTTCTTCGTCGTCGACTTTGTAAATAATATCACCTGCCATGATGCCGGCTTTTCTAGCTGGGTTGTCTGGAAGAGTGCGGATTACACGTACGTAACCATCACGCAGACCCATTTCGATGCCAACACCAGAACCAACAGCGCCATGCAAATTGTCAAGGAAGGCTGACGTTTCTTCGCTATCCATGTAGGTGGTATAAATATCGCCAAGTGCAGCAGTGAGGCCTTTTTTGGCACCTTCAATAACATCTTTATCATCAATTACGCCGTCATAATTATCGGCAAGCGTTTCGTAAACTTCATCGAGTGCAGACCAATCGACTTTGTGAGAATTACTTTTGATACCAAGGTATGGCGCAAAACCACCAAACCAATCTTTACCAAAAATACCAAGCACCACACCGGCCACAGCGATAACGCCACCGATGATAATTGCGGTACTTAAATTAACTTTCTTTTGTTGCCAATTAGTCTTGTTGCTCATTATTCAATTTTAGCACAAAACTATTTTATTCTAAATGAATGAATTTGTATTGCCAGAGCTCGTTTGCAGAGATGCGGCGCGAACCAAAGTCGCCATAATGATATTTGCCAGAATAAAGTTGAGTGGCGTAGGCGTTGTTATACTCGGTGACGTTGATTGAGCCGTCAGCGTTGACGCCTTCAACCCAGAATACGTGGCCCCAAGCGCCACCGTCGGCTTGGCCAATGGTGTCTGCGGCCGGAGTGCTATCTACGCGATAACCTTGATAGCGAGCGACGTCGTCCCAGCTGTAGGCATTACCCCAAGCAAGACTTAGGCCAAAGCGTTCATATGCTTTCCAGCCTACGTAACTTACACATTCGCATACGAGACCACCGATTTTGTGCCAACCGTTGAAATCTTCCCAGTAAGTGACGTAGTCATCTTGACGATGCGGACAATCGTTTTGCCATGGATAAGTGTTGTCGCCGGTGAACGAGCTACCACGATAAAGCTCTGGGTGAGCTTCTTGTTCACGACGTTCAGCTTCGAGTTTGGCGGCCTTAGCCTCTTCGGCAACTTGCGCATATGCCTCTGCATCATTTTGGTATTTATTAACTAATTCTTGTTGCTCAGCACGAGCGGTGGCCAGATCGTTTCTGGCAGCTTTTTGTTCAGCAAGCAAACGCTTGACACTTTCACGGTCTTCTTCGAGTTTTTCTTTGGCTTCTTTGATTGAGGCGGCCGATACGGTGATTTGTTTTTTGGCGGCTTCTTCACGAGCTTGCTTTTCGGCGAGGTCAGAAATTGAGCTAGAGCCCGCTAAAATACGAATTGGTTCACTATCGCTACTGAAGTGCATCTTGGCAAGTAGTGCAGCAAGGGCACGCTGCTCGGCTAGGAGTTTAGTTTCGGCGTCTTTGATTTGGTGATTTAACTCTGCAACTTCGGCCTCAGTAGTGGCGATTTCGGATTCCTTAATAGCAATTTGCACGTTTAATTCTTGAACTTTAATCTGATAAAGGTTGGCCGTTTGGCTAGCATAGTTTGCGTCTTCAATAGCTTTTTGCTCAGCCTGCGCAGCTTCGACACATTCTTCACTGGCAGCACAAGCGCGCGAAAGAGTATGGGCCTCATTGCTCCTAGCCCCGATAAAGATTATAGACAAAGCGAGTACTGCCACTAACGTAGACGTTATGGGAAAAATTTTGGACTTTTTATTTTTGGGCAGTATTACCATAAATCCATAGTAACACAAAAAGCGCAATCTGTAAATACTTACGCTTTGTGCATATAGCGAGAAATAGCTAGGCGAGCCGAAATGCGGCCAATCACCACGCCCATGCCAATAAAAATGAATACCACGAATACTAATTTGCTTGATTCTAGCACGCCGACGATATTATCAATGCTAATACCATAGTTCCTGAGATTTGGTGCAAGCACTTCAAAGATTGCGTAGCTGGCGGCAGCCGAAATGATACCGGCAATCAGGCCACAGATTTCTGCTTCTACGATGAATGGGCCACGGATAAAGCCTTTGTCGGCACCCACAAGTTTCATCATATAGATTTCTTCACGACGGCTAAAGATCGCCATCCTAACCGTGCTAAAAATTACGAGAATTGATACCGTAAGGAAGATGACACCAAGAATGATGCCAGCCGCGCGGGCGATGTTGGCCCACGAGGTAATGGTGGCGATTTCAGTTTGGTTAACATCGTAGGTCGGAAGTTCTTTGGTATCGAGGAATTTTTGGAAAGTTTCATCTTCGTTAACAATCTTTTTGATACTATCGAGGTTTTCAATGTCATGAACCTTGATGCGCATCGTAGATTGCAATTGTTCGTTGATAAGGATATTCCTCATTTCGTCGTCGAGAATATCAATAATGCCCTGTTCGCCGGCGTTTTCGGCTACGAGTTTTTCGTATTCTTCCTCTGAAGTAGAGGTCTCGACGGATTTAATGTTTGGATCAGCAGAAATAATCGTGGTGAGTTTTTCGAGATTACGCTCGGATGTGCCAGGTTTGAGATAAATCGTAATATCGATTTTGTCGCGCATTACGTCAGCGGTGTTTGACAAAATCACACTCGCCACCACTGTGATAAACAGAATAATGAGCGTGAGCGACATCACGATAGCCGAAGCAGTAGAAAGCCAGAAGTTGCGCGCGAAACCACGAGCACCGTATTTAATAATGCGGCTTTGCTCGCGCACCAAATGGTGGTTCTGCAATTTGCGCATGGTGCGCAGACTTTTCTTTGCAGATTTTTTGAGCGCTTTTTCGTCGTTAATCGTGTTTTGTTTCTTCATTAGATTACCTTCGGTTGTTTCTTAAGTGCATGTCCTGGAGTTTGGAGAGTGCGCTGCGGTGGTTGCGCTGGTGTAGCATCAAGTTTGTAAATACCGTTGATCTTTTGGTCGTTCACGATGCGACCATCCTTTAGTGTAATCACGCGCTTTTGCAAATTATTGACGATGCTTTCGTTGTGGGTAGTGACTAGAATCGTGGTGCCAAAATCATTAATCTTTTTAAGCAGATTGATGATTTCTTCGGTAGTGAGCTTATCGAGGTTCGCAGTAGGCTCATCGGCAATTAGAATCTTTGGCTGGCGTGCCACGGAACGCGCGATTGACACACGTTGTTGCTGGCCGCCGGCAAGTTGATTCGGGAATTTCTTGGCTTGGTCAAGCAGCCCCACGAGCTCGAGCACCTTTGGCACGGTGTTACGAATTTCGCGTCCGCTCATGCCGGCAATTTCAAGGGCCAAAGCCACGTTTTCATAAACAGTACGGCGAGGTAAAAGTTTGAAGTCTTGAAAAACTACACCAAGGCGGCGACGATAATTTGGAATATTGCGTTTTTTGACGTAGTCGAGGTCGATACCGCCGATGATGATTTTGCCAGAGTCTGGGTTTTCTTCCTTGGTGATCATTTTCATCAAGGTAGATTTACCAGCACCAGATTTACCAACGAGAAAGACGAATTCGTTTGGCTCGATATGGAGAGATACGCTGTCGAGCGCTGGATGCGCATCGCCAGGATACGTTTTGGTCACATTATCAAGCAATATCATACTATATATAATAGCATAAGCGTGACCGGTATGCAAATTTTAGGCAATTTTTTCGAGCTCATCCATGATGGCTTGAATCTCGGCCGCCTCGAGAGTTTTGGTGCGGTCCGCAAATTCAAGATGGAAGCTAAGGCTTGGGATAGCCTTTTCGTCGGCTTGGTAAATTGAAGTTGGTTCGATGCTGTATACGAGGTCGCGTTTTATGAGTTTGTCTTCGAGTTTTTTGAACACGGTTTCGTAGCTATCGCTGGTGGTAATGGTAATGTCGCGCGAGACGGTTGGGAACTCGCTGATTTCGCCAGCTACTTTTTTCAAGGTTGCAAACTTTACGAGCTGGTCAAGACTGATTTCGAAGGCGGCCACGCCGCGTGGAAGTTTGAGCTTAGAAAGAGCACTAAATTTGATTTCGCCAATCACACCAATTAAGGTGTCGTCTACGTAAACACCGGCGCTACGCTTTGATTCATAGTAGGTTTCGTAACCTTCTTTGGCTGGTTTATAAGCTTTGAAGGTGAGTTTAATGCCGAGTTTCTTAGCGAGTTCTTCGAGATATTTTTTGGCGAGATAATATTTGGTGTTTTCAGTATTATCAACCACGACCATCGCAAGATTGTTGTTGGCGTACGGGACGTTATCTTCGTCGACACCATCAGAACGGAGGAACACTTGGTTCATTTCAAACAAAGCAAAGCTAGAATGTTTGGCCTTCAGGTTTTCGTAGGATTTTACGAGTAATGACGGCACGATTTGCTGGCGGAGATATTGTAGATCCGGAGAAATAGAGTTCACGAGGCGGTAAGAGTTATGAATATCCTGGCCGACTTTTTGCAAAAGATCGCCGTGCACAAAGGTATAGGTTAGAAGCTCGTTCGCGCCGGCAAGGCTGAAGAAGTTGCGAATTTGAGACTTCAAGGACACGAGTTTGTTTTTCTCGGCCGTGGCATGAAGAGGCAAAACTGGCGCGATGTTATCGTAGCCGTTTAGGCGGCCGATTTCTTCGATGATATCTTCCTTAATATGAATGTCGGTACGCCAAGCTGGAGCGGTGACGGTAAGGTTATTGCCACTGACTTCAACTTTGAATTCGACGTTTTCGAGTGTGCTGACGATTTCGGCCAAAATATAGTTGGTACCAAGCAAATTGTTGATTTCGTCTGTTGTAATTTTTACAACATTTTCCTCTTTCTTGTAACCAGAATCGATGACTTCGGAGATTTCAAAGCCTTCTTTTAGCATTTCAGCGCATTTCAAAGCCACAGCCAAGGTTTGGTAGGCTGGTTGGCCTTTGGTAAAGCGGGTAATGGCTTCAGAGAAAATGCCGTGCGCCATTTGAGTTTTGCGCAAGTTAAACAAGCTAAATGTAGCGGATTCGATGATGACGTTTTTGGTGTTTTCGTCGATCATAGTGGACTTGCCGCCCATTGCGCCGGCGAGAGCCACTGGCACGTCGTTGCTAGTAATTACGATATCGGTATCAACCAAGGCGGCTTCGGTGTCGTCGAGCAAAGTGAGTTTTTCACCTTTCTTAGCTAGGCGTACGCCAACTTTTGGCTCGGTCGTGCCGCCCACGGCGAGAAACTTATCGTAGTCGAACGCGTGAAGTGGTTGGCCGGTTAGAAGCATCAAATAATTAGTGGCGTCTACGATTGGATCAACTGGGCGCATGCCAGCTTTGGCTAGCATGGTATCTTGGAGAGTCAAATATTTTTTCTTGAGCTCGCCATGTTTTTTGAGAACCACGGCTGAGTAGCGTGGACAGATGGCGGAATCGGCGACATTCACGCCGAGTTTTTTAAAGTCGGCATCTTCAATGGCTGGCTCGGAAACAAATTTTTCACCTAAAACGCCTGCAACTTCGCGAGCAAAGCCAAGCACGCCGAAGCAGTCTGGGCGATGAGTCAAAGATTTGTTTTCAATATCGAGAATTACGTCGTTTAATTCGAAAATATCAGCGAGCTTGTCGCCTGGCTTGGCGATTTCTGGGTCGATTTCGACAATCGTAGAATGGTCGGTAGTGAAGTCGAGTTCATCAGCACCAGCAAGCATACCGCATGAATCGTATTTATTTAGCATTTTGCGTTTGCCGATCACAAATGGAGCGTCTTCATGAACGCTGGCAGGCACGATAGCGCCTGGAGCAACCCAAGCCGCAAGCATGCCGGCATGTACGTTTGGCGCGCCACACACAACTTGCGTTAGTTCTTTGGCGCCAGTGTCGATTTGGCAAAGATGAAGATGAGTTTCTGGGATAGCTTCACATTCTACAACCTTTACTACAAAGATGTTGTCGTATTTTTTACTTTCGTCGATGATTTCTTCGATTTCAACCAGGCGCGAGTCAATTAATTTTTCGAGCGCGGCGTTATCAACGTCAATTTTGACATATTTCTTGAGCCAATTTAACGAGATTTTCATATTAAAACTCCTTCAAGAAATTAAGTTTGCCAGATTCAAAGTAGCGGACGTCCTTCAGGCCGTAGCGAAGCATCACTAAGCGGTCGATGCCACCACCCCAGGCAAAGCCGTGGTAGACGGTTGGGTCGATTCCGGCCATTTTAAGTACATTTGGATGAATCATGCCGCAGCCAAGCATCTCGATAAATTCGCCTTTTTTGCCGCCAAGGGTTTTTGGCTTTTCGATTTTGAATTCGAGCGATGGTTCGGTGAATGGGAAGTAACCAGGCTGAGTTGAAATGTCGAGCTTTTGCTCGTAGTATTTTTCGAAGAATTCACGAAGGATGCCGAGCATGTTGCCGAGGGTACAATCTTTTGAAACATACACGCCTTCGCACTGGTAGAAAGTGTGTTCGTGGGTGGCGTCGACGTCTTCATTGCGGAACACGCGGCCTGGCACCACGACGGCGATGTTTTTGCCCTGCTCAAGATTCTTTTTGTAGGCTTTGAGCACGCGGTGTTGCATGGTGGAAGTGTGGGCTGGCGGAATGTAGCCCTCTTCGGTGCGGAAAGTATCGTAACCATCGCGAGCTGGATGGCCTTTAGAGAAATTCAAACTATCGAACATATGAAATTCATCATCGAGCTGGCGTGGTTCAACCACATCAAAGCCCATCATCTGGTAGATTTCAACGACGCGGTCAAGCTCAGTCATGAGCGGGTGCTTTGAGCCATTTTCGGATGGCAAAAACACTGGCAGTGGCTGATTTGGCGCAGTTGGCGCGGTAATATCGATTGGAGTAACATCTTGCTCTAAAGCGGCCTCTTCAGCGGCTTTGATTTTGTCCAAGATCTCCTGTTTTTTGAGATTGATTTTGCGACCAAATTCGGCCCGTTCCGCTGGCGGGACGTCTTTGATTTTCGCATATTCAGCGCCAAGCGCTTTGAGCTCGGCTTTTAATTGTTCGAGAGTTTGCATAAAAATATTATAACACTTTTACAAGATACGCGCGAGAATTTTAAGCGGCTTATTGACGTGGCGCAAGTTCGTGCAAGTAAGTAGTGTAGAGACTTCTGATGTGCTTTTCCTCAACCCTGCTGCTTTCCCACAAATAGAGGCTTGGAGAATAGTTGATAATTTCTGCCGGGACAACCGAATTAAGGCCGGTTGAAGCGCCAAAGATGCGGTAGAGTTTGAGGGCGTCGGCAATCAGCGTGCCGTTAATTTTGAGTTGCTTATTACAATATAGACCAGTGATTAGATTGCTGCCAGCTTTGGAGGCCTCAGTTACGCTATTGCCGCTGAGCTTGGCGCAGGTGTTGATTGTTTTTTCAGCTAAGAGCACCGCATCTACACGGGTGACGCTCGGTTCAATGTAAATGTTGCCTTCGGCAATAATGATATATTGTGGAACGTCGTTGAGGTTCTGCAAAGTGCCGTCGTTATAGAGTAGTGAGCTACCACGAATCACGATGTTGCCTTTGGCGTAGACCACATGCATAGTGCCAGCCGCTAGTCTGCCGGTTGCTTCGATTGTGAGGTTGGATTCGGCGAAGGTGTAACGCACGCCATCTTCTTCTGTATAACTACCCGCATTGCTGAGGTTCAAACTTACATAAGTATACTTATCATCATTGCGACTAGCATCTTTGACTTTTGCCTTGCTAGCGTATTTTTCCTTGAGCGTAGTCTTGGTGGCAGATTCGCCAGAGATACCAAATCTACCAGTCTTATTGCTTTGGCAGAGAGTATTAGCCAAACTTAGTCTACTCATATCACAATACTTACTACTCTTGCTGCCGCCTGGATATTCAGTATTTACCACCAGGCCGACTTTACCATAGCCGGTGGCGGCGCCAGAAGCAAGGCCGGTTACGACGCCGTTTGCCATAATTGCCTGTTCAGCCCATGAACCAAACGTGATGCTTGGTGCGCCATTCGCGCGGATCATGTTGTAATCGTAGATACCATTGATGGTGTATTTGGTGGCTAGGTTAGCGGCGATATTGCCCGAGGCATATACGCTGCCGCCCCAAACTTGGAAGCTTGGCTTTTTGGCCACGGTACGACAGTAGGCTTTAGATACAAAGGTGTTGCCGTTTGAAGGTTCCGTGTCGGTGGATTCAGCTGGATAAACTGTGACACCCATACAGACTTTCGAGCCAGCCGGTAGATCTGGTACGTTGTAGTCGGACATAAAGGTGCTTACCGATTCTGGCTTGTCTGGGCTTGGATTGATGTCGCTGTTTGCGTTAAATACCAAACCACTAGTTGCTGCACCGTCTTTGGCCGGAAGCTCTGCACAGTTCGAGAAGCCAAGTGAGTTACCGTAATAAGCACAGGCGTTTAGATTGCTGCCAGCACGCTGATGATCGCCGCCCTCATTTGGATTAGTATTCGTGGTATAGAACATGTAAAGTTTTACGGTGGATTCCGCCGTCTTGGTAGCGTATGTATCGTCTGCCTTCGCATTATAGCGTTGGTTTACGCGAATCTTAACGTTTTGACCAGAAATACCTTCGCCCGCATATACATATTCGCTGTTTGCGTCGATGCTTGCGGTTGTGCGATAGTTATATGGCACAATAACCTTCGCGCTGGAACTTTCGCTAATTGCACTATCCGAATTGCGCTTAGTGATGTCGTACCATTTATTGTCGTCTGCGTTTTGATAATAAACCACACAGCCCGAGCCACAGTTGCCGCGGTCGTGACCCGCCACCGAGTTGGTGCCCGGGTGGTCGAGCAAGGATTGCTCGATCTCGTGGCCAACGGCGTTAGTAGTAATTGCTGTCCTAGACGAAGTCACTGAAGTAGATGCCGGGTTACCCACAACACCTATAAAGTTGCTTGTTTTTTCTGGGTGCACCATGATCTGGCCGCCTTGCGTATATGTGTAACTGTTGCTATTACCAACAAAGCTATCCGTGCCTGTTTTGTTGCCAATCGAGAATTGGTTTTGTTGTTCTACAAATGCGTTACGCAACGGAATGTTGATATATTTGCCATTGTTGCTCGAATTGGCATAATTGCTTTCGATATCGTTAGTATAGCGCGTGGCTTGTGCGCCTGGATAATAGCAGTGCATGAATTCGATGTTGTCGGTAGGCTTGGCGTAGACTACGCTGGTTTGATCTGGGGTTGGCGAAGTCGCGCTGCTACCTAGATACTTTTTGACATAGCTCGTACTAGCGGTGGTGCCAATCGAGCCAAGTTCTGGGCATGGATTATAGTTTTTGAACCTTACACAGGCCGTAGTATTGTGCCAAGTGCCATCATATTCAAATGACAAGGTTTCGCAGGCCGCGCCGATATTATACATATTCTTTGCATCTTCATCGGTGATGGCCGGACTACGTTCGTAGGTATTTGTAATTGTGCCGTCCGAGAGAACCTTGCGGTAGAGCCAAACCACCGTTCTGGCAGTACCAGAATGGCCTTCGTATTGATATAGTGGCCTATTACTAGAAGCGTTGTATGTTTTGCTGTAGTTGTTTTCGCAAGAGTTGCTATCAGAGCAGCTGTTTGTAGTTGAAAATGGGATATCAACACTCATCTCGCCACCAATTGAAAAGCTGTGGTCGAAGACAATGTCGCTACCTTTGATGCTAGCTTCACTACATCCATCAATATCTAGCCAGACAATTGCGCCGTCTGCTTCATAACCGGTACTAACACTTGCTCCGCCGCCACAACCATTCACTGTGACTTTGCTGGCACCTTTTGGATCGGCCGAAATACCACGGAAGTTGGCACAGGCCGTAGTACTACGTGCCACACCATCATAGGTGAAGCTAAGCGTCTGGCAAACTGTAGTGGTTTGGCCGATGCGAACGTTTGCGACCTTGTCGCTAGTAATCGTATTAACTTTGACTAGTTCATTACCGATAGCAGTTTTCTTGACTTCGATATGGAAATTGTCGTTTTTAGGTTGATTATCTGTAGTGCCGGATGTAGTAAGGGTGTATGGCACATAACCAGTGTTTTGAGTATCAATCTCATCCGTAGTCATCGCAGCTTCTATGTCGTGAATGAATGTTACTGGCATATCTATGCCACCATTCGTACTCACACTCGGGAGCATCGGGACGAGAATCTCGAAGGATTCGGCAGTTTTGTTTGGCGAGGTTTTGGTGGCCCAACCACTGGATTTCGATGTGTTTTTATGCTTTGCGGTAGTTTGGCTTTTGACGCTCGGTAAGGAGAGTTCGCCAACAACTGTTGCGCAGGCTTTAGTGCTCCAACCGCTAAATTGGAGAGTTTCGCAGACGACCTTGGTTTCACCGGGAGCCACATATACATCGGTGGATCCGCTTGAGACCTCGCCGGCGACCGTCATCGAGCCGCTGCCCGGGAAGGTTTTTGTAAAGTTTCCTTCATAATTTGATGCGTAGCTTTTTACGATAGTAAATGGCATAGTGCCGGTGGATTGATTTTTGGCGTCACCACGGGTAGATGTAGCCGTAATGTCATGCTTGAAGCTAATTGTTTGCTTTCCTGTGCTGTCGGCAGGAACTTTGATTTTGATCGTGTCGAGATTGGCCGTGTCATTATTTGTAGATGTCGAGGTCTTCTTCGAATCGCTGGCAGATACTTCGCTCTTACCTTTGAAGGTTGGGCTCTCGCCAATAATATCGATACAAACTCTTGGCGCGCCGCTATATGTGTTATAGGAGAATTCCAGTGTTTGACAGGTGGTGCCAAGCGGCACGTCCACGGAAGAACCATAAACCGCATGCGTGTCTTCGCTCGTGGTGAAGCTATACGTTTTATTCTGCTGACCCTGAATATAGGTGTCGCCGCGCTTGATTGAGTATGTGATGTTGCCCGTGTAAGCCTCGATACTGTCGCTGTTTTTGGCTTTGAGGTCGTGCGTAAAGTAGGCCGTTGTGGCGGCGGTACCGTTGTATGGTTTATAGATGGTGCGCGAGGTGCTAGCAGTCTTAGAATCGTTTCGCCAGTCAGTAGTAGTACTCACATCGCCACTGCTGACCGAGCTGCGACCACTCACGGCGAAGTTATTGCCTTTGATGTGAGCACAAACCTTCGTCTTCATATCCGTCCCATCGTGAGTTGCGGTCATTTCCTGACAAACCGTAATATCTGTAGATCCAGTAATATTGCTGATAGTAATCGTTGATTCGTCAGCCGTAACCGGAGTTACCGAACTTGAGCTAGCAACGGTAATTTTCTTTGTGCCAGTTACAGTGTCGTATCGCTCCACGGTCGCGGAGCTGTTGTTAGTAGATTGCTCGATCTTATAACTGACGTTTGCCGACGCAGAATTACTCTCTGCTGATCCTATAAGAGTATGGACAAATAGAACATCCACTGATGCGGAGGAGCCGGTAACCGTAACGTCATAATTAACGGTTTTTGTTTCCCCATTCCCAGCAGCTGAAGCTTCGCTGGTCGCTTGTTGTTTGTCTTCCGTACTGTCCTTTGGGACCTTGACCGTACTTTGAGTGGTTAAAATAACTTTGTCGTTTTTAACAAGTTCCGCGCAAGCCTTACTCTTGCGTTGTTGCCCACCATCAGAATACGACAGCGTGTCGCACATCGTGGTAGTACCGGTCGAAAGATCGTCAATATTAAACGTGGCAGGGCGAACAATGGTGGTACAACCGTCACCATCACAACCGTTCGCGCTGAACCCATTAGAGGTATCTCCATAGATATACATATCATTCAAGTTGCTCTGTTTGGCTTTAAAGCTTAGATTATCGTTCATTACGCTATAGGTAGTATTGCCGCTGCCCTTAATTTGGTGATAAAAAGTGACAACAACGGTTTCATCCGCGACCGTTTTCGAAGCACTGGCTGGTGGATTCGTGCGGTCCGGATTACTCCTAGTAGTCCAATCTGTATAAGTCGTACTACCATAGTCTATACTAACACCGGATCGCCCTTTTATGCTTTCGCCATCACCTGCACAGAACCAGTTAACTCTAGAAAAATCCGATACGCCGTTACCAGTATTGCTTTTTACTAGTGCACTATGAGAATAAACGTCGAAAACCTCATATGTTGAGCCGTAGTATTCACCCTTCAACACGGTTTCGCCCCAGTCACTATTTCGATCGGACATATACGGGTTACTTTTTGGTTTCTGGGTAAATTCTTCGTGCAGTATATCCCATCTTCCGTTATTGCTTTTGTCGAAATAACCATAATTTTCAACATCACGCCCTTGATTGTCTTTCGACACGAGAACGACCGGATATAGCCCTACACCACTTGTGCCATACGTCTGCATCGGCGAAACTCTGCCAGCAAACGGACGTAATTGCGCCACTAGTGGCGCCCCAGCTTGAAAACCCCTCACTGCGGTTTCTAGGCCACTACTTAATAGATTTGGTTTATAAACCTCAAATCCTAAAAACCAAAAACCGCCACCGTATTTTTCATTAGCACATTCTTTAGCGATAGTTGCACGGCCAGAGTTATTGGTGCCTGGCATTTTTATGTCTTGTGTCCATCCGGCCGGCCATTCGTAGTGCTGCCAGCTAAATCCAAAACAGGTGTCCCACCAATCTTTTGTTTCGCCTTCTTGTCCGCAGGTTCCTCCACTAATAAACTGCCCAAATCCTTGTGCACCCTCCGCGAATACCTTATTTCCCCCAAAAATAGTCACCGTTGTCATCATAAATAGCAGAACGACGGCAGTTTTTTTCAGGATTATTCTTACACCACCACTGAACATCTATATATAATTATAACCATAAAAAATTTAAAATACAACAAAAAAACGCCCATTCCTAGAATGAGCGTTTTTGATTGTCATGAAGATGTGAACTGCAGAATACCATACCCTTGATGCGCAGGTGAGTCTGTATAAATTTCGTCACCATTATCATCGTAGTACGTTATATATACCCAGTCTACATCCATTCCGTCACACTGATAGAAAGTAGTATGTAGATACACTTCCCCGCTACAATAGAAGCCAACCCAGATTATAGTATTGCCCTTTTGGAGCTTATAGTCAATCACGTATTTACTCCAATTGGCGGACCACGTTCCAACTTTTCTTACCGAAGAACTTACTATTGAGTAACCGTTAAGATATGGATTTACACAATATTGCGTGATCTTGTTTCTGTAATCCTGCATCATTTCGTCTTCTGAATTAAAACCAAATGGAAGATTGTCTTTACTGTATTCTCCATTGGGCTTAACCGGTGTCGGAATCGGCGGCGTTGTCGGTGTCGGCGTGGCCGGCTTTACAGTGGGCGTCGGAGTGGCAGGCGCCTGTGTAGGCGTCGCCGTGGGTTTCGGTGTTGCCGTAGGCTTCGGGCTAGGTGTAGCCGTCGGCTTAGGCGTAGCAGTGGGCTTAGGTACTGGCGTACTCGTGGGCTTCGGTGTGTTTGTCACTGTGGGCTTCGGAGTAGACGTCAGTTCAGGCGTCGGCGTATCCGTCGGTTCAGGCGTCGGCGTATCCGTGGGCACCGGGGTGTCCGTCGGGCTCAGCGTACTCGTCGGAATAATCGTCGGAGTATTCGTCGGCGCAAGTGTTGCTGTGGGGCTAGGCGTGCTCGTTGCCGTCATCGGCACGGTCACGGTAGCCGTAGGTGTGGGGGTATCCGTAATTTTTGGATCTCCCCCTTTGTGGTTACAGATTGCTATGCAAAGAACTGCAACCAAAATCGCGACGGCCACTGCTATTCCGCAGAAAACCATCCTCTTCTTTTTAAAGTTCATTCTTGGATCCCTCCCATCCTTTGAAATTTGGTGTATCGGCCAATTCCGAATACTAACACTATGTTAGCATTTTTGGCCAGATACGGCCATACAAATATTGTATCATGTTTTCGCCGTTTTGGCAAGCCGCACCCCTGTTGCGAGCGGTTTTTGATTGGCGTTTTGCAGCAAAAAAGCGCCCACTACAAGAGCGAGCGCTTTCGAGAGAACATCACCTCCTTAATAAATGTCACCGAAGACTATATCGATCCAGTAATCAATATCTGAATCTTTGCTGATAGTTTCGGTCATAGCCTTCTGGCCGTTGTAGTACAACTCAAGCTTCTTGTACGTTATACTAGTCCAGCCGTTAACAACCCTAACTGCATAGTCTTCACCATACAACATAAAAGTGATAACTACTTTAAAGTTAGAGAGCTCTTCGTGATGTGCCGTAACTTCGCAGTAGTATACTATCCACCCATTAATCTTTTTGTCCGTCGCTTTGAGACTGTAACTCTCGTATACAAGCCAGTTTCTCTTTAGCGATGGCCGAACATCCTTGTTGACTTTAACTTCGGCGATAGCCCTAGCGAGCTGCTCTTCCGACGTAAAACCATCTGGCAAGTTGCTCGGTGACCACTGAAGCTGAGATACTATCTCTGGTCCGTTCGTCGGTTTCGGTGTAGGGTTAGGTTTCGTGTGGTGCACGATACCTCCCTGGGTCGGAGTCGGTGTCGGGGTATCCGGAACCTGGGTTACCGTGGGTACCGGCGTATTAGTCGGTGTCGGCGTTGCAGGAACCGGGGTTGGCGTAGCAGGCGCTTTGGTTGGCGTCGGCGTAGCCGGCCTCGGTGTAGGGGTTGCCGTTTTGGGCGTCGGCGTAGCCGGCTTTGCAGTCGGTGTGGCCGTGGGTGCCTTGGTCGGCGTGTTCGTCGGCACAGGTGAATCCGTGGGCTTCGGTGTACCCGTTGGGGTATTCGTAGGCTCAGGACTCGGCGTTGCCGTTGCCGTTGGCGTCTCCGTCGGTTCCGGCGTGGGTGAATCGGTCGGCACCGCAGTGTTCGTAGGCTCGGGAGTCGAGGTCGGCTCGAGAGTCGGCGTACTTATGGGCGCGACAGTATTCGTCGGTGCCGGCGTGTTGCTGAGCGCAACCGTCGTAGTCGGCGTTGCCGTTACTATGGTCGGGCTCGGTATAGGATCAGCAGGCGAGCTGTTTCGCCCGAGACCCCACCACACTAATCCTAAGATCAAAAGTGTGGTTACCCCAATTATTGCAATCAGGGTGATTCTCTCTTTCTTAGTAAGGTTCATACACTCACCTCCTTAAATTTTATTTTTTAGAGAGAAGTATAACTATATCTATATTTTATTACAAAACCCCTGTTTTGTCAAGAGTAAGCGTTTTCCTACCCCTGTTTTTTTTCCAACAGAAAACCGCCCCAAAGGGTATTGGAGCGGTTTAGTGTTTTTTTATAGGATTCGTTAGTTCATGTGTTCAGCTATGCCTCTGACGTCGCGATACTCGCCGATAATTATCCATTCGTTGTTGACGAGGTATTCTTCAGTAATGAAATCATACACGATTTCATCTTTGACCTTATCGGTGATATAGGTCGCTCTTCTCGAGCGAAACTCCAGGGTAAGTCTACGACCACCCTTTTCACAAACATACGTCATCAGATATTCCTCGATGCCATACACTCGCGAACCCGTACGTTCTATATGCTTTTCCGCAATATAATAGCCGTCCAGGAAAGGAATAATATGGCTCTCTTCCAGCTCCTTGAGTGCTTTTTCGTCTTCCTCAGGAAAATCGAAATTGCCATCAAAGATGAATTCGGTCGAAGAAATCACAACGCTAGTTGTGGGTGTCGCCGTAGGAATCGAAACCGTAGGTTCCGCCGTAGGGGTCGCTGTGGGCGTCAAAGTGATTTCTGTTTCAATCTTTTCGAGCTCACTAGTGACCGTCTCTACGGGGGTAGAAGACGTTGCCGAAACCGGCTTCGTTTTTCCACATCCTACAAGCATAGCAACTACCATAATCATAACTACTACTAATCCTATATTTTTAATGTTCTTATTCATAATCTTCCTCCTCAATCGGGAAAGCTTAACCCTATGTTAAGCCTGTAGCTAGATGAATACCTTTCAGCTACACTTATATTGTATCACATTTTGCTAAAAAAATCAAGATGCTTATGGTTATTTTTTGGGTTTTCCCTGTTAGATATTACAAAATTAGGCCGTAGTGGCTATGCGGTTACGAACATCTGCGTATGTAACCTCTGTTAAGACGTTAGTTGCAAAGATTGTGCCGCTATCTTGGATTTCAAAGTAGATATCTGATGGCAGTTTAATATCCTCTTCGCCAAAGGCATAGCGCTCGCCAGCATCGTAATCAGCGACAAAGTTTAGATAATCCATATAATCGAGAGTAGCAATTACCTGGTCTTTAGTGAGTCCAGAGAGACGGGCAAGTACTCCCTCGGCGGAATTATCGACTGGGTTTTCGGTATAGTATTTATCAAGATAAGCAGTAACCGGAGAAACATAGCCAGTATCACCACCATCGGTGCTGCCATAAATACTCTCTTTGAGGCGTTCGTCTTCGACGTAGCGTTGGTAATATTTTATATCTGTGTTCCATCCGCTATCATTATTACTATTTGCCACACAGTTTTCCCCAGTAATCCATCCGACGTTTTCCAACTTTTTTTCTTCCGTTATAACATCCAGCATATCACCATATATCGGTATAAGACCTACCAACGCATCTCCGTAGGCGTTGCCTGTACTTCCCGTGCTCGAAACCTGATTTGCGATATTCCCATCAATCACACCAAAATTCGAACTACGGCCAGAACAATAGTTTATATATTTTTTTAAATCTGAGTTATCTTTTATTTCTCCAGAGTCATCGAAGTTGTCATAGCTAGCTACCGTATTTTTAACTTCATCCGGATCAATGTCTATAGTCGAAAGGTCGGAGATGACGTATGGGTTACAGAAGATGTCGCCGTAGGCACCGATTGAGGCTAGAGATGGGCAGGTGGCTTCGAATTCTTCCTCTGTCATCATAGTGCTAGCGATATCGTTAGCAGCAGCAGCCGTTGGGACCATTGAGATAATGGAATTCTTGGTGAGGGTGCCGATAGTCGATAATACATTGGTTGGGGCAGAGCTCATGGTGTTCAAAATGGCAAATTGCCTCAACATTGAGCCAGCAAAGGTATATTGAGAGGTGTAGTCAAACGGGCTGCGGTTGGCGCGTTCGTATTCTGCCTCTTTGGCGAGTTGTTCCTTTTGCTGGGTGGTGAAAGCGATATATTGTTCGCGCGAGCCTGGAGAGCCGCCACCGAATAGGTGGTTGCGCCCAAGATAAATTGCTGCGCCGGCGACCAGGGCCGCGCCGTAGTTTTCACCCCTTAATAGGTCTGGCAATTGTCTCATAAACATAGTAGCAAGACGAGGTACGAGTAATTTGGAAACCAGGCTGGTTACACCTGTTGCGATGAGTGCTTTTCCTACTGATTCAATCGTCTTAAATAGTGCGTTACCGGCCGCAGCACCAAGAGCAGAGCCGATTCCGCCGCCGGCCAGGAACCCTAATACCGCACCAATCACTGCGCCAGCGTTCATGGCCAACTTGACCATTGAACAGGATTTGAACATTCCGACACTCATACTGAGGTCGGCGGATAGATTTGCTAAATTGCCGAGAAAACCGCCACCATCAACATTTGCCGCCAAATTACCTACATTGAAGCTAGACGTTACGGTGTCACTTGGATTCATTTTTGTGCCAGACAACAGCGAACTTAGAGCGTTAGATTGTAGGGCATTTTTTTCTGCCGTTGTGGCAGTACCCAAATTGTCGTCCGTAATGTCGTCGACGTTATCGGTGTAATTGCCTCTTGAGACCAGATAGACGATTGGTACTGCGATAACGAGAGCCGTAGCGATCTCATTAATTGGGGAGTTGCTATTACCGGATTTTACTTTGTCTACAGCTTCGAGGAATGATGTAACTACTGGTAAAATCTGCGTGATATTATAAGCCGATGCAATCAGCGTTGCACTACCGACAAAGTTCAAAAGCATACACGCGCCAGATGTGACTCTTGAGGTTGCAGCCTTCGCGATTTTGCCGACGGAAGATTTCGCCTTATTTACGGCGGCCGTTTTGCCAACGGCACCATCACTATCATCGCCACCAAAGCCAACCTTTGTTTTGTCGTTTTCGAGACGCTCGGCCTCGGCCTTTTGTCTTTTGCCGCCGTTTCCGTCGTCTTCTTGATCCTCAAATTTTCGCTCGTCGATATCTACCTCGCCGCCGCTGCGTTTGCGCTGGGCGTCCTGGGATTCTTCGAGAATGTCGCTGAAAGAGCGGTTCTTGGCGGTGGTGCCGTCGGAGTCGGCGTCGGAATCACTGCCGAGCAGCCGGTTCTTAAACTTTTTGAAGAGGTTACGAGAAATCGAATAGAGGCTCGAAAACCTTTCGGTCATCTTGTCGTACCACGCCGCGACCGAGCTACCCCAGATCCTGGAGCCTTTTTTAAACTTCATTTCAAAATCCGAGTCGTTCGACATGCGGTTTTTGTATGTATCGATATTTTCTGTATCAATATCAAAGCCAGATTTGCCGTATTTGGTGCGAAGCTGCTCGCTTAGGTTGGCCGAGTCGAGTTTGCCTTTGAGTGCCGTGACGCTAGCGTCGTCGCCGCCAACCACCTTGAGCTTGCCGGAGCCATCATCAAAGAGCGCCACGCGTTTACCATCTTCACTATCAACAACATAAATGCCGTTTTTGGCGAGATTGTCGCGCTGCCTATTGGAAACATCATAATCGTCGCCAGCATCTGAAGATGGCTTGGCGAGTTGCTTTAGAAAAATGCGCTGCGCACGTAAATTCACTGGCGAGAGCATTGAATCGTTGCCAGTGCGTAGGAGCTCAGAGATGCTGAATGGTAGGAACGATTGCATACCCATCAGGCCAAAGCCAACACCAAGAATAATGCCGATAATGGCGCCAATTGGGCCCATTTGTTTTAGCTTCTTGATCATGCGCTTGCGCGGATCAATTTTGTCCTTCATTTCATTAGCTTTGCCGAGAGTGGAGTTTTTGAAGCCGGCCGGGTTGTTTTCTTTGTCTTTGGCATCTTTGTCTGGGTTGCTGGAATTTTTCGGCGCGTCACTTGCGGCCGCTTTTTCGGAATTTCTTAAATCATTTTTGGCCGCGTCGCGGCTTGGATTGGCTTCCTCGTTTAGAGCTGGGTTAGTACCCGCGGCAGCCATCGTGCCAGAATCACCAAGGTCTTCTTGATTTTGCGGCTGCTGGGTTAGGCCTTCGTCGGCAACTTCAGCACCAACAGCGGCAGCCCCTCCCACAGCGGCGACTCCTGCGGCAGCTTCCTCGGCAGAATTGTCGCCACCCTCGCCTTCTTTAGCGCCTTCAGGGTTTTCAGCGTCGTCTGAATTTTCTGAACCGTATGGGTTTTCGGCGTCGTCTGGATTCTCGGCACCATTAGGATTCGCGCCGCCTGGGTTATCTTCACCTTCTTGGTTTTCGTCTTTTTTGTCACCTTCTTTTTCGGCGTCTTCTTCAGGATTCTCTTCGCCCGTTTGATCGCCGAATTGGCCACCAGCCTGCTCGTCGGTTTGGTTGCCGGTTTGATCACCGGCCTGATCGCCGGATTGCTCAGCGGCTTGGTCGGAAGACTTGTCGTCAGCAGCCTGATCATCTTCTGGCGCGTTATCCGAATCATCTTCTGGATGATAAAAACCACCAGTTGGCTCAGTATCGTCTTTGCTGCCAGCTAAAGAGGCATCACGCGGAGCGGATGGAGCAGAAAAACTCGCATTCTTTGGCGCGCTGGCACTTTTGCCGCCGTTCTCTACTTGCAGGTTTGATTGCGAACTGCTAACCTTAGTTACATTGCTACTATCAACTTTAAAACTAGAATTCGATGAGCCGGCTTCGGTGCTGATGTTTATTCTGATTTTCGAAGGGTCAGAACTAGTGGAGAGAACTTTGCCTCCCTTTGCCTCCACCTTTGGTGCATCGCCTTTAAGGGCATTAGACCCACTAGTTTTGAATGCCATATATATTTATTATACAACAAGCTTGTGCTTTTATTTAGAAAAACACGATAAAAATCAATGACAAAATTGCAAGCGCAATTAGCACGATCCACACCCAACCAAAGTGGCTGGTTTTTTTGTATTCTTTGACGTAGTCAGTGTCTTCAACAAGATCCGGATCGTCGGTCTGAGCGCTCGTGGTTTGCATTTTTTCACGTAGGTCAGCATTGATGCGCGCGGTTAATGCGTCGTTTTTATCATCTTCTTTGTTTACAATAATTCCCATGAAAAATATTATAGCATGAGAAATATGTGATATAATAAAAACATTATTATTTAAGGAGGTCATAATGGCAACTACAAAGCCAAAAGCAACCGCTAAGCCTGCTTCAAAGGCCAAAACTGTTGCAAAACCGAAAACTACCGTGAAGACTGCCACTAAACCAGTGACCAAGACTCCGGCAAAAAGGGTGGAAAACACAAAAACCGAATCCTGCTTCAAAGGATTCTTCGCTAAAAAGTATGAAGAGAACGAGAGCATTCTCACTATCTTCAAGAAACCAAAAACCTACGGTGCGTTAATTGGTGAAATCGTTGGTACAATGTTCATTTCATTGTTGCTTCTTTCAGCGCTCTTCATCAACGCTCCACTTTCTAGCACTTTGTCCGCCTACATTTTCGGCGTGATTGCAATCTACATTGCAGCCCACGCTTTGTCTGGCGCACATCTTAACCCAATCATCACCGCTGGCATGATGGCTACTCGCCGCGTGTCCGTGATTCGTGGCGTGCTTTACATCATCGCCCAAATCATTGGTGCTTGGATTGCTTGGATGATCTTCAACGCTTACCACCTTGCTGGTGGCGACGTTGCTATGACCGTTCCAGTACTTAGCGAAATCCCAGAGGGCGGATTTGGCGTAGCTGCCGTCGTTGAACTTCTTGGCGCTCTTGCAATTGGTTTCTTCTTTGCTCGCGCAAGAGTTTACAAACGCAGTGCTTTCACTTTTGCCGCTACGGTTGCGGGTGGTATTTTACTCGCCCTCTTCCTCGGCTACATTGTGACTGGTGCTTTCATTCAAACCCCAGCCAACTTTGTATTTAACCCAGCAACTGCTTTGATGCTTCAAATCTTCCCAACCGCAGGCGAAAGCTTCGGCGAAGTCTTTGGTGGCATCTGCTCCGCTCTTGCTGTGTTCGTAATCTTCCCAATGATTGGTGGCGTCCTTGGCGCTTACCTTTCCGAATTCGCCGGCAAACTTTCCGGCGAAAAAGAAGCCTAGAAATTAAAAAATATGCGGGCCCTATTAAGTGGCTCGCATATTTTTTGTTGTTTTAATTTTTTGGGAAGAGCGGGGTGGCTGGTGGAACGATATCGCCGCTACCTTTAAATACGGCCGTGATTTTTTCAGCCGTACCAGGGAGAAATGGCTCGAGCAATTGGTTAGCTTTCAAAAGATCTTCAACAAGTGACGTAAGGCAAGCGTTCAACTTTTCAGTTTCGCCGGCTTTGGCTAACATCCATGGTTTTTCGTCATCGATACGTTTGTTAATGGCCTGAACTTTTTCCCACGCGTAGTCGAGCGCGTTTGAAAATTCAAAATTATCCATCTTCCTACAATATTCTTTGTCGAGTTCTGGCGTAAATTCAATTTGTTTAATGCCGTTTTTAGCAGCCATGGTGGCAAGGCGTTGCACCAAGTTACCAAGGTCGTTTGCGAGTTCGTTGTTATAGGAATTTTCGAATTTTTCCCAAGTAAAATCAGAGTCCGCAAAGCTATCAATGTGGCGAAGGAAGAAGTAACGGAAGGCCTCGACGCCGTGTTTTTCAATCACGTCAACTGGATTTACTACGTTGCCGATTGATTTAGACATCTTTTGACCATCGGCTAAAACGAAGCCGTGTGAGCACAAAACTTTAGGCAGCGGCAAACCAAGGCCAAGTAGCATTGCTGGCCAAATAATGGCGTGGAAACGCAAAATGTCTTTGCCCACAAACTGTGCGGCAGCTGGCCACCATTCACTAATTTCCTGTTCTGGGTAGCCGAGGACTGTGATGTAATTTGAAAGCGCATCGATCCAAACATACATAACTTGGTTTTTGTCGGTTGGAACTTCGATTCCCCACGTGAGCTGGGATTTTGGACGCGAAATAGAAACGTCTGGCGAATCAGCCAAAAGTTTTAGCATTTCTTTTTTGCGGAATTCTGGCAAAATCGTGAGCTCGCCGTTTTCGATTTTGTTTTTGATTTCGTCTTTGAAATCGGCGATGCGGAAATAATAATTTTCTTCTGATAGTTTTTCGTATGGTTTTTGGTGGTCTGGGCAGACACCGTTATTTTCGGCATATTCTTTGTCCGTGACGTAGCCTTCGCAGCCCGAGCAGTACCAGCCGTCGTATTTGGACGCGTAAATATGTGGAGCAAGCTTTTCCCAAATTGCTTGGCAGCGGCGCTGGTGAGCTTCGTCGGTAGTGCGAATAAAATCGGTGCTTCTTACATTCAATTTTTCAATGAAATCTTTAAAAGCGGCGGCGTTTTTATCAACGTAATCTTGCACGTCGAGGTTCAAACTGCCGGCCTTTTGAAAAATTTTGTTACCATGTTCGTCGGTGCCGGTTTGAAAACGCACTTCGTCGCCAAGCAGGCGGTGATAGCGCGCAAACACGTCCGCGTTCAAAAAATCTAGCGCGTGCCCAATGTGTGGGTCGCCATTTACATATGGAATTGCAGTGGTAACATAA
Source organism: Candidatus Saccharimonadota bacterium (assembly GCA_024699125.1). Taxonomy (GTDB): domain Bacteria; phylum Patescibacteriota; class Saccharimonadia; order Saccharimonadales; family Saccharimonadaceae; genus Nanosyncoccus. The sequence continues at coordinate 123,609 of JAILQE010000012.1, forward strand.
ATTTTTGCCATAAAATAATTATACAATTATCGGCGAATTTTAGCAACTTATTCAGTGGTTTCAACCGGAGCGGTGCCACAGGTATAGCTGTTAGCTTCGTACAAATCTTGCATATCATCGCTCGTGATTGTGTCGATGACCTGCGTGGTTTCTACATCAAAGAATTTAAGAGTATCGTTCGTGAGGTCGAGCGCCGTGGCGTTATAAGTAATCTTGAGATCGCTACCACTACGCTTGTAGAGCGCGGAAACCGGATCTTCCGTGAGATTGAGCGCAGCGTAAGCTGCTTCATGCTCGGTACTGAGCTTAGTGAAGGCGGCTTTTGCTGCATCGCTATCGTCGTAGGTAATTACCTGCTCGGACTTGATTTTTTCGAGGCCGTTCGTATCAAAAGTGAAATAGACTTTTGCGGTGGCGGCCACTGGCGTACCGAATGGTTCAAACTCACTTTCAAGATAGGTTTTCTCGCAAAGATAATCGCCCGGAGTATTGGTTGAAATTGGCGTGGTTGGCGCTGGCTCGGCTGGAGTTTCCGGTTTCTTGGACGACATCGCTGCAACAGCTGCAACAACGATCAAAAGCAAAACTACAACAATTAGCCCAAGAATGATGAGGCGTTTTTTGTTACCACCTTTAAGTGGGGCCTGCGCGATTGGGCGCGAGTCTTGACTACTAAAGGAAACGTTACGAATTTCGCGGTTCTTTTCCATTGCCTCAGCGAATGGATTCGTAAATTGCGGCTGCTCTGGTGGCATTGGCGGCATGGCTGGAGCGGCGTTTGGCATTGGTTGTGTATTCGGTTGTACATTTGGCGTTGGAGCCGTGTTTGGCGCTGGCTGCAAAACCGGGTTTTCACCACGCATGGCTGCATCAAGTGCTGCGCTCATTGCTGGGTTGATCGGCTGGGTTGGGGCCGATTGTGGAGCTGTTTGCTGAACTGGGCGCGGGATTGGTTGCGCCGATTGATTAGATTGCAAAACCGCTGGATTGAATCTTGGTACTTGTGGAGCGGCCGAAGCTTGCGGTGCTGGAGTTTGCATCACTGCCGGACTCGGCATTAGTGCCGGGTTTGGTGTCGCTACTGGAGCTGACATTCTTGCTGGATTTGGCATTGGTGCTGGGTTTTGCACTGGTCTTTGAACTGGGGCTGCGTTAATTGGAGCCTGAGCAGGGGCCGGAGCTTGGCTAGCACCAAAAACTGGCATTCCCGCCGGCTTAGCCGGAGCAGGTGTAGGCACTGGGGCGGTAACTGGAATAGGTGGCATTGTATCGGTAACTACCGGTTTTGGTACCGGTGCCGGCTCGAAGGTTGGGATTTCTGGCATTGCGTCAAAAATCGGATCGTTTGAACTAGTAGAAGAATTAGTTGGCTCACCCATAATGCTTTTATTATAGTCCTTATGTTTTTATTTGGCAATACTTTAGCGACCGCCGCCACCTCCGCCGCCGCCTCCGCCGCCGGAGAAACCGCCACCACCGCCACCAGATGACCCGGAGCTACTATATGATGTGGATGAAGTCGAGATTGACGAAACACTATTAATAATGCTGGTAAAATTACTGATCGATGATACGGCCGCAATGTTAGTAGTGTACCAATTTGGCGTTTCGATTTCGTTGATTTCGGCATAATGCTGGAGCTCTTTCATCCAGCTTTTTTCGAGGCCAAACAGCGCCGCATACGGCAACAATTTTTCGTAAAGTTTAACAATGCCTTCTGGCGAAGTGTCGGCTCCTTTCACGCTTTGCAAAAACTCAATGCGATCTTTTTCGGCCATTTTAATGTAGAGCTTGAGGCCATCCATGTAGCGCGACATTTGAAGGCCCAGCTCAGTGCGTTTTTCGTATTTAGCAATCGCATTATTAACAATGCCGCGGATGATGGCGCTCACGATAAAGATTACAATACTAACAAGCACGACTTCTGCAAACGCCACAACAATTTTACCGCTTGGAGTGAGCACGACCTCATCACTAAAAGTGCCAGTAAGAATACTAAATACCGCGAACATCGTAACCGGTGCCGACGCGAACACAAAGACTAAAAGTAGCATCAAGATACCGCCAAAATTCCCGGCTTTTACTTTTTTGGTTGGCTCGAATAGGCCGTCCGTTTTGGCTTTGGTTGAGCCATAGGTGCGCAGAGTTCTGCCGAGCGACACCAAGGTCGAGGTAGCAGTGCGCCTTTTAAGCTCGATGTCTTTATCTAGGCTTGGATCTGGGCCGCCGTTCAAAATTTTAAGCAAGGTTTTTTCGTCGGTCTCAAGGTTTGCGAGATATTTTGGATGAATCTTCCAACCGATTTTGCCGGTTAGCCAGTTCTTTTCGCCTTTCACTAATTCGATGCGGCCATCCACAATCATTTTCAAAAGCAGCGCCGTATTTGCGCTTCTTTGTACGCCGATATAGTTGGCGGACATTTCCATCAAGCCATATTTATTGTGCGGCGCATATTCTGGCGCAATAAAGTAGCCTTTGTAGAATTCACGCTTTTTGCCCACGCTGACATATTTTTTGATGGTTCTAAAATTAATAAATAGTGCCAAAAGAATTACGCCTGCCAGCACAAAATACATAACGTAAGTTTCTTCTGGTTCCGGCACCACGAACGAACCGGATTTAAATTCCAAATCAAAAGTAAGGTTTTCGTGGGAATACAAATTCTTGGTTACAAACTGCACACCATCCTCAATGTTAGTGATTTCACAGCGGCCTTCTCCATGCTTGCCGTAGCTACCCACATAGCACCATTTTTGGCCGGTCCAAATTGACTGGTCAGAAAGGTGAACCCTGGCTGTCACGTTTTCAAATCTTTGCTGCCAGTCCGTGCCGTTGGTATTCCAATACAACTCGTCCCAGGCCTTGCCGTCTTTTTCATAATGCGTGATCACATTTTCGTATTTGTATTCAAAGGTGTAGACCTGCTCACCGAGCACATAATCGTCGGTGCCGGTGCAGATTTCGTAATATTTATCTTCCTTGTCGATGCTATAAATCGGTTCGGTTTGGCCGTTTCTGGTTAGATTAACATCCGAGCGAGTTAGGCCCTTAATGATGATAACTGGCTTACCCTGCGCATTTTTCATCGTATACGGAATTTTGCGGCAGATGCCTTTGTTTTGTTTGTAGGTCGGAAATTCGGCAGTGAAAACTTCTTTGACACGCATGTACGACGTGCCATCTTCGGCTTTTTCTAGATAAAAATCTACCGCGTAATCTTTAAAATAGAAGTTGTTGACGTCTTTTGCTAGAGCGCTTTTGGCGCCACCAAAAAGGAGCACAACTTGACAAATTAGCATAAGTGTGATACAATAAAAAGATAGGGCTTTTAGGCCTTTTTTTGATGCAAAATTATGTTTCATCTTTCCTCCACCTTTTTAATTTTAATCCATTAGCGATTCAAAATAAAGTCTTAATTCTTCGGCCACGAACTGGTCTTTGTCTTTAACTGCCTCGAGCTCGGCCATGAATTTTGGCGCGCGTTTTTCTAGTTTAGCGCGGCGATAATCCTGCCATTTTTTTGCTTCGGCTTCGGTCAAAGATTTTGGGAAGTTCTTTGCTTTGTAGTGTAGTAATAATTCCGGCAGACGTTCGTCCGTGAAGTCTGGATGAAAATCAACGAGCTGTTCCCCGTTTGCGGCTGCCACGGCCTGGCAACGCGTGCGATCGCGGTCATCCAAAAATCCGTCATACAGGGCATTTTCAGCATCTTCGGCCGGCGGAAATTCTGGCATGTTCTCGTTTTTCTCACGCATTTGCTCGGCAAATTCCGGATGGTCTAACAAACTCTGTATATTCTTCTCTACCGTCGCGCGATCTAAGCCAATTTTTTGCCAGCCATCCGCTTTGTCCAAAACTGCGAGTGGTGCCACGGCTGGGCATTTATTAAAGCAAAGTTCTTTGACGGTCGGATAAAACGAAACGTTTTCGCCGGCTAGCATTTCGTCTAAGTTTTTGCGAAGATCAAACACCAAAATGTTGCCGTTTCTTGCCGTAGTCAAAGGGAACGCCACCGTGGTTTTATTAAATTCGGAACTGTATTTGCCGGAAGCATACACAAACGGATGCTTATTCTCGAGATTCACGAGTTTTTTGACATCGTTTTTCTTGCGCAGCTTAAATAAATAATCAAACAAATCCGGTTGTTTAGATTTAATCAAGTCGGCCACGGCGATTGTGGCATAAACGTCCGCCAAAGCATCATGCGCATGCTCATGTTCGATGCCGTTTAATTTAGTAATTAGCTCTAGGCGGTTGGTTGGTTTGCCGTCTTCGGTGAATGGCCAGTTAATTCCCTCCGGGCGCAGCGCGCGCGTGAGGCGCACGACGTCGAGAAAATCCCAACGGCTGCGGTCATCTTTCCATTGCCACTCGTATGGGTCGCGGAAGGTGCGCCAAAAGAGATTGCGCATAAATTCGTCATCAAAACGCACGGTATTGTAGCCCACGGCCACCGTGCCGGGCGTAAAAATTTCTTCGGCCACGTATTTAGAAAACTCGGCCTCAGAAATACCGTCACGCATAGTATCTTGCGGCGTGATTTTAGTTACCATGATGGCGCCAGGACTTGGCAAAATATCGTCGGATAGTTTCACCAAAATATTTACCGGCTCGCCCATTGGCTTCAAATTCATATCGGTGCGCTGGCCCGCAAATTGCATGATGCGGTCTTCGCGCGAGTTCAAGCCCGAAGTCTCAAGATCATAAAAGAAGAAATTTTGCATAACACAATTATAGCACGCGGGATTCGCGTGCTACAACCGCTGCAGTTTTAGGCTTTTAGTTCCAGGATGGCTCAACGATATTGTTGGTGCCGTGAGTGTTTGAAACGATGAAGTTGTCGTGATCGGTTACTTTTGAAACGTCCCATCCACTAATGTCGCCGATATACCACGTGGTGGCTTCATAACCAGCGCCGGCAAACATGCCAGACATATTCTCTACTTTGCTAGTATCCCATCCGCTAAGATCACCCACGTTAAACGCGTCAGCCGCGGCGCCAGTACCATTAAACATGCCGGCCATACTAACAACGTTCTTAGTATCCCATCCACTAAGGTTGCCAAGATCAACCGCTGCAGCGTTCATCCCAAACGAAGCAAATGCACCACTCAGGGATGATATGTTACCGATATTAAGCCCGCCCAAACCTATAACTCTTACTGTACCGGTAGCGTTATATCCGAAGCCAGAGAACGCAATGCTGCCAGTAAAATTGCTCGTATTCCATCCACTTATATCAAGTGTAATGTTAATCTTGGCTCCGTAACCAGAGAATCCAATAGAGCTCGTAATATTGCTTACATCCCAGTTCGAAAGATTACATGTATAACTTTCGACCTTGCTACTATCAACATACGGCATGACGCCCCTGTTCGAATCGTTGAGACCTCTCCAGGACGGAAGATTTAAGGTGAATTCACGTGCACTATTTCCGGTTCCACTAAAGATACTACTAGTGACGGCTCCGTTGATATTCCAGTTAGGGAGGCTAATGGTACAGGTGTCGGAGTTTAAGCACATAGCGGAGAACATGCTCTTCATACTTGCGCCTTCGGCTATTGTCCAGCCACTAATGCTAAAGTCAACATTCGTTTTATACATCGAGACGCTACCGAACATACTTTCAAAATCTGCCACGTTACTGACGTCCCATCCGCTAATATCACCGATGTTATAGGTATTAGCATATCCGCCTGATCCAGCAAACATACTCTTCATGCTGACTACACCGCTTACATCCCAGCTATCTAGTCCTACGATTTCGAACTTTTGTACGCCAGACCCGCCAGCTGCACCACTGAATAGATTGTTCATGCTTACGCCACTATCTTTAAGTAGCCAGCCATCCACAATAACCTTCCAGTTAGTTGCGTTACTACCGCCACCGCCAAATACGTTGGTTATCGAGGTTGCTTTGCGCAAATCCCAACCCGTGAAGTCGATTGTCCAGTTGGTCGCAGAGCTGCCAGCCCCACCCACAATACTACCAACGGTAGTAACATTACTCGTGTTCCAACCGCTCATATCGATATAGAAGGTACCAGTGTTGCTGCTGTTGGTGCCACTAAACAAGCTGGAAATCGTTGTTAGACTTTCTAGATTCCAACCATGGACGTCAAGAGTAAACGGATTCGCGTTCGAGAAGCCTCCACCATAGAAATATAATGATTCTACTTTACTTACATCCCAGCTCGACAGATCAAGTTCCCAGCTTTGCACTTTGCTACCAGCCCCACCAAATAGACCTGACATATTTGTAACACTTGATGTATCCATGCCATGGAAATCATGTTCCCAGACAGTGGCGTTGTACACGGCGCCACCGAATAAGTTGTAAAGACTCGTATTATTGCTACTATTAAGATTTCTAAGATTAATTCTGTAGGTTTTTGCCGACGCACCGGAACCAGCAAACATGCTTGCCATACTAGTAACGCCTACAGCATTCCATGTGCTTAGGTCGACGGACCATACCGTATTATTGCCGGAGTTGCCACTACCAGAGCCAGCGAACATACTTTCTAGGTCTGCGGCGCCAATAATATCCCAGTTGCTCACATTTGGCGACCACGTTACTGCGTTACGACCCGTATTACTAAATATGGACCCTATCTTGATTGGGTTATTAATGTCCCATTCGCTCATGTTTAGTGTCCACGCGGTTGCATTATCGCCAGCGCCATTAAAGAGATACGAACTATTACCTGACATATCTTCTATGCTGTCCGGGCTCCAGCCAACTAGGCTTAATGTATAAGTTGTGGCATTCGGGCCAGTATTAGCAAAGAGATTGCGCATATTTATAATGTTTTCAATGTTCCAGTTGTCTAGAATTAGGGTCCAGGTAGTGGCATTGTTGCCGGCCTGGTTAAACATGTAGGATTCTGAGCCACTCATATCCCGCATATTTGTCAAATTCCATCCATTAAGGTCGAGCGACCATGTGGTAGAATTTAGACCCGCCGATTCAAACATGCTCTTCATGGCAACAACATTCGACATATTCCAACCACTGAGATCCATAGACCAGTTTGTCGCCCTCGTCATGAATTTATTGAACATATTACTCATATTAGTAACTCTGCCAACATTCAGGTTTTCGAGCCCCTCAATTGTCCATACGGTAGAATAATAAGAATAATAAGAAGTACTACCTGCCTCTTCAAACATTCCCGCCATGCTAGACACGCGACTAGTATCCCATCCGCTAATATTCAAGTCCCATGATCTGGCCGGATAATAATAGTAGTTGTTGCCAGTGTAGGCGAACATATATGCCATATTCACGGCTTTGTCGATATTCCATGAACTGAGATCAAGGCTCCAAACCAAATTGTCACTAGTTTCGGTACCTGTATGATAGAACATGTACGACATATCAACTACATTACTCATATCCCAACTACTAAGATCAAGCGTCCATCTTCGTACGTAGGCAGTTCCATTAATCCATCTACTGTCTGAGTACCCAGAGATATATTCTGTATATGTATAGTAATAGAACATGTGCGAAGCGTTTATGACTTTGCTCATATTAATATTAGCTAAACCAGTGATAGCGCTCGAACGATTGGCGAACCAGTATGCCGTGCTAATAGGCTCATAGTCGTGGAATGATTCAGAAATGTTGATTGTACTGCCGGCATAATCCGTCGTCCATTCAGGTTGGTTGCTTTCCGATGCTAACAGTGGCACATCGTAGACTCTACTAATTATGGTTTCACCAATATTATCGGTGTAAGTGTCACCCACGACATATTCATTAGTATCGTATACAAAATTCAGGTTATCGTTTTCCCCCAAGATTGCCTTTGCGGAAGCAATAGTATTACCGCTTGCGCTGCCCGGTTTTACGACGCAACGAACATGCTGGAACGATGTGGTTGGTAATTGATAGGTGCTACCACCGGAAGATTCAGCATAACTTTTCCCATAGTTCGAGCTGCTAGTGCTAGTGTTTTTATATACTGCATCAGTCCAGTTATTATCATAAATGGTAAAGGTCCTGTAACGATAATAATTTGAGTAGCTATCGTTGAGCTCGCGATACGAATAGTACCCATAGTCATCATAAGAACGCCCACCAGGCATTTGCCAGCCTTTTGGACAAATCGACGAATGCTTAGGGCTATTAGTGCCAACTGATGCGGCATAGTAGTTATACGAATTACCCACAAGCCTTTGGCTAGAGTCCGTAGTTTCGTTATCTACGTAATATTGCGCCGTGGTGGTCGATTCGATTGGGTCACTTATCGCAGGAAGCACGAAATCTGTCGTCGTGTTTGTATCATTAGGAGTCAAGGTTAATTCAGTAGCACCATCACCAAGTCTTAGGCCTTCTATCATCCAGCAAGTCGCAGACGAGCCTTCGCTATAGCGTTTAAATTTTGCAACTTTATAGATTTTACCATCGCGCGTATCCATTAAGTCGATTGATGCATTCACGGATACTGCTGCGCAGATAGAGCCGGTCATGTCTTGCATAGCATAATGCTCGCCGTCGACTTTCTCTTTACCGGCAGCCTCGAAAGCCTCTTCGAAACTATGCTCGACGGAGCCCCAAATCGCATAGAAGTTGTTTGCGGTGCTCGTATTCGTAATCAATGTATCACCAGGCTGATATTCTGGTTCTGAGGCGTTCGGATCTGTGGCCCAACCGAGGAAACCAACTGTATCGAGCGGGGGCATAACGTCTGTTCCCATAGCCCTTGCACGAATGCTTGCATCGGCACCACCCCAGCTGGCTGGTTCATACTGATAGTAGATATCGTTGGTCCCATTATTCATATAATATACGAATGGGTACACACTCGTCCTTAGTGCTACGCATCGAATCGACGCGAAGGCGTTGGCGTAAATATACCCATCGCTCAACGATGAGATGCCATAGATGATATTGTCTGGGCCGGCAGACAATTCCATTGTTCCGTTAAGAGTAATATATTTAGCGGAATTATATGTGGATCCGCTTTCGTTCACTGATATATTGGACTCGTAAGGAAGCGCAGAAATATATATCGGAGCAGCCCCCATAATATTGTAGTTCTCAACTAGCTTGTCTAGGCTATACTGTTCGTCAACGGAGTCGCCACTAGTATTCCTGTCTGGTAGACGCCAACCCTTTGGACAAACCGCCGCCATGAGAGATGCGGATCTGGTAGGATATCTACCTCCTATTATATAATGCCAGTTCTCGCTATCGGCATCCAAATCTTCGGTTGATTTTAGGCTTTCTTTCAATCTGAATATCCCATTTGATGCATACGAGCCTCCTTCGACATATGTATCAGGATCAATATTGCTTGGGTAAACTACCCCGTTAGACCCATTCCATGTCGTGCCGGATTTTTCTATCTCATCCACCCTTTGAGACGCTACATTTATCGTGACTGGGCTTACGGTGTTGGATGTGTCAGGATAGAGTGTCACGCTTGGCGCCGTAAGCTCAAAGTTGAGGTTTTGTGTCATCCAGACGTTACCATCTTGGAGTTTGGCTACCCAATATTTTTTGTTATCGCGCTTATCAATAAGCTGATATTGTTCTTCCATCTCCATACTAGCGTAGACATCATCGTTAATATCCTGCATGTAGCGAGTGGTGGCGATGGTGTCTGGAATTGGGTTTGCGATAGCGGTGAATGTGACCGTGTTGCGATATTCGCCAGGGGCCTGGAATTGATTAGCGCGAGCACCAATCAAGAATGGAATCTCGTCGTTGGCTGGGTCGGTAGTGGTTTTAATAAGGACTGGTACAAGCGAGGTGAAGTTTGGAATACCATTATAGGTCTCACCATGGTCAGTTGAAAAACCCCAGGTACGATCCTGAGTAATTTCGCTAACAATAATACCTGGCTCGATACTAGAGAAGACGTCTTGCCTACCGTCGCCTTCTTCATCGATACGAATAAGGTCGCTAGTGTTGCTTTCTAGGCTACCGGCAACAGCATTAACCGTGTAGCCGGACTCACTGTTAGTAGAAACGAGAACATTAATTTCGTTACTATTATCAGCGGTGCCTGGGAGCAAGTTATCAATTGAAACATCAGAAGAAGAAATCGAAATTGACAACATCTGCGAGATTGAAAATTCAATATAGGCGTCTTTGCGACTAGAAAGGGCATGCGCCGCGATGCCGGCAAAAATCACCACCATAGTTACTATAGGGAGTAACAGCTTAGCATAACCCTTTTTCATACTTTTTATTATAGCATAAGTTTTAAGTCGCAATGACTTTTTTGCAGATTTTGCCGAAAAACTTGGTAATTATTTCTTCAAATATTCGACTGCGGCGAGAGCGGCAGCGGCGCCATCGGCGGCAGCGGTGATGGCTTGCTTAGTAGAACCCGAGCGTACGTCGCCGGCGGCAAAGATGCCTGGCGCAGCAGCATAGTCGCGAGTTTTAATGTAGCCTTTTTCATCCAACAAATCAGACGGCAAAAATGTAGTAGCTGGGCGCTTGCCAATAAACACAAACACGCCATCAAGTGCGTCTAGCTCGGCCTTGGTTGGCATGGCATTTTCGTGAATTTCGATGTTCCCTGCGGCTTTGATTTTATCCACCAAAACGGCGTCGGCTTTGAGCCCGCTGTGACTATATAAAACTATATGATTAACAATCTCAGACAAATACAAAGCTTCCTGCACGGCCGAATTACCACCGCCAATCACGGCGATGTTTTTGCCTTTATAAAGTGGTGCGTCACAAATTGCGCAATAAGAAATCGGCGAAGTAGTGTCAAGTTCCAAGGTTTTTGGCTCGGAGCCAGTGGCCACCAACACAGCGCGTGTAGCAACCGGCTCGCCGTCAATTATTATTTCTAAACCCGTCTCACCGGCCGCAATTTTTTCACAAGTGCCATAGGAGATTTTGGCGCCCGCCTCATTGGCTTGTTTTTTCAAATTCTCGGCTAGATCTGCACCAGCACCCACGAAACCAGGATAATTTTCAATGCGATCAATTTCGGTTAAAGCCCCGCCGATTTTGGCTTTTTCGAAAACTTCAGTTTTTACGCCAGCACGCGCAGCATAAATTGCTGCCGTCAAAGCTGCCGGGCCCGAACCGATAATCGCAAGATCCATTATTCAGCCTCCTCCGGAGTTGGTTCGGCGTCGTCGCCACTCATCATTGCATCATAATCAATTCCATAATAGGCATATTGGATTTTGGTACGAGCAAGATCAGCCTCGTCGGCAATGCGCTTCAACTCTTCGGTTTTATCTACGGCCATCACAATAAATTTCAATGGCTTATTGTAACCACCACAAATTTCGCGTGAGCTACCGTAGGCCAATTCGCCCGGAATAGTAATTTCGCGGATGCCGCCGGTTTTCATACCAGCAACACCAAGCGACCAGCCTTCGATCAAGCCCATTTCCGGATCAATGATTTTATCAAAGCGGCTAGAGTATTGGAAACTATCAAAAGTTGAATCAAACACAGTTTCGTCTGGACACCAACCCACATAGTAAGCGAGATAATTTGTATCATCATCGCCAATTACATGGCCGTAACCTTCTTTAAGATCGCGAGTAACGATGCCGCCTTCATTAGCTGAGGCCTCGTTAAAGGCTTTGACTTCAGACTTATAGTTCACGAATTCATGATAAAAATCGCGCGAAGCTTCTACAAGCGCATCGGTTTTGGTGCGGTATTCTTCTTCGTATTTTGCTACTAAGGCCTGAGTTTCGGCGTCGAGATCGCTGCCCTCCGAATTCCCGCGCGACAAAACAATCGCAGCATAAGAAGCAATCATTGAGCCGAGCATCAAAATAGCAATTGCGCCAATAATAATTCTCTGTTTGGTACTGGTTTTCAGTAAATCTTGGTCCATTTCGTCTCCACTTTATTTTGTCTTATTATACCAAAAAAATAACCCCTTGCGGGGTTATTTTCTTTAGCTTACAGTTATTTTTCAGCTTTCCTAGCAGGCTTCATTGGCACAGCAACTTTCTTGAAAGAGCCGCCAGCTTTTTCGATAGCTTCGATTGCGGTCTTTGAAGCAAATTGAGTTTCGAGTGCAATTTTTGCAGTGAGTTCGCCGCGAGTAATAACCTTGACCTTTACGTATGGAGTAGAGATAAGGTTTTTGTCGGCGAGCACAAAGTTGTCAATGTTGCCAGTAAGCTCGTTCAAGCGATCGGTGTAGACAACTTCAGCTTTGTCGTGCATGCTCTTGAAACCTTTGAGTTTTGGAATAGCTTGCATGATAGCGCGTTGACCACCCATGAAACCGGCAGCCATTTTGTGGTGACCAGTACGGGATTTTTGACCCTTGGTACCACGACCAGCGGTTTTACCGAGGCCAGCGGAGATACCGCGGCCGCGGCGAGTTGGACGAGTGTTTTTCTCAACTTGTAAATCGTTATACTTCATTATTTAGCCTCCTTTTTAGCGGCAGCTTTTACAGCTTTCGCTTTTTTAGCGGCTGGTTTTTTAGCTTCGGCTTTTTCGGCTGGTTTAGCTTCTTTTACAGCTGGTTTTGCAGCGGCTTTAGGAGCTTCAACCTTAGCGCCTTTGTTCCATTCAGAACGTGGAACTTGGGCACGCAAACCTTCGATTACAGCGTAAGCAATGTTAACTTTGTTGGTAGAACCGAGTGATTTAGAAATCAAGTTCTTAACACCGGTAAGGCCCATGATCGAACGGACGGTGCCACCAGCGATAATACCAGTACCAGGAGCAGCTGGCTTCATAAGCACATCAGCGCCGGTGACTTTGGTTTCAACTTCGTGGCAGATGGTTTCGCCATCCATTGCAAAGGTCACCATGGTTTTCTTGGCTTTGGTGGTAGCTTTAGCGACAGCGGCGGTAACATCGTTACCTTTGGCTACGCCGATACCAACTTTGTTTTTGTGGTTACCCACAGCAACGAGAGCTTTGAAACGCATGCGGCGGCCACCAGCAACGGTGCGGGAAACGCGGTCAACAGCTATGGTGATTTCATCAAATTCTTTGGTGCAACATCGGCTTTGACGCGATCGCGGCGGTTGCGGCGATCCATTTTCTTGCCAGCAATGTCTTTAACTTCTTTTTTGGCAGCGACCTCGTCGGTCATTTTAAGGGTGCCGGATTTATTGATAACTTTTGGGGCTTTATCTTCAGACATATTAAAACTCCAATCCTTCCTTGCGGGCAGCATCAGCTAAGGCAGCCATGCGACCAGCATATAGTTTTGAACCGCGGTCAAAGACAACTTTTTTGATCTTAACTGCTTTGGCAGCCTTGGCGATTAATTCACCAATTTTGGCAGCTTTTTCAGTTTTAGAACCGGTCATTTTGGCGCCGATAGTAGTGGCGTAGGCCAAAGTGACTTTTTTGTCATCGTCAATGATTTGAGCGGTGATGTGAAGATTTGAAAAATGGACAGTAAGGCGTGGGCGTTCTGCAGTACCGTGAATCTTCGCACGGGTGCGGTTAGCTCTAAATTCAGCTTTCATTATTTCTTACCTGCCTTTCCAGCCTTACGGATGATAACTTCATCAACATATTTAATACCTTTGCCTTTGTATGGTTCAGGTTTCTTAAGGCTACGGATTTCAGCCGCGGCTTGGCCGACTTTTTGTTTGTCGATGCCAGAGACGGTGATCTCCATTTTATCGGTCTTCAGTTCGACGCCTTCTGGAGCAGTGTATTTAACAGGATGTGAAAAGCCAAGGGCCATTTCAATCTGTTTGCCACCGCCGGATAGACGGAAACCGACACCGTTAACTTCTAGTTTTTTCTCGAAGCCTTTGGTAACACCTTGAACGGCATTGTTGATCAATGCGCGTTGCAAACCGTGCCAGGCACGAGATTTTGGTTCGTCATCTTTGCGGGTGACGACAATTTGAGTACCTTCGACCTTAGTTTCGGTCTGAGGTTGAACCGGGACAACGAGTGAACCTTTTGGTCCTGCGACAGTAATCTCTTTGTCGCCGACCGTGATTGTCACTCCCGCCGGAATCTCGATGGGTTGTTTTCCGATACGACTCATAATTTTCCCTTAATGTTAATATCTTGTCCATTATATCACGAAAATGCTTTTATATCAAGAGAAAATCCCCTATTTTTAGGGGATTTTCAATTTCGCTATATATAATATATATGCTTATTTATTTTGTTTGATTTTTCTTTTGGCTACAATACCGCAAATTGCTGCAACGAGGGCACCAGCAATGGCAAGAATTGCGTTGTTGCTGCTTGCTGAGCTCTCTTTTTCGTATGTTACAAAACCAGTATCTGGGGCATCAAGAGCACCAATTAGATCACTTGCGCCAGCGCCAGTTTCTGTATCTTTAGATTCAGTAGAATCGGTTGATTCGGCTGGTTCAGTTGGAGTGGTTGGTTCAGTTGGTTCGGTTGGCTCAGTAGGCTCGGTTGGTTCAGTTGGCTCGGTTGGTTCAGTTGGTTCGGTTGGCTCAGTAGGCTCCGTTGGTTCAGTAGGTTCGGTTGGCTCAGTTGGCTCGGTTGGCTCGGCTTCGGTATCTGAATAGACGACCATGAAGCTTGAGTAGAGATTGCTTTTAATTTTCAAGTTCTCACCATCAAATTCAAAGACGACTCTTTTAGCTGTTTTGTTGCCCTCATAATCTTCGTGACCACGAATCACGCCGTAAGCTCTAGTGTAGCCTTCGGCTGGCTCGAGTTCTTTGCCGCTCATATCGATAACGAATTCTAGGTCAGAATCGAGGCCATAGAGCATACCAAGATATTCGTCGTTGCCGGAGTAAAACTCTGCATAGATATCATACATGGCGAGGATTTCTTCGCCCTCTTCCATCAATGCCATCATTTCTTCGCAGGCTTCGGTAAACTCTTGGCATTCAAACACAGAATATTCGAAGTCTACATAGACAGAGGCGACGATGGTCTGGTTGTCGAGCAAGGCGGATTTAAGGCCATCGATGCTCCAGACACTAGCGTAGTCGTTCACGTCTGTATTGTTTTTGAGAAGGTCCTTAATTTGGGCTTTCACAAATGCAACGAGCGTTTCCCTAGATGCAGGGGTGAGATTATCGTTTTCGTCTGCAACAACGTCGTATACGACAACATCAATATCTCTGCTCACCGGGTTAATAGTGTTGTTCAGGCTAAAGGTGAGCGTTCCGGTGCCGGCTGCAGTGCCAGTAACAGAGTTGCCGCTGATAGTTAGGATATCAGAAGCTCCGCCGAAAGTGCCATATTCTTTGGCAAGGTCAGGCAAGTTGATTTCTTGAGTTTCGCCTGCAGCGAGGAAGATAATCTCAGGCAAGTCGATATCTTCAAGAGCGGCGTCTACATAGTATGGGCCGTCGGCGCTTTTGGCATATTCATCGTAACCTTCAGTAATATAGTCGGTGTCAATTTCGTGAGAATATTCACCACCAGTGATGAATCCATCAACATCGGCAGCACTTACTGCTTCTCCGGTGGTTGAGGTAAATTTACCGCCAGAAATTGCAAAGTTAATCTTGCTAAGGCTGGTTTCATCATTATTTTGTGGGTTAGCTTCAGAGAAGGCTACTGGGCCAGTAAATTGGCCGCCAGAAACCGTAACGTTAATTGCTTTTTTGGTGTTGTGCTGAGATACAGCAATAGCTGCACCCTTTGTGGTGTGGCCATTACCATTTGGGGCAACGCTATAAGCGGTTGCCGTTGAGGTAATGGTGCCGCCAGTAACATTCAAAGTGCCGGCACGGATTTCAATACCAGAGTCGCCACCAGTAATCGTACCGCCGCTCACATTAGTGGTGCCACCAGGTTGAGAAGCAAAGATACCAAGTTCGGTAGCATTGATTGTACCGCCTTTTACATTAACAGTAATAGCACCAGTATTTGAACCATTGCTTGCAATACCGTAACCACCAGAGGTGATCGTACCGCCACTGATTGTGACTTTAGAATTATCAAAGGCAGCAATACCAAAGTCGCCCGCGTTAATTTCACCGGCATTAAGGGTTACTTCACTGTTTCCACCGATATTAAACCCGTATTCGCCGACAATCTTGCCGCCATTTACGGTCACTTTAGCATCTTCGTATGCGCTAACTGCGATCGGTGAGCCTTCGATAGTACCGCTTTCGATAACCGTATCGGCATACGCATAGATTGGCGCAAAGTCGGTATTCCCTTTAATTTTACCGTTTTCGCCACCATAAACAGTAAAAGTACCGGCGTCCGGAATAATCGAATAGCCATTTAGTGCATTTAGGGTGTAATTACCGAGGTAAAAACTTACACTATCGTATATCCAGGCGTCCTCATCTAGGTCGAAACTGGCCCCCATAATAACAGTTGTTTTTGCTGCGTCGAAGGCGTCCAATAGCTCAGTAGCACTAGTGACTACGGCACAGTTTTCGATCCCACTACAATCCGTTGGCATGGTTTCAGCTTGCGCGTTTAATGCACCGAATGCACTAATGCTAAAAGCAGCCGCTGGTATAATATAGGCTAATTTTTTTCTAGCCATACTCCATCTCCTTTAATTACTTGCATTGTAACATTTAGGGCGTAAATAGTCAACTATTATAATACCGTTTATGCTTATTTGTCAAAAGCATAAAAAATAACCCTGGTTTCCCAGGGTTATTTTTCTAGTAATTAGATTACCAAACGCGTACTAAGATTTCGCCACCAAGGCAGTTTTTCTTAGCTTCACGGCCGGTCATCAAACCTTTAGAGGTTGAGATGATGACGGCACCACGACCGGATTTAACGGTTGGGATGTCTTCAACGGCGGTGTAGACACGGCGGCCAGGTTTGCTTACTTTCTCGATCTCGTTGATGCGAGCAGCTTCGCCTGGGTTTGCAATCACGATGTGAAGGATACCGCGTGGTTTGCCTTCTTCGACGTCGTAGCTAGCCAAGTAACCATTTTTAACGAGCACGTCAACAACGGCAACTTTGAGCTTAGAGGTTGGAACGCGAATTTCAGTCTTGCCAACCTTGTCGGCGTTACGAATACGAGTGATTAAATCCGCGATTTGATCTGTAGATTGTAATGACATATCTTCTCCTTTCTCCTTACCAGCTACTCTTAGTTACACCAGGGATTTCACCCTTGCTTGCTTTTTCACGGAAGGTAATACGGCTCATACCAAAGCGGCGCATGTAGCCACGTGGACGACCGTCGAGCATGTCGCGGTTTTTGAGGCGCGTAACGGAACTGTTTCTAGGAAGCTTTTGGAGACCTTCGAGGTCGCCAGCGGCCTTAAGCTCAGCACGTTTTGCGCTGTATTTTTCATACATTTTGCGGCGTTTTTCGTCACGGAGGACAGCAGATTTCTTAGCCATCTTACTTGTCTCCTTTCTTCTCAAACGGCATACCGAAGAGTTCTAACAATTTAGTACTTCCTTCCTTTGAACCATTTTTAATGATAAAAGTCATCTCAAGGCCATGAAGAACAGAGGCATCTTCGAAGGTAATTTCTGGGAAGACGGTTTGTTCTTTAAGACCGAGGTTGTAGTTACCTTGTTTGTCAAATGCATCGCGGGACACACCGTGGAAGTCACGTACGTGTGGCAAAGCAATGTTGATCAAGCGATCGACAAATTCGTACATCTTGTCGTTACGAAGGGTAACGAGGTAGCCAACTGGGGCACCCATGCCTTTGCGGATTTTGAAGGTCGCAATGGATTTTTTAGCAAGACGTGAGGTTGGAACTTGGCCGGTGATTTTGGTGAGGGTAAGTTCAACGGTTTCGGTGAACTTTTTGTCTTCACGTTTTTTACCGACACCACAAGAAACAACGAGTTTCTTGAGTTCTGGAACTTGGTTGATGTTTTTAAGGCCAAGTTCTTTCATTAATTTAGCCTTCAGCTCTTTTTCGTAGAGCTCTTTAAGGCGTGGAGTAGTTTCAGCCATTATTTAGCTCCTTTCTTTGCTGTGGCTTTCTTTTCTGGCTTGGCAGCCTCAACGAGTTTGAGATTCGAGAGGTCAATACCAACATGAATGGTTTTCTTGCCACCTTTTGGATTCATGTAAGATTTCTTCATGTGGCGTTCGCGTACTTCGATACCTTCGAGGTAAGCTTTGCCATCTTTAACTTTCACAACTTTGGCGCTTTGACCTTTGTTATCGCCAGCAATGACCATAACTTTGTCGCCAGTTTTAATATTCTGTGCCATATTAGAGTACCTCCGGAGCTAAGCTAATAATTTTAGTAAAGCCAAGGTCACGAAGTTCGCGTGGGATTGGACCAAACACACGAGTACCCTTTGGAGTTTTGTCATCGTTAACAAGCACAGCTGCGTTTTCGTCGAAACGGATGGTGGAACCATCAGCGCGGCGGATTGGAGCGGTGGTGCGAACGATAACAGCTTTTACTACGGCCTTTTTCTTGGTGTTGCCATGTGGATCGGCGTCTTTAACGCTGCAGGTTACGATATCACCAACGTGAGCGTAACGAGCGCGAGTACCACCGAGGACACGGATTACACCAAGTTCTTTGGCGCCGCTGTTATCAGCGACTTTTAATCTAGTTTCCTGTTGGATCATATTTATTCCTCAACTTCCTTGGTTTCACCAAGTACTTCTTCTTTTAGTTCGACCGTGCCGTGTGAACGTTCAAGGACCTTAACTAAAGTGTAAGCTTTGGTCTTTGAAAGTGGGCGGCAGGCGGCGATTTCGACCTTATCACCTAATTTTGCTTCATTTTTCTCATCGTGAGCGGTATATTTACGAGTTTTCGTAAATTGCTTGCGATAGAGTGGGTGAGTTTCACGATTCGTGATGGAGACGGTAATGGTCTTATCACGCTTATCGGAGGTTACGATACCTTGCAATGTGTGGGCCATATTAGAACTCCTCTTTCTTAATAATTTTACATTTGACTGGAAGCTTGTGAGAAGCTAAGCGAAGAGCTTCTTTAGCTTGTTCGTCGGTAACATCAGCGATTTCAAACATCACGGTACCAGCTTTAACCTTAGCGACGAAGAATTGTGGTTCACCTTTACCGGAACCCATTTTCACGTCTAGAGGTTTTTTGGTAACTGGAGTGTGTGGGAAGATACGAATCCAGATCTTACCACCACGCTTGATGTAACGGGTAATAGCTTGACGGCCAGCCTCGATTTGGCGGCTGGTGATGCGCTCGTTGTCGAGAGACATCAAACCGTAATCACCAAAGGCGACGGTGTTGCAGCGGGTTGCTACACCTTCGTTTTTGCCTTTGCGGACTTTGCGGTGTGCAGTTTTCTTTGGAAGTAAAATAGCCATATTACTTTTCCCCCTTGTAGATCCAGACCTTTACGCCAACGATACCAGCGATGGTTGGAGCGTGGTGACAGTGGAAATCAATGTCAGCACGAAGCGTGTGTAGAGGCACGGAACCTTCAATAAATTTTTCACGACGGCTCATTTCAGCACCGTTCAAACGGCCAGAAACTTCGATACGAACACCTTTAGCACCTGCGTTCATGGTAGATTGGAGAGCCATTTTAACGGCGCGGCGGAAGTTCATACGTTTGCCAAGTTGGAAACCGATGTTTTCGGCAACCAATTTAGCGTTAAGTTCTGGTTTTTTAACTTCTTCAACGTTGATGCGGATTGGGCCTTCAACGATTTTTTCGAGGTCTTTTTTGAGCTCGTTGATGCCAGCACCTTGCTTGCCGATCACTGCACCAGCTTTAGCGGTGAGGATAGTGATGGTGGTAAGGTTGGCGGAGCGCTCAACATTGACTTTAGCAATGGTTGGGCGGCTCTTGAAACGATCTTCGATCATTTCACGGATTTTGACGTCTTCAATCAACCAATGACGGAAGTCGGCTTTCTTAGTAAACCACTTAGAAGACCAGTCTTTGCTGATTTGGAGACGGTAAGAGATGGGATTAACCTTCTGACCCATATTACTTTTTCTCCTTTTCTTCTTTAGCCGGTTCGGCTTTCTTAGCTTCGGCGGCCTTCTTTACTTTTTCTTCGCCGGCGACCTCGACAAAGATGTTGCTTGAAATCTTCTCATATGGAAGAGCGCGACCACGGGAGGCTGGAACATAGCGGCGCATGCGGGTACCAGCGGTAACCGAGATGCGGGCGATACGGATAGTTTTTGGATCGATGCTAACCTTTGAGTTGTTCAAAAGGTTGGCATTGGCTGATTCAATAGCTTTGCGTACGGCTCTAGCAGCACGACGTGGGGTGTTTTCTAGGATAACGATAGCATCGGCAACGTAGCGATCGCGTACAAGTGAAGCGACAACGCTAGTTTTGCGTGGTTGGCTATCGATGCCTTTTTCATAGGCATGTGCGAAGTAAGTAGCCATTAGTTAGCTCCTTTCGCAGCAGCAGCCTCAGCAGCTTTTTTGCCGCCATGGCGCTTAAATTTACGGGTTGGCGCGAATTCGCCGAGCTTGTGACCGACCATGTTTTCAGATACAAACACTGGCACGTGCACGCGGCCGTTGTGAACGGCGATGGTGCGGCCAACCATTTCTGGAGAAATGGTAGACTGGCGAGCCCAGGTTTTGATCACTGTACGGTCTTCGGCGGAGAGAGCACCAATCTTTTTGGCGAGTTTGTAGTCCACGAATGGACCTTTCTTAAGACTCCTCGACATTATTTCCTCTTTCCTTCGTGGCGACTGCGCACGATCATTTTATTAGTTTTCTTATTGTGACGGGTACGGTAACCAAGAGTAAGTTGACCCCATGGAGTGCGTGGAGCTTTACCAGAACCGTGACGGCCACCATCACCACCACCATGAGGGTGATCGGTTGCGTTCATCACGACACCACGTACCGTTGGGCGAATGCCTTTGCGGCGGCGACGACCAGCAGCACCGATTTTAACGTTTTGGTGCTGAAGGTTGGAAACTACACCAATAGAAGCTTCGCAGGTTTCGAGAACTTTGCGAACTTCGCCTGATGGCATTTTGAGGGTGGCATAGCCATCTTCTTTTGCCATAAGTTGGGCGGAGCTACCAGCAGCGCGGACCATTTGAGCACCGCGGCCTGGGGTAAGTTCAATAGCGTAGACAAAGGTACCGACAGGGATATTAGCGAGTGGCATGCGGTTTGAATCTTCAACTGCAGCTTCGTCACCAGTAGCAAAAGTGGTGCCTTTGGTCATCTTGGTATCAGCGATTACATAGTAGTAAACACCGTTTTGATCTTTCACACGAGCGATACGAGCGCTACGGTTTGGATCGTACTCAATTTCCTCAACCGTAAGGGTAAGACCCTTTGGAAGGTTGTGGGTAAGGATGCGGTAATGGCGCTTGACACCGCCACCACGATGGCGAACGGTAATGCGGCCTTGGTTGTTTTTACCAGCATTCTGTTTCTTAGCTTTTAATAGTGATTTTAGAGGCCTTCTCGTCGTAATTTGATCGTAATCTTCGGTCGTTTTTTGACGTTGAGCCGGAGTAATTGGGCGATAAGCTTTAATACTCATTACTTGTTCTCCTTAGCTGCTTTCTTGTCGGCCTTCGCTGCGCTACGGCCGTTCTTCGAATCGGCCTTGGCTTCTGCTTTGGCTTCCTTTGCGCTGCTTTTCTTTGGCTCTTCTTTTTCTGGTTCATCGAAAACCTTGATAGAATTGCCTTCCTTTAATGTTACATATGCATACTTCTTATCCTGGCGGAAAGTTGTACCTGGATAAGCGTGTTTGCCTTTGCTGAATTTGGTTTTCTTACCATCGCGGATAAGCGTGCGGACGTCGGTAACAGTTACGTTGAATTCATCTTCAACGAGTTTAGCGATGGCTTGTTTGCTCATAGCTGGTTTAACTGCGAAAACGTAGGTACGTTTGGTTTGTTCGCGGTAAGTTTTTTCAGTTGCACGTGGCTCCAAGAGGTGGAGTTTGATATTTGCTTCTTTTGCCATATTACTTCTCCTCTCCCATTAGCCAGTCTTTAATCATTGGCATAGCTTTGTCAGTGATAACGATTTTGTCAGCGTTCATAATATCGAAAACGTTGAGGTAGGTTGGGCGAACTACTTTGAGGTTGGCAACGTTTCTGGTTGCGCGGATAACGAGTTCGTCTTTCTCAGAAACTACTAGAAGGACATTTTCTTTGTCGCTAATTTTGTTAGCTTTAAGCATGTCGATAGTTTCTTTGGTTTTGCCTTTAGGGCAAGCGAAAGTTTCGATAGTAACGATTGCTTTGGCGGCGTTTTTCAAGCTAAGAGCTTGGCGAACGGCGACCTTCTTAGCGGTTTTGCTAAGTTTCTTGGTGAAGTTCTCTTCACCGGTGCGACCGAAGGCCACACCACCATGGCGCCAGATAGGGTTGCGGGTGCTGCCGAAGCGGGCACGACCAGTACCTTTTTGTTTCCATGGTTTTTTACCACCACCGCTTACTTCACCACGCTTCAAAGTTTTGGCGTGAGAGCTGCGGGAGTTGGCGAGATATGCGTCGTAAGCGAGTTTTACGAGTTCGTGATTTTCTACGGTCAAACCGAAGATGTCTTTATTCAAAGTAGCCATATTAGTTCTTTCCCTCCACGCTTACAATGCCTTTGTTTGGACCAGGGACTGCGCCTTTGAGGCCAAGGATATTGTTTTCTTTATCGATATAAGCAACGACGAGGTTTTTAACGGTAACGGTGTCGTGGCCCATGCGGCCTGGCATGCGTTTACCCTTGAAAACTTTTTGAGGATACATCGAGCCGATAGAACCGACTTTTCTGATGTCGCCCTTAAAACCGTGGGTGTTGCGTGATTCTTGGAAGTTCCAGCGTTTGACGGTACCGGCAAAGCCTTTACCTTTTGAAGTACCAGTAACAGCAACTTTGTCGCCGAGGTTGAAGCTTTCGACGGTGATAGTATCACCAAGTTTCAAACCTTCTGGGAGTTCTTCAACGCGAAATTCCCTCAGAACCTTAGGGTTAATATTTTCTCCAGCCTTTTTGACGTGACCGGAAACCGACTTGCTCAGATTCTTACCCTGACCAAAACCAACTTGCACAGCGTTATAACCATCGGTTTCGACGGTTTTAATCTGAGTCACTGTGGCTGGGCCGGCTTGAAGGATTGTAACTGGAGTTACAACGCCATCTTGGCCGATGATCTGGGTCATACCAATTTTGGTGCCGAGAATGACTTGCATTCTATTTTCCTTTCCCTTAATTTTTTTAACACTATTAAAACTAGACCTACGAGCGGTTTCCTCTGTTGGACCTACTCCTTCGTCTAGATAACGTACTAATTTTAGCACGTTTTGCAACAGATTACAAGGGTTTTTCAGGGATTTTTAGAGAAAATTCCGATTTTTTAGGAATTTTCGAGAAATGCGTCAATAAATGGCATAATTTCGCCGTCCAAAACGGCATCGGTGTCGGTTTCTTCGTGCTCGGTGCGGGTGTCTTTGACCAGGCGATACGGCTGGAGGACGTAGTTTCGAATCTGCTGGCCCCACTTGGCGGACTCACCGGCACGGAGCTTATCGATGGATTCGGCGTGTTGTTCGAGCTGCATTTGCACCAACTTGCCGCGGAGGATTTCCATGGCTTTTTCCTTGTTTTGGAGCTGGCTACGTTCGTTTTGGATGGCCACCACGGTGTTGGTCGGGAGGTGCGTGATGCGCACGGCCGAATTGGTGGTGTTCACGGACTGGCCGCCGTGGCCGCCGGAATGGTAGACGTCAATACGGAGGTCTTTTTCGTCGATTTTGACGTCGGTATCGGCCTTGATAACAGGGAGAATTTCAACTAGCGAGAACGAGGTTTGACGCAAATTGTTGGCGTTGAATGGCGACAAGCGCACCAGGCGGTGCACGCCGTGTTCGGATTTGAGCGTGCCGTAAGTGTGTGGGCCAGTGATTTCGTAGACGGCGGTTTTAATACCGGCTTCTTCACCGGCGGTGCGCTCCACGAGGCTAGCTTTAAAGCCGTTTCGCTCGCAAAATCTGAGGTACATGCGTTCGAGCATGCCAGACCAGTCCATAGCTTCGGTGCCACCCACGCCGGCGGTAATACGCAAAATTGCATCTTTGTCGTCGTATGGGCCATTAAAACGCAGGGCTTTTTTCAGGTTTTCGTATTCGGTCTCTAAGGCCTCTACCTGGGTTTCGATTTCCTCGGCAAGGTCAGTATCGCCCAAGGTCATCAGTTCTCTAATGTCTTCGACTTGGGTTTTTAGTAGTTTCCATGGGTTTATTTCATCGTTTAGTTTGGCGAGCTCTTGGTTTTTGGCGGTAGCCTCAGACGGGTTATTCCAGATTTCTGGCTCGGCCA
The DNA here is from genome assembly GCA_024699125.1 of Candidatus Saccharimonadota bacterium. Lineage (GTDB taxonomy): Bacteria > Patescibacteriota > Saccharimonadia > Saccharimonadales > Saccharimonadaceae > Nanosyncoccus. The sequence goes on from JAILQE010000012.1 coordinate 147,742, forward strand.
CTTCGGCTTCTAGTTTAGCCGCGTCCGCGATTTTAGCATCAAGATCAAGCCGGCCCCAAGCGGCAGCCAGGTTTTCACTCAAAATATCTAGGCGTTTTTCGAGCTCTTGCATGGTGCAATTATACTATGAATTTAAGGGTTTTTCTAACTTCGAATAGTCCACCCAATCTGGCGGGGTCATGTCGAAAAGAATGCGCGGGGTGCGCAGGTTGACGACATCTTCGTCGACACCATAGTAGTGATTGTAAGCGCCATCCACTGCGCCGAATTTGGACTTTGTGCGGTCTAGGCCGAGCTTCTCAGCAGTATCCCAAACGAATTCCTCGCTTGGGCCCTCGATTTCGATAAAAGTTGGGATCCATGGCCAAGTATCGATGCAAATTTCGACGTCTTTATAGGCCCAGGTTTCGCGGTAGGTTTCCTGCTGGGCTTTTTCCTTTAAGCCGCAGCCTTTCAAAAAGAGGATGCCGTTTTCGTAGCTATCGATCACCACGTTCACCTCTTTGGTGCCCAGGATAGAGTGATCATCACTGATATTTTTGTAGGTCATAACGATTTTGCCGGCGCCTTCGTCGCGCACGCGCGCGTAGGAATGCTCGCCAGTGTAAAACACCGTGCGGCGCATCAAAACTTCCGGCTTCACACACTCCGCGCCGATGGCTTTGAGCTTGGCACGAATCTCATCTTTGTTGATGTCTAAGAATTGGGCTTCGATTTCGTTATGCATGGTTTAATTATAGCATGCACTTGACTTTTTATTGCGGTTGTGCTATAATTAGAAAATAGGATAAAAAATGGCGTCGAGAGGCGTCATTTTTTATTATTTACAAAACGCTAATGTTATAATTTAGAAAAAGGAGGTATATGTATTCAGTAGCTAACTCAGCGACTCAAGTGAATAGTATTTTATTTATAGCAGTAATTGTGCTTAGTGTATTTCTATTCTTTCTTGGTATTGCAGTCTGTTTTGCAATAATTCAAATCAACAGTACTCTAAAAGATATTCGTGATATATATTTCCAAAACAGCAAAGCCAATAAGAATAATCAACAGTCACAAGTCAACGTTCAAGACGTTTCCAACGAATCTTAATCAATAAAGCATGTGATTTCCGTCTTGTAATTTTCGCCACATCTTGGACACTTCATTTCAGGAAGGTCCTCGTCGCTTTCAAGTTTCATCATTAAGGAATGACATTCTGGGCATTTGTGTGCGCACTTCCAGATTAAAACTGGGTCATCTTCGTCTTCGAGCGACACCTCTTTCCCATTTTTCGGTCTATACAAATCGTATGGTTTGCGCGCCACCACATTTCCACATTTCTCACAAATATAAGGCACCGGATCACAATCGATGGTCACGGATTCATCATTTTGCACAAGTTTTTGTGCTTCTGAGCCAAAATAGCCATGCCTTACGCTGTTTAAGGTTCTATCTTCTGAATCCAAAAAGCCGCCGCCAATCCGGACATCGTTTTCGCGACATTTGCAGCTAACCCTGAGTACATATCCCATATCTAACTAGTATTATATCATTGCGACATGAATAGCGGAGTTAAGCTTGCGCTTATCTGGGGTGGTGGGGGTTGTAAAAGTATGCACTTCATGCAAATATCGGCTTAAGATGAGCATATTGCAGGAATACGAACAGCATCGCAAAATTCTTGGTGACGAGAAGATTGATGCTATTCCCCTCTATATCGCAGAGCTAGAGAAGCTTAGTATTCACCTTTCGTACCCAGATATTATATATAGCCGCAAAGAGTGGCAAAAATTCGAAGAATGGTTCGAAAACGTATATAATATTAAGTATGGAAAAGGTGCAAAAGGAAATAAAACTCTTTAATGAAGAGCGCGACTGGGACCAGTTTCATAGCCCAGAAAATCTTGCAAAATCTATCGCCATTGAGGCTGGCGAATTACTAGAATGCTTCCAGTGGAATAATAATTACGACAAATCCGAAGTTTGTGATGAGCTAGCGGATGTTTTTTCTTATTGTTTTCAGATGGCCGACAAGCTCGGTGTTGACCCAGAAGAAATTATTTTGAATAAACTCGAGAAAACTCGCAAAAAATATCCGGTAGAGAAATCTAAGGGCGTAAGCACTAAATACGATAGGTTATAAAATGATTGTATATGATGGCATTAAAACAGATTTCATGAACGATGTTCGTGATAATTTAATCTGCAATAAAATCTACGAACAATATCAAAAATACTTCGGTCGCACCAACGAGGCACAAATGCGCGCATGGCAGAACTCAATGCAATACATGCGCAATGTACTTGATTCTTCCGATATCCCAGATAATGCCGGCGTAGCAATTGAATATAATATTCCTACCACCTCTAAACGCATCGATTTTATTATCACTGGCGCGGGTGGAGACAGCAAAAAGAATGTCGTAATTATTGAGCTCAAGCAGTGGAGTGATTGCGAGGCGGTTGAAGCCGAAAACGGCGTAGTGGTAGAAACTTATGTTGGTCACGGCATTCACCGTACCCCGCATCCGTCCTACCAAGCCTGGAGCTATGCAGTCTATATCGATAACTATGTAGAGGTCGTGCAAGACGATAAGATTGGTTTGTTCCCTTGCGCTTTCTTGCATAATTATCACTTTAAAGAAAACGATCCTATTCTTGCCGAACAGTATAAGGATTATATCGAAGCCGCCCCAATGTTTGGCGCAGAGGATTTTCCGAAGCTTCGTGAGTTTATTTCAAAACATATCAAAAAAGGCGATGACGGCAAAACGATTTATGAAATCGACCACGGCCGTTTCCGCCCATCCAAGAGTTTGCAAGATTGCCTATCTTCGATGTTGGCTGGCAACAAAGAGTTTGTTTTGATTGATGACCAAAAAGTCGCGTTCGAAACCGCTATGCGCATGGCAAAAAAGGCCATCGCATTCAACGAAAAACAAGTTTTAATCGTTGAAGGCGGCCCGGGCACCGGTAAAACCGTGCTCGCAATTAACCTACTTGTCGAACTAACGAAAATCAATGCTACGGCTTTTTATGTCACCCGTAACGGTACACCGCGCGCAGTGTTTAGAAAGAAATTACAAGGCGATTTCAAGAAGGATTTCATCGAGTCATGTTTCCAGAACTCTGGTAACTTTTATGATGTTGCACCAAATGCGATCGACGCATTAATTGTCGACGAGGCTCATCGTTTAACTGAAAAATCTGGCTTCATGAATAATCTTGGCGAAAACCAAATCAAGGAGATTATTAACGCTTCCAAGTTTTCGATTTTCTTTATCGATGAGGACCAAAAGGTTACGCTCAAAGATATCGGCGCAATCGACTCGATTCAAGTGTTTGCCGAAGAACTTGGCGCTAAATGCGAAAAGATCGAGCTCGAAAGCCAGTTTAGATGCAATGGCTCCGACGGATACCTTGCTTGGCTAAATAATTTATTAGAGATTAAAAAGACCGCAAACTTCAACGACATGGATTTCAACTACGACTTTAAAGTATTCGACGATCCAAACGAGATGCGCGATGCAATAATTGAGAAAAATAAGATAAACAATAAGTCCAGAATTGTAGCTGGCTATTGTTGGGACTGGGATAAAGATGGCAAAAACGATGTGAATTTTTACGATATTACGATCCCGAAATACCAATTTGGTATGAGCTGGAACCTTGGTGATACCTCGCAGACCTGGGCCATTGAAGAAGGTTCCGTAAACGAAGCTGGCTGCATTCATACCTGCCAAGGTCTTGAACTTGACTATGTTGGTGTAATTATCGGCGATGACTTAGTCTATCGCGACGGACAAATTGTTACCGATATTACGAAACGCGCCAAAACTGACCAATCCATCAAAGGCTACAAACGTTTACTCGAAGAAAGCCCAGAAGAGGGTGCAAAAATACTAGACAGAATTATCAAAAATACTTACAAGGTTTTGATGACTCGTGGCATGAAGGGTTGCTATGTATTTTGCACGGATGACGAGTTACGTGAGTATATCAAAACGCATCTCTCTTATACCTAGTTTGGGCGCCTATATACTAGGCTAATATAGCCAATAACTTACGCCACCGTGATGGGAACAAGCACCTCTACCGGTAGCTGAGCTCCTCCATCCATCACGACAGATAGCACCGGTTCTGCCGCCCGTCTTAGTATTAGTATATGTATAGTAACTCCAATGGAGCGTTGCACCGGGATATTCATCAAACCAACAATTAAACCTACTGCTGTCAGCATAGCATTCTTGAAGCATAGAGTTTTTAGTTTTTTCCCAAGAAATGCGGTTCTCGCATTCGTTTTTGGCGGCCAGATTGTCGTATTCAATACCATTGCTGCACGTATAGTATTTTTTGGTGCCTTTTGTAATTTTTCTATTTTGTACTTTCTCGACAATGTCTACGGATTCCGTCTTTCTACTTACTTCCTTACCGTACTTATATGTAACGGCATATTTAACGGTCTTCTTTCCGTCCTTGCCTTCTTGATCGACTCTAGTATTTCCTTCTCTAAGCGTATTATCATAGTAGGTTTCTGTAGTATATTTAATCGGCTCGTCAACCTCTTCATATTCAACAGTGGCAGCATTCGCATCAATGACACCAAAAACAATCATCGAAACTGCGCCGATGCCAAGAATTCCTGCAGTGACATGACCCGATTTACTCATCTATTCTAATTATACCATATAATAAGAAAAAGGTCAAGCTTAAGTGCTAGTCTACGAATTCAATGCTCAAAATTGCTTTTTTGTTTGTCGGATAAACAACTTCATTTTCAGTTTTCTGTTGAACTAAGTCAAAATAATCAAGATCTATCCCGTAGTCTTCTAGAATCTCTGCTGACAGTAATGTCTTTACCCCTCTATATTTTGATTTTGCATAACTCGTTAGCTCTTTCCGTTTACTCCACGACACGTATACGCTGTTATACATTGGCATAATTGGTTTTCTTATTTTTATATCCTTTCTCCCCAAATATCTATATACTTTACCCCGATACAGCAACGCTTCCGTAAATGTCTTTTCCGCATCCGTTAGACTATTAGTATTATTTTTCAACATTAGCAACAGAGCCATAAGCTCGGTATAAAATGATTGGAATACTTGTTCAACTGGCGCAGTTTTTGGCACGCCAATATTCGTTTCTCCAACCCACAAACTAACTACGTCTCTTATGTATTCCTTCAATTCATCGAAGAACTCAATTATTTTTTCGCCTTCTTGAATTCTATGAGCCCTATAATATGCCACTGCCTTCGTTGCAAATTCAACTTTTTCCATCATTTTATCATTAAGCATTCTACTAGTTCTCCATACCTATCTAAGTAACGCGATATCACCGAGGCCCAGGACATCACATAGCCCCACAAACCTCTCCACCGTATCCAGCTGCGGGTAGCCGGAGGTGGCGGTGCGGTAATGCATCGGGATGATGTGCTTTGGGTGGGCGGCCTGGCAGATCTTGACAGCGGTCTCGGCGTCGATCGTATAGTAGCCGCCAACCGGGATCAGCAGGTAATCCGCGCCAGAAATCTTCATAAGTTGCTCGTCGGTTGGGAAATGACCTAGATCCCCGAGGTGTACCAGCTTTTCGCCGTCTTTTTTGATCACAAAAATCGTGTTCGGGCCGCGAAGAGCGCCTTCTTTGTCATCATGCCAGCTCGGCACTTCTTCAATCTCAAAATCACACTCGCCCGGTTGCAAATTTACGCATTCTACCCCGCTGTGGTCTGCATGGCCGTGCGAACAAATCACCTTCACGGCGCTAGTTCTAAGCGGCGCGAGGCCCGGCACGCTGCCGTCTTTATATGGGTCTATCACGAGCGCATCGCCCAGCTTAAAACAGGCGTGGCCAAGGTATTCTATCTTCATTTTTCCTCCATTTACATATATTATACCGCACCAAATAATTTCGTGAAAAGCGGCCCTAGGAACCGCTGCCTAAGTAAAGAAAAGTAAGGGCTTAAGAAGGAGTTCAAGCTTCAGCCGAGTTTTGTTACCAATTCATTAACCAAAATCTCGCAAGTTTGCTTACGCCCCGGCACCTAGAATGCCCGAGTGGATTGTGTAATGTGCGCCAACCTGCCCCATTGATATATTGCCGCCCAGCTTTTTACAACCCCCTTCACTTTGCTTAAGCCTAGGCGTTTTTAATGGGTTGACTTTTTAAGCCTAGACAGTATCGCATGCCCGGCCATTTTCACACAAAAAAATTGCGCAATTTAGCGCAAGTGTGATATATTTACATTAATGGTAGGCTCTAGGGACCTACCGAGTTGTAGTATGACAAACGTTAGTCTTCTAGGCTAACGTTTATCTTTTTATGTTTAGGTTTGATTCTGAAGATAAAGTAAAACTCTATTTCCATCCTCCGACTCCTTTCTTTTTGTTTTAGCAAAAGTACTGGGGGTCTTAAGCCCGGCTACCTAGAATTGCCACGAATGTACCCCCCTGACGTCCGGGGGTCCATTGGCTCGCAAACATAAAGTTCCTCCAACCCAAGCCAAAGTTATCATGCGTCAAAAGGTTTTACAACC
>JAILQE010000008.1 GCA_024699125.1 Candidatus Saccharimonadota bacterium
TAGCAGTCTGGCACATACACGCGATAGTTTGAAAGGTTTTGGTTGCGGCAGGCGGCTGGAAAAACTCCGGCTCCTTCTGGTAAAAATAATTTTGGATCACCAAATGTTGCGGCGTATATTAATTTATTTGAACTAATTCTATTTAATGAATTTATAACTACGATTGCGCCTTGTGAGTAACCGGCTAAAACGTATTTTGTTTTTTCGCAGGAAGAATTGATTTGTGAGGCCAAATTATTAACACCTTCTTTTACACTATCGCCAAATGCATATGAGTTGCCGCCACCAAAGAATGCACCGAGCGCCACAAAAATGTCTGTGTCTACCGCTATAGCTGGGTATTCTAAATCAGCAAAGTCATAGCTGAGTGAAGTGGTTTTTAATTTTTCTTCCAAACTCGTTTTAAATGCCATAAAACTTTCGTTTGTATTTTGTTTTTCACCCGAGCCACGAGCAAAAATTATTTGTAGGTCTTTGCAGTCTATTGCCGTAGCGTGATAGCTACTGATTGGTATTCCGACGACGAGGAGCGATGCGATCAAAGTGGCATAAAAAAATTTGGTCATTTAATACCTCCTTTAATATTTTTCTAAATTTAAAGATAACTTCTAGAAAAATACAACCCCCCCGTGTTATAATAGGAATCAATGGAGGCCATATGAACAAGAAGAAGTCGGCGTGGGACGAATATTTTTTAAACATTTCTGAATCGGTTGCGCAAAAATACCGAAAGCAGTTGGAGTGGGATGAATACTTTTTAAATATTGCTGATGCGGTCGCATTAAAATCCAAAGACCCTTCGTCCAAAATGGGTTGTGTGATTGTTGACCAAATGCGCCGTCCAATTTCATTTGGCTATAATGGTTTGATTCAAGGTGCCGACGAATCCAAACTTACTTTATCTGAACGTCCAATGAAATATTTGTTCTCGACTCATTCCGAAATGAATGCTGTGCTTTTTGCAAAGCAAGATTTAACTGGCTGCACTATTTATAATCGTGTTGCAACTTGTGATAACTGTATGAAATATTGTTTGCAGGCCGGCATTAAACGTTTTGTTTATCGCCAACTCCGCGTACATTCATTTAGTTCCGATCCGAAAAAATCTATGACCAATCTCGAAACCGACGAGGCTGTGATTAGAATGCTTACCTCCATGCCAGATGTTGAAACTTTAAATATTACGAACGGCAAAACTTATATCCAAGACATTCTTGATTCATATCCAAAAAATTCTGCAGCCTACAAACGCTTGATTAAATGGGTTCAGTAATTACCAATTAATTGGCTCTTCGTTATTTTTGATTAAGAAATCATTGGTCTTTTTGAAGTGTCCGTTGCCAAAGAATCCGGAGTGAGCGGAAAGTGGAGATGGATGTGGTGATTCCAAAACTAAATGGCGCGACGTATCGATTAAACTCTTTTTGGCGCGCGCATCGCGGCCCCATAATATAAATACTAAATGTGGGCGAGTCTCGTTTAAATATTTAATTGTTTCGGTAGTGAAGGTTTCCCAGCCTTTGCCACGGTGGCTGCCGGCTTTGTGAGCTTCGACTGTTAATACGTTGTTTAAAAGTAGCACACCTTGCTGCTGCCAATTCGTGAGGTCACCGGTTTTGTTAACGTGACTGCCAAACTCATTATCAATTTCTTTATAAATATTAATTAGTGATGGTGGAATTAGCTCGCCTTTTGGTACCGAAAAAGCTAGACCCATGGCAGCGCCCGGTGTGTGATATGGGTCTTGACCCAGGATTACGACCTTAACGTTATTTAGGTCTGTTTCAAATGCTTTAAATACGGCTGCCTTAGTTGGAAAAATCTTTTTAGTTTCGTAGGCTTCATGCAAAAAATTTGCGAGGTCTTTAAAATACGGTTTTTCAAATTCGGCTTTTAAAAATGGTTTCCAGGATTCGTGCATAATTATAAATTAAATAGTTTTTTGAGATCTTCAAAAACTTCGTCAATGGTGCCGGAAGCATCAAGTGTTGGTACGTCAAACTTTTTGGCAACGTCTAGGTACCCGCGGTTTAGTTTATGCTGGAATGGATCGCCTTTGGATTTCCAGATTTCGTCTTTTCTAGTCCACTTGGTATTGGCCTCGGCAGTTTGGGTGCCGATACGCTTGTTGCGGGCTTCGTCTGACAACGTAAAGAAAACAATTTTGTCTGGATGGAAGTATGGTTCTGGCATGACGAGTTTGTGTAGTTTAATAATTAACGATTTGCTAACACCAGCGCCATAGCCTTCATAAATCAAAGTTGAAAACCAGTTGCGCGTAGTGATAACGATGTCGCTATTTTTTAAAGCAGGCTCGGCGAGAGTTCGCCACTGCTCGTAGCGGTTGATGAGATAAAGCATGACGCGGGTGCGATGATCGATGCCTTGGTCTGAGCCGTAGTTGAGGCGTGAAATTTCAGTAATGAATGGATTGGTGGAACCAGTGCCGGATTCTGCATAATGAACAACAGTCTTGCCCTGCGCGCGCAAATACTCGGCTAGTTTTTTAGCTTGGGTATCTTTGCCGGTGGCGTCTTGGCCTTCAATTACGATATGCATGAAACCTCCTTTTTCTTTATTTTACCACTATTCCTCGGTGAACTGTGAATTATAAAGTTCGGCATAAAAACCATTTTTCTTAAGCAACGCATCGTGCGTACCCTGCTCCACAATGTCGCCGTCTTTCATGACGAGAATGAGGTCGGCATTACGAATAGTTGAAAGTCGATGCGCAATAATGAATGATGTGCGGCCTTTTGTGATTTTGTCGAATGCGGCCTGAATGAGTTGTTCGGTGCGCGTGTCGACGTTTGATGTCGCTTCGTCTAATATGATCATTGACGGATTTGCCACAATGGCGCGGGCGATGGTGAGTAATTGTTTCTCGCCGGCCGAAATGTTGTCTGAGTTTTCGGAAATGGTTGATTCGTAGCCTTTTGGCAAAGCTTTAATTGTGTGGTGGATGTTGCTGATTTTAGCGGCTTCTTCAATTTCGTTTAATGACGCTTGTTGGTTGCCGTAGCGTAAGTTGTCCTCAATGGAGCCGGAAAATAGCCACGTGTCTTGCAAAACCATGCCAAACATTGTGCGTACATCCGCGCGGGTCATTTCATTAATTGGCACGTCGTCGATTGTGATGGAACCAGAATCTGGTTCGTAAAAACGCATTAACAAATTAATAATTGTAGTTTTGCCCGCACCGGTTGGACCTACAATTGCGACTTTTTGGCCTGGTAGAATGTTGGCAGAAAAATCTTTAATCACGGTATGCTTTTTGTCGTAGCTAAATTTAATGTGGTCAAATACTACGGCACCTTTTACTTCTTCAATCATCCTATTGTTTTCTGGATCTGGTTCTTCTTCGTCGGCATTTAAGAAATTGAAAATACGTTCGGACGCTGCAAGTAATGATTGGATAGTTGAGGTGGTGGATGCGACTTCCGTGATTGGACGATTGAAACGTGAGACATAACCAATGAAGGCTTGCAAATTACCAAGACTAATGCGGCGTTCGATAACTAAATAACCACCAAGAATACAAACTGCAACATAACCTAGGTTGGTGAAAATGTGAGTAACTGGAAAGGCGAGTGAAGCAAAGAACTGTGCCTTGCGTGAAGTGGTGGCGAGTTCTTTGTTGGTTTTATCAAAATCGGCAAGTGCAGTTTTTTCGTATGAGTTGGATTTGATAATTATTTGGTTGCTATAGCTTTCTTCGATTTTGCTATTTAATACGGCGAGGGTTGCTTGTTGCTTTTTGAAATACTTTTGGGCGAACTTGGCAATTTTTGCTACTACAAAAACTGAAAGCGGCACTACGATAAATGTCACAATTGAAAGTGGAATTGAAATTGTGAGCATGATGACCATGACGCCAATTAACGTGGTAAGGCTTAGTGACACGTCGGCAATTTCTTGTGACATTGACGTGGCGATGATATCAATATCGTTAGTCATGCATGAAAGCGTGTCGCCGAATTGATGATTATCAAAATATGAAATTGGTAGACGCGTAATTTTTTCGAGAATTTGTTTGCGCAAACTCTTGGTGTATTTTGCAGTAACCACGCCAAGAATGTAGGCTTGGAAATAATTTAAAATCGAAGATGATGTAAACAGAATAATTACGATGGTGATCTTCATGCCAAGGGCGTCCCAGTCTAGGCCGGTGGCAAAAGAGTCTTTGGCGATGTCGGTCATTTCGCCAAGAATTTTTGGCGTGAAGAGCCCGAGCACGGCTGAGCCGATGGCTAGCACGACGGCAAAAATAATCCAAAAACCAAATGGCTTGATGGATCTTAGGAATAGTTTCGCGACACCTTTTTTACGCATTGGCCTCCTTTAATTCGGCGGCGTATTCGGCGTCGGAATATTGTGATTTTACGATCTCGTTATAAACCTTGCAGTTTTTTAGAAGTTCTAAATGGGTGCCAGTGTCAACAACTTTACCCTGGTCTAGTACTACGATTTGATCAGCATCTTTAATTGTGTTAATGCGTTGCGCCACAATTAATACTACGGAGTTTTTGGTAATTGGTTTTAGCCCGGCACGTAGTTTTTTGTCGGTCTTCATGTCGAGGGCCGAGAATGAATCGTCGAAAATATAAATTTCTGGATTTTTGCAAATTGCACGTGCGATTGAAAGACGTTGTTTTTGACCGCCGGAAACGTTGGTGCCGCCTTCAGCAATGTGATGATTGTAACCATCGGCGAGTTTTTTGATAAACTCTGCGCTTTCCGATATCTCGGCCGCTTTCTCGATTTCTTTCATGGTGGCGTTTGGTGCACCAAATGAAATATTGCTTTTGATGGTGCCAGAAAATAGTGCGCCGCGTTGTGGCACGAAGCCGATGCGCTTCATCAAATCGTCTTTTTCAAAATCTTTGACGTTAATTCCATTGACTAGAATTTCGCCAGACGATGCTTCGTAAAAACGCGGGATGAGATTTATGAGTGTGGATTTACCGGAGCCGGTAGAACCGATAAATGCTGTAGTCTTTCCTGCTTCGGCTTTGAACGATATATTTGATAATACCGCATCGGATGCACCATTGTAACTAAATATGACGTCTTTAAATTCTACAGACGGCACAATGCTTGGCACGCCAACGGTAGATTTTTTCCAATTGAAATGATTTGGATTTTTTAAGACATCATTAATACGATGTGCAGAAACGCTGGCGCGTGGCAACATAATAAATAGAATCGAAAGCATCAAAATTGAAATCATAAACTGTGTGACGTATTCTGAAAATGCCGTCATGTTGCCGAGAAATGCGACGTCTTTTGTAAGTAGGGATGTGCCAACCGCAATACAAAGCAGAGCTGTGCCATTGAAAATAATATTAATAAGTGGGTTTTGTAATTCAATAATGCGATCGACGAAAATGATTGTCTTTGTGAGTTCTTGGTTGGTTTTTTCAAACTTTTCTTTTTCAATTTTTTCATTATTGAATGCGCGAATTACGCGAAGGCCGGTTAAATTCTCGCGCGTGATCAATGTGATTTTATCAAGTAACTTTTGGAAGATTTTGAATTTTGGAATTACGAGCGACATGATCAAAATAATTGAGCCAAGCGTGCCAGCTACGGCGACGGCAATGATCCAGCTCATTTCTGGCGCGGTTTGGAAAGCGCGAATCAACGAAATAATACAAAAGAGCGGAGCTCTTAGCATCATGTTTAAAATCATGATGGCTGTTTGTTGGACTTGGTTGACGTCGTTGGTAGTGCGGGTGATGAGTGAGGCTACGCTAAATTTGTCGGAATCAGACAAATTAAAATTTAAAACTTTTGTAAAAATATCGCGGCGTAAGTCTTTGCTAAAGTTTGCGCCGATATATGTCGCAAGATAACTTGAAACTAAGGCACCTACTGCTGAAGCGGCGGCAAGAAGCAACATAAAAATTCCAGAGCGCCAAATCGCATCATGATTTCCTGCTACGATTCCTTCGTTGATGATACTAGCCATGAAGGCTGGCAGTGACAACGTACAATAAACCTGCGCCGTGACGGCGACTACAAGTAGGATGGCTTGCCACCAATATGGCTTGATGTATTTTATTAATAATTTAAACATTTATTTTTGCTCTGACGGATGAAATAGATAGTAAAAGAAGTTTTTGAATTTTTTCCACCAAGAATCTTCGGTGACTTTGCCATGGTTTTCGAGATGGATAAAGAAGTAGGTGACGGCACCCATCAAGATGTAGACATAGTACGAGAAGAAGCGCCAGGTGAGCATGGCCCAGAAAATATAACCGGAAGCGAGAGCTGAGAATACCAAATAGAAGGTGCCTTCGGCGGCGCCGGCGTTGCCTGGAGTTGGGATAAAGTAGACGGCGGAAGTGACGGCGACTGTAGTCACAAAGCATGGCAAGAAATCAACGTTGCCGCCGAATGCAGTGATAACGAAGAATGGGATTGATGAAATCAAAATGTGGTAAACTACGCCAATTAGAATTGCTTTCAAGAACAGGCCGCGAGTTTTGAGGATGGCTTTTACGCAGCGCGCATATTCATTGACGCCGTTTTCGGCTTTTTTGATGGCGGCATTACGATCTTTAATGATATGAATTTTGGCCAGGAATTTGACGCCGAGATTAATGATTTCGGCCGTGGCTTTTGGCAAGAACGTTGCGATAATTACGGTGACTGGCCAGAAGGCGTAAAAGATTAAACCAAAACAGGCAGTAGCCACGAGTGCGGCATTGTTGATTGAGAGGCTGCCGAACAAGAATGAAAAGATGGCGATAATGAGAAAGCCGATTTGGCCGGAAATCATGCCGATAATTGGAATGGTGGTAGAAAAGCCTTTTGGAAGGCCGGATTTATTCATGTAGTAAATCTGGAATGGCTGACCGCCAATGGCGGCTGGCGTGATGTTATCGTAGTAGCGGCCAATGAGCACGGTGCGGCGTGCGGTGCGGCGGGCTTTGCGCAAATCCTTTTTCTCAAGATTGCAGGTTTTTCGCATCAACATTACGTATTTTGAAATTTCAAGAACGGTTGCCACGATGAAGAAGCCGAGGGCAGGCAAAAGTAGCCACCATTTGATTTCAATTTCAGAAAACTTGGCTGCGTTTTCGCTGTTACCAAATTCGTTGATGCCCGTGATCGCAATTACTGCCACGTTCAACAAAATGAAGGCGATGGTGAGTAGATACTTTTTGAATGATTTTTTCGACTTTTGTGGCTTCATGGATTTTAGGCGGATTTAATTTTAGGATATTCTTCGATGAGGACGCGGATACAGCCGGCGATTGGAATGGCAATGATAGCGCCAAGAAGGCCGAACATATACATACCGATAATCATTGAACCGAGAATTACTACAGCTGGAAGCTTGAGTGCGCTACCTTGAATTTTTGGTGCGATAACATTGTTTTCGATTTGAGCGTAGAAAATGTAAACAAATGCAAAGATGGCAGCGGCAACTGGTGACGAAATGGCAAGAATTATGAATACGAGACAGCCGCTAATGATTTGGCCAAACATTGGGATGAGGTAAAACAGTGCGGCCATCAAGCCCATCGGGATGGCAAGGCCGGCCGAAAAGTTAAAGATGAGTGACAAAATGAATACGAATAATGCCACGGCGAGGCCGTCGATCAAAGCGACGAGTGCTTGGTGTGAAACGTAGGTAGATACTACACTACTCATGCGGTTGAAGATATGTTTGGCGACAGAAATGCCGCGGGCGTCTTCTTTACGAGCGCTGAGGCTTTTCCAGAAGTGCTCCATAATGCCTGGGCCCTCGAGTAAGAATAGCAAAGTTAGAATTAGAATTATCACGCCTTTTGTTAGAATGTCAGCGATGGTGCTGATGCTGGTGACTACGGTGTTGCCGATGTTGCCGAAGATGTTTTTGGAAAGGCTGGTGGCGCCTTCCAATATTTGAGCCTGCAAGTTTTCGATACCGATTCCCTTGCCAAAATTGTTGATGCCATCCCAACCGTTAAAATCTTGAATGGTGTTTGGCAGATTTTGGACGAATTTTGCGGTTTCATTGACGACGACTGGGCCGACAATGATAATAACAGTAACTAGAATCGTGACAATAATCGAATAAGCGATGACGGCGGAAGCTGTTTTGTGATTTTTTTCCATGCCAAAATGTTTGCCAAGGAAATTGTTGAGTTTAGAGACTAGTGGCTTTAACGCCAAGGCTAGGAAAATTGAAATACCAATAATAATGAGGCCGGTAAGGGCTTTGTAGAGGAACAAAATGATTAGGCCGATGCCGAGCAAAACGAGCCAAAAACGAATAAACGTGCGGGTGTCTACTTCTATCTGTTTTCCCATATGCCTCCTTAATGGTTTAATTATATCACGCTTTGGGTTATAATGTGCGTAATGAAAAAAGTTTTAATGCATACGTGCTGCGCGCCGTGTAGTGTTTACTGTATCAAGTCGCTTCGGGCTGAAGGCATCGAGCCGACGGTATTTTGGTACAACCCAAACATCCATCCGTATACTGAATATAAATCGCGCCGCGATTGTTTGAAAGAATACGCTGCCAAGGTGGGCGTGAAAGCGATTTTTGAAGATGAATATGGCTTGATGAAATTTTGCGAGAACGTTTCTTCTGATATTACAAACCGCTGCGTGAATTATTGTTATCCGACTCGCATTGGCGAGACCGTGCGTTATGCCAAGGAGCATGGCTTTGACGCGTTTACGACTACGCTTCTCGTTTCGCCGTATCAAAAACACGAAGAATTAAAGAAAGTTTGCGAGAAGTTAGCCGATGAGTTTGGTATTGAATTTTTGTATCGTGATTTTCGCCCTGGGTTTTATGATGGTCAGGCCGAAGCGCGCGAAGCCGGGCTCTACATGCAAAAATACTGCGGTTGTATTTTCTCGGAAGCCGATCGCTACAGCAAACAGATAGAACGCGAACGCGGAACATTTGAAATTTAAGCAAAATATGTTAGAATACTTTTATGTTAGTTTCTGATTTTAACTATGATTTGCCAGAGGAGCGGATTGCGAAGTTTCCACCGAAGGTGCGTGGTACTACGCGCTTACTTGCGATTAACCGCAAAACTGGTGAGCTGACTGATTCTTACTATGTTAAGCTCGCGGATTTTTTGAACCCGGGCGATGTCTTGATCCTGAATGATACGCGCGTGATGCACTCGCGTCTGTTTACGGAGCTTCCGGATGGTCGCGAACGCGAACTCGTGGTACTAGAAAAACACGGTGACGAGCCGCAACGCGTGATGTATCGCGGCAAATTGCACGATGGCGATGTTTTGACCGTGAAAGGTTCTACTGAAAAAGTGAACGTCGTATCAGTTCTCGGTAATGGTATCGCTGCAGTGACTTCTGATTCCCCGCTCGATGTTTTGACCGAGAAATATGGCAACGTGCCTTTGCCGCCATACTTGCACCGTGACGCAACAGAATCCGATAAAGAGCGCTACCAAACGGTTTGGGCTAAAAACATGGGTTCGGCCGCCGCGCCAACTGCTAGTCTTAATATGACCGATGAGCTTTTGGCTGCATTGAAAGCTAAGGGTGTGAAGGTAAAATATCTTACTTTGCACGTGGGGCTTGGTACTTTTCTTCCGATTCGTGCCGATAATGTCGAAGAGCACAAAATGCACTCGGAATGGTTCTGTATTCCAGATGATACGCTCGCCGAGATTAAAACTGCCAAAGCCGCTGGCAAGCGCGTAGTGGCACTTGGTACTACCGTGGCTCGCACGCTCGAATACTACGCTAAAACCGGTAAAACCTCTGGCGAAGACGACATTTTTATTTATCCAGGTTTCAAGTTTAAGATTGTGGACGCACTTCTAACTAATTTTCACGCACCAAAATCTACCGTCCTTATGCTTGCTTCAGCTTTTGCTGGTTGGGATCATCTTTCTGCCGCTTATAAACATGCCGTCGAAGAAAAATACAACTTCTTAAGCTATGGGGATTCGACTTTTATCTATGAATAGCAAAAATTTGCAGTTTGATATCGAGAAGAAGATCGGCCTGGCGCGTGTGGGTGTGATTCATACGCCGCACGGCGACATTAAGACGCCGGCTTTTGTGGGTGCCGCTACCCGTGCCACGGTGAAAGCTCTCACTATGAAAGAGATGAACGAGCTCGGCTCGCAGGCGATTCTGGCTAACACTTATCATCTGGTTTTGGCCCCTGGCACTGATCTGATTGCTTCTGCTGGTGGTCTCGCCAAGTTTTCCTCCTGGAACAAGCCTACTTTTACCGATTCTGGTGGGTTTCAGATTTTTTCATTGCCTGAGGTCAAAATCAACGAAGAGGGTGCGAAATTCCGTTCGTATCTTTCTGGTGATAAGTTCACGATGACCCCAGAATCCTCGATGCAGGCCCAGTGGCAGATTGGCGCTGATATTCATATGGCGTTTGACCATCTGGCCAAATCTGAAAGCCACGGCGATATGGAACGCGCGATGGATCGCACTCACCGCTGGCTAGAGCGCTGTATCGCTGAACATACTAAACTCAGTGATGAAGCGGCTAAAAATGGCCAGAATTTCCAGTATTTATATGGGGTGGTGCAGGGTGGCACATTTCTTGATCTTCGCGAGGCATCGGCACGCTTTATGGCTGATTTGCCGGTGGATGGCTATGGAATCGGCGGCGTTTTCACCGCTAAAGGCATGGCCGAGATGCTAAAAGTAGTCAATTCTATCTTACCCGAGAGCAAACCTAGACATCTTCTTGGCATGGGTCAGGAGCCAATCGACCTCTTTGATGGCGCCGAAAACGGTTGCGACACCTTTGACTGCGTGGGTCCAACCCGTATGGCCAGAAACGGCTCTCTCTATACTCTAGATGGGCGCATTAATATCAAAAACGCCAAATACGGGGATGATTTTACGCCTCTCATGGCTGACTGTGATTGTGAATGCTGCAAAAACTACACTCGCGCATACCTACACCACCTCTTTAAAACCGATGAAATCACCGCCAAGGTGCTAGCTTCGATCCATAACGAGCATTTTGTGGTGAGCGTGGTGGACAAAATCCGTTCTAGCTTACTTTCTGGTGAATACCAGTCTTACAGAGACGAATTCCTGAAGCGTTACTACCACTAATTTGATTATTTCTTGTTTTTGTGTTATAATTATAAGTAGGCATGGGCTGTACCTGAAAAGGAGGAATTATGGAAAAACTGGAAAAAGTCTGTTATACTGCAGCTCTAATTCTTTGGTTTGTTTGGTTTGTTCTTTTTATATTTAGTGAAATGGGCGACGATAATAAGTAAAGATAAGATACGATAATAAACGATAGCCCCCCATGCTAGGCTCGCTAAAAGCGGGCCATTTTTAGTTCTTTACAACCTAGCTGTCTTGAAAAATCACTATATTTATGCTATAATATTGAAAGAGAAGGTGATTATTTTAGTTCTTTCACATTACATATTTAAGGAGGGTTAAATATGAAGAAAATATTTTCAGTTATATTTGTGGTCGTCATTGTTTTATCTCTTTCTGCTTGCGGCAAAGATGATAAAAACAGAGAGGAGTACGAGGGTATCGATCACTATCGTGAGCCTACGACAACGGTTGAAATCACGACTCCTGACCCTACTGCGACGCCGATGATTTATATTTCGGACGACGACATTATGAACTCTTTCCATCGAGAAGAGAACGTAATTGAGGTCGAAATAGATATTGCTTGTGCCACAGCTTACAGTGAGCCTTATTCTGGCAAGGTGTTAGGTTATCTCGTAGGAGAATGCTTCACCACTGGAGATTTTTATTGGGCCGACCATAACAACAGAGTCGGCTTTAATCTCTCTTGCACGAAGGGGCTCTACGAGGCAGACGAAAACGGTGTTATCCATCCCATTCAAGTCGAAGATTCGGATGGTATCATTTGGGTTCGTGATAATGACGCTTTCTTTTCACTAGTCCCACATCCGGAAAACTATGATGGAACGGATTGGGGCAGTTGATTTATCACCTTCTTTGTTTTGGGGGTCGTCCTTCGGGGCGGCCCCTTTTCTTTGCTTGTAAAATTTGTGATTTGTGGTATAATATTTGTAGGCTAAGGTTTGAGCATGTAAGGAGGTATTTATGACTGAAACAAAGTTCGCGATTTTTTGTCTGATTGGATTTCTTATCTGTATATCAATAGTAATCCGCGGTTTAATGGCAAAACGAGGCAAATGTAAGGCGAGAGCAAAAATCATCAAGACTGGTCATTTGATTATCGAAATTCGGCCAATGAGTGATGATTTAAGCTTTGATGCAGAGGTAGAGGATATGTTCCAAGCGATTGGGACAATTATAGAGCAAAAAGAGCAAAGCCTAAGCCCGCCCTGCTAATGCAGGGCTTTTTTATGCAAAAATAAGCATAAGCATACTTGATTTTTTTGGCATTTTGTGCTATAATTAAAGATGTACCTAGCAAATTAGTATAAAATCGTCATCCCAAAAAAAATACCATAGGAGGTACAGTATATGATGACAAAAGAACAGTTCTTGAAAAGAAAGGCCCGGAGACGTCGTAGGAAGATGATTATGCGACTGTCTTTGGTGGTTGCTGGTCTCGTGCTTGCTGTAGCCCTCTTGTGGTTTGCAGTACGCGGGATAGTAAAGCTTGTCAAGTCGGCGTTTGTATCATCTGAGGCTCAGGGTGAGACAATGACCCCTGATCAGTTCGACACGCCCACCCCTACCCCGACATATGTGCCGGTGCAGGGGCTCGTTCGACGTGATCCTAAGGATAATCACCGGCTCGTGCTAAGGATTAAGTCCGACTATGAGGACAATGAGACCGTGAACGTGCGATCTAATCCTTCGCAAAAGTCTTCCAAAGTGGACACTTTGAAGGTTGGCGATAAGTTCGACATCTCTTGTTCCTACGAAGACCCTGACCATAAGGGTTATCTCGGATTCTATGGATCAGAGCTGAATGTCCCCGGAAACATCGTTTGGGTGTACAGCCTGTATTGCGATGTTGACGATGTTATGGAGCCCTGGGCTGCTACCTTACCGTATGACTACGGCTACACCAAGAAGTACGGTAAGAGTAAAGTCACCATCCGTTCGAAAGACGGGAATGCGGACGCCAATGTCCGTTCGATTCCTTGGGAAGACGGAGATAGTTCGTATGGACGTATCTCTGTTAATACAACTTTTACGGCAGGCACCGTTTATGTATCTGGTGACCAGCAATGGTATGGCTTCCCTGCCGTAGCGCTCGGACACGAAATTCAGACTGTTTTACATGATCCGGATGGTATTATCTGGATCTATGCAAATTACTGTATTATTGACCCGCAGTAATTTGTGCACATTTTTTAAAAAAAGATTCCTCTGTGGTTCGCCACAGGGGTCTTTTTGTTGTTCTAATTTAGATATTGCCAGATTTGGCCGGTGGCGGTGTCTTTGACGGTGATGCCGGAGGCTTCGAGTTTGGCGCGGAGTTCGTCTGAGGTGGCCCAGTCTTTGTTGGCGCGGGCAGCGGCGCGGTCGGCGAGTAACGCCTTTTGTTCATCTGTAATATCAGGGGTGGCGCCGAGGAGATTTAGACCAAAGAGATTATCGAGGAATTCCCAGTCGCTAAGAGACATTGGTTGGCTGTCGATGACGGCGCAGGCGGCGGCAGAATTGAGATTATCCGAAACGCTAGCGAGAATCTGAGAGGCGGTATACTTGGAATCGCCTTCATCCACACCTTGCCAGCGGGTACTAGCGACGCGGTTTCGCCAGGCGAGGCGGCGGTTTTTGGCAGCGGAGAGGTCGTCAAAGGTGAAATTACGTTCGCCGCGGAAGTGGCCCTGCAAAATCCAGAGGCGGAAATCCATCGGATCGAAACCGCGCTCGATTAAATCGTCGAGAGTATAAACGTTACCAAGGGATTTAGAAATCTTTTGACCGTCAATCATAATAAAGTCGCAGTGGAGCCAATAATTGGCGAGAGTGCGGCCAGAAATGGCGTAGGTTTGGGCGATTTCGTTGGTGTGATGAATCGGAATGTGGTCGATACCACCGGTGTGAATGTCAATTGGCTCGCCGAGCTCGGTGTCGATAATCGTGGAACACTCGATGTGCCAGCCTGGATAGCCTGGGCGGCCAAGATAATCCCAGCGCATGGCGTGTTTTTCGCCTGGTTTAATGAATTTCCAAACGGCAAAATCGGAAACGTTGCGTTTTTCGTCGCTAAATTCGACGCGTGCGCCAGCCTTGAGATTCTCGAGGTCAAGATGGGCAAAATCGGCGTAGCCGGCAAATTTGGAAGTGTCAAAATACACGCCATCTTCGGTTTCGTAAGTAAAGCCGTTCTCAGTCATTTTGGTGACGGCGGCCTTGATTTGCTCAATATAATCAGTGGCGCGAGCAACCACATCTGGCTCGGTCAAATTCAATTTATGGAAGCCATCAAAGAAGTCGTTAATATAGAATTCGGCGATTTCCCAAACGGTCTTCCCTTCGCGGGCGGCGCCTTTTTCGAGCTTATCTTCGCCTTCGTCGGCGTCAGAAACTAGGTGGCCAACATCGGTGAGGTTGAGGACGCGTTTAACTTTATAGCCTTCAGCCTTGAGGGCGCGAATAAGTAAATCCCAATAGATATAAGAAGCGTAGTTGCCGATGTGTGGGTGGTTGTAAACGGTTGGGCCACAGGTATAAATCTTAATGGTATCGCCCGTTGGCTTAAAATCTTCCACCTTCCTTGTTGGCGTGTTATACAGTTTCATTTAATCTTTCCTCTAACATTGATGCAATTTTAGCATATTTTTCGCGAGAAACCCCGTGGCGGCCATTAGTTTTAATGGCGGTGACGAATTTGTTGCTTTTGGCGATTTTTTCGACGTTAAATGGGGCGATGTAGGCGTCTTCGCTGCCGTAAATCATGGTAGTTTTGACCTTGAGGCCAGAAAATGCCTTGTAATTGGTTGGATTTTTGACGATATTCTCGAGTTGGGCGTTGAATGGGCGCTTCACGAGCAGTTTTTTATCATAGGCAGTGACGGCGGTTTTGAAGCTGTCGATTCCCTTGATGAAAATTGGGCTTTTGAGGTCGGCGGCGGAGTAAATCGGTGGCGATACTAGAAAAATCTCTTTAATGGTTTCTGGAAAGAGGCTGGCATAGTGCGCCACAAGCATGGTGCCCATCGAGTGGCCAATCAAGATGAGTGGGGTTTTGATCTTAGCTTGTTCAAGGGATTTTTGCAAAGCCGACACTTCTTCGTCGACATCGTAGCAAAGATGGTTTGAGCTATATGATTTGCCGTTGCCGAGCCAGTCGAAAGTGATGAAGCGGATGTTTTTAAGGGCTGGCGTGCTGCGGAAATATTTAATCGTGTGATCGTAGGTTTTGGAGCTTGAGGCAATGCCGTGTAGCATCACGACGGTGAGTTTTGGTTTACGCGAAAGGCAAAAATCGTGGGTTTTGGCGAGTTTTATTGGCTTTTTGAGTAAGTCATATTTAATACTGTTTTTGATGTTATTCGTGATTTTCATTTGAGAGTAGCTCCGGTGTTATTTTGATGATGTCGTTTACAACTTCTTCGTAGGTAGTGTCATAGGTGCGGAAGCCCGCGGCAAATGGGTGCCCGCCGCCACCGAAGTAGCCGGCGATTTTCTCGGCGATCGGGGCATCACTGGCGGTACGAATTTTGCCAGTAACCTTGCCGTCTGGATAGGTTTTGATGGCTACAGCGACTTTTACGCCCTCCACGAGGCGCATTTCTTCGAGAATCAGGACGTTTGGATTGTATTCGTCGGAATATTCGCGGATGTCATCCCACGGGATGAGCACGGTGGCTACTTGGCCGTCAAGCGAGTACTCGATGCGCTTGATGAGGTCGGCTTTATAATCGAGGATGCGTGGGGATTTTTTCATGAACTCGCGGCGCATATCTTCGAGCACGGAGACGTCGGCGCCGAGCCTGGTGAGCTCAGCGGCGGTTTCGAAGGTTTCGGCGGTAACGGAAGCGCTGGTGAGGCCCAAGGTATCAGATAATATACCCTGGAAAATAGCTTCGGCAGCGTCTTTGTTGATCTCGATTCCCTGTTCTTTGGCGATGTGATAGATTAAATCACAGCAGGCTGGGCGATTCTCGATGATTTTATCGTGCGGGAAGTTAAGATCATCTTCGGTCTCGTGGTGATCGAGCACGAAAACTGGTGCAGTATAGAGGCGGTTTTTGATCGCGGCATCGTCAATGAGTTTTGAGAGCAAAATTTCGGCGGCGGTATCAACGATAATGTAGCCGTCGGCACGGAAATTGAACTCATTCGTAACTCTCGACCAATCCTTAAAATAATGGAGATATTTTGGGATGTCGACCGGGCAGTAAAGTGAAATTTCGTGGTCAGACAACAAATAATCTAGCGCAATGGCAGCGCCAAGTGAATCTCCATCAGGGTTTTCGGCTTGAATAATACAGAGAGATTTTTTGTCTTTAATAAAATCTGAAAAATTTTGATACATATGTTTATATTATAACATGCTTTTGCGCCTCGACAGCCTTCGTGTTATAATAAATTAATGAGACTAATAAGAGCAGATCGCAGATTTAAACGTTTCGAAGACGTTACCCCGGCGATTTTGCAAAAAGATAAGATTAAACTTCTACTTTGTGACCTCGATAATACTTTGACCGAACGCCTTTCTACGATCCCACCAGCTAAGCTAGAAGATTGGATTAAAGCCTGCCAGGGTGTAGGTGTAGAAATTGTGGTGATTTCGAATAACGTGTTTAAGAAGCGCGTGCAAGGTTTTTGTGAGCCTTATGGCATTCGTTGTGTGTGGTCCGCCAAAAAGCCACTCAGTGTATACTTGACCCAAGTGCGCGAAGAAGCTGGCGTGGCGCCAGAAAACACTGCCATGCTCGGCAACAAATGGTCTACCGATATGCTTGCCGCAAAATTTGCTGGCATTAAAGCCTGGAAAGTTGAAGCTAGAACCAGTCTTGATCTAGATAAAGATAGCTAAAATAAACAAAACGGTACAAGTAAATGATGCGGAGTCGATGCGGTCGAGAAAACCGCCGTGGCCGCTGCGACCGCCGACTAAAATCTCGAATTTGTCGAGGATTTTATTTTTGACGACGATTTCGCTAGAATCTTTGATGCAAAAGCGGCGTTTGGTAAAGCTTTCGAGCAGGTCGCCAAACACGGCGAGCACCGGACAAAGCATGAACCATTGGTAACCGAGCAGATTATTAGGATAGATTATCGCTGCAACGAGAGCTAGGGCAATCGCGATGCCAATAAAGGTGCCTTCCCAGGTTTTGTTTTTGGATACATGTGGAAACGGGCGGGATTTTTTGAAGATTTTGCCGCCAAGTGCGTGACCGCCGAGATAGGCAAATACATCGTAACCGCAGACGCCAAGAATAATTAAAATAATCATGATTGCGTCGCATTTAAAAATAAAGATTGGGCTGATGATAAGGAGCGCGCTTAAAACTAACGCAAGGAAGGTTGGCAAAGGTTTAATTTTTTTAGTAAAGAAACTAAGGAGTTCGATTAAAGACATCGCTGCAAAGAATGCGTAAAAAATCTTAAACGGCAAACTGTTAAAAAATGGAATACTAATACTAGCGATCAAAAGTAATGTGATTGTGACCAAGAATCGAATCTTGAAATTCTTATCCATAAGCTGATTATATCATCTTTTAAAGATTTGTACGGTTTTCTAGTGCAGCGCTCAAAGTGATTTGGTCGGCATACGACAAATCAACGCCAAGTGGTAGGCCGCGAGCTAGGCGAGTAATTTTGAGCGAGTCGGATTTCTCGTGGAGCATTTTTTCAAGTAACAGCGCCGTGGATTCGCCTTCGATTGATGGGTTGGTAGCTACGATAATTTCTTTGACGTTGTCTTTATCGATGCGATCGATTAATTCTTTGATGTGGAGCTGGTCTGGTGTGATGCCGTCAATTGGCGATACGGCGCCGCCTAGCACGTGATAAGTGCCGTGAAAAGCACGGGTTTGCTCGATGGCATAAATATCAAGCGGTTCTTCAACTACGAGGATGGTGGATTTGTCGCGCGAATCGTCGCTGTAAAGCGGTGAAACATCTTCATCCTCATTAATAAGTGCAAAAGTAACTGGGCAAAGTTTGACTTTGTCATGCAAAACTTCTAGAGCGCTCGCAATGTTTTTGGCTACATTAGAATTTGATTTAAAAAGGTAGTACGCATAGCGTTCTGCGGTGCGTGGGCCAACACCCGGCAAATGGCCGAGCGCTTCAATCACGTTTTCTAGAGCCTCCGGAAGCATGGTTAACTCGTTTTAGAAGCCGAGGTTGCCAAGGCTACCCATGAGTGGTTTCATTTTGTCGGTAGCAATTTCTTGTGCTTTGGCAAAACCATCACGCATACAGTTTTCAATCCAGCGTTCGAGTTCGTGAATGTCGTCTAGATCAACTTTTTCTGGATCAATGGTAACTTTTTTAACTTTAAGTTCGCCAGTAATTTGAACAACTACGGCGCCGTCGCCGGCTTCTACTTCCACGATTTCGTTTTTGAGCTCTTTTTGGGCTTTACGAAGTTGGTTAATCATTTTCATTTGGTCTAAGGTCTGACCCATGTTATTCTCCTTTTGCTGTATATAGATATATTATATCTGAGTTATCTGATTTTGTCGAGGTGATAATGCGTGAGAGCTCGTAGTTTGGCGAGAGGTTGTCGAGCTTGCCGAGCGAGGCAAAATGCTCCAATTTTTCTTCCGGAAGTTGGGTGATAATTTTAATGTTGGACGAGTTTTCAATGATGCGATAAAAGGCCGATTTGCTTTCTGGCACGAGCAAGTTTTCATCATTTAAATTTTTGCGCACCGTCGTGAGCTCGTTGGTGAAGCTGTTGGCGAGATTTGGATTGTAATGATAGCCAAAAATGTATTGCGAGAGGCTTGGAATAATGATAAGGCCAAACAAAATGATGAGTGGAAAGATGGCAGAGACTCTGGCGTATGGGTTTTCTGGAAAGAGGCCGTACCATTTTTCGAGGACATACTTAAGGCCGTGTGCAGTTAAGATCGATAATGGCAAAATAAAGAAGATGATAGCATTTGAATTGAAGCCAGCGATAATGATAGTGAAGACGATAAGCAGTGAAGCAATGGAATTGCGTGAGGCGAAGAAGCCCTTGGTGGTTGAGAAGAGGCCAATGAGTGCGATGGCGAAGGTTGGTAAGCTGATGAGCGGTGCCAGGAAAATGCTTTCGACGTTGGTGCGCCATGAAAGCAGGGGCTTTAAGCCGGTCTTGAGGTTATTCCAAAAGACTTCTGGTGAAAGGTTTCTTGAAGCTAATAGATTCGCAATCGTGTTACCGTTATTAATAATATTGACGATTAGCGCGGCAAGGCCGGAAACAACGATAAGCCCCGTGATAATAAGTGGGATTTTTGGCAGTGATTTTAATACAAAGCGAAGATGAGGTTGAGTGATGGCAAAAATCACGCTGATGATGGCAAAGTAAATCATGTATGGCGTGAACACGGCCATCAGTAGTGCTAATGCGAAAATAATGCTATAAAGTGGCTTTGGCTTTTGCTCGCCCTGGATTTTGGAGCCGAGCCAAAGTAGGAATGTTGGCCAAAATACTAGCATGATGAGTGGAGTACCGGAGCCGGCAAGATATAGGAATGGTGTAGATAGGATCACGAGACAGGACGCCAGAAGCGACACGTTGTTTTTGAACCAGCGGTTAAGAAGTAAGATCAAAAGAACACCAAGAAGTAGACCGATGATGATGCTAGGGAGTTTAATGCTGTAGGCGGTAAGGCCAAAAATCATAATGGAAGATTTTTGGAGTAAGCGATAAGGTAAATCGACAAGGTCGCCGGTAACGGCGGAATCAACGCTTAGATAATATGAACTGGTAGCTGATTCGATTTCGGTTTCGGATAAACCTTGCTGAGTGAAAAGCGGCAAGGTAAAAAGTAGGGTGACAAAAGCCAGCCCGAGTAAAAGATAACCGATACCAAAGCGATGACGGTACAAAAAGAGTTTTGAAATTGGTTTCTTTTTCACACTCATATTATAACACAAAAATAAACATAAAGGCTATGGGTATTATTCCCTGGTTTGGTCGAGCGACATGAAGCGGAGCAATTCTGGATGGAAGTAGAGTTCGATTTTGCCGATGGCGCCGTGGCGGTGCTTTTGCACGAGAAGTTCGGTAATGTGAGTTTCTTCGTAGCCGTCTTCGTTTTGATGGTAATAATCTGGGCGGTGCAAGAACATCACAAGGTCGGCGTCTTGCTCGATGGAACCAGATTCGCGAAGGTCGGATAGAACTGGGCGTGGATCGTCGCGGCCGGTAACGTTACGAGAGAGCTGAGCCAAAGCCACAACTGGGATCTCGAGTTCACGGGCGAGAATCTTGAGGCCACGGGAAATTTCGGTAACTTCCTGCACGCGGTTGCCTTTGTAGCGATCGGAACCAGCGATGAGCTGCAAGTAGTCGACGATTACAATGCCGATGTCGTGGTCGTGCATGGCACGGCGGGCTTTGTTGCGGAGTTCCATAATGGTCATTGAGCTGGTGTCGTCGATATAAATTGGGATTTCGTCCATTTCGCCGAGTGCATCGCCGATGCGAGAGAATTCTTCGTCGGTGAGGTTACCGGTGCGGATGTTCCAGTTATTGACGCCGGAGACGTCGGAGATAATACGGTCAATAATTTCGTTGGCGGCCATCTCCATCGAGAAGAAGAGCACGCCTTTTTTATTGATACTTGCGATATTGTAGGCAAGGTTTTGTGCAAAGGTAGTTTTACCCATGGCCGGGCGAGCACCGATGATGATGAGGTCGCCTTTTTGGAAGCCAGCAGTCTTTTTATCAAGATCATGAAAACCGGTTTTGAGGCCGCGGAGAGCGCCTTTGTTTTTGCGAAGCTCTTCAATACGATCAAATGCATCAGAAAGCAATTCTTCCATCGGTACGTAGTCGCTTTTAACGACTTTGTCGGACACTTCAAAGAGTTCTTTTTCGGCAGCACCTATCAAATCGTCGACATTGGTGTCGTCTTCGTAGGCTTTGGCCGAAATTTCAGCACCAGCCTTGATAAGCTTGCGGCGTACGGAGGCTTTTTCGATAATGCCAGCGTAGGCTTTGGCGTGGGACGCGGTAGGTACGAAGTTAGTGAGTTCGGTAAGGTATGGTGCGCCACCGATTTCTTTAAGTTGTTTGGTGGATTTTAGTTCGGAAGTCAAAGTGAGAAGGTCGATTGGTTTGTGTTGGTCGTAAAGATTAACGATGGCGCCAAAAATAATTTGATGGCGTTTTTCGTAAAAATCTGCAGGTTTTACAATGGTCAAAATCTCTGGCAAAACTTCGTCAGATAGCATGATGGCGCCGAGCAAAGATTTTTCGGCATCAATATCCTGTGGCGGAATGCGACCGTCACCCGATGCGGCGTTGCCGGACTTTTTAGAAAGGGATTTCTCCTCCACTGTTTTTGACCTCCTCTGCTCCTCCCATTATACCAGATATTTTGGAAACTAGGGGGTCTTCTTTTGCGGAATTTTGACCAGGTTTTGCGATGACGATTTTGATGCCGCTCACTGCTTTTTCGAGCGTGAGTTTGTGAGTGTCTTTGTTTAGACCGTTATATGCAAATTTGTTTTGCGGCGTAATCGTGAGGGTTTTGCCATCGAAGTTATAGGCTGATTGTTGCAAAAATGTAGCGGTAGCTTTGCTTTCCTGCTCTACAGCATCAAGAAGCTTTTCCCAGTCAAAGTCTTTCGATTCGAGCACCTGGCTTTTTTCCGAAACAACAGGGGTTTCTGCCGGTTTTTCGACTGGTTTTTCTGCTGGCTTCTCTGCTGGTTTTACAACTGGTTTTGGCGCGGCAACTGGCTTTGGGACTACAGCTGGCGCTGCGACAACTTTTTGAAGATTCATCGTGAAAGCCGTCAAAAGTTTGGCTTCCGGGAATGGGGCTTGCACTTCTGGCAGTTTTTCGAGAAGTGGCAAGTATTCTGGTTTTGGATTCGCGATAATTTTGTTGATTAATTCTTCGGCGATAACTTCTGGTTTGACGCCTGAATCTAGCAAATCTTTGAGGGTGTCGGTAATTCCAGCGAGATCGCCAGCTGCGTAGCTGTCGAGTGCGAGGTTCAGCTTTTCGTCTTCTGGCAAACCAAGTGCATTGATTAATAATTCTTTTGAAATGCCGTCTTTTGAAAGTGTGGAAACTTGGTCGAGCAAAGATAATGAATCACGGAACGAACCGCCGCCGCGACTGACTACGATTTTAAGAGCATCATCATCGATTTTGATTTTTTCTTTAGTGCAGACGTCCTTCAAATAATCGAACATAGTTTTTGTGTCGGCTAATTTGAAGGTGAAGGTTTGGGCGCGGGACGTAATCGTAACTGGCACTTTGTAGGCGTCGGTCGTGGCCATAATAAAGACCACATGTTTTGGCGGCTCTTCCAAAGTTTTAAGCAAGGCATTGAAAGCGGATTTTGAGAGCATGTGGACTTCGTCGATGATGTAGACTTTGTATTTGCCTTTTGATGGGGCGATGCAAGCCTTTTCGCGCAGTTCCCTGATGTTGTCGACGCCGGTGTTAGATGCGGCATCGATTTCGATGATGTCTACGTAATCGTCTTCGAGTTCGTATTTAAAATCGTTAATGGCGTGGGCAAAAATGCGAGCCACAGAAGTTTTGCCACAGCCACGTGGGCCAATAAATAGATAAGCGTGGGAGATTTTTTTCTCTTTGATGGCGTTTTCGAGAATCTTCGTGACTTGCTCTTCACCGACAACCTCGGCGAGAGTTTTTGGACGATATTTACGATATAACGCTTTTCCCATTTGCTTTATTATAACACACCAAAAAACCGGGCGAACCCGGTTTTAAGATTACAAAGCGGCTTCAACTGCTGCCCAAGTGGCGTCGTCGTTCTTGGCTGGGATCACGACGGTAACTTGTGCGCCTTCGCGCAAGTGGAAGTAAGTAACCGAGGCGTAAAGAATTTGGTATTCTTTGCCGGCAACTTCTACAAAGTATTTGTCATCGTGGTGGATGAGCGTGCCGATAACGGTTTTGCGCTCAACTGGGCCAATTTGCTTGTAAAGGAATTTGCCATCTTCGGTGATAGTGAGCTTCATAATGTCACCTTCAACGAGTTTGGACTTAGATGCATAGTTGGCTGGCACTGGATAGTTTTTGCCATCTGGGCCGATCATGATTTGGCCGTCAAAAATGCCTTCGATAATTTTGCCTTCAGGGCCGGAAACGATTGTTTCGCGTGGGGCGGAGATTGTTTCGCCATCTCCTAAGATTGAAACTAATAATTCTTTGGCAGCAGCCAAATTGGTTTCAGCCTCGGTGATGAGACTGCGCAATCTTTTTATTTGTTTTTCTGGTAATTCAGACATCACCTCGCATTCCTGTCTAAAATATAGTATTGATATTATATTATATCTAAGGTGAGTTAATGTCAAGCATTTTAAAATAAAAGTTTTCCACTGAAAAAACATTGGTAAATGTAAAAGTGTTGTAAAAATTACATAGATTTTATGGAAGCAAATTAGTTTATTTTTAGAGACATCTTCTATTGTGCAAAGATAGTCATTATTATCTAGTTGTTTTATAAAAGGTTTCTTTTAGTCTCTAAAAATAAGCTAATTTGCTTCCCTAATACCCATGAATCTTTAAACACTTTTGCCGATGTTTTTTTGTGGAAAATTTTTAATTTTCGTATAGGCCGGTGTGGCGGCCGCCGTCGTAGAGCATAGTTGGGATGCCGATGGCTCGGATTTCTTCTTGTACTATTTTGTAGTTATTTTTTAGAATATTTGTTACGTCTTCTGAATTCATTCTCTCGTGAATTTTGTTGATATCTTCTTCGGGCACATTATATTCTTTAGCCCATTGATCTAATGTTGAGATTGTTTTTTCTTTGTCGATTTTTGTATTGAAAACGTTTTGGTATATTTCTGTGTGTTTATCTTCGTATTCTTTTTTTCTTGTAAATACGCCATCGAGGATATAGACACTTAGGTCGTCGCTTATTGTTTGCGCGGCATAAATGTAGCGTGCGATTGTTTCTGAGTTTTTGAATTTATAGTCCCCTTCAGATGATTGGATTGGCAATACGACAATTTTTAGATTGTATTTTTCCATAAATCCGCTGTCTTTTTGATTGTTATAGGATTTATAACAAGCTGAACATCCTGGATCTAGAATATCAACGGCAATTGGGGCATCCTGATTTTCATTTTTTACATTAATAGTTTTTAAAGCGAATTGTTCTGGGTTCCAGTTGCGGAATTTGTCCGGAATTGCTCCAAAAATATCGCCCCACTCCGTAAACCAGCGACCGGTTGCTTCAAGAATATTGCTCGGTTCTTTTTCTCCGCTTAGATCACATTGTTCAGATGTCATCGTGCAGGCTGATGGCTTGGTGACATTGCAGGTGCCGAGGGTCCAGAGGGCGAGTAGGGATTTAATAGCGGTGAGGAGTGCCCAGACCGTGACGACTACGATAATGACGGAGACGATTTCCATGATGATGCTGAGTGGTTTGACCCATTTCGGGTGCTTAATAATCACTTTGCTTAAGACGGTGTTTTTGACGTCTTCTTTGAAGCCAGTTTCGCATTTTTGGAGGCGGACTTTTTTGCTGACGCAGCCCAGGGCCTTTTTCATCATTTTAAGATAGGTTTTGCCGACTTCGCGTTTGAAAATCGAAATAATAGCTACAAAAAGACCAATTACGGCCAAAATAATAAATGCAGCTATACACACCATAATGTATTTATTGTATCACGCTTTTTCTTATTTTAGGATTTTGGACAGAGAGTTTTTGACTTTTTCGATGTCTGATTTTCTTGTGTGATAACCAAGTGAAAAACGAATGAGTGGCGGGAAGTGGCAGACATGATCTAGGTAGTAGTGCACGCAGAAGTAGCCGGTTCTAGCCATGATTCCCTCGCGGGAGAGAGCTTCGCCAAGCAGGTGCGAGTCCACGCTTTCTACGTAGAACGACATGGTTGGGTTTGGCTCTGCATTAATTAAATGCACTTTTGGTGAGGATTTGAGAAAATCAAATAATTCCCTTGCGTTGTCCGCCAAATCTTGGTGGGCGGATTTTGGCAACTTGTTTAGCCAATCGAGCGCAGCGCCAAGTCCCACGATTTCACCCCAGGCTTGGAGGCCGGATTCGAATTTAGTGTAGCGATGCTCGGCGTTTTCGGCGCTCAAATAATACTTTTCTTTTTCTACGTCGTCTACCATGCCGCCGCCTACAAAGCCGGTTTCAAGTTTATCCATTAAATCGTTACGCCAGACGATAACGCCAAGTGAAGGTGCGTATAGTTTGTGGGCGGAGAAACAGATGGCGTCGGCTTCGGTTTTGTGCAAAATTTCGGAGCTGTGGGCCATGGCTTGTGCGGCGTCGATAATGATAATGCCGTTCTGTTTGTGAACTTTTTTGATCACATCATTGATGTTTAGTAACTTGCGGCCATCAAAGTTGCTGGCGCAGTTTACAACCACGACAGAATTGGTAAAATCATAATCCTCAATTGGAATAGAACCGTCGTCGTTTCGGCGCATGACTACGCGCTCGATATTAAGGCGCTTAGAAAAAGCGATGGTGGCAAGAAACGGCGAGTTGTGCTCAATTTCGGACGTAAAAACCTTTTTGAATTCTGGTTTTAGTTGGTTCAAAATTAGGTTGATGCCGTAAGTAGTATTCAAAGTAAATGAAACGGTGTAGTTTTTGGCTTTGAGTTTCAAAAAATTTAAGACTTTTTCGCGGGTGGCCTCGACTTTTTCGTCGGTAACGCGCCCCCATTTATATTTGACGCGTTCGCCACAAGAGTTGTGCTCGGTATAGTATTTATTCAAAGCCTCAATAACAGGACGCGGTCTTAATGATTGACACGCGCAATCTAAATAAATATCATTTTCACCTAAATAATCAAAATCATTCATGAGATTTATTATATACAAAAAATCTCCCGGATGGGAGATTTTCTGCAACAATAGCTAACCATACTTTTATTAAGCGAGTTCGACGGTTGCACCAGCTTCTTCGAGAGCTTTTTTCATAGCTTCAGCGTCAGCTTTTGCAACTTTCTCTTTGACGGTAGCAGGAGCACCATCAACGATTGCCTTGGCTTCGCCAAGACCGAGGCCAGTAGCCTCTTTGACAGCCTTGATGACGGCGATCTTTTGAGCGCCAGCGTCTTTCAAGACAACGTCAAATTCAGATTTGCCTTCATCGGCAGCAGCACCGCCTTCAGCAGCAACAGCAACAACGGCTGCAGCTGGTTCGATGCCATATTCGTCCTTAAGGACGGTTTTGAGTTCATTGACTTCGAGAACGGTCATGTTGACGAGTTCTTCGGCCAATTTTTTGATATCAGTAGCCATAACTTTATCCTTATCTTTTAATTAATAATAAAAATTGATTGCTTATTTTGCTTCGCGATTTTCGAGGCCAGAAACGATTCCATTGATACCAGAAAGAAGGGTATCGACCACTTGGGCGATAAGTTCGTTCTTGGTTGGGAGAGAACCGAGGGCGACGATTTCGTCTTTTGACAGGTTGGCGCCTTCGTTGTTGAAGCCACCGACGAGTTCCATAGCGTTGTGGGTTTTAGCAAATTTTGCGAGAACCTTAGCAGCGCTAAAATCTTCGTCACTACCAATTGCATAAAGAAGTTGGCCGGTAAGACCGGTGGTCTCGGTGTTTTTGTAAGCGGCGATTTCTTTCATCGCAACTTTTACGAGACGGTTTTTGACAACTTTAATTTTTACGTCAGACTCGCGAGCGAGTTTGCGGAGCTCTTGGAGTTCGGCAACGGTCAAACCTTGATATTTTGCATAGGCGACCATTTTCGAATCGTTGAGGATCGCAGTCAAATCAGCAACCAATGTAGCCTTTTTATCTTTTGAAATTGCCATAAAAAGTTCCTTTGGTTAAAATTGACATTTGGTTAGCTAGTTGTTAAAAAGCGTCACCAAATTAAACAAGAAATTTGCCTCGGTGGCATTATTAAAGGATAACCTCGCCACTGTCTTTGGTAACTTCAGACATTATATCAAAAAAGCCCTTGTTTTGCAAGGGCTTTAATGAATTTCTAGTTATTAAAACCAACCAGAGACAAATGTGACATTGCCTTTTGAGCTAACGCTAGCTCTAAGGTAACCGCCGTCGGCGTCTACCCAAAGGTAACCGCTACCGGTGCTGCTTTTCTCATAAAGAAGACCTTTGCTACCGAGGGCTTCGGCGAGCGCATCTTTGGTGATGCCGCTTCTAACTTGGTCTTTTACGGCTTCGTAGCCATCAAAGTTAACGCTAGAATCTTTGTGAAGATCGGTATCATAGTCAACTTTAATGTTGAAGTAGCTGGTGCTAAGCTCGAGTGATTCGCCGTTTGGGAACTCCCATTCGTATACGGTATCGCTCCAGCTAGTGGTTTTACCCTCGATACCTGTGAGCTCGTTGATGCTTTCAACGGTTGCGTTTTCGTCGATTTTCTCGAGACATTTGAAGGCGTCACCACATTTGCTGAGGCTGGTGTCAGATGAGCTACCTGAACCGCCTTCAGGGGTTGTGGAACCTGATTTGTTGCCACCGAGTACTACGATGAGTACGACAACAATTGCAACAACCACGACGATGGCGGCGACAATACCGATGATTAAGTTTTTATTGGCACCCTTAGCAGCAGGTGCGGCTGGTGCAGCAGCTGGAGTTTCAGCTGGAGCGACTGGAGTTGGATTTTGGTCCATACTTTCCTTTCTATTAATTTACGTGTTTGGTAGTGGTAACTTGGAAAATGGCACCAATAACGGCGATGCCAGCGAGGATTGGGAGATAGAGTATCATTCTGTCGAGCTGTGGAACGAGTGAGAATAAGACGTTGGTAAGGGCATAGGCGCCAGCAATTGCGCTTAATGCGATAATAGATGGTTTCATGAGCCGGACCGCGAGTGCGCCAACAATTAGACCCACTACCGCACTAATTAATAGTACTGGGATAGTGGTCCCAAAATAGCGCATGCCAATAGCCATTACTAGACAGAAACAGAGGCCACTGACGCAAATCTTTTCGATGGTAAAGCCAAGCAGTGCGAGCAATAAACCACCACAAATCGGCAAGAGTGTTTGCCAAAGCTCGACGTTGGCGATTTCTGGGAACCATCCATTGATGGTCGGCATAAAGAATCGCATTAAGTTGAACCCTAGTAAGAACCAGAGTACAAAGAATGTTATTTTTTTGATCCTGTAGCCAAAGAAACAGGCTAGAAGACCAATGATGATTGTAAAGATCAATTCATAATTGGTTAATATATATTCTTCCATAGCCTCATTGTAACATATAAAACCAATTGCGGTAGTTGCAAAAGTGATTTTGCTAAACATTTAGAATTACCCATATATAAAATACAACGGTTACGGATTCGAGTACGAAACTGTAATTTCGTCGAGAATCCGACTATACCGTTGTATTTTTTATCTTGGCGTAATTCTAAGTTTAGCAGAATTACTTTTGCAGACTAATGCAATTAGTTGTATAAGTTTTCAACTGAGATTGATGGACCCATAGTAGTAGTAATGAATACTGACTTTACATAGGTACCTTTGAGTGAAGCTGGTTTTTGAGCTTTCAAGCTATCAAAGAAGGTGTTAGCGTTCTCGAAGAGCTTGTCGGTGCCAA
Organism: Candidatus Saccharimonadota bacterium; assembly: GCA_024699125.1. GTDB lineage: Bacteria > Patescibacteriota > Saccharimonadia > Saccharimonadales > Saccharimonadaceae > Nanosyncoccus. The sequence goes on from JAILQE010000008.1 coordinate 28,637, forward strand.
AGGAAACTTTACCAAGGCCGATGTGGACGATGGATTGTTTGTCTACGCGGTATTCAACTTTACCAGCTTTGGATTCTTTTACGGCTTTTTCAACATCCATGGTAACGGTGCCAGCTTTTGGATTTGGCATCAAGCCTTTAGGACCAAGCAAGCGAGCGAATTTACCAAGTTTTGGCATGTAAGCTGGGGTAGAGATAAGGACGTCGAAATCAATCACGCCTTTTTCAAGTTGTTTCAAGAATTCTTCATCTTCAGCAATGTCAGCACCAGCGGCTTTAGCGGCTTTGCATGCGTCAAGTGGAGCAAAGACGGCTACGCGCACGGTTTTACCATTGCCGTTTGGAAGAACGATGGTGGTGCGGATGTTTTGGTCGGCTTGGCGTGGATCTACACCAAGGCGAACGTGGGCTTCGAGGCTTGCGTCGAATTTGGCTGGGTTGGTCTTGATAGCTAGATCGATAGCATCTTTAAGACCGTAAATTTTGCCTTTTTCAACGAGTTTGGCGGCGTCTTGATATTTTTTGCCACGGCGTTCGATGCGTGGGCGGGTGACTGGTTTGGCACCTTTTGGTTTTTCGGCGGCAGCTTTGTCGCTTGCGGCACGCTCAGCTTTTCTGGCTTGGCGTTCTTCTTCGGCTTTCACCTCTTCAACGTGTTTTTTAGATTTTTTGCCAGCTTTGGCGAATTTTTCTTCAGCTTCTGGAGCTTCAGTGGTTTCGACGACTTCTTCGTCGACAGTAGTTTTGACCTCTTCTTCGGCCATTTTGAATCCTTTCTGTGGTAGTAGCGGGGATTACCCCTTCCAACATGAATTAATAATGCAAATATTATAGCAAAAACCAGAGATTTTTGCAATAGAACAAAAAATAACCCCGAAGGGTTATTTTTATAGGCAAATTGATTAGTCTACGACTTCGACGCCCATTGAGCGAGCGGTGCCGGCGACAACTTTAACTGCGCCTTCAAGATCAACTGCGTTGAGTTGTTCCATCTTTTTGTTGGCGATTTCTTCGAGTTGAGCGCGGGTGATTTTGCCGACCTTCTCGACGTTTGGCTTACCAGAACCTTTTTCGATTTTGATAGCTTCGCGGATAAGATCGTCAACTGGTTGACCAAGGCAGACCCAATCAAAGGTACGATCTTCGTAAACTTTGATGTGGACGATAACGTTTTTGCCCATGAAATCTTTGGTCTTCTCGTTGAATGGGTTGATGAAATCCATCATATTAAGGCCCCATTGACCAAGAGTAGAACCAACCGGAGGCCCAGCAGTAGCTTTACCGCCAGGAATGCGCAACTTGAGGTTGCCAATAACTTGTTTTCCTGCCATTTTTTAATCCTCGTTAATTAATAATTTAGAAGCATTTTACGTAACGCATATTATTTTAGCGAAAACGTAGGGTTTTGTCAAGATTAGTTTAGTTGTTTAACCTGGAGAGCGTCGAGCTCGACTGGTGTTTCGCGGCCAAACATAGAAACCATGACTTTGAGTTTGCCTTTGGCGGCATCGATTTCGGCTACGGTGCCATCAAAGCCCTTGAATGGACCATCGTTGATGGAAACAACTTCGCCAATTTCGTATTTGACGGAGAATTTTGGATCTTCAACGCCCATGCGTTTCTTGATTTTGGTGATTTCCTTTTCGGAAACTGGGGTTGGTTGGGTGCCGGTGCCAATAAAGCCGGTTACACCTGGGGTGTTGCGGATAATATACCAGGTTTCATCGGAAAGTTTCATTTCAACAAGCACATAGCCTTGCAAGATTTTGCGGTCTACGACTTTGCGTTTGCCGTTTTTGATTTCGATTTGTTTTTCTTTTGGCACGATTGCCTCAAAGATTTTATCGGCCATCTCTACTGAGTTGACACGTTGGTTGATAGAGTCGGCAACTTTGTCTTCGTAACCGCTGTAGGTGCTGATTGCGTACCATGCGCGGGTGTTGTCGTAACGGTTGACTGCCATGATTTCTCCTTATTTTAAGATGTTATTAAAGATAAACGAAAATAGTAAATCGAGAAGCAAGAGGATAGCTACAAAGATTGCTGAATAAATAATTACAGCGAGCACCATCTTCCAAGTGGCTTTGCGATTTGGCCAGCGAACTTGGCGGATTTCTTGCCAGGATTCTTTAAAATAACGACCGATTGCGCAGAATGGGCGGAAAAGAATAAAATGCTTTTTGCCAGTGTTGGCTTTTCTGGATTTTTTCTCTTCGACTTTCTGGGCTTTTTTGTTTGCCTTGTCGGCTTTTTTGTCCTTAATGACGACCTTTTTGCGGACGATTGAAGGTTCTTCTTTCGCCTCGGCTTCGCGGTGGTCACTAGCTTTGATACGAGTGATTTTAGCCACGTTTACTCCTTATTAAAAAAAGTCTGTTACCAGACTTGTCAATAGTATAGCAAAAATCTGGAGGCTTGTAAATATTAATACCAGTATTTTTTCGGGAGTTTTTCGGCGATTTTTAAGTGGAATTCGTAGTCAAAACCGTCTAGACGTTTAATGTCTTTGGTCTTAAAGTAAGTTTTCTTGATGTATTCGGCGGTCATTGGCTCGGCTGGAATGATTTCATATTTCAAAAAGAGGTTAAGGCTACGGTTGCCATGTTTTGGTGGCATCACGGCAAGCGGCAAGAAACTACAATTAATCTCTGGATCTTGATAGAGCTTGATAGCAAGGATAGACATGGTTGGTATGATGTCTTCCTTTTTGTCGTAGACGGCCTTAGTTTTGAAAACGGTAGCCTGGCGCGTGGCGCTTGGAGCTACAAAGATCATGCCGTGATTTTTGATGGTTTCGATAGAACGGTTAGTATAAACGTTCCTGAGATTCTTTTTGAGATCGTAAATCACCTGATAATATGGCGAATCTTCTGGCACTTGCAGCTTGTTCCAGGTGGATGGTGTGAGGGTCGGCGTGATAATGATACCGACTTTTTCGAGATCATCGTAACTTTTGGCTAAAGCTTCATACCATGGCAAGTTGACTGGCCAGAGCACGGTTTTATCTGGATAAACGCTAAATTTGAGCGACAAAATGCGCATTACTTCGCCAAGACTTGGATGGTTAAAACCGATAACTAGGCCCTCGTCTACGGCTTTTGGAAAAGCTTTGGTGTGGCACTTGAGCGGCGCGATGCGACGCAAGGTTTTGGCAAATTTTTTGCGAGCACGTTTGATGCTTTTCTTGTCTTTTTCGATATCCTTTTTGGAACGGTAAAAATAGTTCAAAACTACGCGGCAAATTTTGCCAATTGGCACCATTTCGCGGCGGAGTTTTTCGCCACCGATGGAATTAAGTAAGGAATAATCTTCGTGGTTGATTTTATCAATAACCTCCTCGATTGGGAGGTTTTCAAGTTCTTCTAGACTAAAAGTCTTTTTTACCATATGGGCATTATAGCATTTTTTGATGTTTTGTGATAGAATAATGGGAGTTTGGGGCGTCGCCAAGTGGTAAGGCTACGGGTTCTGGTCCCGTCATGCGTGGGTTCGAGTCCTACCGCCCCAGCCAAGCATAAAAAAAGAAGGCCAAAGGCCTTGTTTTTTTATGCTTTGTGCTATAGTACAGGGCTCGCCCTTTGGGTTCGCATCCCGCACGTAGTGCGGGATATAGGCGAAGCGCAGCGGAGCCGTCATCCTACCGCCCCAGCCAGAAAAAAATAACCCCCGAAGGGGCTATTTTTGTTTCTTTATAGTTGTACAGTGGATTGGGTGACGTTATCACGTTCGTAACATTCTTCTCCGAGGTAGGCCTTTTTGAGGTCATCCGTATTGTACTCGTCACAATATAGAAAGGATTGTGTCGCTGTGAAATATTGCCATTTGGATTGAGGGCTGGTTCTATAGAATAGGCCTGCTGCGCCGCCGACGCCCATCCAGGTGGTTTGATATGGAGAATAGGCGCTGTCTTTTATTTCACCGCTTTGTCCGCCTAGGATAGTAGGATATTTACCAGTTTTTTCAAAATAGGCTGCTTCGAGGTCTTTGAGGAAGGCTTTCTCTTCGTCTTTGATCCAATTCCAGCTTGGTTTTGTACATTCGAAATTAATATATTCCATTTTTAGATCAATGGTTGGGAACTCGGTTTCTAGGTACAGGCCACAAACAATGTTGCTGTCGTTTTTGTAGCCGTCAATTTGTGGACCGGCGGAGCCTTCAGTTGGTAGTGTACCGACCGCGCTAAATCCTTTTTGGGTTAGTCTGTTTTTTAAGGTGGCCAAATCTTGTTCTTCGTTGTCACTTGAGATTCTTGCAGCAAGGCTGAAGTTTGTCATGGTATATGCATTCATGCCATCGAGCTTTGCGGCTAGACCATTGCTGCCTCGAACATAGTTTTGGGTATTTGATACCGGACCATTGATGATACTGGACAATACATCGGCCATCATTCCTTTGATTTCTGCGTATTCGTCAGCTATCGACCCTTGTACGGCTGTGCTTTGAGGGGTATCTGTTTTGGCTGGTTGTTTAAAATAATTTACGCCAAAAAATGCGGCCAAACCCGCAAAGGCTAGCGTTGTTATACCAAACACAATACTAAGCTTATTTGGGTGTTTGGCAGGTGAAATATTTGATTCTTGTGGTTGCATAGATTCCTTTCTTTAGTTTTATTATAGCAAAAAAACATGAGCATGAATCTTTTTTTGTGGTACAAAAAATCTGGCCGGCTGGCCAGATTTTTGTTTTACTCGTAACGCAATGCGTCGATTGGGTTTTTCTTTGATGCCCTACGCGCAGGCAAGGTGCCGGCGAGGAAGGCGATGAACATGATGATAAGTGCGATTGAAATCATCGTGAGCGGCTCAAAGACTGTTAATTGGAAGGTTGGGAAGTCCTTGAGGAAGGTTTCATGAGCCAAGATATTGGCGGCGTTGCCAGCGATGATGGAAGCAGCGATACCAAACACTGAGCCCCAGAAACCAAGCATGATAGCCTCGGCGGAGAAGCTAAGGAATACTTTGCCGTTGCTCATACCGAGGGCTTTATCAAGACCAATTTCGCGGGTGCGCTCTTGCACAGCCATAAACAAGGTGTTGATGATGCCGATAGATGCGGCAACAAGTGCGATTCCGCCAAAGATATTGAATACGATGAGAATTGCGTCAAAGAACACGCGAATCATACCAACTTCGTCATCTACGGACATGGCGGAGAGGCCAATTTCTTCGAGTTTTGTTTTGATCTCGTCGATTTTGTCTGGTTCCACATCGGCTACGGCTTGGAAGGTGTGATTGGCGCCTTCTGGCATGCCCTCAAAGTTGATCTCGTTGATGCGATTCCAAAGAGCAATATTGGCGCGGCTACCGCCCATAGCTAGAATGCCTGGGGCTTGGGTGCCGGCAATTTTGGCTTCTACGATGACTTGGCATTCGCTGCGGCGAGTCACGGTGTAGCACTTAAGGTTGCTTGGCACAGCGATTTTAATGGTTTGACCAACTGAATCGGCTGGATTCTCGTAGCCGAGGGCTTTAGCCATGTCTTCGGTTAAAGCAATTTCGTATGGTGCGTCGTCGCTAGTATCTGGAGCAACGCCAGCAGACATATCAATGTTGATGCCCGGCACAATGGCGTTTAAGTTGATGCGATAACGTTTGTCGGTTTTGTCGCTAGTGGCGAAGTCGGCGGTAGCGCTAGGCAAAGCGTGGAAGGATTTCATGCCTTCAAGCGCGCGGGCCCGTTCTACTTGTTCGTCTTTGATATATGGCGAAGCGTTTGAAACATCTTTATCTTCGGTATATTCTTGGACGCCGCCGTTCCCCATCAAGGCTGCAAGCTGATCGTAGGTTTCGGTTGGCATCATTTCAAGATAGCCTTCGCCACCCATGTTTTCGATTTGTTTGTCGATAAAGTCGTTAACGCCGGCGTTGATGGCGGAGTTCAAAATGATAGTAAAGCTACCTACAAAGATAGCCAGAATGGTTAAAATGCTGCGGAGTTTGCTGCGCCAAAGGTTGGCGTTAGCATCGCGAAATACGTCGGTAACTTTCATTATCTAGCTCCTTTCTTCGTCTTTTCGTCTGCCACTACGGCGCCATCGGCAATACGGATTTGGCGTTTGCATTTGGCGGCGAGTTCTTCGTCGTGGGTAACGATGATAAGGGTAATTCCCTTGTCGCGGTTCAAGTCAAAGAGCAAGTTCTCGATTTTTTCGCCGGTGGCGGAGTCGAGGTTGCCGGTTGGCTCGTCAGCAAAGATAACCTTTGGATTATTGACGATGGCGCGAGCAATACAAACGCGTTGCTTTTGGCCACCTGAAAGGTCTTTGGCTTTGTTTTTAAATTTGTCGTCGAGCTCAACAACTTTCAGCGCTTCCATAGCGCGGCGTTTGCGCTCGCGGCGGCCGATGCCGGCGATCTTGAGCGGCAAAATTACGTTATTTAAAACCGTATCGTTGGCATTCATAAAGAAGCTTTGAAAAACGAAGCCGAATTCTTTATTGCGCAAACGGTTGAGCTTGCGGTTTTTGAGTTTGCTGGTGTTTTGGCCATTTAGATAAATATCACCTTTGGATGGTTGATCGAGTAGGGCGAGAAGATGCATCAAGGTAGATTTGCCGGAGCCCGATTTGCCGATAATCGCAACTGATTCGCCGCTCTCGATGTCGATATTGACATTTTTCAAAGCTTCAAACACGGTGTCGCGTTTACCGTAAACCTTCTTTAGGTCTTTAGTTTGTAACAGTGAATTTTTCATAACTAATCTATTATAGCACACTTTATCTCTTGACAAATAAGCATAAGCACGTTATAAATAAGGTATGAGTATATACGATTTTAACTTAAAAGGTATGCGAAAGGCCTTTAAAGATTTTCGCAAAACTGCTTATGGCAAACTTATTTTCTTGGTTTCTTATATTGCACCACTCATTTTATTTGTCGTTGGTACTTCCGTTACGCTTTATGGCGTGATTAATGTTAGTACTAATATCACAACCTACGGTTTGATTATCCTTGGTGCCTTCGTATTATTCTTTATTGCCGCCAATGCTTTCTACTATGCTGAGGTTCGTCATTTCTGTGATCGCAATAAGGTTGCAAAGGCCACTACTAAAACTACTAAAAAAGTAGCCAAGAAGTCAGCAAAAAAAAGCAAAAAATAATCCTCGAATTAAATCGCCCGCAAAAACGGGCGATTTTTTATTCTCCAAGTACAAATTTTTCGATGCGGGTACCAAGTTCGGCAATGCGTTTATTATCGATTTTTTTGGTGAGGACCGTAACAATGAAATGGCGGTCGATTTCTGGGAATTCAAGGATGGCGGTGTCGTGATATATGTCCCAGGTTCTGCCACCCCAAGCCCACCCGACCTTATTATAGACTTTGACGCGGCTTGAAAAACCGCTCGGTAAGCCTTTGCGCCAGTCGTCGGTGGTGATTGGTTGATTCAGCATTGAATCTTTGATTTTTTCCACGGTCGCATCGCTAAAATTTGGGTGTTCGTAGTAGAGTTTCATGAGTCCTGTTATGTCGTTGGCGTTTGAGACGATACTGGCAACATGGGTGTTTTTAAATCCCAATTCGTTTTCGACGATGTTTTGCAATGTTTTAGGCCCCATCTGGGTGTTCAAAGAATCGGCGCAGGGCGAATTTGATTCGCGGATGGCTAAATCTAGGCAGCGTAATTTGTCTTCACTCCATTCGCCGCGCTCGACCTTGCGATAACCTTCGTATACTACAAATAGTTTGTATAGTGACGCGATGTTATAGGGCTTTTCAGCATTTACGGAACCGACGGTCTTATTTAGATCTAAATCATATATCACGATGCTTTTTTCGCCGCCTACCTCGCTCGCCCATTTGTCAATGAGTGGCTGAAAGGCGATTGACTCAATTTTTTCAATGTTGGTTGTGGTATTTAGGTTTGATTCTCGGTTGATTAAGGCGAAAAGTGCTCCGTTCGCAAAAAGACACACTGCAAATCCTAGGCAGATAATACAGTCTACTATGGTCTGACTTTTATTAGGCGTTCGAGATACCATTTAGCGGTTTCCTCGTCCATTAATTTAGTTTGCATTTCGCTTCCGTAAACGGTTGGGGCGATTTTGGTTTGCAAAATTTTGCCATCATAGAAATAGTGGGCCAGAATCAAGCTTCTGGTGGTACCTGGCCACCAGACTTGGTCAAAGAAGAGATTGCCGAGGCCATAATATATGACGCCGTCGCCGTAACGCTCGAAGGTTTGAGGTTGGTGTGCGGAGGTTCCCACTACGATATCGGCGCCAAGGTCGATGAGGTGGCGGAAGAATCCGATTTGGTCGCCAGCTGATGAGTTGGCATAGTCGCAGGCTGTGTTTTCATAAGTAAAGTCATAGTTGCTACATTCGTAGTATTGTATGTCGACAATCACTATGTCACCTTTTTCTTTGGCGGCGGCAATGTTGCGTGCGGCGTCTTCTTCGTAATACTGATTGGCGCCTGGGAGATCGTTGTAGGTGGCACCGCCAGTGGATTGGTTGTAAGCAAGCATTGTGATTTTGGTGCCTTTCTCGGAAATTTCTAGCGGCTTCGCGGCTTCCATGGCGTTGCGTCCACCGCCCACAATCTGCATTCCTAAGTTTAAGTATTGTTCAACGGTTTTGGTGGCGGCGTCGTAGCCGCAGTCGCGGTTGTGATTGCCGGTAAGTTCTACAATGTCTAGGCCAATTGCGGTCAAAGTGTCAATAAACTTCGGATTTGAGCAAATGTTACGAGCCCAGGCACCTTCTGAAAATGACGATTCGTTTGATGTGTGGGTCAGGTCAAAACTACCAAGGTAATCGCTGATATTTTGGGCAAAATAAGTGGCGTCCATGCCGACGTTTTTAAGTTTTACATCCATGCCGCGCGAGAGGGCGGTAACGCCGGTTTGGGCAAAAGTTAATACGGTATCTTTTTCTGGGAAAGTTTTAGTAAAGGAGTCTTTTACGAGTGGTTCAATTTCTTTTTCGTATTTTTCGGAAGTAAAAATGATACTCCTAAAGACGGCGCCATTATTGAATTCGTCGAGGAAGTATTTATTATCGATGCTTAGAAGTTTTACGGTAGAATCGAGTTCCGATAATGGAATCAACTTGGTTTCGGGCGCGTAGATTTTTGCCGAATCGACAGAAGTTTCGGTGCTGTAAAAGTCGGTTACTGGTACATAGATTTCGTATAAGAAATGACCTTGCTCTTTGGCTGGCTTTTCGAATGTTTCGACGGCCGAGATGGTGACGTCTTTATCTAGATCGACTTCGTCGGTAAAAATGGATTTCAAATAATCGATTTCTTCTTCTTTTAGGGTTTCGTCGTAATAAACTACGCCAGGGATTCTAAAAATGCCGGTTTTGGTGAAGAATTGAATACCAAAAATCGTGCCGGTTGCGGTGACAGCTACGAGCAAGACGATCAAAATGATAAATCGTGATTTTTTTATTCTCCCCCCTTCCTTACAGCCGTCACGATGAGACGGTGCGATGCGTCACCTTGTTCGTAGTATTCGCCGGAGCAGGTCATGATTTTGAGCACTGGGCGCTTGGTGTTGGCTAGTAGGCGCTCCATGTTGACGGCGGATTTTTCGATAGTCTCACTGCTGATAACGCGGTAGGTTTCGCCATTATAAATAATTTCGTCATCGGTTTTGACATTCGCTAGGTTTTTAAAAACGCCGGAAGCGTGACCGATCAGTAGAGTTTTATTAATATTTGTACTATAACTGCCAACTATGTCGATTGGAGTTTCCAATTTGCCCGATTCGACATTTAGCTTGGTGACTGGCGTATTTAAGCCAATACTTGAAATATTAAGATTCTCTGGAATCTCGTAGCTTCTGGCTTCGGCGGCTGGTTGCAAGCCAATAATAAAGTAAACCGCAAAAAAGATAGCATAAAAAACCGCAATACAAACTTTGAAATCTGGTTTTTTAATCAACACTCCACTCCTTTTTAATCATTATAGCATAAGTATGATATAATTTTGGCAAGATGTATCGTTTGTCAATTATCATCGACGAAATCTACTTGAAATATCTTTCTCCAGCCAAAAAGTTGGGGCTGACTTTGAATTTGGATTTTCCGGACACTACGATCAAAGTTGAAGATGGCGAGCGTATCAAAAATGATGTTGAAAAGTCGGTGCGCAAAATGGTTGATAAGAGTTACAAGGGCGATATTACGATTGCAGTGCGTAAAGGTAAAATTGTAATTACCGATACTGGTACGGTTTTGTCAAAGGCGGCTTGCGCCTTGATTTCGAATGAACATATTAGTGTAAAATCACGTGTTGGTTTTGGAACAGAAGTTACAATTAGCTTCTAGACTCCAGGCTCAAAGCTTTTGAGCCTTTTTTCGTGCGCACGATAGTTCTTGTCGTGGCTGGCTACTTCGCGCCAAAAGTCTTTGGAGTGATCCATGTGGTTTAGGTGGGCAAGTTCGTGGATAATTACGTAATCGCGCAGTGGCTCTGGCACTTGCATGAGGCCAATATTGAGCGAAATAGTGCGATTCGATGAGCAGCTGCCCCAACGGGTGCCAGCATGTGAAAGACGGCATTTGTCGTATTTGTAACCATATAGTTTTGCAAAATATTCTAGGCGGTAAGGAAGGTATTCGCGAGCCTGCTTTGCTAGCAGTTTTTTCTTGTAGTCGCGGGCACGTTGAGTTTCAGGGCTCTTCAAAGGCAACTTTTCGCGAATGTTGGCGCGATTTATGTTTAAGAACCTTTTAATCAAAAAGTTGCTGGTGTATTGTGGCACAGACATCTGCAACCGTCCGGAAGTTGAGACGGAGAATTTGATGTTTTTAGACCACGGGTTTTTGCGAACAATAACTTCGCCAAACTCTTTGTCAGAAATTAGCATTAAATTAGGCCGTTTAGAACGTGTTTGACTTGAGTGTCAAAAGTGTGTTTGCCAGAAAGAATGATTGGCATTTCGTCGTCTGATGGAGCCTCGAGCTTTGAGACTGCAGCTTCGTAAGCGGCTTTAGCTTCGCTAACGGTTTTGTAGCGGGCTTTGAGACGGGCGCGAATGGTGGCAATGTCGGTTTGAATCCAGATGGTGGACGTGAGATAGCCGGCGGCTTGCAAAATGTTGCGGACTTCTTCGCGGTCTTTTTCGGTGTCTAGGCAGCCTTCGATAAGGAGGGTTTGCCCGGTTTTAGCGATTTGCTCCATAAAAACGAGGATGATTTTGCGAGAAAGATGATACTTTGATTGGAGTTCATCTAGGTCGTAAAACGCCAAGTTAAATCGCTTAGCAAATTTTTTGCCAAATGTTGATTTGCCGCTACAAGGGGCACCAAACACAAGTAGCGCACGTGGTTGATTGTTATTACCTTCCATAATGTCTTTATTATAGCATAGATAATTTAGAGTATACAAAAAAAGACTCTCTTAAAGTCTTTTCGTGGCAGGGGCGACAGGAATCGAACCCATATCTACGGTTTTGGAGACCGCTATACTAACCGTTGTACTACGCCCCTATTATGTTGAAATGAAACCATCTAAACACTCTTTTTCGGGTACGCTCAAGGGCGCTCGCCCGAGCTTATGCCCCTCAAAAGAGTATTTAGATGGTTTAATTGTAACATAATAATGATAAAAAAATAAGCCCCGGGGGGCTTATTTTAGCGTTTCTTTTCCTTAACTTCGTTGCGGCCAAGGTTTTTCTTGGTTTCGGTAAATACTACGTGTTTTCTTAGAACTGGATCATACTTCTTTAAACTAAGTTTATCAGGAGTATTCATAGTGTTCTTCTTGGTGTAGTAGGCACGAACACCAGATTCCTCTGAAACGAGGCCAACGAGTTTGCGCTTGGTATTATTCTTTTTTGCCATAATTCTTAGAATAATACCACAGATTATAAAAAAAGTAAAGAAAAAGAAAGAGACGCTCTTTAAAAAAGATAATATCGGGAGAGCGTCTCTTATTTTCGATTCGGTGTTGTTAACTATTAATGGATGCCAAAGTAAGAATAGACTTTATATACGTCGCCGCCAGGTACGTGGCCTTGCCCAACAATGCTTTTGATATAGGCATAAGCGTCAGCGTAGCCTTCTTTGCTTGTGGGGAAATATCGCGAAGTCCCCATTGTCTCGTCCTTGATAATCATCCATGCAACACCTCCTTTCTATAATGTTCTATCGAAACCACACCCTTTCTTATTCACATTGTATGTGAATTTTTTCGTAGGCACATTTTACTATTTTTCGGTGGTTTTTGCAAGCATGAGCTCGATGAAATTTTTGATGTCTTTGATGGTACGAGTTTCGTCTGGCGAGATGAAAATTTCTGGGTCGTCTAGGAACTGCAAAGTTTTAATTAGCTCATAGGTGGATTTGATAAGGTTTACCAAGAACTCTTCGGCTTCTTCCGTGAATTCGTAGACTTTGTCGTGGACTTCGCCGTCTTTGTCTGGCGTCACGAACAAGATGTGGGCGCGGGTGATTTTGTACTTGGCGTAGGTCGGTGAGTTGTTGAGAAGCAACTTATAAAAACCAAGTTGCAAGGCATATTTAAAGAGAGTTGGTTGGTTTTCCCATTTTTCCTTGTGATAGTTACCGGTTTTGAAGTCGTAGAGCTCGATTGTTTTGGCGGCTTCGTCCACAATAATGTGGTCGATTTTACCGGTGAGTGGCACGCCAGCCACGCTGACTTTTTCTTGAGCCACGTTGACTTCGGCCTTTCCAGCGCGTAGGATTTCGCCGAAAACAGAGAGCGAAACGGTAAGGTCGGAAGGGCCTTTTTCGCGGAGTTTATTCATGACGTCTGGTTCGATGATTTCTTTTTCTAGTTCATCGAGGAAGAAGTTGATGGCTGCCTCGTTGTCGATATTGTCATTTGTAACTTTTTCGAAAGTTTTGTGGATGAGATTACCAAAAGCCAAGGCTTCGGAAGAAGGTTCTTCGGGTGCGCGCAAAACTTGGCGTTTGAAGAATTCTTGTGGGCCGGCGTAAACAATATCAATAAAGCTAGTGAGGCCGGAGGCGGAAAGCCGATAATTTTCGAGGCGCTCTTTGTAGATCGCGCGGAGGTCTGGCGACGGTGTAATGAATGGCGTGAGCCAGTTTTTGAGATTGTCGATTTTGGCTGGCATGGTCGTTTCGTAGTGGCAGATCACTTTTTTACTTGGGATGAGCGGCGAGACAACTTTGCCGTCTTTGTCGACATATTCATTGAGATATTCTAGGCGTTCTGGAGATTTGCCATTGAAATCGCTGACTGAGTTTGTGATAGTGAGATACTTTTTGGCGCGGGTTAAAGCTACGTATAAGACGCGGAGTTTTTCGCTGTCCGTGACGCCGGTGTGGCGGATTTGCACGAGATTTTTTGGCAGGGCCAACATATTATTGTTACCTTTTCCCTTACCCCAGGCCATGTGGTCGGCGGAAATGATAAAGACGTATTCAAACTCTAGGCCCTTGGCTTTGTGGGCGGAGAGGACTTGCACGGCGTCGTCGGCGTCGCGGTATGGGCTTGAGACGTTGATTGGCATTTCGGCTTCTTCGTAGTCGCGTACCATGTTCACGAGGTCAGCGAGTTTGATAATGCGGTCACCACAGTATTTTTTGAGGTTGCCACGGAGGCTGGCGATATTTTCGTAGAGCTTAAAGGCGGAATATTCGTTTTCGTCGGAATAATAGTTTAGGAATGATGAGCGGTAGCCGTTTAATTCGGCGGTGCCAAGCATATAATCTAGGGTGATTTCAAATGGATCATTGATGCTGCTTGCGGCAAGGTCGGCGAGGAATTTAGCTACGGTTTTTAGTTCTTCGTTTTCGGACTCGGCGAGATATTCAAAGGCGGATTTTTTGTCGTTTTTGGCCTGGTTAATAGTCTTGATAACGTCTAGCATCGACAAATGCCAAAATGGGTATGACAAAATTTCGAGCAGTGATACGGTTGGAGCTTTGGAATTTGAGATTGAGTTTACAAAATCGGCGATAGTGATAATTTCGTGGATTTGCTGATTCTCGAGGAGATTATCCTGTTTTTCGTAGGCGATTTTAATTTCTGGATGACTCTTTAAATACGGCAAGAGTGGCATGAAATACTTGGTTTTGTAGGAAATAATTGCGATATTTGATTGCTTCACGCCAGAATTAATGAGACTCGCGATTTGGTCGCTGACCCAGGCGTATTCGGCATCGGTCGAAATGAATTCGTGGCGCGAAATGCCGGATTCTGGCAATGATTTATTGACGGCGGTGAGTTTTTTATCCTCAAAGCGGTCGTAGGTTTGGTTGACGATGTCGTGGCTGAAATCTAGGATTTCCTGCGTGCTGCGGTAGTTTTCGACCAGTGGAATAACTTTGGCATCGAAATGATCTCTAAATACCGTGAGGTTGGTTGCGGAAGCGCCCTGGAATTCATAGATAGCTTGGTCGTCATCGCCCACAGCCATAATGAGCGGCTTTTCGTAGTCGGTGAGTTGCTTAATAATTTCAAATTGTGATGGGTTGGTATCCTGGAACTCGTCGAGCAAGATAAACTGGTATTTTTCTTGCAAGGTCATACGGAAGCCAGCGTCGCCTTTTAACACCTTTACCGCTTCTTCGATCATGTCTTCAAAATCGTAGAGGCCATTGTCTCTTAGATAGGCGTCGTATTTCTCGACGATGCTAGCTAAGCTGAGGAGCTTTTTGTTTGCAATGCGGTCTTTTAGACGGTAGTTTCCTTTTTCGTCTTTCTCAAAGTAAGTATCTTTCCAATCAGAAAGTGGGCGGATTTTTTTGGTTTCTAAGGCCTCTTCCATGGCGGCGTTGAGGTCGGCGGCCAAGGATTTGATTGAACGGTCGATGGTTTTGAGGATTGGTGGAACGTTGTCGTAGCTTTTTAAAATTTCGTGAATTGGGGCGTAGGCGCCACTCATAGATTCTTCGTATTTGCGAGGCACGATGTTTTTTAGAAGCGGCGAAATTGCCTCGCTTAGGACTTTGGAATCTTCAATGTTTTGTTCGGCAATTACCTTGAGGTCGGTGCTGGTGAGGCGGGCGGCTTTGGCGGTCGAAACGGCGTCGATAATGTCTTTGATGCTGTCGCCACGCAGGATATCGGTACCTTTTAATTTACTCTGAATTTCTTTGATAATCTTGAATTGGGTAACCTCGTCGATGGCGGCGTCGAGTTTGCGGTTGTAATCTTCGGAATAGTTTTTGTAGTAGGCTAAAATCTCGGAACCAAAAGCGTGGTAGGTGCTAATGTTGACCTTGCCGGTGGCTACTGGGCCAACGATGCTTTTTAGACGCTCGCGCATGTTACTGGTGCCGGACTCGGTAAATGTGAGACACAAAATATTTTCCGGATTAACATCGGTATTCTGCAAAATATAAGCAACTTTTTCAGACAACAGCTGAGTTTTGCCGGTGCCAGGACCAGCGAGCACAAGTAGTGGGCCGTCTAGATATTCGACGGCAGCGAGTTGGTTTTGATTTAAACCCACGTAAAAATCCTGTTTATTCTATAGAGACAATTTTACCAGTTGGGTAGTCGAGATGCAAGATGCGCTGGTTGCGGGAGCCGCGGAATTTGAGGGATAAATCGCGCTCAGCTAGGACAAAACGACCATCAATTAGGGCGTCGAGGGACTTTAAGAATTCCCAAGCGGCGCCACCGTAATCTTTGATTTCTTCGTAGGTGAAGCCGGAGAAGCTCCAAACGTTCCAGCCGAGTTCGTTGCGGCAGAAATCAGCGATTTCTTTGCAGGCTTCTGGCTGGACGAATGGTTCGCCACCACAGAAGGTGATGCCGGTTTGGCCCTTCATGGCGCGCAGCTCGTTTTTGACTTCTTCGATGTCTACGAGCTTGCCGCCGTTAAAGTCCCAGGTTTCCGGATTTTGGCAGCCAAAACAATGATTTGGGCAACCTTGCGTCCAGAGGACGGCGCGGAGGCCGTCCCCATTGACGATGCTATCGCGTTCTAGTGGACCAGATAGGCGGATTTGCATTTTATTCTTTTCCTACAGCTTTTTTAGCGGTTTTCTTGGCAGCTTCGCGGGCACACTTTTCGTCTTTGCTGTATATGCCGGCGACGTTATGTTTGACGCGGGCTTTTTCTTCAGCTTTTTTAGCGTCGTTCCAGCGATCGAGCGAACCTACGAGGTAGCCAGTGATGCGGCGGAGGCGTTCAAATGGCATGTCGCCTTCTTTGCGGCCACAGGATGGGCAGGTATCGCCAGAGATGATGCCAGAGAAGCCACAGACTGGATCGCGGTCTACTGGGTGGTTGACGGAGCCGTAACCAATACCGCAGTCGTGCATTTTGCGGATAACGGCCTCAAAGGCGTCGATGTTTTGGGATGGATCGCCATCAAGCTCGATGTAGGTAATGTGACCAGCGTTACAGAGGTTGTGATATGGAGCCTCAATCTCGATTTTCTCAAACGCAGAGATTGGATAGTAGACAGGTACGTGGAATGAGTTGGTGTAGAATTCCCTGTCTGTTACACCTTTGATTTTGCCGTATTCTTTGCGGTCGATTCTGGTGAAGCGGCCGGCAATACCTTCGGCTGGGGTAGCAAGAAGTGAGAAGTTGAGTTTGTATTTCTTGCAGAATTCATCACATTTTTCACGCATGTGGGTGACGATATCAAGACCAAGCTCGCGGGCATCGGCATCTTCACCGTGGTGTTTGCCAATCATGGCAACGAGGGTTTCGGCGAGGCCGATGAAGCCGATAGAAAGCGTACCGTGTTTGATGACGTCGCGAAGGGTGTCGTTTGGCCCAAGTTTTTCAGAACCGAACCAGTTGCCTTGACCCATAAGGAATGGGAAGTTGCGGACGTGTTGGCTGGCTTGGAAGTCGAAGCGATCGAGGAGTTCGTCTTTTACGAGTTCCATCTTTTCGTCGAGTTCTTTGTAGAAACCTTCCCAGTCGGCTTCTTTGCGTTCGCCTAGGCAGATACCGTGTTTGATACCGATGCGGACCAAGTTGACGGTGGTGAATGAAAGGTTGCCACGGCCGGTTACGATACCATCAGATTCTGGGAATACAGAGGCAAATACGCGAGTGCGGCAGCCCATGGTTGCGATTTCGGTGCGGTAGTCACCCTTCTTGTAGTACTTGAGGTTGTATGGAGCGTCGATAAAGCAGAAGTTCGGGAAGAGACGCTTGGCAGATACTTCCATAGCACGTTTGAAGAGATCGTAGTTTGGATCGCCTGGGTTGTAGTTGACGCCTTCCTTGACCTTGAAGATGGAGATTGGGAAGATTGGAGTCTCACCTTTGCCCAAGCCATTAGCGGTAGCTTCGAGCAAGTCTTTTGAAACGAGGCGGCCAGCTGGGGTTTCGTCGGTACCAAAGTTGATAGAAGTAAATGGCACCTGGGCACCAGCGCGGGAGTGCATGGTATTGAGGTTGTGGACGAAACCTTCCATGGCTTGCATGGTTTCTTTTTCAACGTCTTCATTGGAAGCGGTGATAACAGCTTCTGGCCATTTTTTCTTCTTTAAAGCAGCGTCATCGCCGTAGCAAACGTCGTCAGCAACTTCGAGTTTCAATGATTTTTCAGCGAATTTGTTGTATTTTTCGAGGTTGCGCTTTAAGGCTTTTCTAAAGGATTTGTTGACGCCTGGGGCCATTGCATAGTCGAAGTTTGGAATGGATTGGCCACCGTGTTGCTCGTTTTGGTTAGCCTGAAGGAGAATGGCAGCGAGGGCGGCGTAAGAACCAATAGAGTTTGGAGTGCGGAGGTGGCCGTGACCGGTATTGAAACCGCCGTTTTCAAAGAGTACAAACGGATCGGATTGGCAGCAGGTCAAGGTGCCGGTGGCGTAGAAATCGAGATCGTGAATGTGGATGTCGCCATTTTCGTGGGCAGCGGCAATGTCTGGGCGAAGTAAGAAGGTTTTAGCGAATACTTTAGAACCTTCAGCGCCGAATTGGAGCATTTTACCCATGGCGGAGTTGCCATCGACGTTTGCGTTAGAGCGTTTAACATCAGAATCCTCGGAAGCATCGGCGTGAGAAATGGTTTTGTAGATGCTCATGAGGTCGGATTTGGCTTCACGCACTTTGGAGCGCTCTTGGCGATAAGTAATGTAAGCACGAGCGGTCTTTTTGAATGCAGATTCCATCAAGACTTGCTCAACGATGTCTTGGATTTGCTCCACATGTGGAGTACGGGTTTTGATGGTTTCCTCGGCACGTTTTAGGACTTTTTCGGCGAGAGCTTTGGCGCGATCGGCCTTGAATTCTTCGGTAGCGAGACCGGCTTTGGCGATGGCATCTGTGATTTTGTCAGGATTGAAGTTAACAATCTTGCCATCACGCTTAACGATTTTTTTGAACATATGAAATATACCTCCTTCAAATGTATTTCAAATGGGTTTGTTTTGTGATGTATGACGCTATATGTAGTGTCTTGTATCTAGTATATGGCACTAAATGTGGTGGTGTCAATACTTTTATGCTAAAAAAGTATTTTTTACAACAAAACAGATTGAAACGCTGAAAATTTTTGATTACCCCTTAAAATTATGCTATAATTTGCTCACTCATGGAGTTGTAGTAAAAAATGGAAAAGGGAGGTATGCACGCATGAGTAATCGTATTTTTACAATTTCTGGAAATTATCGTTTGCATGGAAAATGGGAAACTCCGGACCCTTCGTTTGTTGGAAAAATTGTCATGAGAGATGACGACACTTTCGTTGGTTACTGTGATGAGTTGTATGCGGCCGACACACCCGACATTAACCGTGTTAGGTATTTGACGGGCGCTTATGCCGATTATGTTCTTGATAAGGATTGCTACGGGATTGCTTTTTACAAGCTTTCAAACTATCCCGCACAGGTTCCGCTTATGTATGTTGATTTTGACCTTTTAGGACCGTGTCTTGGCTCTTGGGGCGCTTATAACGAGGATACTGGTCATTTTGAGACAAGCGGAAAAGCCACGCTTAAACTTATTAAGGAGCCGTATTCGGCTACGGAAGAACGACGAATTTTTGATAAGTATAACGAGCTGAGAGGCGATGTTGGGTATAATGCTAAGGCCTTAAAAATGATTGATCACTGCAAAGATCTGCTTTGGCAATCTCCCGACGTTAAAGATGAAGAATTTGACTATGACGCCTACGGAGATGGCTGTGATACTGACGATGACTCGGTTGATTCATCTTTACTCGAGGACGATGGACGATAATTTCCAGAATATTTTAAAGCCGGGCTTGATGCTCGGCTTTTTTGTTTATGGCTTTTATGCTATCATATAAGTATATGAAGCGTCTCACTAAAGGCTGTTTGATGATTGCTCTTGTTGGCTTGCTATCATTTTTGATTTCTTATTCTGTCTATGCGGCGGAATGTGGCGGTGTAGAGACTAATATTATTAGCTGTGATAGCGCTAATAATGGGATTTGGGGGATCTTGAGCCTTGTTATAAATATTATGACTGCCGGTATTGGCGTTTTGGCTGTGATTGGTATTGTGATTTGTGGTATTCAATATACTACTGCTGCTGGTGACGAAGCAAAAACCCGTAAAGCCAAGCGCCGCATGTTTGAGATCGTAATTGGTGTGGCGGCTTATCTTATTCTCTTTGCGGCCTTCAATTGGCTATCTCCAAATGGCGTTGAAGTTGAAAATGTTCGCGTGGAAAGCGTGACGATTAATCCTTCTAGTATTACGCTTGATATTGGCCAAACTAAAAATATTAAAGTCGCCGTGCAACCATACAATGCAAACTATAGCTCAATTAAATGGGAAAGCTCTAGTTCTAGTGTAGTCTCTGTCAACAACTACGGTAAGGTTACCGCGAGATCCGCCGGCACGGCTGTCATTAAAGCTACGATCGAAGATCGTTTAACCGCATCGGTTTCTATTTCTGTTAGGAATCCTGTAGCTAATAATGGTAGCTATTCTGATGATGAGGGTTCTTCTGGGCGTAAAGGTGGTGTGGGTTCCTATGCGTTGGCTTCGATTAAATTCCCGACTGATTTTAGCATTAAAGATATAGACTATAATACGATTTTGACCTATGGTGCTAAAATTTCGAATTCTGTTTCTGATGCAACTTGGAAAAATGGTAACGAGTGTGATGGTAAGACGATTTATCCTGGCAAGAAATACACCGATCTTGATAATGAAACTATCTTGCTCTTCGCTGCCATGGTGAAGCGTGAAAACTGTAGCTCTAGCAAATCTGATGAATTGGGTTGTAAATTGCTAGCTTCTCAAATTATTAATCTATACGAGCAGCGCCTGAGCGAAGGTATTGATCATACTGGGAATGGGTTAAAATACTGGCTAACGCATAGCGAATGGTATGCATCTACTGTTAGAGGGCCTGCTCTTGATATTTCTGAGGCGCATCAACTCGCGATTGACGTAACCAAACATGTTCTTATTGACGGGAATCGCTATTTGCCGCTATTTGTGAACCGTTTTGATGGTGCTTATCACTGGACCGAGCATTACGATGGTTTTTATGGCGGCAGCGGCATTTATAACGCTATTCCTATGGTGACTGAAGTTAAAAAAGGTAAATACTTCTGGTGTATTGAAGGTAAAACTCCAAAAGACGAAGTTTTTGATTACGAAGAATCTTATAGAAGGAAGTTGGAGGGTTAGTATGTGGGATAACAATACAAATCCTTTGCCACCGGCTTACTCTCAGTTGAGTTTTGAACCGATTACTGTCGCTCCTGCGCCGCAAAAATCTAAGAAGCCACTAATTTTGATTATTCTCGTTGCCGCTGTTGTCTTATTGCTTGGTGCTGGCACGGCCGTTCTTCTACTTAATAAGCCGAAGCCGGTCATTGAAGAAACAACTGGCGATGCTGACGAAGTGGTGCCAATATATGTGACCGAGGAGTTGGTGAATGCTTTTGACCAAGTCTATCCGGCATCTGTAATTGTAAACATCCAGGTGGCGCTTAATGATTATTTTTCAACTTTTTATACGGAAGAAACTGAGTTTGATCTTGATTCCCAGAAATTAAATGGTGATAATGATTATGAATGGCATATCAAGGCCACGAATGGTGAATCCCATGTGGTGGTTGTGACTTGGCGCGGTGAAGATGTCGAAATCAAAATTGATGATGAATTTGAGCAAAAATACTCCAATCCTTCATATGATAACGACTAGTACTTAGTCTGCTGTGCATATGAGAGCGAATATGTTATCATTAGAGCATAAGTTCTATCGTAAACGGAGGTAGCTGATGGTGATTCCCGGTGAAGGTCCTGTGGGTGGCAATGAAGCTAATTTTGATGCTGCTAATTCTGGTCAAGAATCTGTGGAATCAAAAAGTGTTTTCAAGAGAATCGGAAATAAGATTAATAAACTTATCAATCAGCATAATGCTAAGAAACGTGACAATTGGATTTTGTCAATTGCTAAGAAAGTTGATGATTTAGCGCAGAGCGACAACGAAGAGGATTTGAAAAAACTGCATCGTTTTCAAGATGGAACCGTTGATTTGGTTCATAAAGACGACAGAATTTTAAATGCAGTTTTGAATTCTTTCGACACCTTTGATCAGGATCGTTTGAATCAATTGTTGACCGATGGTCGTGTCGACAAGAAGAAGATTATGGCGAATGAGCACGTGCGAGATTTAGCTTATCAACGTTTTGAACAGCTTTTGCTATCAAATGGCCTTGAAGGTTCTAGTAAAAAGACTAAAGATGATAACTGGTTTGCTTCTGCTGATGCTGGTGATGGGGTACTTTTGTGCCCAATTTTGAAAGATATTCTTTCCGACGAAAAAATCAGAAATCAAATTATTGAAGATGTTGGGCAGCAAGCTATCGGCGATTGTGGTGTTAATGCTTGTAATCGTATTATTTATGAATTTATGTTTGGAGATTTACATGGGAAGAATCCGGTCTTAGCTTACCGTAAGATAGAGCTCCTAAAACAACTTGGTTTCGATTATCCGTCCTCGTATTCTGCTAAGTATCCTGACGATCCGGATGCGTATGTTAGCAGTCTTTTAGGTGATGACTATGCGGGCCTTGTCTTAAAAGACTTGGGTTTTGTTGATGGTAAAACGATTGGCGACATGTATAGACTGAAGGCTCGTAAATTGGCAGAATATGCTAATGACGGTGATGCGATGCTTGGTAGAGGATATGAAATTCCTTCGACTTTAAGGCCTGATCCTGACGATGACATGGCAAATTTTTGGAGAGAACAAGATGAGAAGTGTAATTTTGATACTATGGCTTTCGTCGCTGAGTATATGCATAAGAATGTTGGGGTCAGAGAGTTTAAGGAAAACACTGACGTTGCCTATTGGTCTGATGATTTAACTCTGAGCGACAGCTTCTTTAATAATTCTGAATCTGGTTTTCCGCTACACGATATTAAATATCTGTTCTATCACGATAATGGTCGCACGCAGGCTGTGAGCGATGATACTAATCAACTTTTAAGGTTCTTTGCTAATAATTTAGACAGAATAGGCGACTATAATATGCGGGGTTTGGTGTCTAATTGGGAAAAGATCCAGTGTGGTACGTATCAGGAGACGGTGGATGCTAGACTAGCGTATCTTAAATATATTGCTCAGGGCAGTGCACTTTTTAAAACCCAATGGAACGAGGAGACACAACAGGCTGAAGACATAATGTTTTTCAATGAAGATGGTAGCCCTACTGATGCTTTTTATAATTTTAAGAAGATCTATTATAAGCACCCTAAGTCTTTTCTGCCATATATTGACAAAAACTGGAGAGATCATTTTTCTGAGAAAGAAATAATCGCTATTGAGCTCTTCGATTTTAACCCAAATTATGACTATCAAAAGTCCACGGACTGCGGCTCTTTTGATGAGTTTCTTGATTTATTAGGCGAAAATTCAGACGCATTTCATGGCCTTATATCTTGTGCCCCGGAGCTTTCTCAAGAGTTTGAACATGTAATAGGCGAAATAACTCCTGATAACGTTGTTAAGTTCTTCGATGCAAATGGCCCTAAGCCGTTGTTTTGGCAAAAGGCTTTGGATAATAAACGATTCCGTCTTCTTAGTAGATCGTACAACTCTGATGATATAGGTTTTAATGAGGCAACTCGGCGCTTTCTTGATTTTTATTACTTTGATAAATACGATATTCCGGGTTTTATGCTCGAAGACCATACATATATCGATAACGACGGAATCGAAAAAACCGATCCTTGGACAAAGAATATTGCAGAGTATTTTGATGAATATGGCCCAAAACCAGAATACATAAAAGCGTGTGTCCATGAGGGCAAGTTCAATTCTCTTTTTGGCATTCCAGTCCATACATTCCAAAATTCAAATCTTGGCAACATGCTTTATCAGTTTTCTCGCGGTTTGGGCAGCTATCCTGCCGCCATCGATCTTCCGATTGACTCTTCTAATGTAATCTCTGCCCTCACTAGGTTCATCGATCGCGATGCGGATGATTGGGAAGGAGCGCTTGAATCTGATTTGCCGATTCGCGATGCCTTTAATGATATTGAGGTGAAAGATTTAGCTTTAGATTGCTTAAAAAAAGAGTATGAAAATTTCTTAAACAGTCCCGAAGGAACCGAGTTTCCTTTCGGCCTTACGGCATTGTCTAAATATATGCACCAAAATGATGGTGCTGGGCCTCTTGTCCAGATTGAAGCATTTCTTGATTTTGCGGGCGTTCTAGAATCAACCGGTGATATCGGTAAAGCTTTAACCGCAAAGATTGAAGAAAGAATGAAAAAAGATCACTGGGATAATCAGGATAAATCGAATTTTTATGCAGTTTCAGCAGAGGTTATTCAGGCTAGTCCAGAGCTTTATGAGGTGTTTGCTGGGCTATTTACCAATATAAAAGATAAAAAGGATTTCGAAACCTTCACTAAGGAAATTTATCCTCTTTATCGCGCAAAGCTCGCGCTCCTGAGAAACTACGACGACTCGAGCGATGGGATTGGCAATGGGTATACTACGGCAAACTATGATGCCGTTGACAAGGAGGCTTTAAAGAACCAACTTCATAATGCCCTTTTGCCATTTAATCTTCAGGAATTATCTCCTGATAAACGCCAGGAAGGTATCGAAACTGTTCGTAAAACAATTCTTGGTGAGATTACTGAACTATTCAAGGATAAGCTAAAGATCCGGCCAGAAGCTATTTCTGCGGAGTTTTCGAATAGCGATATTAGAACAATCGAGGATATGACGCTTTATCTTAGTAATTTTTCAGAGCCTTCTTCTACGCTTGGTCGTAATTTGATTGGACTGTTCTCGGCTCTTAATATTGGCGAGACGGGTGGATGGGATAAATTACGTAGAGGAGACGTAATTAACTCTGGTGATTACCTTGGCCTAGATCCTTATGAGCTATCTGAAATAGAGGAAGCCTTTAAGGTTAGTCGTCAGAATAATCCCGTTAATAAAAATAATACCAGAATACAGAGTGATGAGAGATTGCGCGAATTTAATTCTGCTTTGCAGGAAGATACGACCAATATGCGCCTAGGAAGCGTCCAGACTATTGATCTTCGGTTGCAGGACTTAATCAGTAACATTGAAGATCTTACCGATCCTGATCTATATCCCGATAAATCTGATAAGAAACGGATTACGATTTTAGAGCGATATTCTCCAAAATCTGTGGGTACCGTTTCTGCTAAGATGTGGCAGCGTGCTAGCGGAAAAGAAATTCAGTTAAACGAAGCAGAGCAGGTTGTTGCGGATGATCTTGCAAAGCTTATGACAGATCAGGATCTAGATATGACACCTGAAAATATTAAGACATATCTACAAGATGGATTTAACGCTATTAAAATTCCGTTTAATATTCGACAGGCCGTAAAGGATAATCGTGCGGTTGAATCTATCTCTGAACTTCAGAAGTTGCTGACCCCGAATGATGATGTTTCGCGAATATTTAGCGAGATTGGCGAAGAGTTTGAGCCTGATTCTGGTGCGCTCGCCATTGGTTCTGACCTTGACTACCTAGAGAACCTTATAGTGAAGCACGAAAAGACTCTCGCCGATGATGATAAAAAGATCGTAAATAGTTATCTTGATGCTATACGTGGTAAAATGGGCGAACTTGAAAAAATATATGATAAGATTGCTCAAAGTTTTGAAAAGTTTGAAAAATCCGTGCATGGTACGGAGGCGACTCAATTGCAAGCTGAGATAGATGAGATTAGTAAAATTATACACGGAGCCAATAGCCAAACAGTTATTACCACTACGTGTACTAATAATTTAATGACCATCTTTGAGAATATGCGCGCTTGCCTTAGCGCTAAAACTAAAGGTATCAATAATGATACTGACCTCACGTTTGCTGAGAATTATAAGTTTTATCTTTATTCAAGAAGTGGTTCTTCGACGAATGGTAGTAACACTGATGAGATTATCTATTTTGTTCCAAGTACGAAGGGTAATAAACGTGGTATGAGTTTTGTTATGGATCAAATCTATGGACGTAAAAATAGCGATATATTCGCCTGTCATCTTGAAACGATTCTGAAAAAAGCTTCCAGCCTCAAAAAACAGTTCCCTGAGGCGCCAATTACGATTTTTGTTCCGCGTTCTACGTCCGACAGTTGTAGTATGACTATATCCGCCGAAGAACTATCTGGCAAAATTAATTTGCCATCAGGCGCAACGATTAGTGATTCTTTTGCTAGCTTTAATGTGCCAAAATCTGGTTTTGGTGATCACTATATAGAATTTGGTCTTGAGCAAACTATGGATGCTAGAGCATCTGGCTCTCGTACGGCTAAAGGCATCGAGATTGTACTATAGATATAAAGGAGAACGATGAGATTATATCTTACTAGTCATAATTTAGGTCCATACAAAGACGAACTTCTAAGGTTGGTGGGTACAGGTAGAAAAGTGCTTTACATAGAGAATGCACGAGATTACTATCCGGATGAGAAACGCGCAAATGATTTGCAAGAAAAGCTAGCAATGCTATCTGAGCTTGGATTTGAGGCCGAAGAGCTAAATCTTCGTGATTATTTTGGCGAACCAGACAAGTTGAGAATTTTTATAGATTCATATAAGCCTGATTTGATCTTTGTAAGTGGCGGAAACGTGTTTTTGCTAGCTACGGCATACCATTTAAGTGGTTTTGATGAAATTTTGCGTCAGGACCTTGCTGAGGATAAGTATGTGTACGGCGGATTTAGCGCTGGAACGATGGTGATTTGCAAGGAACTAGAGATTTATGGTGGGCACGCTTATCTTATCCCAGACGTTGTAAAAGAAATTTATGGTGTTGATTCTACTATGAAAGGTGTTGGGCTGTTGGATTATCAGCTGGTTCCCCATGCTGATTTACCAAAGTGGATAGACGGCACTAAAGAATTTGTTAGGCGTATAAAGGCAGCCGGTTTAACCCCTAGGCTTTTAAACCAAGAAGCGGTTATTATTGTGGATGATAATGGCGAGTTTTTACTTGAGCAATAAAAAAACGGCCTAACGGCGCGTCTTTGTGGTGGGGCTTAATTAACCAGGTTTTACTCACGTATAAAGAGGACATAGAGGAAAGGCTCCAACGTCGAATATTCAAAAGTAGCTGGCTACCCCATGTCACCATTATAGCATGCAGTGCATAATACCAAAAAATATTGTAATATAGGAACAAGCAAGAAAGTCAGCAAAATATGGCCGTGCTATACCATTCTCCTTTCATGTATATGCGAACTACGTGGAGTATTTCATGATACTTAGAATTTAGCGATTTTCTTAAGGCTTTTTTCCATTTTGGATCGTCTTTTACGATAACAAACAATTAGGATTATAGTCAAAGTAATTAGTAAAAGTAAAATAACAAACCATACCGGCACAATGATGATTTGTTTTTCGATGACTTCAGACTTTCCAAGCACGCTTACAACGGCGATTATATGATATATTCCAAACATCGGAGTGTTAGGCCAATAGATTTCCATTTGGCTTTGGTTTTCCGGAAGAATCATAGCGGTTTTAGTGTTATCAAAAACTGTTTCTCCTGACGATGAGGTGACTTTAAGGGTTAGGTTTGGTCTTATATCGACGTTGCCAGTATTTTCTATTGAAGCCCTTGCGAATATTTTTCCGCCCAGTATAATGTCGGAATTGGATTCTAAAGCAGTGATTTCCGCGTCCTTGACAGTCTTTCCTGAGACATCGGCGAAGATCTTAACTGCAGTACGGGAAACTGTGATAATAGAGCTTGATTCTTCGGAGTCGTCAGGTACAGTTTCGACAAAAATACACGCATGTTGGCTACCGCCAGGGGCAGATTCGGGGACCGTTATGCGATAGTTGATAGTCTCAGCTTTGCCCGGTTCGATAGAAAAGTGTGCGCTTTCAGCAAAGTCAGAGCTAGGAGTCTGGATTTTAATCCAATGATAGATTTGAGTATATTCAGACTGAGTTTTAAAATCTGAACCGCCAGTTTCTTTTATGATCGAATATGGAGCAGCATAAACTCGGACATTAAGTTTTTGGTCTCCATGATTAGCAACACGAATAGATTTATCGGCTTGCGTACCCGGATCGAGTGAAAGCTCATCTATAACCGGCGCTACTTGCATTATGGGGTTATTTCCTGATTCCTTAGTATTTGCAAATGTTGAAGTGGATGTTGTGCTCAAAAAGATGACGCCTAACAAGCCTGTCAATATAAAATCAAGTTTCTTCATCAATTACCAACCTCCTATGGCGTCACAGATTCGCTATAAGTAATCATTGCGGTGCGGAAGTTGTCGATGAGTGCTGCATCTGCGATCCTATCGGACGAGCCATACATATACCAATCATAGACATCTTGGCCGGTTTCGAGAAAAGTCATCATGTAGGTGAAGCGCTTAGTGTTGGAACCTTCATACTCGAAATAGCGGTTGCGGTCGACGGCGCCGTAAAAGGTAGAGAGTTCGTAATCACCTAGTCTAGCTTCGTCGGTCACACCAAGTAAGCCCTCGAGTACCCAGGCAAGTGTACCAGTACGGTCAGAGCCATAAGAACAGTGGAAGTATATATTGTCACCGTTAATTACATTTTGCATGGCGCGAGTTACTACTGCACGTAGAGTATTATAATTCGAGGTGTCGACACCTTGCTTGACCGCATACTGGACAACTGTATCGTTGCGATATCCTGCTAATCTGCTATCGGAGCTTCCCTCGCCAGAGCTACGCACATCGATTTCGAAGTTGGCGCCGAGATCTGTAAACTTGTTAACGTTATAGCCATTACTGGTCCAGAGACGCTCAGCGCGGAAGATACGACCATAGTTAGTGTAGCCATCAATTGTACCATTGTAATCAGTATCAACTGGCAGACCACCGATTTCGCGGGTGTTGCGAGTGATTTGTTGACCACTGACTCTGCTATAGTCACCCTGGGTGAAGTTCAGGATGCGGTGCTTACCAGTGGCTTTGACCAGGCCATAAGTTGTTGGGTCGTCGGCTAGCTCCCAATAGTAGGTTTCGCCTGGAATCATGTTATAGATGAGGCCGTTAGTAGCTCCCGTATAGGATAAGGCGTTGCCAGTCTTTTGTTGGCTTGTTGTGTCATAGAGGTAGACATTGAGCGCACTAGTCTGACCAGTATCGTAAGCTTTGGACTGGTCGCAGTAATTGGCACCATCGGTCCAACCGTAAGCGACCGCTGAATCCAGATAGCCGTTATTATCGCGATAGTTATAGACCTTACAACCATATTTTTCAAATGTATCTTGCATGTTAGCTAGGAAGTTAGCTTTGGTCTTGGTCGCATCCCATGCATCACGGCTATTGTAATATACCTGGATTGGATCTGGAGTGATGTTGAATAGTGGAATGCCGGATTCGCTGACATAGACATTGTAGTGAGCTCTCTTGGCGCCAAGTACAGTTATAGTGGCTTCGCCTGGATTAACGGCGGTAACTACACCATTACTGTCAACGGTTGCAACTGAGGTATCGCTTGACTTGAATTGTACGGAAGACCCCATGTCCATACCAGTTAAGTCAATCGTAGCGGTGGAAGTGCCACGAGTCTTCTCAAGATTAATTTCATGATACTCATTTACTACTGGCACAATTGGATCCCAGATTGGATAAAGTGTAATATCGGTACTTGGTGTAAAGGTGCTACCTGCAGCATAACTAGTACCGGTACCGTCAGCTAGAGTATTCCATTCAATAAAGTTATGGTTTGGTTTTATTGGTGTAGGGACGGTGACGGTCTCAAGACTAGTGTAATTAAGAGCGACAACGATACCAGAAAGTGATCCAGTAAAGTATCGGTAGAGGCCATCTCCATTTTCGTTAAGTGAGGCACCGAACATCAGTGGACGGTCAAAGGTGGCCGAAATGTTAGTATAGTCAAATCCCGAAATGGTGCTACCATTATACGATAATACTCTATTCACACGTCCAATCGAAACATTGGTTGGGAGAGTTGGCTCAGCTGTTTCTACTTTGCCTTTTGTGTTCCCGACAGAGTAGTACGCAAAGCTATAGCGTTGATTGGCTGCGGCAGAAGTGATATATCTAAGCACAAAGCCCGGATAGTTATTTTTGTCACCTTCATTCTGTGCAGTAACGATGGCATTACGCTGCTTATCTTGAGAACTATCAGAAGTATAGCTATCAATCGAGAAGCCAATGTTAAAGGTCCGATCAATATTAGCATCATCAAAGAGTTTAATGCCAGTATTTAAGTAGTTTGTGCCATCAAAGGCTTCGTCTCCGATATTATAGCTTATTGTGTAAGTATGAACGTCGGCCTCGGCAATCCACTTAGCATAGAGATCCGTGTCGCTAGTGATGGTAATAGGTGCACCGTCGGCATAATTTGTACCGTTACCGTCTGCCTGAGTATTCCAACCGAGGAAGATATAATTATCGAGAGAAAAAGTGTTGGCCTGGAGATTACCTTCAATTCCATCAAGTAGAGATTGGCTTGGCATCGAACCGGTAGCGGTGCCAGCAGGTTCATTGGCGTGGAAGGTAATTTCATAAGTTTCGCGATCGATTTGCCAGATTGGATAGAGGGTGAGATCACTCGACATGGTGATGGTATCGCCTGCGCTATAGCTAGTGCCGCTGCCATCGGCTGCGGTATTCCATTCGATGAATAGATAGTTAGTCTTTGTAGGGTTAGGCAGAGTATAGGCATCGGTGTTTTTGAAGGTGAACTTGAGGATGATGTTGGACATGTCGACGGTTGCATAGCGGAATGGTTGGCTGCTGCCGTCTAGACCAGCACCGAAGGTTAGAGGAGTTACGAAAGTGTTCGCTAGGTGGTTGAAATTGGGGAAGGCTGTATCAGTATCGTTATTGAGATAGGCTACGCCATCTATCCGTTGCACCTTAAAACCACTGGTGATATCCACGATCGTATTGGCCTTGTCAGCGCCAGCCGTGGTGGCGTTAGCATTGTAAATATACTGCTTACCGGCTTGGCTCGAATTATACCGCACGACGAAACCAGGATAGGGGTCGCCAGCTTCACTCATAGAGTTTGCGATGTTATTCCAGTTCCCAGACTGAGTAGTGTAAACAGAATTTGCAATGCCGAAGGACAATTCAAAGTCTTTACTGTTTAATACTGAACCAAATAATCTAATATCTGTGTTGATGTAATTCGTGCTATCGAACGATTCGTTGCCAAAGTTGAAAGTAAGGGTATGCTCGATAATTAAGGAATTATCTAGCCACTTAGCGTAAAGGGTGAGATCGGAAGTTAACGTAACCGATTCTTCGTCAGCATAATTCGTGCCTGAGCCATCAGCAGCGGTATTCCAACCCAAGAAGGTGTAGCCGGCGACAGCATAGGCGTTAGCTGTAAGCGCGGTAGCGACGCCTTCGCTGACGGTCTGGTTTGCCATAGTGCCGGTAGCGGTGGTACCAGTCGGGGAGTTATCAAGGAATGTTACAGTATGCGTTGGTACTGGCACATCGCTTTGCCAGCAGGGATAAAGCGTGAGTGGCCCAGACATTGTGAAACTACTACCTCCAACATAATCAGTGCCGGTACAATCCGCCGAGGTATTCCACTTGAGGAATGTATCATTAGTCCTGGTTGGGCTAGGCAGGGTCACAGTGTCGTTATGTGCATAGCTAATCGTTAAGAGGATATCAGATAAAGTAGCATTAGAATAGCGCCAAGGAGCATCGCTACTGTCCAGACCAGCACCGAAAACTAGCGGCGAATCAAACGTGCCGCTTAAGCTATTATAATCAAGCACAGGGTTCGATGCGGCATTATTGAAGTATAGAAGCCCGCTCTCTCTTCTCAGCTGCACCCCAGTACTATTTGCAAATTGTGTACCGGGGTCATATTTGGTAGTGGAATTAACATTCGCTATAACTTTATAGTTAGTGATAGTGTCACCAGTGCTTCGGCGAACTACAAAACCTGGATACGGACTAACTTCTTTCATGGCTGTAGCGAAGTTGTTTAGATTATTGCTTTGATTACTTAC
>JAILQE010000001.1 GCA_024699125.1 Candidatus Saccharimonadota bacterium
AAAAGTACTGGGGGTCTTAAGCCCGGCTACCTAGAATTGCCACGAATGTACCCCCCTGACGTCCGGGGGTCCATTGGCTCGCAAACATAAAGTTCCTCCAACCCAAGCCAAAGTTATCATGCGTCAAAAGGTTTTACAACCACCATTACTTTTATTAAGCCTAGGCAGTTTGGAATGGTTGACTTTTTAAGCCTAGACGGTATAAAAATTATGGGTACTATTCTTGCCTATATATCAGTTTTATGTTATAATAATAGATAGGCAATGTGCCAAAAAATCGTACTTTAGGAGGTATATTAAATGATCATCATGAACAATGGCAGCGTCGGTAAAAGTGTTGTTATCAGCGGTGTTAATAATAAGAACATCGTTATTAGCCGTGAAGGCGTCTTCATTGATGGCGAGCGGGTTACAAATTCCGAAGAAGATTCCGGTATTGTGATTCATGGTAACTGCAAGGATGTTCGGGTTGAATGCGCTTGTCGCGTTGAGATTAAGGGAGACATTGAAGGAAGCTTAAGTGTCGCTGGCGATGTTTTGGTTGAAGGAGACGTTGTTGGCAACGTGCAGGCTGGCAAAGAAGTAACTTGCAAAACTATAAGCGGAAGTGCTTCTGCAAGGGGTAGCATTGTTTGTGGAAGTATTGGTGGTGATGCTCTTGCCGGTGAGGGTGTCGTAACAGGATAGTCTTGATCTAGTTTTTGCCCAGGGCGAATCGTGCCCTGGGTTTTTCTTGGAAAAACCTTTGGTGCGACGCCGGCTTCGCCGGCTATGGCATCATCGTCGCCTCCAACAAACTCTGGTGCGACGCTTTTGCTTCGCAAAAGCTAGGGCACCTGCACTCACGAGCAAACAAAAAAGCGAGCTTTTTTGTTTGCTCGTTTCGTTTGGTGCCCGGAACAGGACTTGAACCTGCACACCTTGCGGCATATGCTCCTAAGGCATACGTGTATACCAATTTCACCATCCGGGCGTATTTGGTCGTTCATTCTAAGAACGGGCGTGTTTTGATTATAGCATCTTAAGCACAAAAAAGCCACACCCTTTGAAGTGTGGCTTTTTATTTTTAGGCTTCGCGTTTTGCGAATTTGAATGACAATGCGTACATTACGGCGCTACCAAGAAGCAAGGCAACTGGAAGTGCGTCTTCTGGGCCAGTGTTTGGCATATCTTTACCGTTGCCACTGATGTTGGTGGTGTAGGTAGTGCTGCCGTTTTGGTTAGAATTGCCGTTTTGGTTAGAACTGTCGTTTGAGTTTGAATTGGTGTTTGCACCTTGGTTGTTACCGTTTTCGGTTGTAGTGGTGCTGGTTTCTGTGGTGGTGTTGCCGTTGGCATCGGTCACAGTTTTAGTAGTGTATGTTTCGGTGATGTTGCCATCGCTAACTGAAGTTGAGCGAATCGAGACGCTACTTGTTTCGGCGTCGCTGGTGGCTGTGTTTGGTTTTTTGGTTGAAACAGCAATGATTGCGATGATGAGAAATAGAATCACAACAGCGGCAATAATTGCGATGATGGTGAGACCGCGGCGAGTCCTCTCCTCGACCACGACAGTTTGGTTGTTTCCCATAAATAACTCCTTATGGGGCTATTATATCACATTTTTTCAAAAATGGAAATTGTCGCCCCTGAATAAGCATGAGTTTTAAGAGGTGAGGCGTTTGTGAACGTTGGCACGGCGCTTCCCTTTGGGTGTGAAAGCGCGAGAATGCCGCCGGCGTTAAGATAGTTTAAGAGCGGTTCGATGAGTGCAGGGTCGTAAAGATTGTATGGTGGGTCAGCAATGATTAGATCAAAAGTTTGGTCTGGCTCGAAGTTTTTGATGTCGCAGATAATCACGGTCGCGTTTGCTTCTGGGTCTACGGCTTTTAGATTGGCCTTGATGACCTTGGCGATTTTGGCGGATTTTTCTACAAAAACTGCGCTTTTAGCTCCGCGGGAAAGCGCTTCGATACCGAGCGCACCGCTGCCTGCAAAAGCATCAAGCACGGTGGCGCCAGCTAGATATGGTTGTAGCATATTAAATAGCGCCATTTTTTCGCGCGAGCCCATTGGGTGAGTCAACTCGCTATTTGGCGACTCGATTTTGCGGTTTTTGTAGATTCCAGAGATTACTTGCATTAGTTTAGAGTGGTTAATTGTTGATAATGGCTGATGCCAGACATTAATTCTTTATATTTTAACATATTTTCCGGATTTTGCAAGAATAGAACAGCGTCGTCTTGGGCGCGTTTGATGAGGCGGGTGTCACCGAGGTTGGCGATGCGAAGATCTAATACGCCGTGCTGCAAAGAGCCGTAGATTTCGCCCGGGCCGCGCATTTTGAGGTCTACTTCAGCCAGATAAAAGCCATCGGTGGATTTTTCGAGCTCTTTTAAGCGGCGGGACGGTTCGTTGTCGCCAGAGGTGAGGAGGAAGCAGCTTGATTTTTCGCTGCCACGGCCTACGCGGCCACGTAGCTGGTGAAGTTGAGCTAGACCATAGTTTTCGGCATCTTCGATAATCATCAAAGTGGCGTTTTTAACGTCCACACCAACTTCCACCACGGTGGTAGAAACCAGGATGTCGATCTTGCCGTCGGCAAAGCGCCCCATGATTTCGTCTTTTTCGGCTGGCTTCATGCGGCCGTGCAAGAATTCTATGCTCAGGTCTGGAAATAGCTTTTTGAGTTTTTCGGTGCGGGATTTAACAGAGGTCACTTCGGAAGTTGTATCGTCGTCGATAGCCTTGCAAATCCAGTAAATTTGCTGTTTCTTACCAGTGGTTTCAATAATTTTTGGATACAGCAGTTCTTTTTGTTGTACTTCGGTAATGATTTTGGTTTCGATTGGGATGCGGCCCTTAGGGAGCTCGTCTAAAATCGAAACATCAAGATCGCCAAAGACAGTGAGCTGCAAAGAGCGCGGGATTGGCGTTGCGGTCATCGAGAGTAGATGTGGCGCGGTGTTTTTTGGCGATTTTAGGAGGAGTTTTTGACGTTGTTCTACGCCAAAACGATGCTGCTCGTCGATAATTACGAGCGAAAGATTCTTGAACTCCGTGTCGTCGGTAAGAAGCGCGTGGGTACCAATCACGAGGTCGATTTCACCGTTTAAAATAGCGGTTTTTAAAGCGTTCTTCCCCTTAGTGGCGCCGGTAAGGAGCGCGATTTTTAGGCCAAATGGCTCAAATAATTTCTTGAGACTTTCAAAATGCTGAGTGGCTAGGATGGCGGTAGGGGCGAGCAGTGCGCTTTGCTTGCCGCTTTGAGCGGCGGCATAGGCGGCGAGGGCGGCGACCACGGTTTTGCCGGAGCCTACATCACCCTGAAGTAAACGGTTCATTGGCGAAGTTTTGCTCATGTCTTGGAAAATTTCCCAGGCAGCTAGGCGCTGGGCATTGGTCAAAGAGAACGGTAGTTTTTCGGTGAAGGCTTTAATCTTGGCGGCATCAAAAGGAATTGCGGCGGCGGTAAGTTTTTTGGTTTCTTGCTTGTTGAGCTTGGCGGCCAAAATCAGCTCAAAGAGCTCTTCGTAAGAGAGATATTCGCGAGCCGACTCAATATCTTTTTCGGTTTTTGGAAAATGAATATTAAAGAGAGCCTCTTTGCGGGTGCCGGGCTTAACGGTCGGCAGGAGATCTGGAATATCGTTAAACACGGCGCGTGAGTTGTTCATGAGACGCTTAAAATCGTGGGTTTTGAGTTTGCCGTGAGCCACGTAGACCGGCTCAAAGCCGCCGCCGGCCACCACTTCGCTAGCCAGAACAGCAGAGGGCGAAGTAAGTTGGTAGCGTCCGTTTTTGAGTTCAAAAACTCCTGTAAAAAGATATTCTTTGTTGTCTGCGAATTGCTTGGCACGGTAGGCTTGGTTAAACCAAACGGCGCGCACGGCGCTGGTGTCGTCGCGGATCACGGCCTCGGTAATATTAAGGCGACGAAAACGCGCGCGGCGGTTGACCATCGCGGTGACGTGGCCCTTAATCACAACTTTGCCCGGCTCAATATCCTTGATTTTGCTTGGCGACATAAAATTGTCGTAGCTTTTTGGCAAATTATAGAAAAAGTCCCGCACGGTCTTGATGCCGGCTTTTTTAAGAATAACAGCCGTCTTTGGGCCGATGCCTTTCAGGTATTCGACTGAGGATTCTAACTCCATGTTTTTATTATAGCAAAAACCCCTGCCTTTGAAGCAAGGCAGGGGCTTGCAATGGGTGCGCTTAGCAGCCGAACGTGACCTGGAAGCCACGCTTGCCGCTCTTGCGTTCATAGGTGTGGACTTTGTAATTGGACACACCTATGAAGCAGCAGTGATATATGTCTTCGCGCGGGGTAGTGAGGCCATTATTGCGTCCTCCCAGGGTGATACCGGCACGGAATGCTGCGAGATTCTCTTCGAAAATCTTTGCAGCCTCCGCTACGCCCTGGTTGTAATTGAACGCAGCTACTTCCAGATAGTAATGACCTTCTATCTCTCGTGCGATGACTGCGACATCCGACGCTCCGTAGACGTTAATCTCGAGAGAGCTATCGGTGATGAGTAACGATTGGCGGCAGTTTTCGTAGACCACGTTTTCGGCGTTACCAAGAACGACAACTTCTGATCCGCTGCTGTAGCTGTTAACTCTATAGAGAGCCTTGAAAGTTCCGCAGTCATCCCAATGAAAATCGCCAACAACAATATCGATGTTCAAGCGGGCACGCAACTCTCTGATTAGCTCATCAGTTGCGATTTCTCTTGATTCCATTTCGAGACAAGGTCTAAAAATGGCGCTGTTCCAGACTGAGATGCCGGTATTGCAGGCATATTTGCCACGCAATACTTTCTGCAAGGTTGCGCCTTGCGGTTTCTCGTAAAATTCTTCCATAGCAACTACGGTCTCGGAAGTTTCCTTGTAAGTGAAAACCCCAAGATCTTTAACTATACTATCGTCGGTGATTGGTTTACCAACGAAAACTACATGATCCGGGTTGTTACTAACGTTTTCGATAGCTGCGTTAATGACCCTGTAAAAGTTTTTATTGGTTTCCACTGACTGATCTGACGGTGTTGAAATAACCACAGCATTTGGATCTGATCCATAGACGTGGTTTGTTGCGACTACCATTGCTCCGGCATAGCCGTGGTCTGGACTGATTTTGACGATATTGGATGACAATACGCCGTATCTCTCCATAGTCTGTTCTTTAGCAAGATCCCACTGTACATCGTTTGTAACGATAATGACAATATGCTTAGGATCGATGCCAAACGACATGAACCGTTCGATGGTAGATTGGATAAACGTGTGGTCTTTATCCAGGAGACAGAACTGTTTAGGACGGTCTTTGTTGCTGTACAAAAACAGCCTAGTTCCGTTTCCTCCTGCAATGATACACAACCAAAGATTAACCAAATAGTTAATCACTGGAAATCACCTCTCTTCTTTTTATTGTGAAAGTACAAAAAACTAAAAAATATAGCGCACCCACGCTATTTATCTAATTATAGCACAGTTTTGCTATTTTTGCAAGTTTTTGCTGTTTTTGGCGCGCCATTTGGCGATTTCGCCGTGATTTCCAGAGAGCAAAATGTCTGGTACAGTCATGCCGCGGAAGTCGTATGGTTTGGTGTATTGTGGGTATTCGATATTGTCGCCATCAGAGAAGCTTTCGACGATAGCCGAGGTTTCACCGCCGAGCACGCCTGGGATCAGGCGCACTATGGAATCGATAATGGCGAGAGCTGGGATTTCGCCACCAGTCAAAACGTATGGGCCAAGGCAGATTTTGTGGTCGACAATCGACAAAATTCTTTCATCATAGCCTTCATAATGTGGGCACAAAATAATGTAATGTTTATCTTCGGCAACATCGGCAAATTGCTGCGCCATTTCTTGAGTCCACAACTTGCCGGCTGGGGTTGGAACGATGACTTCGGCTTTCGGATCTTTTTTCTTGACGTCTTCGATAGCATTAAAAACTGGTTCGCAGCGAAGCAACATACCATCACCACCGCCGTATGGCGTGTCGTCTACGGATTTATGTGGGCCAAGGCCATATTCTCTTAAGTTCACAAAATCAAACTCAGCAATTCCCTTATCTTTGGCCTTCCACATCATGGAAGTATTCAGATACGGCTCAAGCGCCTCTTGAAATAGAGTAATAATGGTAAATTTAATCTTTGACATGTCTCTAATATTATATCATAGTATGAAAACATTTGAATAGTTTTCCTCGGACCATAAGCTTGGCCGCTCGCCGAAGGCGTACGAAGTTACGGCCTTGTTCGCGAAGCGTGAGCCCGAAGGGCGAAGTGTGTCCGAGGAAAACTAGTCAAATGTTCTTTATAAAAAAGAGGCGACTCGCGTCGTTCCTCTTTTTTTGCGCTGATGCGCGCCCACCCTTGGGGCACATTGTTTTGTTTTAATCCGCTGTTTGTTTTTAATGAGTCTCCACACTCCACTAATTGCTCAGTGGAACCCCTGTGAAGCGTATCAGCTTATGTTTATAATAAAGCATAAGCGCCATATTGTCAAGACTTTTTTAATAATCTTCGACTAAAGTAAATTCTTTGCCGGCGATCGAAATGATAGATTCGGGGACGGCGCCTCTGGTGGTGAGCTCAGCCTTGATGCCCATTTTCTTCATAATGTCGCGGAGACGGTTTAAGGATGCATAATTATTAAGATCGGTGCGGCGGGCGAATTTCTCGATTTTTTCGCCGGTCACGATAAATTTGCCATCTTCGGTTTGTTCAATATTCCAGGTGTCTTTGTATTCTTTCTCGGACAAGGCAATGGTTGGAAGTTCTTCAGGAACGATCTCGCCTTCTGCTTCGGCGGCAGCTGCTGCAGCAGCCTTAGTTTCGGTAATAACTTCTTTAAGTTCGCGCAAAAGTTCGGTGATTCCCTGGTGCGCGGCAGCTGAAATCGTATAGATTTTAGCTTCTGGATTAATAGCTAAAATACTTTGCATTTGCATCTTTACGATGTCTTCGTCTACGCCTTCGCATTTGGTGAGGGCCACTACTTCTGCTCTATTTTTGAGATCGGAATACTTTTCTAGTTCAGTTCGAATGGTTTTGTAGGCTTCGCCGGCATCGTCATTATAAGCGTCAACGAGGTGTAACAAAACTGAGGTACGTTCAACGTGGCGCAAGAAGTCATGACCGAGGCCCTTGCCGTCGGCAGCGCCTTCAATCAGGCCTGGGATATCAGCAATCAAAATGTCTTGGCCATCAATCGTAGCCACACCAAGATTTGGCGTAATAGTTGTGAACGGATAATCGGCGATTTCTGGTTTGGCATTAGAAACCACAGAAAGAAAAGTAGATTTACCGGCGTTAGGTAGGCCAACGAGGCCAACGTCAGCCAGAAGTTTTAGCTCAACTTCGGCTTCGAATTCTTCACCTGGTTCGCCAACTTCGGCGATGATTGGAGCTTGGCGGGTAGAAGATTTGAAGTGGGCGTTACCAAAGCCACCGTCGCCACCACGGGCGATTACGGCTTCTTGCTGGTCGTGGGTGAGGTCGGCAATAACCTTGCCATCGCGCTTAACGACTGTACCAATAGGCACTTCTACAATGAGGTCTTTGCCGCTGCGGCCAGCGGAGCGGGTGCCGGAGCCATTGCGGCCGTCTTCGGCAGTTAGAAGTGGAGTAAATTTAAGATCAAGAAGAGTATTGGTGTCTTTGTCGGCTTTAAAGATGATTGAGCCGCCTTTGCCACCGTCGCCACCATCTGGGCCACCTTTTGGAATATAAATTTCGTGGCGAAAAGATACAGCGCCGTCACCGCCTTTCCCTGCTTTCAAATTAACTTTTGCTGTATCTACGAACATATTTATATTATGCCATAAATCGCTTATTTTTACAACTATTTTTTGTGAATGTAGTTAAAGTTTTTCACGGCGCTAGCTGGAATAGTAGCACGAATCACGAGGAAGCTGCGGTAGTAGTAGTTCATCTCAGTTACCACGATGGAGCCATCGCCGTTTACGGCCTCAACGTAACCCACGTGGCCATACCAACCAGCTGTAGTCTGGAAGACGTCGCCAGCGCGTGGATTGTGGTCGACTGGGAAGCCAGCGGCAGCGGCCTTTCTGGCCCAGTTGTTTGCGTTACCAAGGTTAGATGGCAAATCTTTACGGTTGTACCAAGCCCATTGCGTACATTGACCAGCAACATATGGGCCGCCTAGGCCATATCGGTAACCAAGGTTTTCAACGTTTTTACGAGTAGAAGTATCACCTAGGTAAGAATAGTTATATGTTGTGGTTGGGGCAACGTATTCTGGGCGTTCGCGCACTGGCAAAGTACCATTCTTAATAAAGATGCGCATACCGCTGGAAATACCGGTAAGTTCGAGGTCATTAAGGGTTTCGATTTCTTTAACGTTTGAACCATAGGTTTTGGCGATTGACTCTATGGTATCGCTGGATTTTACAACATAAACGATGCCCGGCTGTTTGGAGAGATAAAGCTTATTACCGGCTGAAATTGCGGTAGTTTTAAGATTGTTAGACCAACGAATTTGGTCGGTGGTAAGACCATACCTTGCGGCAATATCTTTCATAGTTTCGCCTTCTTGTACGGTGTATTCAAAAATACCACCGCGCGAGAGGTTTGAAGTATCTGTGACT
Source organism: Candidatus Saccharimonadota bacterium (assembly GCA_024699125.1). GTDB lineage: Bacteria > Patescibacteriota > Saccharimonadia > Saccharimonadales > Saccharimonadaceae > Nanosyncoccus. Next base: position 8,600 of record JAILQE010000001.1, read on the forward strand.
GGTTTTTTCTCGATGTGGCCATCGGTAATTTGACCAACGTCAGACATCACGTTGGCAATCACGTAGTTAGAGGCCATATCGTCAATACTGGCAAGATTTATGATGTCGGCAAGGTTAGCTACGATGTAAAGCTCGGACAACTGATCAGTGGTTAAAACGGTGCTGTTGTTTGAAAAAACGTCAAGATTTAAGAGAGTACCTGACTTTTTCTTGTCGGCGGAGCCAACGATTACGACACCAAGAACCACCACGGCCGACAAAATATACGGCGCGATTCTTTTGATAATCTCAAAATTGAATTTTTTCTTTGTCATAATGAAACGTTACAGAGAACCTGGCAGTAGTCGCGAATCTTCTGGTTGTGCTCGGCCTCTGTATAACTATAATACATCGTCCCGTCGTCACCTGTCAAGAAATAAAGATAACTGGTTTCAGATGGGTTGGCTACCGCGAGCAGAGCCGAAAGACTTGGGCTAGAGATTGGGCCACAAGGGAGACCGGCGTAGCGGCGGGTATTATAGCAGGAATCTACAAGTAATGCTGATTGGTTATCTTTATAAATTTGGCGCTCGGGATCGATAACGTCGAGGGCGTACGAAACGGTAACGTCGCTACCCAGTGGAATACCGTAGCTAATGCGCGAGAGGAAAACTTGAGCCACGGTTGGTTGCTCTTTGCCGTGGGCCTCTTTTTGGACTACTGAAGCCAAGGTAATTCCCTGATCTAAAGTAAGACCATGTGCTGCATATTTATTTTCGAGGTCGTTTTCCTTGATGATGCGCTCCATTTCGGCGTAAAAAGTTTCCAGAATTTCGGTAACTGGGGTTTCTTTGTAGAATTCATGAGTTTCGCCATATAAATAACCTTCATATTTGCGTTTATTAAAGGCTTCGTCGATTTCGGTTTGCTCATAGCCGAGTTTTAAGAGTTTCTTCTTGATGTCAAAGATGGTCTCGCCTGGCAAAACCGTAAAGGTAAAGACGTTGTCGCTACCGCCGCCGAGCTCTAGTATATCTACGATGTCGCCAGCGGAGTAGGCGCGGCCGTTTTCAAAGTAATAAGTGCCAGATTTAAAGACAGTATTGCTGCGTTCTAGCTTGAGATAGATTTTAAAGGCTAATTCGTTACCGATCAGGCCTTTTTCACTGAGGTTTTTGATGATTGTGTCGGTGGAATCGCCGTCGTTGACGGTAATAACTGGGCAATCGTCGTTACAGTTCAAAGTAGAGCCGTTGAGGCTGTTTTTGTACCACAGAAAGCCACCAAGTAGCACCAAGAGCAAGAATAGAACAATTGGTGGGATGACTAGGAGTTTGAGAAATTTTTTCGACTTATGGGTAGCTTTTTTGGATTCGAGCATGATTTTCTGGGAAGTTTTTTCGGCTAGATTAGTTTTTTTTGGCGTAGTTTCGGCTTTTTCGCGAAAATTTTCGATGAAGTCCTGCAAGATAATCGAGGCAGCCTCGGCATCAATTTCACCTTTTTCGTAAGTTTTTTTGCGGGCTTTAAGGCGCTTTTCGGCTTCGACTGAAGTTAAAGATTCATCTTGGAAATTGATTTTTACGTTTGGAACTTTTTCGGTGAGGGTTTTGGCGAAATTACGGACATACAAAGATTGTGCGGTTTCGTTGCCCTCGTTGCTGCGCGGCAAGCCAAGTACCACGGCGCCAGTGTTGTAAAGCCGGGTAAGGCGGGCGATTTCTTGAAATTCGTTGCCGTCTACTTCGATGGTGGAGATTGGAATCGCAATTTTGATATTCGAATCGGCTTTAGCCACACCAATTCTTTTTTCGCCCACGTCTAAACCTAGAATGAGCACTGTTTATTCCTCCGTAACGATCTCGATATTGATTTTATTTGGGTCGTTTGGCACGGAATTCACCCATGGGAAGGAACGGTCGATGGTGACGGCGGTAGAGTTTTGACCGCTAAGATCCGTGATAACTGGTTTGATTTTGCCGATTGGCTCGCCTTTAACGCTTTCGAGGATGGACTCGGCGGAAATGTTTGGACCAACCGTGTAAACAGTTTTGAGACGGCCAGCATAGCCGGTTTCGGTGCTAGTGAAGCTTTCGACAAATGGATCCTCGATGTCGTAGATGCGGTTTTTGTCGGTGACTTTGGCGGTCTCGGCGATGTATTCTTTGACCTTTGTAAGATCAAGTACGAAGATTGATGAAGTGAGGTTGGTGCTAAGGGTTGGCGTGACGCCTTCTTTAACTTCTTCGTCGAGAGCTGGGCTTGAGGTGATTTCGCCAACGCTTTGGCGGAAGCTGGATTCAATCTTGTAGACGTCTTCACCGATGCTAGCAAGTAGTGCGGCGCGGTTTTCGGTCTCGTTGGCTGGTGATGTGAGAGATTCTTTAGCGGCGTCGATATCGGATTGTTGAATGACGGTGATGGTGCGGTCGGTGCCACCAGCGATTTCGCTAACTGAATAAACACCAACGCCCACATTGGCTGCCCAACCATCGTTCGATGGGGCTACGTTGTAAGATGAGCCAGAGCCGTTTGCTGTAATTGGCACGCTAGCGGTGATGAGGCAGGACTTTTCTTTAACGAAATCTTCGATTGCGTTGATATTTTCGCATGGGTCAAAGCTTTTACCATCCCAGCTCAAGGTGACTTCTTGGTTAGAAGTGTAGAAGAGGCCGTTTTTGCTGAAAGTTGAGCCTTGTGGGATTGAAATGCTGGCAGCGTTAGCAAAGTAGATGAATGCTACGACTTCGCCTTTGGCTTTTTCGCCGATGTTCTTGGTGCCGGTGGCTTTAAATTCGACTTTTACTGGCGTGGTGAGTTTCTTTTCTTCTAGATAGAACTTACCCGCTTTGGCGTCTTCTTCTTCGAGTTTAGTGGTAAAGGAAATGTTTTCGGAGAAGTTGTTTTTGACGGTGCGGATAGTTACGGTGATACTGACGGCCGGTGCGATTACAAAGGCCCAGAACAAGACGAGGACCAGCAAAATGATGATAATTGGAGTCAAAATGACAATAAGCTTGTGATTCTTGATCCAGCCAAGAATGCCGCCATCCTTGCTAGATTTTTTCTTATCGGCTTTCTTGTCAGATTTTTCTTTTTTCTTGTCGTCTTTTTTAGGCTCGGCTTTTTCTTCTGATTTCTCTTCGTCTTCTTTAACTTCGGCCTCGGATTCTTCCTCAGACTCTTCTTTGGTTTCTTCTTCGGATTCGGTAGCTTCTTCGTCTTCTGCTTCGGCTTCCTCGTCGGTCTCCTCAGCTTCTTCGGCATCCTCATCTTCTACTACTGGCTCTTTTTCATCCTTGATTTCTACGACTTTGAGGTCGGCATCTTCAATTTCTGGTACAGTTGGCACGGTCTTTAGATCTTTGGTGACAGGAAGTTTGGCGATAGCGGCAAGCTTGATAATAGAAGGCTCAGTAGTAACAAGGACGACATTTTTCTTGGCTTCAGCGCTAGTTTTGGCCATCAATTTTACGTTAACAGCGCTGCGAAAAATATCAGCTTTCTTGGGAACGACGAGCGCAACAATTTTTGCTTTTGCGTTTTCAATTTTGGAAATGATATCTGTGATATCATCCTCAGGTTCAATATAAACTACGTCTTTATTCATAGTTAAAATATACCACAAATCATTCCGTTTGTGCTAAAATAGAATTGATGAATTTTCCGTGGCAAAAAACTGACAGTCCTGTGGTGAAAAATTCTGACGGTGGGCGCTCAGCCTGGTCAGAAATGGCTCTTGATGCCATCAATGAGGGCGTCATGATCACGGATATGAGCGGCGTGATTCAATTTATTAATCCTGCTGGTGTAATTATGTTGAATCTTGCTTCCGTTAATGATGTCGTGGGGCTTGATTATAATTTGTTTTTCAAGATTGAATCAAAAGACGGCCAGCCATTTGAGGGTAACGACAATAAATTTGTGAACTCGATGGTGATGGGCCAGCCACTAGAAAATTTCCAATGCTACCTTGTGGCGCAAAAAGTTGATAAGCGCACGCCGATTGCGGTTTCTGTGGCCGTGATGGATGGTGGTCGTGGCAACCGTATTGTAACTTTTCGCAATATTGCCAAAGAGCTCGAAGAGGAAGGCGCTCAGGCCGAGTTTATTTCTACGGCCTCGCACGAGATGCGTACGCCGGTGGCTTCGATTGAGGGTTATTTGTCGCTCGCTTTGAATCCGCAAACTGCCACGATTGATGATCGGGCTAAAAAATATCTCGAACAAGCCCACGAGGCTTCAAAGCATCTTGGCCATCTTTTCCAGGACCTGCTCGATGTTACCAGGTTTGACGATGGTCGCACCAAAGCACACTTTGTGCCAGTAGATCTAGTTGAAACAGTAAAGCGGATTTCTGATACTTTCGCTGTGCAAGCTGGCGAAAAGAGTCTTAGATATCAGTTTGGTAGCGCAAACTCTGAGCTCGTGAACGCGCGCAGTGTGCAGCCGATTGTTTATGGCTACATCGATATGAATTATATGCAAGAAATTATGGGAAACTTGCTCGAAAATGCCATCAAGTACACGCCAGAAGGGGGCTCGATTTACGTGAATGTACTTGGCGACGGTGATCGCGCACTTATTAATGTTACTGATACTGGCGTAGGAATTTCAGCCGATGATTTGCAGCATATTTTCCAGAAGTTTTATCGCGCCGATAACTCGCAAACTCGCACCGTGGGTGGCACCGGCCTCGGGCTTTATCTTGTTAAAAAACGCGTTGAAGCGATGAACGGCCGGGTGTGGGCAGAATCTTCGTTTGGCGAAGGCTCAACCTTTTATGTTTCCCTACCGCGTTTAACGCCAGATGAATATAGTAAACGTTTGATTGATTTTCAGAATCAACAAACCGCCGAAGCAACTAGAGAGCAACAGATGGCAGCCGCACATCCACAGCCAGCACCAATTGCGCAACCGGTACCTGCTACTCCTCAGCCAGCTCCAGTTGCTCAGCCTGCGCCTGTTGCACCGGCTCCGCAGCCAACTGCTCAGCCGCAGCCAGTTCAACAACCAGTGGCAGTTCCGCAGTCAGCACCGCAACCAACCGTGGCACCGCAACTAGTTCAGCAGCCACAACCAATATCGCAACCAGTTCAAACAAATTCAATAAATAACAACGGAGGACCAAATGAGTAAAATAATGATTGTCGAGGATGATATCGCATTGCGCGAAATCTATAGCATCCGTCTGGCGGCCGAAGGCTACACGATTGTAGTGGCCGGCGATGGCGAGGAGGCTTTGTCTGTTGCCGTGCGCGAGCGCCCAGACCTAGTACTGTCCGATGTGATGATGCCAAAAATTTCTGGCTTTGACATGCTAGATATTTTGCGTTCAACTCCCGAAACCCAAGCTATTAAAGTCGTGATGATGACTGCTCTTTCCTCCGATGATCAGCGCAAACGCGGCGAAGAGCTTGGTGCCGACCGTTATTTAGTGAAATCCCAAGTTGGTATTGAAGATGTTGTTAACGTAATTCACGAAGTGTTAGGAGATAAACCAAATGGCCCAGCCCAAAACCCAGCAGCGCAGCAGCCAGCCGCGCCGGCCCAACCGGCAGCACCGGCTCAACCAGCCGCTCCAGTCCAGCCAGCCGCATCAGCCTGGCCTTTGCCAGTCAACCCAGTCCAGCCAGCCGGCCCAGCTCAGCCAACTAATCCGGCTCAATAAGTTTTTAGCCGAACGTCTTGGAATCTCGCGACGTGATGCCGACGAGGCGATTGTTGGTGGGCTTGTAACCGTGAATGGGGAGGTGGCCGTTCTAGGGGCGCGAGTTGACAAAACCGACAAAGTATGCTATAATGAAAAGATAGTACCCCATGAAACGGGTTTTTCTTATATCGCTTTCAATAAACCAGTTGGCTACGTGTGTTCCCGCCGTGCGCAGGGCGATGCACCAACGCTTTATGATTTGTTGCCAAAGGACCTTCGAGTTTTAAAGACTGTAGGCCGGCTTGATAAGGATTCTTCGGGTTTGATTCTGCTCACCAATGACGGCGATTTTGCATTCCAAATGACTCACCCAAAGTTTTATAAAGAAAAGGTTTATGAAGTGACTTTGGACCGTGATCTTGAGCCTTTGCATCAGCAAATGATTTCGGACTTTGGCGTTCAACTCGAAGACGGCATTAGTAAGTTTACTGTTATAAAGCTGACGGATCCTCTTTCGAGGGGATTTCGGAGCGCGGCAGCGCGAGATTTAGCGCCGGCCGCCCATGGCGATGGGCCGGCCGGACGCGACCCGAGAAAGACGGTCGCGCCAGCTTTATATACAGTAATTCTTACTGAAGGCCGCAATCGCCAGATTCGCCGTACGTTTGCGGCGCTAGGTTATAAAGTCGTGGCGCTTCACCGCATTCAGTTTGGCAAATACCAACTTACCGGTCTTAAAACCGGCGAGTGGCTTGAAGTAAAACCGTAATTATTTTTGCAAAAGTCTTGATAATTTGGCTTTTAGACCATCTTCGCTTGGTGCGCTCGCCAAGGTATCTAAGCCGACGCGCAACAAACCGAGTGCGGTCATGAATGAGTAGTCTAATTTGTCTTCAGTCTTAAAGGTGAGGTCTGGCAAATCTTTGATGTCCGCAAGATAAATGACTGGGCGGCGGCCAAATGGCAAGTCCTTGTACCAATCTGAGATCGCGAGAGTTTCTTGCAGGGCCGAAAGGCCGGCGCCACCACCACAAAGCAGGATGGTTTTTGGCAATGTGTCGTCTAAATTAAAGTCTTCAATCACAACTTTGATACCAGAAAGCCAAACGGCAAGATTTTTTTCGATAACTTTTTCGACTTTCTTTTTGTCGTCTTCTTTGAGGTCGTCTGGATTAATCTTATATTGTTCGGCAGTGTCGTAATCCACGTCGAGCGCGTTCATGATTTGGCGGGTAAAGTTGCGGCCGCCGATTGAGAACATTTTGGTGCCTTCCACGCTACCGTCATCGATTACGGCTACATCGGTGGTGCCACCACCAACGTCAACGACGATGCTCGAGAAGCGGGATTCTAGGTTGTCGCCGAGACAAGCGCGGCAAATCGCAAATGGTTCTACGGCTACAGCCAGGAGCTCGAGGTTGAGTTCGGCACAAACTTTTTCGATGGCCGCAATGTGAATGAGTGGTGCAAAGGCGGTATAAAATTGGATTTCAAGTTCGGAGCCTTTGAAACCGATTGGGTTACTAACTTTGTAACCATCTATCGTGAGTGAGACAATGGCAGAATTAATCAAACGGATTTCGGTGCTTTCGTTGCCGGTTTCAAGAGCGATGGTTTTCTTGGCGATCTCGCCAGATTTTTGTTGCACTTTATTAATGATTTCATTCATTTCGTCTTCGGTAATTGGACGATTGGAATTTTCGCGGTGATATTTAACAGTGGTGGTGTTGCCCTTTACGAGCTCGCCGGCCATACCGACTACTACGAGTTTGGCGGTTTCGCCAGCTTTTTCTTCGGCGTCAACTAGGGCTTTTTCGCAGACCGAAACCACGGCTGGAATATCAGCAATCGCGCCGGCATACATGTTGCCGAGCGCCTGGTGGGCTTTACCCACACCAATCACTTCAAGTTGGCCCTTTTTGCCAGATTTAGCAATCACGGCCTTAACAAACTCTGTACCGATATCTAAGGCGAGTATTGTGCTCATGCTATTATTATAGCACACTATTCAAGAATGGCTTTGATGCGGCGCACGCCAGCGGATGATGATTCTTCTTTGACAATTTTGAAATGGCCAAGTACGCCAGTATGTTCGACGTGTGGGCCGCCACAGACTTCGCGGGAGACTGGGTTTTCTGGGTCACCAATGGTGTAGACGGTGAGCATGTCAGGATATTTTTCCCAGAATTGGCCGTGGGCTTTGAGCTCGTTTTTTGCAAAATTCTTTTCGTATTCGGCGTGAACTACTGGAAGATCGGCAGCAATCCATTCGTTGACTTGGTCTTCGACGGCTTTTAGTTTGGCTTCTTCCATTTTGTGGTCCAAGTTGAAGTCAAAACGCACGCGTTCTGAAGTAATGTTGGAACCTTTTTGGCAGATTGAGCTATCAACGAGTTTTTGTAAAGCGGCAAGCATCAAGTGACAGGCGGTGTGATATTTGACGGTTTGTTCGCCGTGGTCTTCGAGGCCGCCCTTGAACATGCCTTTTGATGCAGTTTTGCTGCGTTCGCGTTGTTCGTTTAAGGCTGCTTCAAATTCGGCTTGGTAGTTTTCGGAGAGTTTGATGCTTTCGCGGAAGCATTCTTCTACGGATAATTCTAGTGGGAAGCCGTAGGTGTCTTGCAAACGGAACAAATCTTCGCCGGTAAGTTGGTCGGAAGTCTTGGTGATTTTGCGAAGTTCTTTCAAGCCTTTGTTCAAAGTTTGGCGAAAAGCGTTTTCTTCTTTTTCGAGTACAGCTAGAGCTTCGTTGCGGTTCGTCAAAATGCTGTCCGGAAGTTCAGTATAGTTTTCGGAAATAGTTGGAATAACTTCAGAAAGGAAGTTTTGCGCGATATTAAGATCGAGAGCACGCAGAATTGCGCGGCGAATTAAGCGGCGAAGTGCATAGCCCTGAGCTTTGTTGCTTGGCGTGAGGCCTTGAGCGGCAAGAAGATAAGCGCCACGCAAGTGGTCGGCAATCACGCGCATGTCGGCGGTGTTGTTTTCGTACTTTTTGCCAGACAATTCTTCGAGTTTATCAACGATAGGTTTTAGAAGCGAAATCTTAAATACATCAAAGCTATCGATTGAGGCTGCGGTGATGCGCTCGAGGCCGCCACCAAAGTCGACATTTTTCTTTTCGAGTTCTTCAAAAGTGCCGTCGTCTTTTCTGCGATATTGCATGAACACTTGGTTGCCGATTTCCATGAATCGGGCGCCATCTGAAGCTGGGTGGGCGAGGCCGTATTTAGCCACGTCTTGCTTGTCGTCGCCAAAATCGTAGAAAACTTCGGAGTCTGGGCCGCATGGGTCGCCAAGTGGAGTGGTTTCGATGCCACCGCCACGGCTCCACCAGTTTTCGTGATCGTCGTAGAAAAAGATGTGTTCGCCTGGTTTGATGCCGCGCTTGTCGCCATTTTCGGCCGAGCCGATTTCGGCGATTTCGGCATCGATGCCAGCTTCTTTAAAGACGTTTTGCCAAATCGCGGCAGCTTCGTCGTCTTTTGGAATGCCGTATTTTTCGTTACCAATAAAGCAGGTGACGTAGATTTTGTTTGGGTCGAGACCTACTTCTTTAGTTAAGAATTCAAAGAAATTTCTAATTTGTTCTTCTTTAAAGTAGTCGCCGAGTGACCAGTTGCCGAGCATTTCAAAAACGGTAGTGTGGCGAGGGTCGCCGACGTCTTCAATATCTTGCAAACGAAGTGATGGTTGGGAATCGGTAAGGCGAGTGCCGTCTTTGTGAGGCTTGCCTAATAGGTATGGCAAAAGTGGCTGCATGCCAGAGCCCGTAAAAAGCGTGGTCGGATCATTTTCGAGCACGAGTGGTGCTGGCGCAATGATTTTGTGGCCTTTTTTAACTTGGAAATCTAGGAATTTTTGACGAATTTCGTTTGCGTTCATGCAGAATATTATAACATAAAATAGAGATAAAACGAAGTTTTGATATAATAATGTTATGAAACTCCCAACAAAAATTTTACTTGGCATTTTACTTTTGGAAGCGGCGGGTTTTGGTGCATTTTTCGCGCTCAAAGCTTTGACTTTTAAGGTGGCGGCTTTTGATGGCTCGGTTGAGTCTAAAAACGAACTCTTTTCTGATTATTATGAGCGCGCGGCTAAAGTTTTGGACGGTATGACTTTGGATGAGAAGGTTGGGCAACTTTTGTTTGCTCGCGCGCCGGAAATGAATATTAAGTCCGTGGCGTCCAAATATCATCTTGGTGGTTTGATTCTGTTTGGTCGCGATGTAAATGGCCAGAGTTTGGCTTCGATTAAAACTAAAGTTGATAGTTGGCAACGTGATTTAAATACAAAATTATTTATTGGCATTGATGAAGAAGGTGGTCTGGTTTCGCGACTTTCTTACGCTGGGCTATCTAACTTTGCCTCTCCGCAGGAACTTTACGCGCGTGGTGGGATGGATGCAATTCTTGCTGACACTGCAACTAAAATTTCGACGCTTGACAGCATTGGTGTGAATGTGAACTTTGCGCCGGTGGCGGATGTTTGCGAAGATAAAAATAGTTTTATTTATGCGCGCACGTTTGGCCAGGGCGCTTCGGCCACGGCGGATTACATAAAAAATATCACTGAAAAATATCATGGCTCGAATATTTCGGCCACGTTAAAACATTTTCCAGGTTACGGTTGCAATGTTGATACGCATAGTTTGATTTCAGTTGATACGCGTTCGCTTGCAAGTTTCAAGGAAAACGATCTCTTGCCGTTTGAAGCTGGCATCAAGGCTGGTGCGGATTTTGTGATGGTTTCGCATAATATTATTCAAGAGGTCGACTCATCAGCCCCGGCTTCTTTATCTCACGACGTGCATAAAATCCTCACGGACGACCTAGGATTTTCTGGCATTATTATTACGGATGATTTGTCGATGGATGCCATCGCGGAATACTATCACGGCGAGTATTCAGCTGAAGTGCAGGCGGTGCTGGCCGGTAATAATATGATAATTGTGACTGATTATGTAACGGCATTTAATAATATAAAAAGCGCCGTTGAAAATGGCACTATCTCGGAAAGTTATTTGGATTATCAATTGATGCCGGTGCTCGGCCTCAAAGTCGAAAAGGGTTTAATTACTCAGTAATAATACCGCCGCCAAGGCAGACTTCGTCTTCATAAAACACAACCGATTGGCCGGCAGCGATGCGCTTGACTGGTTTTTCGAAAATAATTTTTTCGCCATCAAATTTAGCTGGCAACAGCGCAGCGCGGTGACGAAGTCTTACTAAAATATTTTTAGAGCTTGGTTTTTTGCGAAGGAAAATATCTTTTAATGGAATTTCGGTAACCCACAAATTATCGGTATTTAAATTCTTCGAAACGTAGACGATATTTTTTTCGATATCTTTTTTGGCGACGTAATAAGGAAGGCCAGAGCCGACGTTGAGGCCGTGGCGTTGGCCAATCGTGTACAAAATCGCGCCATCATGGAAGCCAAGTTTTTTGCCAGTTTCAAGCTCGATAATTACGCCCGGTTTGATGTCGATGAATTCGTTCAAAAAATCTTTCATGTTGGCTTCGCCCACAAAGCAAACACCCATGGATTCTTTTTTGTAGGCGTTTGAAAGTCCGTATTTTGTGGCTAGCTTTTTAACGTCTGGTTTTAACATGTCGCCAACTGGGAAAATCGTGCGCTTTAAAACATCGGCCGTAACGCGGTACAAAAAGTAAGTTTGATCCTTGTTCTCGTCTTTCGCGCGGAGCAGTTCCCCGTTTTCAGTTTTTGCGTAGTGGCCAGTTGCGATAAAATCGGCGCCGTCTTCAAAAGCGGTTTCGGCAAAGAGTTTAAATTTGATTTCTTGGTTGCACATGATGTCTGGGTTTGGCGTGTTGCCTTTTTTGTATTCATCCAGCATGTAGTCCACGACTTTTTGTTTGTAGTCGTTTTCAAAATCAAAAACTTTAAAATCGATACCGAGTTTTACGGCTACGCGTTTGGCGTCGGCGAGATCCTCGGCCCATGGGCACTTCATGCCCGGGAGATTCTTGGACCAGTTTTTCATGTAAACACCAACAACTTTATAGCCTGCATCTTTGAGTAATGCGGCCGAAACTGAGGAGTCGACTCCACCGGACATACCGACATAAACTGTTTTCATATTCATATTATAACATATTTTCGAGATAAAAAAAGCGGGGCATTTAATGCTCCGCTTCTAATGTGACTTGCCACATTACTACTATAATCGTGAACACAAATAAGGCTATATAAGCGAAAAAGTGTGGCAGTTTTAGCTCTTTTACCTTTAGTAATGTGAACACTATGATCAGTAATACGGTGATTACCCATATGATAATTCTCTTCGCGTAGGACTTGCGATTCTCCTGGGGTTTATACCATTTCGATAGAATTGATACCCCAGCCGGGATGGCGCCAACTTCGAAGAACATTTCTGCACAGAATAAGGCTACCGCATCTCCAATCGAGTTCGCGTAAAGTATGACGGATATTATGTTGAACAGCATTACAACTACATCTGAGCCTATTGAAATAAATCCGTCACTGTCTACCCATTTGAGAAAATTACTGACCCTGGCTTCTTTAAGGTGCTCATCCAATGATGTCACCCCCCTTCCATAAGATTTGTGTTTATATTATAACATATTTTTTGAAATAAAAAAAGCGGGGCGTTAACCCCGCTCCGCCAATTCGGCGTCTATTTTTTCTTCTGCGGCTTTTTGCCATGCCTTATTATTGCAGGCATCGTCGTATTTTGTAACGACGTGGCCAAAGCCGATACGTCCATTCTCTTCATCCCCTCCTTCGTCCCAGTAGTTTTTGCCCAGGAACCCAGGTTGCGGACGAGAGAAAAAGTAGATAAACGCGACGAGCGATGTGAAAAGTACGGATATGACGACAATAATTATGCCGACAATCCTGAGTAGCACCTTCATGAAAGCCACCCCTTTCTTGTAAGATGTTACATATTATAATATGGTCGAACTTGTTTGTCAATTTCGAGATTGTTCGGACGTGATGGTGCTTTTGATTAGCTCGCCGGCCTTTTTGATGTTTTCTTCGTCGTTTAGTTTACCCATCGTGATGCGAAGTGACCCGGCGATGGCGGCGTCATCTAGGCCAATAGCCGTCAATGTAGCGGATTTAATTCCCTTTGAGGCCGAGCAGGCGGCACCGGTAGAAAGATAGACTTCTTCGTTTTCGAGCGCAAAAATGATGCGCTCGGCGTCTACGCCCGGCACGGAAATTGGCACAAAGTTTGCTAACTGGTATTTTGGATTTCCAAGAAACATGATTCCAGAAATGTCTTTTAATTCGTTTTTCAAGATAGTTTTAAGCTTTTCGAGGCGTTTTCTTTCGGCGTTTAGATGCTCTTCGGCATCTTTGATGGCGGCAGCAAAACCAATCACGCCCGGCACATTCTCGGTACCAGAGCGCAAACCCATTTCCTGCCCGCCGCCCACGGTCATTGGTTTTAGCTTGACGTTGTGGCCAACATACAAAGCGCCGACACCCTTTGGTCCGTAGACTTTGGCAGAGTTGATGGTAAGAAGATCAACGCCAAGGCGTCCAACTTTGGCTTCCAATATGCCGATACCTTGTGAGGCGTCACAGTGGAAATAAAGCGGTGTGGTTTCACCCGCTAGTTTGCGGCGCAAAACTTCGTCTTTAATTATCGCGGCGATTTCAGAAATTGGTTGAATGGTGCCAAGTTCGCCAGAAGCGAGACACACAGAAACAAACTGAGTTTTGCTACTTAGTTTTTTCTTAAAATCATCAATTAGAACGCGACCGAATTTATCGACGTTAATAGTCTTACAGTTAATTTTTTTGGCAGCTTCTACTACAGATTTATGTTCGACGGCAGAGATTAAAACTTCAGCGTCTGGTTCTAAAATATTGAAAGCGAGGTTAATTGACTCGGTAGCGCCGGAAGTCATTACGAGATCTGCGCCCTTAGCGCCGATAGCGTGGGCGATTTCATCCTTGGCTTCTTCGTAGTCTTGACGTACGTGGTTAGCCGAAATATATGGCGCGGAAGGATTAAAAAACTGGTCCGCAAAATACGGCTCCATAGCCTTGAGAGCCTTTTTTGAGGTTGGCGTGGCTGCCGCGTGATCAAGATAAAGCATAGATATATTATAACATATTTTTACGTTTTTGGCGATTTTGGTTAAGACAAAAAATTGACTTGTGATTTTCTCGCTATGCTATAATTAAAGAGTTAAAAGGAGGTTAAGGTGAAAAAATGCTTCGATGCTGAAAAGTATCTAAAACTTCAAACCAAAAAAATCAAAGAACGTATCAAAATGTTCGATAAACTTTATATCGAATTTGGTGGGAAGTTAATAGACGATCAGCACGCAGCACGCACAATTCCGGGCTTTTTGCCGGACCTCAAGATTCGTCTTTTGCAAGAATTTAAAGATCAGGCCGAGGTGATTCTTTGTATCAACGCTAATGCGATTGAAAAAAGCAAAATCCGCGCCGACCACATGATTTCGTATGAAACCGAAGTTTTGCGCCTGATTGAATTTTTACGTAGCAAAGGTCTCACGGTAAATTCCGTCGTGATTACTTTGTTTGATGGTCAGAAAAAGGCTAAAGATTTTGCTAAAAAACTTGAAGACTACAGCATCAAACCATACTTTCACACCTTCACCAAAGGCTATCCTACCGACGTCGACACGATTGTGTCTGACGAAGGCTACGGCGCCAATCCATATATCGAAACCACCAAAAAATTGGTGGTGGTGTCCGCTCCAGGCCCATGCTCCGGCAAGCTCGCTACTTCCCTTTCGCAGCTTTACCACGAATGCAAGCATGGCGTAAAAGCTGGCTATGCTAAGTTTGAAACTTTCCCGGTTTGGAATTTGCCTTTGAAACACCCAGTGAATATCGCTTACGAAGCTGCTACGGCCGACCTCAACGATAAAAACATGATTGATTATTTCCATCTCGAAAAATATGGCGAGACCGTAGTCAATTACAACCGCGACCTTGAAACTTTCCCTGTTCTAAAAGAAATTTTGACTCGCATCATGGGCAAAAGTATTTACTTCTCGCCAACCGACATGGGTGTGAACATGGTTGGTTTTTGTATTACGGATGATGCTGCCGTGCAAAAAGCCGCCAAGGATGAAATCGTACGTCGCTACTACCGCGCCGTGGTGGATCTTAAAAAAGGTTTGGTGGAGCCAGAAGTGCCAGACCGCATCAAGCTTTTGATGAACGAACTTGGCATTTCTGAAAAAGACCGTGAAGTTGCAAAGAAAGCCGAAGAAAAACGTCAAGCTGCCCACAATTTGCCAAGCGCCGCAATTGAAATTGGTCGCAAATATATTACTGGTCGCAAAACCGGCTATCTATCCCCAGTTTCTAGTACCATCATCAACGCTATTAAACATATTACTAAGATTCCAGACGAAGTAGATTTGATTTCGCCAACCGTGCTGGAGCCGATTCTCGAAATCAAAAACAAAACTTCAAACTTCAAGGAAAGTTATCTCAAACTCAACGAAGTTTTGATGGCGCTTTCAATTTGTTCGACTACGAATCCAATTGTGAAGAAGGCTCTAAATAATCTCGACAAACTAAAAAGTGCGCAGTTCCACGCTACGCACATGATTCCAGATGATGAAATGGTGATCCTGTCGAATCTCGGTATTAACGCCACTTGTGGCGCCGAAGTTGATCTGAATTAATTATTCTTCTTTTGGTTCTTCTTTCGGTACGAAGGTGACGGTTTTGCCGTCGCTTTCGAGTTTCAAGGTATTTTCTTTTTGGTCTAGGGTATAAGTAAACTCGTTGTTAAGATCGTAAAGCCAGGCAGTTTCGATTTTGAGTTTGTCGCCTTCAAGTGACCAAATAAAATCGTAATCATCAATGTGGTTGTTGGTGGTGAGAGTACCTTTGCCGATCTCGGTGAATTTCCAAATCACGCCGTCACTATCCTCTTCAACCCATTCGCCGATTGAAACAAAATATTCGGCATCTTCAACGGCAGGTTTTTTGAGCCAGTCGAGCACAAACATCGCCGCGCCAGCGGCGAGCGCGATGAAACCGATAATAAAAATAATAATTGATATAGTTTTTTTCGCAGATTTCTTTGGCTTATCCATAAGCTCATTGTAGCACAATTTAGGAAAGTTTAAAAAGGTCTTCGACGTTTTTAGTGGTGACCTTCGCTACGGTTTCTACGTCAACGCCAAGTTTTTCGCTCAGCCACTTTGCGATATCTTTAATGTAGGCCGGCTCGTTGGTTTCGCCTTTGTGTGGTACTGGCGCGAGAAACGGCGCGTCGGTTTCGAGTAAAATTCTTTCGAGTGGTGGAGTGGGGAGAGTTGAATAAGTAGCGAGACCATTCACACCAATATAATAATCGGTTTCGTCTAAAATACGTTTCAAAACTTTTTTGCTGTCCGAAAAAGAATGTACCACGCCTTTGATTTCGGGATAGTTTTTGACGATTTCAAAAAAGTCATCGAACGCTTCGCGCACATGAAAGACTACTGGAAGATGGTGAATCTTGGCGAGCTCAAGCATTTCAATAAATAATTTCTTTTGCTCTTCATGGTCGTCTTTGCCGTAATGATAATCCAGGCCAACTTCGCCAATTGCAACTGGAGCTTTAAGCCCGTGATGAAACTTGCCACGATTTACTTCTTTATCGCAACTAGTTTCCTGCCACTTTTTCCATTCGGATGGATGTACGCCATAAGTCCAATAAACATTTGCTTTGTCTTCGGCGTAGTCGCGCGCGGCGATTGAATCGTCGGCACTGGTGCCAATACAAATGGTTTTTTCGACACCATTTTTAGTGGCGTTTTCTAAAGCGGCTTTGGCTTGTTCTTCCGTGAAAAATTCGCGGTCGTGCAGATGACAGTGAGAATCAATTAACATGTTTATATTATATCACTATGATATAATCAAAAGGTTGGGTCTTTACAAGAAGGGGGTGATTATTACGTCGAAAGACGAATATAAAAAAATAGACAGAGGTACTCCTCTAACTAGTGAAGAAGTCGCTGCTGTTGATGACGATAGTAGAGAAGCTACTCTGATAGCCAGAGAAGATAGCCGCAAAAGCGATGCGGAAAAACTTCGTGAAGCTAGACACAGAATGTGGCAGTTACTTAGACCAGAATAATTAGACCCAAGCAAATTATTAAAAGCCCCGATTCCCGGGGCTTTTAATTTTTTATGCACGGTTTTCGCGTTTTCTTTTAATTGGATCAAGTTGACGCTTGCGAAGTCTCAAAGATTTTGGTGTGACTTCGAGAAGCTCGTCGTCTAGTAGAAAATCCAAACATTGTTCAAGTGAAAGTTGAGTGTATGGCGTAAGTTGGATAGCGCCATCCGATGCGTGGGTACGCATGTTGGTAAGTTGTTTTTCGCGGCAGATATTAATGTCGAGGTCGTCTTTTTTGTTGGAAAGACCAACAATCATACCTTGATAAACTGGCACCTGTGGTGGGATATACAAGATACCACGAGCTTGCGCGGCGTCCAATGCGTAGGCGGTAGAAACGCCGGATTCAAAAGCGATGAGAGCGCCGTTACGTTCTGGTTTGTACTTAGAGTCAACTGGGCGGTAGCCGCATGGAAGGCTAGACATGAGGACGGTGCCTTTGGTTGCGGTGAGCAAGTTGTTGCGAAGGCCGATCAAGGCGGCGGTAGAAATTTCGTAAGTAAAGCGGGTGGCGCCGGTTGAGGTTAAATCTTGTGATTTAAGCTCGGCTTTTCTGATACCAAGCTCTTGTGAAACGGCACCGACGAATTCTGGGCCAACTTCCACGGTCAAGCTTTCGATTGGTTCGCATTTTACGCCATCGATTTCTTTGTAAACTACTTCAGGGCGGCCAGCTTCAAGTTCGTAACCTTCACGGCGCATGGTTTCAATCAAAACGGAAAGATGTAGTTCCCCACGGCCAGAAACTTTGTAACCAAGACCATCCGGTTCGATTTTGAGTGCAATGTTGGTTTCGAGTTCTTTTTCAAGACGCTCGGCGATTTGGCGGGAAGTAGTGAACTCACCTTCTTTGCCTTTAAGTGGGCTAGTGTTTGGGCCAATGTAAATCGAAAGCGTTGGTGGTTCGAGCTCGATAGTTGGTAAGGCTTCTGGCGTGTCGCCCGTTGCGATGGTGTCACCAATGTTTGCTTCGCCAACACCAACTAGTGCGACGATGTCGCCGGTAATAGCTTCTTCAACCTCTTCTTTATTGAGACCGCGATAAGAAAAGATTTGGTCGATTTTGGCAGACTTAATGGTTTCGCCGCGCATGATTTTGACGCTTTGGCCTTTTTTGAGTTTGCCACGGAAGATTTTACCAATGCAGTATTTGCCAAGATAGTTATCAGCGGCAAGAGCGGCCACAAGAAGCTGGGCGCCTTTCTCGGAATTCTCGTCAACTTTTGGTGCTGGAATATCGTTAATGATGGATTCAAAAATTACGTGCAAATCATTATCAAGTTCTGGAGTTTTACCAGCTTTGCCGTCGCGGGCAATGGCGTAGTAAATTGGATAGTTGAGTTGGGATTCGTCGGTTGCAAGCTCAAGGAAGAGATCAGAAATCTCGTCTTTAACTTCTTCGATACGAGCGGCTGGTTTATCAATTTTGTTGATGACTACGACTGGGCGAAGTTTAAGGTCGAGAGCCTTTTGCAAAACGAATTTGGTTTGCGGCATTGGGCCTTCTTGGGCGTCAACGACAAGAATTACGCCGTCGGCCATGTTGAGCGTACGTTCAACCTCGCCGGAAAAGTCGGCGTGGCCTGGGGTATCAATGATGTTGATTTTGTAACCATCATAAAAAACGGCAGTTTGCTTGGCGGTGATGGTGATTCCCCGCTCGTGCTCCTGGTCCATGGAGTCCATAATTAGAGTTTGTTGCATTTCGGCTTGATTGTCACGGAAAGTGTGGGATTGCTTCAAAAGGCCATCCACAAGAGTGGTTTTACCGTGGTCAACGTGCGCGATAATGGCAACGTTACGAATTTTGTCTTTGTCTAAAATCATTCGATTATTATAGCATAATTTCGGATTTAAATCCAGTATTTGGTGCCTTTAATATCGGCAGTTCTAATTCCGGCTCACTCAGTGGTTGATCCAGTGTAATTGTCACAGCGTCGCCGCGTTCTGAATCCGAGATCGGGACTAAACTTAATATGTTGGTTTGCGATGTGTCGATGTCCGTAATCGTGAACTCGTTTTCGGTTGTTACTCCCAGTATTGCATCATTTAAAATTGCCAATATCTTGCCAGTACTTGATGAGACTTTGATTTTAAATGTGTCTGTTACTACGCGCATGACTTCGTTCACTTCTAGGGTCGGCTTTATGGATTCTATTTCTTCTACTTCGACTTTTGGCAGGCTATCTGCACGTTCGATAATGTAATCCGTGAGTAAACTAAGTTCGTCAAAGTTTGTTACAACTTTGCCATCGGTGTCCTTGGCGAGTTCGAGATATGCGCCTTCATTATAGTCAGGCGTGATGATATAAAAATTCACTGGATCAATTTTACGGCTCATTTCAACAACTTGCTGGTAAGTGGCCCCATCACGATCGGGTGAAAGAAATCCGGCGTCAGTCAAAACGACGAGCGATTTTGTGGCGCCGCGTTGCCAATTCAAATTTCGCATAGTATGAAGCGAGGCTGATAATAATGATTCTGGTTCATCACCGCCTCCCGAAACTTCAATACTATCAATTGCTTTGATAAAATCGCCGAGTGTGCAGGTTTCAAATGAGCAATGTTCAACCGGTTCAAATGGATCGTCTAAATCACGGTACTCAAATAAAGCAATGCGGCCGCCTTTATTAAAAGTTTCGGTCGCCAGCCGCACGGCTTCGTTTTTAAATTTGAAAATTATTGAACCCATCGAGCCGGTCGTGTCGAGCAAAATTGCCGTGTCGTGCGGCGAGGCAATGTTTGATTTAATGTCAAAATACTTAGTGATTTTGGAGAAGATAATACGTGCGGCATCATCATATAAATGATCCGTAACGTACGAGACGTGATTGCCGATGCTAAAATGGCTGCTGCACATGATATCCATTTTGTTACACCAGGTACCAAGTTTGTCTATGTAACTTTCGGTTTGATATGGATTGGTGCCGCCAAGTA